>CAYUEN010000007.1:0-37509 GCA_964443745.1 uncultured Campylobacterales bacterium | reverse complement strand
CCATCTAAAACCTCACTGCCAAGTGGAATATCTTCCGCGAACGCGTGACATTTCGACGACCGCATTGAAAAAGTCGTTGCTGAACTTCTCCTCTTTGCCCAGAGAGGATATCATCAAAGCGTTCGAAGTGATCGAGATACTAAAGAGGGATTTTGAATAAGATAGCGGTCGTGATGTCGGTATACGCCGGGGACAATGTCGAATATCTGCGGCAAGCCGTAGAGAGTATCTCGGATGAGCGTGTGGATATTTTCGTTCAGCAAGACGGTGCGGTTTCAAAAGAGGTGGCAAAATATCTCGATGATCTGATGCGAGAAAAAAAGATCGCCTATCTGGGCAGACGAGAGAAAAACCTCGGGTTGGCGCACTCTTTGAACGAATTGATCGCCATCGCGTTGCAAAAGGGATACGACTATATTGCGAGAATGGATGCGGACGACGTATCCACGGAGGGTAGATTCGGGCGGCAGTTCGAATTTATGGAGCGTCATCCCGATATCGATGTGTGCGGAGGCTATATCAAAGAGGTGGGAGAAGGGATTGCTTACGAGAAAATCGTCAAATATCCTCTTTCGCATCGACAGATGCACGACTTCTTCTCCAAACGGGTTCCGCTCGCTCATGTGACGGCGTTTTTTCGTCGCACTTTTTTCGAAAAGGCGGGGCTTTACCCGACAAAGTCACCCACAAACGAAGATACGCTGATGTGGATGAAAGGATTCGCACATGGATGCAAGTTTGCCAATATTCCCGAAGTTCTGGTCGACGTGCGCGTCGGCAGCGAATATTTCGGACGGCGCGGCGGCATGGCGAAGGCGTGGGGAGATCTAAAAGACAGGATCGAAGTCATAAGAACATTAGGATATAATTTTAATTCGTATATTTACGCTTTTGCACTGTTTGTTGTAAATATTTCACCACCGACGATGAAAAAATTTCTCTACAAGAGGTTCAGATGAGTGATTCCAACTATCAGGTTTCCCGTACGCAGTTATTGCTTTTGATGGGGTTGGCCTATCTTTTCAGTGTGGCGATGCGTTTGATTTGGGTCTATCAGTTTCATAACAATCCGGATTTTTATTGGAACGGAGAGTTGATGATCAACACCAACGACGGCTATTTTTTCGCCAGCGGTGCTCAGAAAGTACTTTACGGCATGCATATGGAGAATCCGAGAGTTCCCGGACTTTGGAATTACGGGGTTGTTTTCTTTACGACTCTGTTCGCGAAAATTACCCCCTTTTCTCTGGAGACGATCATTCTCTACATGCCGACGTTCATCTCCAGTATCGTCGTCGTTCCGATAATCCTCATTTCCAGACTTTACGGTCGTACACTCTGGGGATTTTTTGCCGCGCTGATCGGAGCGATCGCTTGGAGTTACTACAACCGGACGATGACCGGCTACTACGATACCGATATGTTTTCGGCGATGGCTCCGATGTTCATCCTCTATTTTCTGATGAAGAGTACGATCGATTTCAATCTTCGTAGCGCTCTTTATGCGGCTTTGGCCATCGCCATCTATCCTTTTCTCTACGATCAGGGGAGGGCGATCGTTTACGCGATGGGTCTGATATATGCGGTATATTTGGTCGTCTATCACAAAAAGGAGAAAAACAGCTATCTTTCGATGATTCTTCTTTTTTGTGCGTTGACACCCGTTCCACTTTCCGTTCCCTACAACTATCTGTTCAAAATCGTGCTTCTGTTGGGCCTCTATCTCTATTTAAAAAAGGCGAACGTTTCGGACAGAAACGCGATGATCGCCGCCGGGGTTTTGTTTCTGCTTTTTTTGGGATTGGGTAAAGTTTTTCCTCTGATTTGGCACAAAATACAAACCTATACCATCAAAGGGACGGAGGAGAGCGGACTCCATTTTTTCGCGGTCAACCAAACCGTTCGGGAAGCCGGAAAAATCCCTTTCGAGGTGATGGCCAACCGAATCAGCGGATCGATACCCGGTGTGATCGTCAGTCTGATCGGATATGTTTTGTTGGTCGTACGTCATCGTGCCTTCATTTTGGCCCTTCCACTGATCGGTATCGGAATCTTTTCGCTCTGGGGCGGATTGCGATTTACGGTCTATGCCGTGCCCGTCGCCGCACTCAGTGCGGTCTATCTTTTTTGTTGGATCGGAGACTATTTTCGTGATACGCGGCTCAAATACGCGACCGTCTCTCTTTTGACGGCCGCTATGCTCTATCCGAACATCACCCATATCATCGCCTACAAAGTTCCAACGGTTTTCAGCAAGCAGGAGGTGGCGTTACTTGATAAACTGGGTAAAATTTCCGATCCGAGCGACTATACGCTCAGTTGGTGGGATTACGGCTATCCGATCTGGTTCTACTCCGATACCGTCACGTTGATCGACGGCGGGAAACACGATCATGACAACTTCATTCTTTCGAAGATTTTGACGACCGATTCGCAGATTCAAGCGGCAAATCTCTCCAGAACTGCGGTGGAGACGTACGTTTCATCGGGATACAAAGTGGTTGCCGACACTCTCTTTAAAGAGGGCGAAAAGAATCGACTCGATCCCAACGAGCTTTTGGAGAGAATGGAGAGCGACGAATATCCGCTGCCGAAAAAGAGCAGAGAGATCTATCTTTATCTGCCGCAGCGGATGTTGGGTATTTTCCCTACGGTCGCGCTCTTTAGCAATCTCGACCTCAAAACCGGCGAAAGGTACAGGCAACCCTTTTTCTATATGACGGGGGGATTCAGAGATCTTGGAGGTACTCTCGATCTGGGCTCCGGTATCGTTTTGGAAAAATCCGCTGGCCTATTGCGAGTGGGAAGTCGTACCACTCCCATCAAACGTTTTGTCAACGTTGGATACGACAAAAAGGGCATATTGCGCAAAAACGTTCAAAAAATCGATCCCAACGGCACACTTTCGGTCATTTATATGCAGAGTTACAGAACGTTTTTGGTTTTGGACGAGCAGATGTACCGCTCGCTCTATATCCAACTGTTCGTGCTCGAAGAATACGATCACGATCTTTTCGAGCCGATAGTTATGAGCCCCTATGCGAAAATATACAGATTGAAAAAGTAGTATGCGACCCAAAGAACGTTTTATCAAAAGAGGCTTCGATATCGTCGTTTCTTCGGTGCTGTTGGCCGCTTTTGGCTGGGTGATGGTGGTAGGGTATGTGATCGCCACGATATCGACACGTCAAAACGGCTTCTTCCTCCAAAAAAGAGTCGGGAAAGACGGGAAGATATTTCATATCATCAAACTGAGGACGATGCGAGATCTGCCTCGGATAGATACGACGGTCACGACCGATAACGATCCGCGCATAACCAAGGCGGGAGCCCTTTTGCGAAAGACGAAAATCGACGAGTTCCCGCAATTGATAAACGTTTTGATGGGTCAGATGAGTCTTGTGGGGCCCAGACCCGACGTGCCGGGATATGCCGATAAGCTTGAAGGGGAGGATCGTGTCATTCTTTCGGTGAGGCCGGGCATTACCGGGCCGGCGACGCTCAAATACAAAGACGAGGAGCGATTGCTTGCTATGCAGAAGGATCCGAAAAAATACAACGACGAAGTCATCTATCCGGACAAAGTGAGGATCAATAGAGAGTATGTCGAAAATTACAGCTTTCGAAAAGACCTTCACTATCTCTATCGGACTCTGGTGGGAGAGTGATGTCCTCAAGACTCTTTCTCTCTCCTCCGCATATGAGTGGTAAGGAACAGGCCTATATTCAAGAGGTTTTTCGAAGCAACTATATCGCGCCGCTTGGTGCGTTCGTCGACCGTTTCGAAAAGAGTGTCTCCGAATTTGCCGGTGTGCGAGGCGCATTGGCCACCTCGAGCGCTACGGCGGCGATTCATCTGGCACTCAGGGTATTGGATGTCAAGGAGGGAGATTGTGTCCTCGCCTCTAGTTTCACCTTTATCGGCTCCGTAGCACCGATTCTTTACCAGAAAGCGACTCCCCTTTTGATCGATAGCGACGAGAGTTGGAATATAGATCCGGAAATGTTGAAAAAAGCGATCAGAGCCTCTTCCAAAAAGCCAAAAGCGTTGATTCTGACGCATCTTTACGGACAGAGTGCGAAAATGGACGAGATCGTCACGATTTGCAAAGAGGAGGGGATTTTTCTTATCGAAGATGCCGCTGAAGCATTGGGTGGGTTCTATGGGGAAAAGGCATTGGGTACGATCGGGGATCTGGGTGTCTTCTCATTCAACGGAAACAAGATTCTCACCACCAGTGGCGGAGGAGTGTTGGTGAGCGATAACGAAGAGTGGATCGAGAAGGCGGCATTTTACGCCACTCAGGCGAGGGAAAAGGAGCTTTGGTACGAACACCGTGAGTTTGGATACAACTACCGTTTGAGCAACATTCTTGCCGCAGTCGGAGTCGCTCAGATGGAGGTGCTTCAAGAGCGGGTTCGAAAAAAGAGAGAGATTTTTGAATGGTACCGGGAGGCTCTGACTTCTTTGCCGTTGGCGTTTATGCCCGAACTCCCGGGAACTCTCGGCAATCGCTGGTTGACGACACTCCTTTTCGAGAAGACCGATCCGTTTCTTGTCATCGAAGCACTCGAGAGAGAAAATATCGAATCACGACCTCTCTGGAAACCGATGCACCTTCAACCGCTTTTTAAAAATGTTACCGCTTTTGTCAACGGAATCAGTGAAAAGATGTTTCGCAGCGGTATTTGTCTTCCCTCCGGAACGCAGATGAAGAAAGCCGACGTGGAGAGGGTCGCCGGTATCGTCGAAAAGGTGGTGAAATGATCAAAAAGTGGATCAGACCCACCTCTTTTACGAGAGCGCTTTTTTTCATCTGCGCCGATGCGGTTATCTTTTTCGTCACATTCTTCATGGCGTACCAACTCAGGTTCAATTTCCATGTCCCCGATACCTATATGGAGAGTTTCAAATCGTTGGTGCTACCCCTTATTTCGATCAAAATCCTCACGCTCTATCTGATGAAATTCTATTTCGTCTCATGGCGTTTTTTCGTTCTTAGGGATGCGTTGAAACTCTTTCGCGCACTCATCGTCGCCTATTTCGTTTTCGGGATCTATCTACTGTTTTTCAACCATGGCCCTTTTCCACGCTCGACGATTTTTATCGATTTTCTACTCTCTCTTTTTCTTGTCGGTGTCTTTCGTTTTTCCAAACGGATTTTTCAAGATATTTCAAAATCGGAAAACATTCATCCCACTTTGCTCGTCGGGGCCAATCAAAAGGCACTACAGGTGATCTCCGCTTGCGATAGCGGAGAGTTGTCGTTTTATCCCGTTGCGATCGTCGATGACGATTCGCGGGTACTCAACAGTTACCTGGGTAATATCAGAGTGGATCATATCGACTCCATCGAAAAAATCGCGGCCGAAAAGGAGATCGACAGCGCCATCATCACCAAACACTACTCTCCTGACGAGCTCGATCGCCTTTTCGAACGGTTGAAAAAGGCGGGTGTGAGCCGTATCAAACACTTCAAACTTCTAGGCGACAAGAACGAAAAGCTGCACAACCTCTCGATCGAGGATCTGCTTGCGAGAAAACCCAAGGATCTTGATACCGAAGCGATCGAAAATTTCATCCGCGGCAAATCGATCATGATCACGGGTGCCGGGGGAAGTATCGGCAGCGAAATCGCCAGACAGTGCGCGAAATACGGTGCCAAAAAGCTGATACTTCTCGATCACAGCGAATACAATCTCTACAAAATTACCGAAGAGTTGAGCGATGTCGCGCACATCTCCCTGATGCAGTCGGTCGTCGACAAGAAACTTCTGCGCAAGAGCTTCCAAACCCATCGTCCCCAGATCGTCATTCATGCCGCCGCCTACAAACACGTCCCGCTATGCGAAGAGAACGTCGAAGGTGCGGTACTCAACAACATCGTCGGCACAAAAAACACGATTGACCTCTCCATCGAATACGGTGTCGAGAAATTCGTCCTCATTTCGACCGACAAAGCGGTACGTCCGACCAACGTCATGGGGGCGACCAAACGTGTCTGCGAACTTTACGCCCAGAACGTGGAGGCGAAAAAGACGCTGATTACTGCGGTCCGTTTCGGAAACGTGCTCGGCTCCAGCGGTTCGGTCATCCCGAAATTCAAATACCAGATCGAGCACAACCAGCCGCTTACGGTAACCCACCCGGAGGTGACTCGCTATTTCATGCTGATTCCCGAAGCATGCCAGCTGGTGTTACAGGCGGCTTCTTTGGCGAAAAAGCGTGAACTCTTCATCCTCGATATGGGCAAACCGGTCAAGATCGTCGATCTGGCGCAAAAGATGCTCAAACTCTACGACAAAGAGCATCTGGGTATCCTCTATACGGGGTTGCGCGCCGGAGAGAAACTCTACGAAGAGCTGTTGATCAGCGAAGAGGACCGCAAAACGAAATACGACTCCATCATGGTGACCAAAGCGACATTTTACGACATACGAAAACTAAACGCGCAGATCGAAAAATTGATCTACGCCGAAGACAAGGTGGCCATCCTCAAGGAGATCGTTCCAGAATTCGAACACGAATGACAAACTACTTTTCAAATTAAATCAAAAATACAATAAGCTGATGTTATACTGACAAAGAAATTATCTCGAAAGGAGTCTCCTATGAGCAAACTGGACGAAAAGAAGGCGCTGTACGAAGCGGACGTGAAAAAACACAACAACGGCGACGTGGATGTCGCGTTTTTGCACAAGGTAATCAAAAATCTCGGTCCGTCGATATACAACAAGGATGCCGAAACGGTCTCCTGCAGTCAAAAATCGGAGCTGGAGAGGGTGAGAGAGAACTTTTTGAAGAAAAAGTTGGGATTGAAGGAGAGCGACGAAGCTCTCGACAAAGCGATCGGCGAAGTGTGCGAACAGATGGGAACGTCCAACAGAAACAAATATCGGGCGACGTTTTACTATCTGCTTGCCAAGAAGTTCAAGAAAGAGAGCGCTTTGGCATAAGATTCATGAGGGAGAGATCCCTCATGAATAGATCCAAATAATTTCATTTTTTCTTCAAAAATATAATATATTCACTTTTTTTATCCCATTTTTTTAATATTAATTTGGTATTATAAATTAATTTGTAAATTTAAAGACAAGGTTGTTTCGTGATGGTACGGAAATTTGTCCAGCGGGTGCTGCTCGCGCTGCTGATCAACACTTTATGGCTCGATGCGGCCGATATCCGATTTGTCGATAGTTCGGATATCGAAAACGCCGGTGTACTGGAAAAAGGTGACGGCGTATCGTTGATTCCGGCGAAAGGGTACGCATTGAGTGTGACGCGTTGGATAAAGGGCAAAGAGGGGCCTGCAAGTTACGACATCACGCTAAAAAGTGGGGGTAGGGTACTCTATGATCAAAAAAACGAGAAGGAGGATATCTATTTTGTCTTCAACGACGAAGTGGAGCCGGGAGATATCATAGATATCTTCGTGCATGAAGGAAGATTCAAATATACATTTACGAAAATCAATTCGCTTCCCCCCATCGTATTGGATGCGCTCCAAAAAAGAAGTTTGAAAAAAGGTGCCGTCTCTTCGCCTCTGGAGAATGGAAGTAAAGCTTCTTCCAACAAGCGTGTTGCCGATAGTGGCAAGGTTGCCAGACCGGTGAAGAAAGCAGTCACAAAACCCAAAGCCAAAAAATCCAACCATGGCATTCTCTACGGAATAAAACGTGCATTGCGTGAGGCCGCGGAAGTTTTGACCGGAGAAGATCGCAAAAAAAGAGCGAAAAAGTCTCCCGTGAAGAGATCCATAGAAGAGGTACTCGGTGAACCGGTTTTGCCGAAAAAACCGCCCAAAAAGGTTACAACCCCGCCTTCCATTCCCACCAAAACGGAAGTCCCCAAAGCCGAATCGCTTCCCAAACCCGGCATTACCGCACCTACGCTATCTACGCCTTCGATAACGGCACCGACGATACGAGAGCCTGTTTCTACGACGGTGACTGTTCCACCAGCACCTAAAATTTCACCGATAGCGACTTCTCCGGGTATGCCTGTCTCACCCACGCCTCCGGATCGTCGAATCGCGACACCCGACGTGAAGCCGATGCCGGTTTCGACACCGAAATTCGAAAATCGAGGCGTCCATCTGGCGCAGCGGACCGAACCGATGAGAGAAAAGGTCGAACCACCCGCCTTCACGGAAGAGAGACCGCTTCCCCAGATTGAACAGGTTCCGCAAGTAGCCGCTCCCGTGAAAAGAAGTGTTACACAAGAGCCTCGTATAGAACCTATGAAAACGCCACCTTCGATACAGAAACCGAAACTAAAACAGGAGAGAACACCTCCTCGCGTGGCTCCGGAGCCGGTGGTGGAAACACCGATAAAGAAGGCCGCGCCGGTTGTCGAGAAAATCGAGAAACCCAAGCCCGCTCCGCCTCGTGTGGAGAAGAAGTCGGACAAGATCATCATCACCAAGCTGATCGACAAGGAGAAGTATAAAGAAGAGCCGATGGAGCGTATGAGCGACCGAGTGCTCGGTACGGGATATCAGAGTGAAGAGCGCGCCAGGCTCCAGGTCAGGGCCTACAGCAACGGTCGCCCCGTCTCGGCCTGGGTGGAGGTGATAGACGCCAGAACCAACCGTCGTGTCAAAACCTTTTACACCAGCCGCGGACAGATTCGCTTGCCGGCGGGCACCTATCTGATTCGCGCCACCTACCGTACGCTTTCGGCCAAACAGCGCAAGAGCCTGGGCAAAGTTCGTCTAAGAGACGGCGGCGTGTTGAAAAAGAAAGTCTACTTCAACGACGGCACCCTGCTGGTTGTCGCCAAAAGGGGAGAGGCGCCTCTTTATGTGAAAGTGGAGGTTTTCAAAGCCGGCTCCAAACGTCGCGTCACCTACGATTTCTCCTCCAGACGAACAGGCGTGGCGCAGCTAAAGATCCCGGCGGGGCGTTACGACATCGTGGTCAAGGAGCACGGATTTGTCAAGCGTTTCGAGAACGTCAAAGTACGAGGCGGCAAGATCACCTCTATCGAAGCGCTCTTTTAAAATAAAAAAATGGTATAATCTCCCACTTTGATTCAAGGTGGGACGATGGGAAGAATGACCAACGAAGAGGCGCTGGAGCTGATTCGTTATGCCGATTTGAACGAACTGGGGAGAATGGCGCTCGCGAAAAAACGAGAGCTCCATCCCCGGCGCATCACCACCTTCGTCGTCGATCGCAACATCAACTATACCAACGTCTGCTGGGTCGACTGCAAATTCTGCGCATTCTATCGTCATGCCAAAGAGGCGGACGCCTATGTGCTCAGCTTCGAGGAGATCGGTCGAAAGATCGAAGAGCTTCTTGAAATCGGCGGTACGCAGATCCTCTTTCAAGGAGGCGTGCATCCCAAGCTCAAGATCGAATGGTACGAAGAGTTGGTCGAGTGGATCAGTACGCGCTATCCCGAAGTGACGATCCACGGCTTTTCCGCGATAGAGATCGACTATATCGCGAAAATTTCGAAAATCTCCTATCACGAAGTGTTGCGAAGACTTCGGGACAAAGGGCTCTTTTCGATTCCCGGTGCGGGTGCGGAGATCCTCAGTGATAGGGTCAGGGATGTCATCGCCCCCAAAAAACTCAACGTGAGGGATTGGCTGAAAGTTCATGAAGAGGCGCATCGCATAGGTATGAAGTCGACCGCGACGATGATGTTCGGTACGGTCGAGACGGACGAAGAGATCATAGAGCATTGGGAGCATATCCGAAAGTTGCAGGATGAGACGGGGGGATTTCGCGCCTTCATCATGTGGAGTTTCCAGCCCAGCCATACGCGGCTCGCGCAAGAGATCCCCTCCATCACCAAACAATCCCCCAACCGTTATCTGAGACTGCTTGCGGTCAGCCGTCTCTATCTGGACAATTTCAAAAATATCCAGAGCTCCTGGGTTACGCAGGGAAGCTATATCGGCCAGCTCGCGCTTCTTTTCGGGGCGAACGATCTGGGCAGTACGATGATGGAGGAGAACGTCGTCGCCGCCGCCGGTGCGGTCAACAGGATGAACCAGGAGGAGATGATCCGCTTGATTCGCGATATCGGCGAGATCCCGGCCAAGCGCGATACCGCCTACAACATTCTGGAGAGATTCGAAGAGGTGAAGGCATGAGCAATCTTTTCAAACACCTTCTGTTTACGACCATTTTATTGCAAGGAGTACTTTTGGCAGCGACACTCGATTCGATCGAAGTGGGGGGAGTGAAGATCCCTCTCGTTTTTGAACGGCAGACGACGCTTCCCATCGCGTCGATGCAACTGGTATTTCAAAAAAGCGGCAGCATCGAAGACGGAGCACATCCGGGAATCGCCCGTTTTTGCGCGAAGATGCTCGGGGAAGGGACGAAAAAAATGGGGGCGGTCGCTTTTGCGACCCGACTCGAAGAAAACGCGATCCACCTGAGCGCCCACAGCGGTACGGAGACGTTCGTGATCGAACTCTCCTCTCTCAAGGAGCGGTTTTCGCTCGGTGCGAAACTGCTCGGCGATTTGCTGAAAGATCCCAATTTCACGCAGAAGAGTTTCAAAAAGATTCAGCTTATGACGCTGGGCGATCTCAAACGCAAAGAGAGCGACTACGACTACATCGCCAGCCTCAATCTCAAGAAGATTCTCTTCGAAAAGACGCCGATCGGGCATGCTTTCGCCGGTACGATCGAGAGCATCGAAGCGCTCAAACTCGAAGACGTCGAATCCTTTTACGCCAAACACATCGTTCTCGCACGGGCGATCGTCGTCGTCGGCGGCGATATGCGAATCGAAGAGGCGAAGAGATTCGCCCAAGAGGCGCTCGCACCCTTGAGCGAAGGCACCCTGGAGCCGCTGGGCCGTTACGACGCGACCGACAAGCCCCGAACCGTCACGATTCCCAAGGAGACCAAACAGGCATACATCTATTTCGGTTCTCCTTTTTACATCAAAGTCGACGACAAACACAACATCTACAAAGCGCGGGTCGCCGCGTTCATTCTGGGTGCGGGGGGATTTGGCAGTCGGATGATGGAGGAGATCCGCGTCAAACGGGGTCTTGCCTATTCGGCATACGCCAGAATCAATCTCAACCGCTCCTATACCGACTTTACCGGCTATCTGCAGACCAAGCTGGAGTCGCAGGATGAGGCGATAAAACTCGTCAGGGAGGTGATTGCGAAATTCGTCGAAAAAGGGGTGACGTCCGAAGAGTTGGAGCAGGCGAAAAAGTTTTTGCTCGGAAGCGAACCCCTACGCAACGAAACACTCGATCAGCGTCTTTCCGGCGCCTTTTTGGAGTACTACAAAGGGCTGGGACTGGGCTATCGCAAAGAGGAGCTGAAGATGATAGAGTCGCTCAAAATCGACGAACTCAACGCCTTCATCAAGGCCCATCCCGAAATCAAACTGCTGAGTTTCTCCATCGTAACGAAGAAGTGATATTTCTCGAAGAGGATCGCGAACAACTCCAAAAAGCGGGGGTGACGACGCTGCTCGATCTGGCGTTGATCGTTCCTGCGGGATACGACGATCTGACCCTCTCCAAAGTGCCGCAGATCGGCATTCCCAATGTTATAGACGCGACGGTCCTAAGCCAAAGCAGCCATCCCAAACACCTCAAAATTCTTCTTCGGGCCCACAACTTCGCCGACAGACAGATACAGGCGATCACCTTCAACCCCCGCCGATATCATCGCGAGCTCTTCAAAGCGGGCACCCGTCTCTATCTTAGAGGAAGGCTGGAATACAACTACGGCACCTATCAGATGATCCAGCCTCGAAAGATCGATCATATCGATACGATCTTGCCAAGATACCGCTCCAGATTGGCAAACCGCACGCTTGTCGCACTGATGCGGCGTTATCTGACGCGGGAAAATCTCGCCCGCATGCTTCCTTTCGAGGAGGCGGTCGAAGCGCTGCTTGCGATTCACCGTCCCACCAGCGCGTTTGCCGCCGACTATCTTCGGCGAGGGGGATTTGACGAGCGTACCCTCTATGCCCTGAAGCTGACCGAAATCTATAACCACCTCCGCAAACTCTCCTCCAAACGAAGCCGCTTCCCGGCCAAAAGATCGCTTCGGGGAGACCTCACTCCGTTCATACACTCGCTCCCATTTACCCTCACGCACGATCAGCGGAGGGTCATCGAAGAGATCGCGGAAGATCTGCGCTCCAAAACCGCCGCCAAACGGGTGATCATGGGGGATGTGGGGTGCGGCAAGACGATGGTGATACTCGCATCGGTGATGCTCGCACGTCCTTTTAGATCGATTCTGATGGCTCCCACGACCGTTTTGGCGACCCAGATCTACGAAGAGGCGCGTCGCTATCTACCCGATGACCTTCGAATCGCACTCGTTACCCAAAAAAGCGATGTCGACCGCGACGAAGATCTTTCGCGATACGACTTTCTCATCGGCACGCAGGCGCTTTTGCATCGCAGACTGCCCGAAGCCGATTTGATCATGATAGACGAACAGCATCGCTTCGGGACCAAGCAGCGCGCTATGATCGCCAAAATGGTCGGCGAAGGCGATAGTCATCCCCATTTTCTGCAGTTTTCCGCCACGCCGATCCCCCGTACCCTCAGTATGATCGAATCGACGCTGATCGATATCAGTATCATCCGTGAGCTTCCCTACAATAAGAAGATCACCACCCGTATCGTACGCAAAGCCGATTTTTCCGATTTGCTCGCGCATATCCGAAAGGAGAGCGAAGAAGGACGCCAGACGATCGTCGTCTACCCGCTGGTCGAGGAGAGCGAAGCGATCGGCTATCAGTCGATTGACGAGGCGAGAAGCTTCTGGGAGAAGCGGTTCGAGCGGGTCTACGTGACGCACGGAAAGGATAGGGAGAAGGAGGAGATTTTGGAGCGATTTCGCGAGGAGGGGAGTATCCTGCTGGCGACGACGTTGATCGAAGTGGGAATCTCGCTGCCCAGACTCTCCACCATCGTGATCGTCGCCCCCGAACGCCTCGGCCTGGCCACGCTTCACCAGCTCAGAGGAAGAGTCAGCCGAAACGGTCTGGAGGGTTACTGCTTTCTTTTCACCAAAGCCGACTCTTCCAAGCGGCTCGAAGCATTCGCGAAGACGCTGGACGGTTTCGAAATCGCGGAACTCGATCTGAAATACCGCCAAGGGGGAGACTTGCTCAAAGGAGAGGCCCAAAGCGGCAGATCGTTCGTGTGGTTCGATCCTGCGGAGGACGAAGCGATCCTAAAAAAAGCTAAAAAGTTTCTCTAATCTCTTTATCAGAAAAGAGGCGTTATAATACGCCTCCACAAACAATCGGGGCGTAGCGCAGTCTGGCTAGCGCACTACCTTGGGGTGGTAGAGGTCGCAGGTTCAAGTCCTGTCGCTCCGACCATGTGGATACTCTTTCGAATTTGGTTTTATTCTCACTTCTCCTTCTCTTTTTCGACCATCTTTTTTTGTAGGTGTAATTTTGCCTCTTGTGCCGGTATCGGTTTGGCAAAGAGGTATCCTTGTGCATAGTGGCACCCAAGTTGTCGTAGAGTGAATGCCTGTTCTTCTGTCTCTATGCCTTCTGCGATAGTCGAGAGCCCCAGGCTGTTTGCCAGGGCTATGATCGCTTTGACGATCGAATAGGCATCGGAATCTTTTGGAATATCATCCACGAACGATTTGTCTATTTTCAGACAATCGAGTGGAAATTGCCGCAAATAGGAGAGGGAGGAATATCCCGTCCCAAAATCGTCGATGGCGATGGAGACACCCAGATCCTTGATGCGTGCGAGAGTATCCGTCCATTGCAGTGGTGATCCCATCAATACCGATTCGGTGATCTCCAACTCAAGGTGGACAGGGTCGAGAGCGCTCTCTTTCAGGGTCCGCCGTAGCAGCGTAACGAAATTTTCTGATTCGAGTTGTAGACCCGAAATATTGATACTCACTCTTTTGCCTTTCATCAGTCCCGACTTCATCCAAATCCCCGCCTGTCTGCAAGCCTCCTTGAGAACCCACTCCCCAAGCGGAAGTATCAAGCCACTCTTTTCCGCAATCGGAATGAAGCGATCTGGGGCGATGAAACCCAATTGCGGATGATACCATCTCAAAAGTGCTTCGAGTCCTACGATATCGGAACTCTCCAGTGCATATTGCAACTGGTAGTGAAGCGTGAAATGGCCCTGTTGGATAGAGTCTCGCAAACTGTTTTCCAGCGCTATTTCCGTTACCAGTTCGTTGGTAAAGTGGGGAGTGTAAAACATATACCTGTTTTTCCCCTCGTTTTTCGATCGGTACATTGCGGTATCCGCCGCTTTGATCAGGAAGTCCGGATCTTCACCATCATCCGGGAAAAGAGCGATACCTATCGAAAGTGTGAGATAGTAGTGGTGATGATCGATAGTGAAAGGGGCGTCGAAAAGTGCAAGCAGTTTTTTCGCCTGTTTCGCAGCGTCTTCCGCCGTCAGTATTTGTTCAAGAACCATAACGAACTCGTCGCCACCGAATCGCGACAGCAGATCCTCCGCCCTGAAGGCCGATCGGATACGTAGAACGCATGCCTTGAGTATTTTGTCTCCGACAATATGGCCTGCAGTATCGTTGATCTTTTTGAAGTTATCCAGATCGAGGAAAAGAAGAGCGATCTTGTATTGCTCTCTTTTGGCATGGAGTATGGCATGTTCGAGTGTTGCATTGAGCATCAACCGATTGGGCGTATCTGTCAGTGGATCGTGGAGTGCTTGATGGCGCAATTGGGCTTGCTGGTTTTTCAAAAGGGTGATGTCTTCCGCCAGTGAAAGTATATAGCGGGGTGAACCTTGCTCGTCTCCGACGGGTATCTTTTTCGTACGATAGACTCTCCGTCCTTCCTTCTGAGTATCGATGACAATCTCCGGAATGTCCACGACACCATTTTTTATCAATACCTCTTCGTCTCTCGAGATGAGTGCTTCTGTCTCCTGCCGGGAAAAGATATCCTCGTCACGTTTGCCAATGAAGTATTCCGGATCTTTTCCGAAAAGCTCCGCAACTGCTCGGTTAACTCGAAGATAGCGAAAAGTTTCGACATCTTTGACAAAAAGCAGATGAGGAATGTGCGTGATGATCGCATCCAGGAATTTTTCGCGTTCTTGCAGTTTGATCCGGGAACGGTGCAGTTGTGTCATATCCTGGATCGTGCCCACGGAACGGATCGGTCTATCTCCATCGTAATAGGTCGTACACACTTCCCTGACATATTTGATTCTTCCATCGGCCATCTTGAGACGATGGATGATGTCGTATGGAGTACGGGTTTGCAGGGAGTGTCTATATGCTTTGTCCACCATCTCTCTATCTTCGGGATGCACGGCGTTTAAAAATGCCTCGTAGGTTGCACGAAAACGGTTTCTATCTATTTCGAATATGTTGTAAATTTCTGCCGACCACCAGAGTTTGTTGTGTACGAGGTCCAACTCCCAGCTGCCAATGTGTGCGATTTTCTGGGCTTCGTTTAGTCTCGCTTCGCTCGAGGCGAGCGCTTCGAAGGCTTTTTGTTGTCGTGTGATATCTTCACCCAAGCCCATTCCTGCGATCAGACGGCCTTCGGAATCGGTGATCGCCTTTAGATGGATACGCAGGTAAGTGGTTTTGAAACCGCTGACGGAGGTGTAATAACCCTCATAATAACCCTCGCCCTCCCGGTACATCTGTTTGACGGCGGTGATCAAATCGGGATCTTTGATATCCCGGAAAAGATTCATACCTACAAGAACTTCGTAAGAGCTGCCGAAAATCTCGATCGCTTTGGGATTGCAGTCTGTAACGGTACCATCCGGATCGAAGTAGACGATGCCAATTGGGGAAGCGTCGAAAATACCGCGGTATTTCGCCTCCTGCTCCATCATCTTCTGCTGCAATTCCTTTTGCAAAGAGATATCTCTGACAAGTCCGTCGAATCCGCCTAACGAACCGTCGGGATAGAACCAAGGATGTGTATAGACCGAAGCCCATCCGCCGCTGCCGTCCTTACGTTTGAATGCGATTTCGATCGGATCGGATTGTTCGGGATTTTTCAAGATCTCTTCGATGACCTTCTTGCGTAGCGAAGGATCTAGATAATATCTCTCCATCGGGGTCCCGATGACCTCTTCGACTTCATAACCAAGCAGTTTACGTATTGAAGGGGTGACATAAAGTACGATACCTTCCGCATCGACCCGATAGTAGACATCTTCGAGATTGTGCAGAATCGATTCCAACGCCTCTTTGGAGCGCAACAATGCCAGTTCGTTTTTCAGCCGTTTCGAAAAAGATTTGGTATGTTGAGATTTTGACATATATGTACTTATTTCAATAGTTTTATTTTGTTGAAGCAAATCGTATGCCAAAAAAGATATGGTTGCCCGGATGCTAAAACTTAAAAAAATATTCTAAATATACTTGACAAAGATAGACTCAATGTTGTATAATACCTCCAATTCAACAAAGGAGTCACGATGCAAGAACTATTCGAAAAACTAACCCACGCTATGAGAGAGGCGATCGAAAGCGGCGTCTCGCTGGCATTGCACAATAAAAACCAGGAGGTAGAACCTATCCATATCTTGTGGGGATTGATCACCGATACGGGATCGATTCTCAACCAAGCGTTCAACAAGATGAACGCGAGCAAGGATGCGATCGCGCTGGAGGTCAAGAGCCGCGCGGAGAGTCTGCCGAAAGTATCGAGCGTCACGAAAGAGAGTATCAAAATCTCCAGAACGCTCGCCGAGACACTACAGAAGGCCGAAGGCGAGATGGTCAAGAACGGCGATCAGTTTCTTTCGGTGGATACATGGCTGGTCGCGAATCTCGACCATCCCCAGATCAAGGAGACGCTCGGCAAATTCATCGATCTGATGGAGCTGAGAAAGACGTTCGAATCGATGAGAGCCGGTCGTACGATCGATTCGCCGACGGCGGAGGAGAAACTCGAAGCGCTGGAGAAATACGGTATCGATCTGACCAAAAAGGCGCTGGAAGGCGAGCTCGATCCGGTCATCGGGCGCGATGAAGAGATCCAGCGTATGATGCAGATATTGATCCGCAAAACCAAGAACAACCCGATTCTTCTGGGTGAACCGGGCGTCGGTAAAACGGCGCTCGCGGAAGGTCTGGCACAGCGCATCGCGAACAAAGAGGTGCCTCTGAGCCTGCAGAACAAACGGCTGATAGCGCTTGATATGAGTGCGCTCATAGCCGGCGCCAAATACCGCGGTGAATTCGAAGACCGCCTCAAATCGGTCGTCGAAGAGGTGAAGAAGGATGGAAACATCATCCTCTTCATCGACGAGATCCATACAATCGTGGGTGCCGGTGCGAGCGAAGGGAGCATGGATGCGGCCAACATCCTCAAGCCCGCTTTGGCACGCGGCGAACTCCATACGATCGGCGCGACGACACTGAAGGAGTATCGCAAATATTTCGAAAAGGACGCGGCGCTTCAAAGACGCTTCCAGCCGATCACGGTCAACGAACCCAACACCAACGAAGCGTTGCAGATTATGCGCGGCATCAAAGAGCGTCTGGAGGCGCACCACAACGTCCAGATTCTCGACTCGGCGCTGATCGCGGCGGTGAAGTTGAGCTCTCGCTATATCACGGATAGATATCTGCCCGACAAAGCGATCGACCTCATCGACGAGGCGGCGGCCGAATTGAAGATGCAGATCGAATCGGAGCCGTTCGAACTCTCCAGGGTCAAGCGCGAAATCGAGCAGTTGCTGGTCGAAAAAGAGGCGCTTTTGATGGAGAAGAACAAAAAGAACGAAGAGCGCCTCAAAGAGATCGAAAAGGAGATCGCGGATCTGGAGGAGAAAAAACGCGCTCTGGAGACGCAGTTTGAAAACGAAAAAGCGGTCTTCAAGGAGATCGCGGAGATCAAACAGCGTACCGAAGAGCTCAGACGCGAAGCCGAGATGGCAAAGCGCAACGGCGATTTCAACAAAGCGGCCGAAATCGAATACGGTGAAATTCCCAAGCTCGAAGCCAAAGAGCGGGAACTCAACGAAAAGTGGCAGAAGATGCAAGAAGGCGGCGTTTTGCTTAAAAACAGCGTCGACGACGAAATGATCGCGGAGATCGTCAGCAAATGGACCGGTATTCCCGTCACGAAGATGCTTCAGAGCGACAAGGAGAAAGTACTTCATGTCGAAGAGGAGCTCAAGCGTCGTGTCGTCGGCCAAGATAGCGCGCTGCATGCGATCGCCAGGGCGATCAAGCGCAACAAAGCGGGTCTTTCGGATGTGAGTAGACCGATCGGTTCGTTCATGTTTTTGGGTCCAACAGGTGTCGGTAAGACCGAAAGCGCCAAAGCGTTGGCGGAGTTTTTGTTCGATAGCGACAAAGCGCTGATTCGTTTCGATATGAGTGAATATATGGAAAAACATGCGGTCAGTAGACTGGTCGGTGCACCTCCGGGATATGTCGGATACGAAGAGGGTGGACAGTTGACCGAAGCGGTTCGCAGGAAGCCCTACAGCGTCTTGCTTTTCGACGAGATCGAAAAGGCGCATCCGGATGTGTTCAATATTCTGCTGCAGGTGCTGGACGACGGGCGTTTGACGGACAACAAAGGGGTGACGGTCGATTTCAAAAACACGATCATCATCCTCACCTCCAACATCGCTTCGGACAAGATTATGGAGTTCAAGGATCCGGAGGATCGCGAAAAGGCGGTCAAAGACGAGCTCAAGCGCTATTTCAAGCCGGAGTTTCTAAACCGCCTGGACGATATCGTGATCTTCAATCCGCTCGGTCTCGAGCAGATCACCAGAATCGTCGATATCCTCTTCGGTCAAATCAAGACCAAAGTCAAAGAGCGCGGTATCGACATCGAGCTTAGCGAAGCGGCCAAGCGCGTCGTCGCGCAGGAGGGATTCGATCCGGTCTACGGCGCCAGACCGCTCAAGCGCGCCCTCTACGAAGAGGTCGAAGACCGTCTGGCTGAGTTGATTCTCTCCGACCGGGTCAAAGAGGGTGATCGCGTACTCTTCGATGCCGAAGGCGACAACATCGTCACGCGCGTCAACCCCTAAACGGTGCGGGAGATCCCGCGCCGCACATACAAAATACGATCCGTTTGAAAACCAATTAACAATAAATTAACACATCTTCTGTATACTCTGGAAAACTTTTTTCGAAAGGATCATCATGAAACTCAAATCACTCTTTACGGCTGTCGTACTCTCCTTGCTCTTTGCTACGGGCGCGTCCGCGGAGTCGCCCAAAGCGGGCATGAAACACAAGATGTTTCAGAGCGTGCCGATGGAAAAGGCCACCATTTTGCAAAAAGGGGAGGCGAAGATGTTTTGTCCCCAGTGCGGTATGACGCTGCCGATGTTCTACAAAACCAACCATGCCGCCGATGTGGACGGAAAGACGAAACAGTACTGCTCGATCCACTGTCTGGTGGAAGATAAGGAGATCAACCACAAAGATCTCAAAAACATCCGCGTCGTGGACGTACAAACACTGAAATTCATCCCGGTACAAAAGGCGTTTTACGTCGTGGGAAGCGATGTCAAAGGTACGATGAGCATGACGAGCAAATATGCCTTTGGCACGAAAGAGGCCGCCGAAGCGTTCGCCAAAGCTCATGGCGGAAAAGTGACGGATTTTAAAGGAGCTTACGAAGTCGCGAAGAAAGATTTCGAAAAAGATACGGCGATGATCTCCAAGAAGCAGGCGATGATGGCGAAAAAAGGGGAGATGATCTACAAAAAGATGTGCAAACCCACCGACAAAACCTTCACCTCCGCCGCGGAAGCGAAAGCCTACGTACTCAAAAACGGCCTTTGCAAAAAGCTCAACGGCAAACAACTCCAGGCCGTCGGCCTCTATCTGAGCAGACGACACTAAAAATGCGGGGGATAGCTCCCCCACATTTTCTTTTATTTATCTTCGTTTCAAATTCTCCAACAACCCCTCGAAATACCCGATCAGCGTCTCTTTTTCCTCTTTGCTCAGTCTCGCCTCTTTGTGAAGCAGAAGGTAGCTGGAGAGGGGCATCATTCCGTTGTTTACGGTTTGGATCGCCCGTTTGAGGCGTTTGATTCGGATCGCTTCGGGGATACGCGCCCACTCCGAGAAGTTGAGCGCTTTGCGTCCGTCGGCGACATGGCCGGCTATACTCCATGAAAAGGGTGCAACGGCGCTGTAGCGGGGCCATTTCGTTTCGTTGGAGTGGCAGTCGTAACAGCTTCGTCTGAGGAGCTTCTCCACCTGTGCGGGGGGATGCAGGGCGATTTTCTCGTCGACGGGGGGATTGGATCTTTGCGGACGTATAAGCTGCAAAATGCCAAAAAGAACGATCGTGATCACGGCGATTCTCTTCACTCTCTTCTCCGATTGTTAAAGTTTTCACCATTTTAGACGATTTACTCTAAAAAAGAGGAGTCTCTATATGAGGTGCAGACGCAAGATTTGGGCGCTTATCGCGATCATCGCGGTTTTGATCGCCAACGATACCTCCAGAATCGATTTCGGCCCGGTCTATCTCGAAAAAGGGCTCAATACCGATCTGGCCTTTATGGTATTTCACCAGCCCTGATTTACCAAAAGCTGTTATAATGGCTCCCGAAAGGAGCCAGCATGACACGTTTCGACCGACTCGCCCGCCGGTGGGATCTCAATCCCAGACGCGTCAAAGCCGCCAAAATCACCACCTCCAAAATCAAGGAACTGGTCGATGTGGAGGGTAGGGAGATTCTCGATTACGGCAGCGGTACGGGGCTGATCGCTTTCAACCTCTGCGAAGAGGCCGCTCATGTTACCGCGATGGACAACTCCCCGCAAATGCTAAGGCAACTAAGCCAGAAGATGAAAGAGGCGAAGATAGATTCGATCACGCCCGTTTTGCACGATATCCGCTATCAACCGCTTCCGAAAAACCGCTACGATCTGATCGTCACCGCGATGACGCTGCACCATATCGACGATCCGGCGCTCTTTGTCCAAAAGGGTGTCGCCGCCCTCAAAAAGGGAGGATGCCTCGCAATCAGCGATCTGGAGAGCGAAGACGGGACGTTCCATACGATGGGTAACGACGACGTGAAGCATTTTGGATTCGAGAAGAGCGAGATCGAGAAGCTCTATCGGAAATTCGGCTTGAAAATCCGCTTTGTGGATACGATTCTCTCGATCAGAAAACACCGTGATTTTCCCGTTTTTCTCGCGATCGGATGCGTGGAATGAGAAGGATCGCGTTTTTATGGATGATTTGCGCGCTTTTGCTGCATGGGGCTTCGTTGCGAGAAAAGATCGCGCAGATGATTATGATCGGTATCGACGATCAAGATCTAAAACCCAACGCCCCGTTTATGCGCCAACTGCGCGATACGGGAGTAGGCGGGGTGATATTGTTCGGCAAAAACATCCGCTCTCCCGAAGCGCTCAGAAAACTCACGACATATCTGCATGTCAACGCGAAACGCCCGCTTTGGATCGCGGTCGATCAGGAGGGCGGGGCGGTCCAGCGGCTCAATGCGAAAAACGGCTTCTTCGACACCCCCTCCGCAGCCAGGATCGCCAAACGCCCTCCGAAAGTCGCCCGGAGACTCTATGACAAAATGGCCCGCATGCTGCAAGAAGCGGGGATCGATCTGGTGCTCGCGCCTGATCTTGATCTTGCGATAGAGCCTAAAAACGGCGTCATCGTCCAAATGGAAAGAAGCTACGGCGAGGATCCTCGAAAGGTGGTCGCCTACGCGAAGATTCTGATCGACGTGCTTGAAAAGCGGGGGGTCCGCGCCTGCGGAAAGCACTTTCCAGGCCATGGCTCCTCTTTGCAAGATTCCCATCGCGGCTTTACGGACGTGAGCGATAGCTGGCGGGAGATCGAACTCTATCCTTTCGCGTCGCTGATTAAGAGCGGAAAACTTTCGTGTGTCATGACCGCCCACATCTACGACGTCCATCTTGACAGCGCCTATCCCGCCACCCTCTCGAAAAAGATATTGCGGGGGATTTTGAGAAAGAGGCTGCATTTTGAGGGGATTATTCTCAGTGACGATCTGCAGATGGGAGCGATCGGCCGAAATTACACCATGGAGGAGGCGACGGCACGGGCGATCGGTGCGGGCGTGGATATGCTGCTGTTTGCCAATCAGCTTGCAAAACCGCTGCGTCTGAAAGAGGCGATCGGGATGATAGAGAAGATGGTCCGAAACGGAGAAATAGACGAAAAGAGAATCGACGTCTCTTATGGGCGTATCATGAAAATCAAAGGAGCGAGAGAATGAAGCAAGAGGCGGATACGAACAAAACGGGGCGGCTTTTTTGGGTCTATGATGAAACGACCGAAAATCTGCTGGAAAATCTTGCGAAAACCTCCCGACATGACAAGATCGCGTTTGTCCGAAGCGACGCCTTTTTGAAGCGGGAGGATCTGGAGAAAGAGGATCGCGTCGCCATCTGCGCGAAGATAGAGACGATCAAACATGTCGTGGCCAAGGCGGAAAAAGTGGGATTCGCTCTGATGTTGTATGCCACCAAAAAGCAAAACTCCCTCCGCAAAACCTACCGCATTCCGCGTTCGCTTCAAGAAGCGGTCGACCTGCTTGCCGAAGGCGAACCCAAAGGGCAGGATCTACTCTATGCGGACGATCGAAGCCTCGTATTATACGGTGCGCTGGTGGGGGAGGCGCCTCCTCTTGGGTATACGAGCGTATCCTTCAAGGAGGGGAGTTTCAAGGACAGACTGCGGCTCTTTTTCAGAGCGATCGGCAAGCTTCGGCGTCTGCGGCTCTTTCCGATTCGCATGAAGACGGCAAAAGAGCAGGAGATCGCCACCGCCGCGACCGGTATTGTGGTGATCGATCAGGAAAACGGCACCTGCGCGGCCAATCTTTTGGCGGAGGAGTCGTGGAACGACGGCCGCCTCTCCGCGCTGATTCTCTCTCCCGCTTCGATTCTTTCTTATCTGCACTATCTGATCGTCGCGCTTTTTCCTCTCTTTCGGCAAACGACTCTCCCCGATTCGGTCGGTCTGGTGGAGAGTCAGTCGCTGCATATCGATTCGGATGCGGCGCTGAGCGTGGCGATCGACGGACACGAGCGGGGGACGACACCGGTGACGTTTGCGATCCGCCCCAAAGCGCTTCGGTTTATCGCGAGCGAAGCCTACTGGAGCCGCTCGGCGCCCACCTCCGTCGAAAAGGAGACGCTCAAAATCGACAAACTCCCCCAGAGCGACGATGCGGTGGACTATATCAGCAAAAAGTTTCCCCTCTTCACCCACGCGAGCGAATCGCAATACAAGGAGCTCTTCGTGGCGCTGCGCTCCGAAGCGAAAATCTCCGGCACTTTTGTCGTGATGATGATACTCAGCACGATTCTCGCGACGGTCGGTCTTTTTCTAAACAGCGCTTCGGTCATCATCGGCGCGATGCTGCTGGCTCCGCTGATGCAGCCGATCGTCTCTTTCGCGATGGGGGCGCTGCGCGGCGATCAGGGGTTGTTGATCGGTGGTGCGAAGTCGGTCGTCGGCGGGGTTTTGCTGGTGCTTTTGAGTGCGGCGATCATCGCCAGGCTGCTTCCTTTCAGCGAAGTGACGCCGGAGATGGCGGGAAGACTGCATCCTTCGCTGCTGGATCTGATCGTCGCCATCGTCTCCGGTATCGCCGCCGCCTACGCCAAAAGCAACCCCAAGATCAGCGGTTCGCTCGTCGGCGTGGCGATCGCCGTGGCGCTGGTGCCGCCGCTCTCGACCGCCGGCATCGGGCTGGGGTGGATGCGGCCGGAAATTTTCACCCACGCCTTTTTGCTCTTTTTGACCAACTTCGTCGGTATCGTACTGGCGGCCGGATCGGTTTTCATGATATTGGGTTTTTCGCCGATCAAGCGGGCCAAAAAGGGGTTGGCGGTGTCGTTGGTCGTCGCGGCGCTGGTGAGCGTACCGCTATATTTCTCCTTTTCGCAGATGGCGCAGGATGCGAAGATTCTTTCGAGACTGGAGGGGACGTATTTTAATCTGCAGAATCAGCGGGTGCGAGTGGAGCGGGTGAAAATCAAACATGAGGAAAAAGAGGTGATCGTCTGCGATCTGGTGGTCACCCGCCATCTTGAAGAGGAGCAGATTCGACTGCTCAAACAAAAGATCGAATCGAAGATAAAACGTTCCGTACGGCTGGAGAGTGTGGAGCGCATCCGTTTTTAGGGGCGTTTTCTTTTCAAGAGACGAAATTGTTGGGGCTCTATGGTCACCTCGGTCACGACGCTTCCCTCCCTCATGGAGAGGATCGAGGCGATCACCTCCGCGATATCCTCCGGTTCGATATAGGTGAGCGGATCTTCGGTCGGAGCGAAACCAAGACCGTCGAAAAAAGGCGTTTTGGTGATATCCGGCGAAATGGCCGTCACCTTCAGACCGCTCTTTCTGGATTCTCTGAAGAGCGATTTTGCGTAGTGGGAGAGGGCGGCTTTGGTCGCGCCGTAGACCGCACCCATCGGAGCCGCGTCGATTCCGGAGATGGAGGCGATGTAGAAGAGGTGTGCGCGGTTTTGTTTGAGTCGCCTCAAAAAGAGACGATCGAGCAGCATGACGGCGGTGAGATTGAGCGTGACCATCTCTTCGATCTGTCGGGAATGCAGATTTTCGTGCGGCGCGAAATGGCCCACTCCCGCCGCATGGATTAGCACTTGCAGCCTCTTGCTTTCGATCCGTCCGGAGAGTTTCGGGAGATCGTCGCCTCTTAGATCGCAAGAGATCGGAACGAAACGTGGGTGCGAAAAGTCGCATTTGTCGAAATCGCGGGCGACACCGTAGACGCGATAGCCGAGCGCGCACAGCTTTTTCGAGCAGGCAAGGCCGATACCGCTGGAAGCACCGGTAACAACAGCCGTCTTCATATTAGCTCCTTCAAAAAGGGAAGATGGGGGGCTATCAGCGACTTGCATCGCTGGGGCGTGGGCGGCTCGGGATCCAGATGGTCGGAGACCACTTTGAGCAGATGGATGCGAGAAGGCGCTAGAAAATGTCTTGCCGCCAGAAGAAAACCGCTCGATTCCATATCGATAAGATCGCTTTTGAGCCCTTTCGCGTCGCGGCGGGGCGTCTCTTCGCAGGTGATGGAGGCTTGTTGCGCCAAAAGAGGAGCGGGAAGATGGTAGACCGCCCCGCTGCAGCGGTCGATCACCTTGCGAATCTGCCAAAGGCTTCCGATCGGATGCGTTTTCGCGCCGCAGAGTCCGAAGTTGAATATCTCCGTATCCGACGGCAAGAGTGAGGCGAGCAGGTAGCTTGTCGCGGCCGCGCTGGAGAGCTTTCCCATTCCGCTTATGACAAGGGCTGTCGTTTCGTTTCGGTAGAGGCGAAACGGTCTGTCGGCGGACAATCGAAGTTCGAAAAGATCGATCAAGGGTGCGGCTTCGGCTTCGAAGGCGGATACGAACGCTCTCATACTCTCATTGTATCACATTAAAAATTATTTTGATAAAATGGAAGAAAAAAGAAGGGAACCGATGCGCTGGGAGAACGACAGACGTAGCACCAATGTGGAGGACAGAAGAAGAGGACGAGCCAAGAAGGTGATCGGAGGCGGTATCGGATCGATTCTGCTCGTGCTGGCGGCACTCTATATGGGGGTGGATCCCACCGCGCTGTTGCAGCAAACCGGCGGTGACGTCTCGACACAAGATTCCTCCGCACCTCTATCGGCGAAAGAGCGGAAAGAGAAGGAATTCGTCTCGGTAGTGCTGGCCGATACGGAAGATGTCTGGCATCAGGTATTCAGGGAGATGGGACGCACCTATAAAGAGCCCAAGCTCGTTCTTTTCAGCGGTCAAGTGCGCTCGGCATGCGGATATGCTCAGGCGGCGATGGGTCCGTTTTATTGTCCCGCGGACCAGAAAGTCTATATCGATCTTGCCTTCTACGACGAGCTCAAACGCCGTTACGGCGCTTCGGGAGATTTCGCGCAAGCGTATATCATCGCGCATGAAATCGGCCACCATGTCCAAAATCTGCTCGGAATCACCCGGCGCGCCCAGCGGATGCAGGCACGCTCCTCCAAAGCCGGAGCCAACAAAATTTCGGTGAAGGTGGAGTTACAGGCGGATTGTCTGGCGGGGGTGTGGGCCAACAGAGCCCATAAGCAAAAGAGGATTCTCGAAAGCGGGGATATCGACGAAGCGCTCAACGCTGCCTACGTGATCGGCGACGACAGACTCCAGAAGCAAGCGCGCGGCTACGTGGTGCCGGACTCCTTCACCCACGGAAGCTCCAGGCAGCGGATGTATTGGTTTACGCGCGGTCTCAAAAGCGGCGATATAAACCAGTGCGACACCTTCGCCGCGCTGCGCTGAAGCGTTTTATTCCTCTTTGAGCTTCAGATACTCTCGTAGCGCGAGTTTGAGATAGACCTTGTCCGCGCTGTTGATCAAAACCTCATCGAAAAGCGCTTTGGTGCGGTCATCGATGATCGTATCGAAAGCGCGAAAGAGCAGCAGGGCCGTCTGGTCGCGGTTTTCGATACTCTCGACAAGAAGCTGCAGATCCAGATCCGGGATCTCCTTGTCGACCATGATGACACGATAGTCTCGGTTTCGAATCTTGTGAAAGAAGTCGTCGCTGTTTTTCGCGCTCTCCACTTCATCATGAAGCTGTTTGAGTACCTTTTCGAAAATCTTCGTTTCCACTTTCGATTTTTTGAAGATCAATATGGCTGTAGGTGGAGCCGTCTCCTTCGCCTTGTTCGCCTCTGTTTCGGAAGGGGAAACCACTTTCCGCTCTTCTTCGACGGCTTCGGTTTTTTCCCTCTTCGTTTCTCTCTCCTGAGGAAGTAGGCCATAATGCAGAAGAATGTTTCGGACATCCTCTTCTCTGGTCGGTTTGGCGAGATAGGTGTCCATCCCTTCGTTTAGATAACGCTCCTTATCTCCTTTCAAAGCGTTTGCGGTCAGTGCGATGATGGGAGTGTGCGGGCGGTTGTGTGCCTCTTCGTAGGCGAGAATCTCTCTGGTGGCGCTCAGTCCATCCATTACCGGCATCGCGATATCCATCAAAATCAGATCGAATGGTTCCTTTTTGAAGAGTTCCACGGCTTCTTGCCCATTCCGAGCCAGTTTCATATCGATTTTCAACCGTTTGAGAATCGTCTCTATCAATTTCTGGTTGATTTCGTTGTCTTCGGCGACCAGAACGCGTACACTCTCTTTTTCCGTTTTTTTCTGGATCGGAGTCTGGGTTTTTTGTTTGAGTTTGAAGCGTTTTTCTATCTCTTCGAGTCTTTTGGTCAAACGGCTAAAACCGATGGGTTCGTAAATGGGAATCAGAAGTTTTTCTTCATATTCTGTAGAAGTGTTGAATTTTACAGTGGGTGTAATCAGTAGAATCGGCTTACCCAACGCCTCTAACTCTTTTCGTCTATCTGTGTCTAGCAGGGAACTTTGCGCTACGATTAGATTCACCTCCGAATGTTCTCCGTTCAAAAGCGCTTCGCTGGTCGTGATCGTCGCCTCTTTGCAAAGATAGCTCAGCATCTTTCGCAAATGTGACGTGAGCTTGTCATATTTGGGATCGTCACCGACGATAGCGGCACTGATACCGGCGAACCGGTTGTGGTAGTGCATCTTCATCGGTTTCTCTTTGGGAAGTTCCAGTGTAAAGAAGAAGTTGCTGCCGACACCTTTTTGGCTTTCGACCTCCAATTTGCCGCCCATCAAAGAGACATAATTGTAGGAGATGGTCAATCCTAGGCCGGTACCGCCATATTTTCTGGTGATAGTCGAATCGGCCTGTGAAAAGGCGTTGAAGATATCTTCCATCTCCTCTTCGCTCATACCGATACCGGTATCGCTCACTTCGAAATAGATTCGTTCGTTGGATGGGTTTTCCGCCTTCTCTTTTCGAATCACGACCGAAACCTGACCCCCTTCCGGGGTGAATTTCAGCGCGTTGGAAATCAGATTTTGCAACACCTCTTTGATCTTTATGGGATCGCCTACCAGGAAATTTTCGAAATCGGGAGAGATGTAAAGAGAGTAGTTGATCTTTTTCGAAGCGGCGTTGGGGGTATAAACGTCGACCGCGTTTTCGAATTCGACGACAGGAGAGAAAATGATTTCGTCGATTTCGATCTTTTTACTTTCGATTTTGGAGAGATCGAGAATATTGTTGATGATCTCCAGCAAATTGTCGGTGCTTTTGGTGATGATATCGACATATTCACGCTCGTTTTTGCCAAGATCGCTGCTTTTAAGCAGATCCGTGAAGCCGATGATACCGTTTATCGGTGTGCGTATTTCGTGTGACATATTGGCCAAAAAGATACTTTTGGCCGCATTCGCCCGTTCGGCTTTGCGTTTCTCTTTTTCGATTTTGTCGACGGTCTCCTCGATGACCCTATATGTCTTTTCGATTCCTTCGGTGCTATCCAGATCGATCGTATCTTCCAAAAGTGCGTTTTTGATGATTTTATCCAGCAGCCTTTCGAGTCCTCTGGTATCGAAAAAGTGTGTGCGCATCTTCGAATAGAGATAGAGCAGATAAAAAGACAGAAGCAGCAAAGCCAAAGAGAGTACGATGCCGATAGTCGCCGTCCTACGCTCTTTGTGTATTTTTTTGACTATCGAAGCGTTGAGCAAATCTGCGATCTGGTTGAGTTTTCCGATTTTCTGCGTTTCAAGACGATACCAGGTGATGATGTCGCCGGGCGCGGGTTCGAATGTATCTTTGAGCATCTCTTCTTTGAAACGCTCGCTCTTTTGAACCACATCGCGGAAACCTTTATCCTGCAGAAGCGGATCGATCGTACTCTGGAGTGCGGAAGGCAAGGAGGAGAGGAGAGAAGAGAGGTGTGTCTGTGGGAACAACTCTTCAAGCAGAGGATAGATGGGCCTGTCCGTATCCGAAATTCTGAGCAATCCGTAGTTTTGCTCCTTGGTGAGAAGTTTCATCTTTTCCAGTAGATCGAGATAATTTTGATGGAGGGGAGGGGCGGTGACCATTCTCGTTTTGATCTCTCTGAGCAGGAGCTCGGATATCTCCATCAGATAGCGGTTGAATTCGGGAAAGTTTTCCAATCCTTTCATATAGTCATTCCGAAGGGTCGCGAGCCTGTTCAATCTTTCGGCGATATTTCGAGGAGAAGGGGTGCGGGACGAGAAATAGTTTAGATAGGCATCGCGTGCGATATCGCTCTGGTGTCTTTGATTCAGGAGTAGTTTTTTGATATCCTCTCTGGGTTCGAGGGCGTAGAGAGTGGAAACACCGGATTCACGAAGCAGATTGAGGTAGAGGTTTTTGGAGAGTTCGCTCTCTTGCAACCGTGTCAATTGCGAAGAGGCACTCCGATAGTGTTGATAACTGCTCAGAAGAAGATATCCCCCCAGCAGGATCACAAGCGTGATGGGGAGTATCGTGAGCAGTTGAACGTTTTTTTTGATTTTCATCCTCTTTCATCCTCGATGCTTCATTAAATTATACGGTAGCTTCGTGTACCTTCGCTTCAAGTGCATCTATTTGCGTTTCGAGTGCACCAGTATATTTTATCACTTCATCCATCTCTTTTTTCTGACTCGCCTCTTTGATGGCGTTTGTCGTCTGGATGATCTCATTGAGGTTCAACACTTCGGCAGAACCTCTTATTTTGATGAGGCAATAAAGGATATTGTCAAAATCGTAATTCATGATAAAATTATTGATCATATCGATATTGGTTCGTGATTCATAGACGAAATCTTCCAGTAGGGTATAGGCCTCTTCGGTGGGAAGACCGAGTCCTTCCATGGAGTGAAGCAACGGTGTATCGCTTTTTTCTTGCTCCATTTCGGCATCCGAAACGTTTTTCGTGAATACGCTTTTTTCATCGTCGATGGTTTCGGACTTCTCATTTTCGGGTTCGGAAATGGTGGTTTTCTCTTCGGTTTCGATAGACTCCTTTTCGAGCAGATCGAAATTGAACAGGCTCTCGGAGCGCTCCTCTTCTTTCGGTAGGATCGCGTCTTCTGTTTCGATCCTCAAATGCTCTCTTTCATCCTGAGGCGCCGGGGTTTGCTCTTGCGTTTGTGAAATATCCAAATGCGCTTCTTCGAGTTCCCCGAAGAGCGGTTTGAAATTTGTACCGTCGTCGCTTACGGATGGCTGTTCGGAATCGGATTCTTCATCCATCCTGTATTTGAGTTGAAATTCGGACGAAAAATCCTCCTCCTGTGTTCCCTCTTTTTTTTCGGACTGTTTGAAAAGGCTTTTGAGCGTTTGTGAAAAGGAGTGTTGCCGTTTTTGCTCCTCTGTCTCTTCGATCTGGAATGTTTTGAGTGCGTCGAGTGAAGGGGCCTGTGTCGAGGTGGGTCGTTCTTCGGACTCTTCGGATTCACATACCTCTTGTTTCTCCTCTTCCTCTTGGGTAGATTCGGTAGTGCTCTGAAGATCGTCGATTTCGGCCAGATCGTGTTTGATCTGTTCGATAATATGCTCTTTTTGTTCATCCTGCGGCGTCTCTATCGTCAAGGAAGGCTGTATCTGTTCGTGTTGAGACTCGTCTGGATCGTCGATTGTCGCCTTTTCACTCTCGCTTTCGTCCACATAGTCGTTTTCAGCCAGATCCTCGACACCGTGATCGGATTGGAAAGAGGGTGCTTCGGATGTGTATTCGACCTCTTCTGATGGGTTTTCTTCTACGCTCGACTTCTTGAGAAAATCGAGTGAAAACTCCGTCGAACTCTCCGTTTCACTGTCAGATTGCAGAATTTCATCGCGAGGTTCCTCTTCGCTTTGGACAGATGTATGCTCCTCCAACTTCAAAAAGGAGATTTCGCTCTCTGGCTGCTCGCTCTCTTGCTGGGACTCTTTCGGTATGGAAAGATTCTCCTCTTCGGTCTTCTCTTGCGAGAGATCCAAAAAGAGTGGAGGAGGCTCCTCTTCGGAAGATTCGAAGAGGTTTGCGGGGGAAGGAGTCTCTTCGCGCTTCTCTTCTGATTCCGATGATTCCGATGAAGATTCGAGTGCGTCGAAGTTGAGAATAAGAGGCGCTTGTTCTTCTTCTCTGGGTTCTTTTGAAACTTCCGTGGGAGTGGAAAAAATCGTTTCGTTCGGTTCTTCATCTACGTCGATCTGTTTTGCTGGATATTTGGGAACCGCCTGTGCCTCATTGAGAGGTTCGGTCATGAAGGTATTTAGCGCCGGACTCTGTTTCTCCTCCTGAATAACGCTTGGATCGGTTTGAGATGCGAGTTGTTTGAACTGTTCGCTGATGATTTTGACACTGTAGAGTTTGGTCGCTTCTTCGATGGGGCGGGCGAGGTAGATTTCCTTGATATGGATTTTCACCTCGGTCTCTTCCCCGTTTTTGAGTTGAATGATACCGTTTTTGTTTCCAGCCCCGCTGTAGAGGATGAAATCTATCCAGGAGAAGTTTTCAAATTTGTAGACATAGCCGTCCCGTTTCTGAAAGAGGTCGGCAAAATCGTTATGCAAGGAGAGAAATTCCGACAGATCTTCGTATCCCAAAAAAGCGAGTGTTTCGTTGCTGATTCCCAGGAATCTGTAGTGTTCGTCGTAGAGTATCACGGGTGCCCCTTTTAACTGTTTTTTAATGCTTCGGCAGCCTTTTTACCGGCTACGGCGGCGACCTCGTCGAAAGAGGCGCGCTCGATGTTTTCGTATGTCTCGAAATATTGCAAAAGTTTTTTCACCGTCGCAGGACCGATACCCCTCTTTTCGAGCAGAATGCTTTTTTTATCCGCCTTGCGCTTCTGTTTTCGGTGAAAAGAGATCGCGAAACGGTGCGCTTCGTCACGCATCTTCTGTACGAATTGCAGACGCTGATCGTGTTCGGCGAATCGATACGATTCGGTTTCGGTCCAAATCGTATCCTTCGCTCCACCTTTCGCGCGATGGGCTTTGCGATCCCGCTTCTCTTTCGCAATTGCAATAATATCGACCGATACCCCATATTGTTTAACGATCTTTCGGGCGAGCGTCAGGAGCGTTCGACCGCCGTCGATCACCATCAGATCGGGGGGAGGAAGCGTGTCGAATCGCTCGCATCTTCGAATCAACATTTCGCGCATCTGCGCGTATTCGTCTTTTGCCTCGAGGTTGTAGTGGCGATAGTCGGATTTTTTCCAATCCCCCTCCCAACGTACCATCGCCCCCACTCTCGCCGCACCCTGCAGATGGGAGTTGTCGAAACTTTCGATGACGTAAGGGGTCTTTTGCAGACCGAACGTATTCTTGAGTGTTTTGAGGATCGAATCTCCCGAGCGTTTCGCCTCCAGCCTCAAAATCTCAAGAGCGTTCGTATAAGCAAGTCGGGTCAATCTCCGTTTCTCTCCTATTTTCGGGACAGTGATCTTCACCTTTTTTTCGGCGTAGCGTCCGATCACTTCGGCGAAAAGTGCGGGGTTTTCCACTTCGTCGTGAAGGAGAATACGGCTGGGGACAAAGGGATGTTTTTGGCGATAATAGTCGAGCAAAAGCGCTTCGTAGAGCTCCTCTCTTTCGAAGCCGGAGTCCGATTTGACCACCGTATGGGAGGAGGAGGTGATTTTCCCGCCCCTGATGAAAAGTCTGACTCCGCAAGCTCTCTCGGATTCGATGGCGACGGCGAAGATATCGTAATCTTCGATCTTCGCCAGATCCACTTCACTCAAAATTTCGGATTTTCGAATCGTCTGGATCTGATCGCGTATTCGGGAAGCCTCTTCGAAAAGAAGTTTTTCCGCAAGGGACGCCATCTTCTCTTCGAGTCGCTTGAGCAGCCGATCTCTATGCTGGAGCGTATCGATCGCTTCTGCGACGATCTTGCGATACGCTTCGGGACTCACCTTCCCTTCGCAGGGAGCCAGGCATTTTCCGATCTGATGGAAAAGGCAAGCCTTTTTCCCTCTGAGCGAACCCTTTTTCTGCACGAGCGGAAAGAGGTCGTAAAGAGCGTCGCTGAGTGCTTTGGCGCTGGTGCTGAAAGGGCCGAAATATTTGATATTGGAGCCTTCGATCACTTTGCGCGTGATCTCGAAACGCGGAAACGGCCGATCCAGATCGATATAGAGATAGGGGTAGGTTTTATCGTCCCTTAGAAGAATGTTGTATTTGGGTTTGAGCTGCTTGATCAGGGAGTTTTCCAGAATCAAGGCGTCGTGTTCGCTTTCGACGATGAGATACTCCAGTCTGGCGGTTTCGGTGATCATGCGGTGGATTCTGGGACCAAGTCCCGGGGCGGGTCGCAGATCGGGCTGGAGTCTGAAGTAGCTTCTGACACGGTTTTTCAGGTTTTTCGCCTTGCCGATGTAAAGAAGCCTCCCCTCTTTGTCGAAATATTGGTAGACACCGGGGGTCGGGGGGAGCTCTTTGAGTCTCTCCAGGAGGGTCATCGCTTTTTGATCACCTTTTTGATATCTTCGAAAAGTGCTCTGAGTTCCTCGTCGGTGGCGTAATTCTCGAAAACTCCCTTCGCGCGCTCTTCATATCCCGGTGTAGAGGGAGCGGGAGCCGACGTTTCGGGAAGTCGGTTGGTGACGAACGTTTTGATGTGCCTGATCTTCATTTCTTCACAATCGCTTTCAATATCCTTAATTTTGTTTAATAGAGTCTTTATTAAATTCAGCTTATAATTAAACTCCATCTTCATCCCGGGATGGTTGAGTACAAAAAAGAGTGTCTCGTTTTTGACGTAGAAAAACGCCACGGACTTTGCCATCGTCGGCGGCAGCAGGCCTAGCAGTCTATGGATGCATCTTTTTTGCGCCACTTTATGAATGTGAGGTTTTTTTATCAAATGGGCAATAATCGTTTCGGAACTTTTCATCTTTTTATTATACCACTACTTCTTCTCTTTTTGACAGGATGCGGCCATAAAACCGATCCCGTCTACGTTCCTCCCAAAGCGAAATCGTCATGAATGTCTACGATACGATCATCATCGGTACCGGCATCGCGGGTTTGAACGCGGCGGCCGGATTTGGCGAAGAGAAAAAAGTTTTGCTGATCTGCAAGGAGAACTCCTGGGATTGCAATACCTTTTACGCCCAGGGAGGCGTGGCGGTTCCTGTGGACGAGTCGGATATCCCCCTTCATATCGAGGATACGCTGCGAGCGGGTGCCGGATTGTGCGACAAGAAAGCGGTGGAGATCCTCTGCACGGACGGCCTTGAGGCGGTACGGGATCTGATCGGAAGAGGGTTTCGTTTCGATACCGACGAAAAAGGCAATCTTCTCTACACGAAAGAGGCGGCTCATTCTCGAAACAGAATACTCCACGCCGGAGGCGACGCGACCGGGAGATATATGCATCTTTTTTTGATGGAGGAAAACCGCCACCCGCTGCTATACAACTCCGTCGTGACCGATTTGCTGATCGAAGATCGGATCTGTCATGGAGTGCGTGTCTGGCACAAAGGGGAGTTTCGAAACTACTACGCCAAAAGTGTCATCATCGCCAGCGGCGGTGTCGGATCGCTCTATGCCTACCATACCAACGCCCGTACGATCAGCGGTGAAATACAGGGGCTCTGTATCGAAAAGGGGTGCACTCTTCGCGACATGGAGATGACGCAATTTCATCCGACCGTTTTCATTCACAACAAAGGGGCGCGGAAGCAATTGCTCACCGAAGCGCTCAGAGGGGAGGGGGCTCATATCGTGGACGAAGATGGAAAGCGTTTTTTGTTCGAGTATGACGAGAGAGGAGAGTTGAGTCCGCGCAGTATCGTCTCCAGAGCGATATTCGACTGGAAACGCAAGACCGGCAAAGAGGTCTATCTCAACTTTTCGATGTTTACCGAAAGCTTTTTCAAAGAGCGTTTCCCGACCATCTATTACAACCTCAAAGATCTTGGGTTCAATCTTCCTTACGACGACGTACCCATATCGCCGGCGTTTCACTACGCAATGGGAGGGATAGAGACGGATCTCAACGGCAAGGTGCCCCACATCGAGAATCTCTACGCGATAGGGGAGGTCGCCTCCACCAGAGTCCATGGCGCAAACAGGCTCGCGAGCAACTCGCTGTTGGAAGGGCTCGTCTTTTCCAGACGCGCCGTGGAAGATATCAAAAGACGCGATCTCTATTTCAAAATCGTCGAATTTCCCGTGGAGGACGAAATTCTCGTCAAAGAGGAAGATGCGAAGTTGAAAAACCGGCTCAGAGAGATCATGTGGCAGAGTGCTGGAATCATGCGAAGTCGCAAGGAGTTGGATCTCGCTTTTTTGGAAATAGAGAAGATGTTGGAACAGAATATAGGAAAATTGCTGCGACTTCGGCTAAAAACCTCAAGAGAAATCGTAAAAAGTGCGATATATAGGGAGGAGCCTCTCGGGGCGCACTATATTCTACCCTAGAAAAAGGACTTTTATGAGGAAATTATTGATGCTGATGTATATCACGACGTTCGGGTTCGCTTCGGAGGCGGTCGAAAAAGTGGCGACTCACTCGGATCTAACCGGAACATGGCTGGGGGTGGCACTTCTTTTCATATTTGTAATTGGCTACTTCTTCATCGCGGCCGAAGAGCTCTACCATATCAACAAGGCCAAACCGGCACTCTTCATCGGTACCTTCATGTTCATGTTGATCGGACTCTATTTCGCGATCAACGGCTTGGATACCGAAATGTTGCATACCGAAGTGGCCCATCTGATACTGGAGATCGCCGAAATCTTCTTCTTCCTTTTTGTCGCGATGACCTATATCGAGACTCTGATCGACCGAGGAGTGTTCGAAACGCTCAAATACAGGCTGATTTCCAAAGGCTACAGCTACAAAAAACTCTTTTGGATTACCGGATTGCTGGCTTTCTTCATCTCGCCGGTCGCCGACAACCTCACGACCGCTTTGATCCTCTCCACGGTTCTTTTGACGATCGATAGAAAAAATATCAATTTCCTCGTTCCCGGAGCGATCAATATCGTCGTCGCGGCCAATGCGGGCGGTGCTTGGAGTCCTTTCGGGGATATCACCACACTGATGGCTTGGACGGCGAACAAAGGAACTTTCGTCGATTTTCTCTATCTTTTCGTCCCTTCGATTGTCGGCTGGTACGTCACCGCCTGGCTTCTGAGCCGATACGTTCCCTCGGGCGAACCGCCGTTTGACGCGGCGAGCGAAGAGAAACCGGTGATGAAGCCGGGAGGAAAAGTGACGATCTATCTGGGTATACTTACGATCGCGATGGCGGTATTGGGACATCAGTTTTTCCATATCCCCGCGATGTGGGGAATGATGTTCGGCCTCTCATTGTTGAAACTCTACTCCTATACGATGAAACGCAAAGGGGAGAAGACGTTTGACATCTATGCGAGTATGCGGCTGATCGAAAACGATACGCTGCTGTTCTTCTTCGGTATCCTCTCCGCCGTCGGAGCGCTCCACTTCGTCGGATATCTCGATTATATCACCAAACTCTACGACATCATCGGTCCGACCGCAGGCAATATCGGAGTCGGTTTCATCTCCGCCATCGTCGACAACGTTCCGGTGATGAGTGCGATCTTGAAAGCAAATCCCGATATGGGACTCGATCAATGGCTGCTGGTGACACTGACGGCAGGAATCGGCGGCAGTATGATCAGTTTCGGTTCGGCCGCGGGCGTAGGGGTTATGGGAAGAATGAAAGGGATCTATACCTTTGCCGCGCATATGAAATTGGCCTGGACGATTCTGGTGGGTTATATCGTTTCAATGATTTTATGGTATATTCAGTTTGAAATGATGGGGCTCTATTAACCCCGGGGGAGACTCCTCCCCAATTCAAACAAAGGTCACAATCAATGAAAGAAGTTCCAATCGTCGTATTGGATTTTGGTTCCCAATACACCCAGCTGATCGCCCGGCGCCTGAGGGAAAACGGCGTCTATTGCGAAATCGTCCCCTTCGATACGCCCATTAAGCAGATCGAAGCCAAATCCCCCAAAGGTATCGTTCTTAGCGGAGGACCGGCATCGGTCTATGCCGAAGGCGCCTACCATCCCGATCCTGCCGTCTTCGATCTGGGACTTCCGATTCTGGGAATCTGTTACGGCATGCAACTGATCGTCCAACATTTCGACGGTGCTGTTATCCCCGCCGACCATCACGAATACGGCAAGGCGAAACTCTATTTCGAAGGTGAGCATGAAATTTTCAAAGACACCCACAACGGCCAGGTCGTCTGGATGAGTCATGGCGACCGTGTGGACATGCTGCCCGAAGGATTCGAAAAGATCGCCTACACCGACAACTCTCCTTATGCCGCTATCGCGGACGAGAAGCGCAAAATCTACGCTTTTCAATTCCACCCGGAAGTCTCCCACTCCGAAGAGGGAAGCCGGCTATTGAAAAATTTCGCAAAATACATCTGCGGAATCGAGAGCAGTTGGAATATGGGGTCGTTCGCCAAGGAGAAGATCGCACAGATTCGAAAGAGAGTCGGCGAGAAAAAGGTACTTTGCGCCGTGAGCGGAGGGGTCGACAGTTCGGTCGTCGCGGCGCTGCTGCACGAAGCGATCGGTGACCGACTCGTTTCGATCTTTGTCGACAACGGACTACTCAGAGCAGGGGAGCGCGAACAGGTGGAAGCGACTTTCAAACAGCGCCTGGGGATCGATCTGCATGTCGTCGACGCCTCCGATAT
>CAYUEN010000006.1:0-73660 GCA_964443745.1 uncultured Campylobacterales bacterium | reverse complement strand
TTCAAAGTCTGCCTGAACTAATACCTCCCATCCCGCGATTCGGGGCGTAAGCCCCGGATCGATTCAAACGTTGAAACGAAAGTGCATCACGTCACCGTCTTGCACGATATACTCTTTTCCTTCCAACCGCATCTTTCCGGCCTCTTTGGCACCCGCTTCGCCCCCGTAGGCGATAAAGTCTTCATAGGCGATCACTTCCGCACGTATAAATCCCTTTTCGAAATCGTTGTGGATGACGGAGGCCGCTTTGGGGGCGGTCCATCCCTTTTTGATCGTCCATGAACGCACCTCTTTCACGCCGGCGGTGAAATAGGAGATGAGCCCCAGTTTCGAAAAGGAGGTTTTGATGATTTTCTCCAATCCCGACTCTTTGATACCGAGCTCTTTCAAAAACTCCCTCGCTTCCTCCTCTTCCAGGCCGACGAGTTCCTCTTCGATCTTCGCACAAAGCGTGATCACCTCCGCGTTCCTTTCCCTGGCGTAGTCTCTCAGCCGTTTCGTGTAGGCGTTTTCCTCCACCAACCCCTCTTCGTCCACGTTCGCGCCGTATATCACCTCCTTACCGGATAGAAAGCGGAGTTCGCGGTTGAGCTCTTTGAAGGCTTCGTTCTCCTTTTCGGGGAAAGTGGAGACCGGTTTGAGTTCGTCCAGATGCGCTTTGAGCGTTTTGGCAAGATCGAGTTTAGCTCTTGCTTCTTTTTGCGATTTCGCTTCGCGGGCGAGTTTTTCGATTTTTTTCTCCAATTGCTCGATATCGGCGAAGATGAGTTCGCTTTCGATGATCTCCACATCCCGGATAGGATCGATATCTCCTTCGACATGGGTGATGTTGCCGTCATCGAAACAACGCACCATATGGAGGATGATCTCCACTTCTCGGATATTGGAGAGAAATTTGTTTCCAAGCCCCTCTCCTTTGCTAGCGCCCCTGACCAGACCGGCGATATCCACGAAATCGATCGTGGAGTGCAATATGCGCTCAGGATGGACGATTCGGGCCAGTTCGGCGAGTCTTTCGTCCGGTACGGGAACGACCGCTTTGTTGGGCTCGATCGTACAGAAGGGGTAGTTGGCCGATTCGGCGTTCTGCGCTTTTGTCAAGGCGTTGAACGTGGTCGATTTGCCGACGTTCGGAAGTCCTACGATACCGACACTAAGACCCATCTATCGCTCCTTTTTGTGAGGGTTGTCGAGTTTGTACTGCCGCTCCTTGAGCCAGTAGAGGATGAGTCTGACTCCCGCGCCCGAAGCGCCCGGTTTGTTGTATCCCCACTCTTTTTCGACATAGGCGGGCCCGGCGATATCCAGATGGATCCACTTCTCTTTGTTCTCCTCTTCGATGAAGTGATCCAGAAAGAGCGCTGCCGTGATCGCACCGCCGTAACGGGAGGAGGAGATGTTGCTGATATCGGCGATTTCGCTTTTGAGGAGTTTTTTGAGATAGCGGTTGAACGGCAAAGCGCTTGCGAGCTCCCCGCTTTTTGCGGCGCTGAAAAGCACTTCGTGTTTGAGTGCGCTGCTGTGGCCCATCACGCCGCTGGTGTATTCGCCCAGTGCCACCACACAAGCACCCGTGAGGGTAGCCAGATCGAAAAGGTAGTCGGGCTTTTGCTCCTGTGCGTAGCAAAGAGCGTCGGCGAGAACGAGTCTCCCTTCGGCATCGGTGTTGCGCACCTCGATTGTCGTGCCGTTTTTCGCCGTGAGGATGTCGTCGGGTTTGTAGGCGTTGCCTCCGATCATGTTTTCGCAAGCTCCGATGATCGCATGGATTTCGAACGGCACCTTCAGAGTCGCCGCCCCTTTGAGGATGCCCAGTACCGCGGCGGCGCCGCTTTTGTCGGATTTCATCGTGACCATATGCTCGCTCGGTTTGAGGCTGAGCCCGCCGCTGTCGTAAGTGAGCCCTTTGCCTACGAAGGCGAATTTTCCTTTCGGATTTTCGGGTTTGTAGATCAGATGGATCAGCCTCGGCGGGTTACTACTCGCGCGTGCGACCGCCAGAAACGCCCCCATCTTCTGCGCTTCCAGAAACGCTTCGTCTCCTACGAAGCAGGTGACACTATCGTATTCCGCCGCGATCTGTTCCGCTTTTTCGGCGAGTTTGGCGGGTGTCATATCCTGGGGGGCGGTGTTGACGATATCTTTGGCCAGATTCGTCGCTTCGATGATCGCGGCCGCTTCCGCGATCGCGTTGCGGGCGGGTTCGAGATCGAGTTTTTTTTCGCCGTAGTCCTCCAGCGACAGGATCAGCGTACGCTCGATCGGCTCCTCTTTCTTCGATTTGTAGGTATCGAAACGGTATTCACCCAGCAAAGCCCCCTCGACGATCGCCTTGGTGTTGGTAACGGGGCAGTTTTGGGTATAGGAGCCGATTTTGAGACGGTCGTATGTCGTCTTTTGGATCGTCGTGATCGCCTTGGCCACCGCCAGTCTGATCTCGTCTCGATCGAGCGATTCGGCACCGACGTAAATCCTGTGCTGATGCGGCAGGAATGCCGTCTCTTCACTTTCGCCCTTGAAGCCGAGCGTCTTTAGATCCTCCCGATCCCTGATCCATCGATGGTCGAAATTTTTGTCGACGACAAGAACGATTTCACAGGTCGCCTCGATCTCTTCGAGGGGTTTGTCCGTTACGTTTATCTGCATCTTTTCTCCTGATTAAGTTGTATTCTATCTTTTGTAAAATTTGGTAAAGCCCAAAAAGCGTCGCCGCGGCTACGGGTAGGGCGACGTACCAGTGGGACTTCGCGATTTCCAGCAACCTCAACAGCGTATCGCCGAAAATATAGGCCAAAACGATCGTGATCGCCGCCCAGACCCATGCACTGAGTAGATTGATCAGGGCGAATTTCGCCGCGCTGTAGCGGGTGAGCCCGATCGACATCGGAATGATCGTACGAAGTCCGTAAAGGTAGCGCTGCAGAAAGATCACCGGCCAGCCGTAGCGTTGCAACAACAGATGGGCGATCGCGAATTTCCGGCGCTGTTTTTTGAATTTTTTGTGGATATAACGCCTGGAGTGGCGACCGATGTAAAAATAGATCTGGTCTCCGGTAAATCCTCCGATACCCGCGACGACTATCGAAAGCAGAGGGTCCATATCGCCCGTGTGGCTCAAGATACCGGCCATGATCAATCCCAGCTCCCCCTCCAGAATGCTCCAGAAGAAGAGTACGACATATCCGTACTCCTTCAGGAGGCCTACAAGCGTCTCTTCCAATCTCTCTACTCAAAATGCAGCAGGTTTTTCGCCTGAATCATATCTTTATCGCCTCGGCCCGAGAGGTTCACGAGCAGGATTTTGTCCCGGATCTCCTCTTCAGGCATCTTTTTCAGCCAAGCGATCGCATGGGAACTTTCGAAAGCCGGGATGATTCCCTCCTTCTGAGAGAGCCAGACGAAAGCTTCCAGGGCTTCTTCGTCGGTGATCGACTCGTATTCGACCGCACCGATCTCCTTGAGATAGGCATGCTCGGGGCCGATACCGGGGTAGTCGAGTCCGGCCGATATGGAGTGGGCTTCGAGGATCTGACCGTCTTCGTTCTGGAGCAGATAGCTCATCTGTCCGTGCAGCACGCCGGGGCTTCCTTTGGCCAGGCTCGCGCCGTGTTTGTTGTCCAGCCCCAGGCCTCCCGCCTCGATCCCGATACATCGGGTTCGTTTCTCCTCCAGAAAGTGGTTGAAGATACCCATCGCGTTGCTTCCTCCGCCGATGCAGGCGATGACGTAGTCGGGGAGGGCGTTTTCGGCTTCCATCAGTTGCCGTTTCGCTTCGTATCCGATGATCGACTGTATATCGCGGATCATCATAGGATATGGATGCGGACCGGCGACGGTTCCGATGATATAGAACGTATCCCTCGCGTGCGTGACCCAGTGGCGGATCGCTTCGTTCATCGCGTCCTTGAGCGTGCGGCTTCCGCTTTTGACGGCGTGGACTTTCGCCCCCAGAAGTTTCATGCGAAAAACGTTGAGCTCCTGGCGCATCACGTCCTTTTCACCCATGAAGATTTCGCACTCCAGACCGAAAAGTGCGGCGACCGTCGCCGTCGCGACACCGTGCTGGCCCGCGCCGGTTTCGGCGATCACCTTCTTTTTGCCCAATCTTCTGGCCAGCAGTGCCTGTGCCACGGTATGGTTGATCTTGTGGGCGCCGGTGTGGTTGAGGTCTTCCCGTTTGAGATAGACCTTCGCCCCCAGGTCCTGCGAGAGGTTGGCGGCGTAGTAGAGGCTACTGGGACGTCCTACGTAGTGGCGGTAGTAGTAATCCACCTCCGCCCAAAAGTCGCGGTCGAAACGAATCTTTCGGTAGTCTTCGTCCAGTCGCAGAAGGATTGGCATCAGCGTTTCGGGAACGTAGCGGCCTCCGAAGATACCGAAATGGCCGTTTTCATCCGGATCGTACGGCGAGGGTTTGGGGATATACATCAGCTCACCTCCAGAACGCTGTAGACGGTCGTTTGCTCTTTGAGTCGCGTACTTCCCTCCAAAAAGGAGAGCTCCAGTATAAAACACGCCTCTTTGCAGTGAGCGCCCGATTTGTTGATCAGATTGACCGCCGCGTTGGCCGTGCCGCCCGTGGCGATCAGGTCGTCTATCAGCAAAACTTCGGGTTTCTTCTTCTCGCCGCTGAAAGCGTCGATATGGATCTCTATCTCGTCAAAACCGTACTCCAGCGCATACTTCTCTCCGATCGTCGTGTAGGGAAGTTTTCCCTGTTTGCGTATCGGCACGAAGCCCAGACCGAGTCTGTCGGCGAGCGCGGCACCGAAGATGAAGCCTCGGCTGTCGATACCCGCGATAAAATCGAGATCCATCTCTTTGTAACGGCTTTCCAGATGGTCCATCAGAAAGGAGAATGCCTCTTTATCTTTCAGAAGTGTCGTGATATCCTTGAAAACGATTCCGGGCTTTGGAAAATCCTTGACATCCCTGATTGTGCCGAGCAGATACTCTTTGTCCCTTATGCTTAACGTTTCCATTCCCATCCTATTTGAAGACCACGATTTTCAGAGCCAACGCGATCAATGTAAAGATTCCAAAGGCGATGTAGCCTACCGTTTCGATTCCCATCTCTTCTCCTTTATATCAGCTATATCAGCGCTTCGATGCGCTCTTCGAGTTCTTTGATCTTCTGTGTGAGCTGGTCGTTTTCCAGCCGCTGCTGCGAATTTCTCGCCCTGAGTGTCTTGATATCGTTTCTGACTTTGTTGAGCTCTTCGGTAAGGATGTCGATATCACCGATCGCCCGCTGCAACTGGACACGATATTTTCTGATCAGAAGCTGCGCGTCTTTGATGTTTTGCTGTTTGATCGCGCTGCTTTTTTTCTCTTTTTCGTAGAGAGCTTTGGTATAAAAGAGCATGATCGTCAGATAGAGAATGACGAAAATGAAAATCGTGTAGATCAGCCAATCAGCCAGCATCGATCATATCTGCTCTATTTTCGCGACTCTCTGGGCGTGTCTGCCGCCTTCGAACGCAGTCTCGCACCACGCTTTGCAGATCGACTCGATCACTCCCAGCCCCACGACACGTGCGCCGAAGCAGAGAACGTTGGCGTCGTTGTGCGCTCTGGCCATTTCGGCCGTATAGGCGTCATGACAAAGAGCGGCTCTGATACCCGGATGTTTGTTGGCCGCGAGGCTCATACCGATCCCCGTGCCGCAGATCAGCACTCCGAAACTTCCCTCGTCTGCGCCGACTCTCCGGCAGAGTTTGTGGGCGAAATCGGGATAATCGACCCTCTCTTCGTTTTCCGGTCCCAGATCGACGACTTCGTTTCCCAGATCCGCCAATATCGCCTTGACATCCTCTTTCAAAAAAAAGGCGGCATGGTCGGTCGCAATATAAAACTTCATTCATTATACCTTCATTTGTCGAGTTTCGTGTCTAATAGTGATTATAACAAAAGATTGTTGAAGAAGGTAAGGAGGCGGTATCTGAGAGACGGGAAACCGTCTCTCATTTGAAATAGGTAAGGAGTTCGTCGCGGTGTGTTTTGACCAGATCGGCCTCGATGGCTTTGATGATTTTCGACTTGATTTCGGGGGAGAGTTTTTCCATCAACTCCTGAAAATGCTCTTTGGGAAATGCCAGAAGCAGCTTGTCCGCCTTTTCATGTTCGCTGATCGTGGCGATATCCGTAGCGATATCCTTGATCGTTCGCTGCTTAATTTCGCTTTCGAGATTGTGTGCTTCCCCATGACTGTGTCCAAACCTTCCCGCTTCGTCACTGACGAGGTCCTGAAGTTTTCTGTGACCCGCGATATAATCGAGATCCGTTACCGGCTCGGGCACATAGGAGATTTTGAGTTCGTTATCGAATATTCCCTCTTTTCTGACGACTCTGAAGACTTTCAGCTCTCCCAGATCGGCGACGATCAAAAGTGCGTTTTCAAACTGTTTCATCTTTGACTCCTTCGGTAATATATAATGATATGATAGTACAAAGGCGCTAAATTTATCCTTAAATAAATTTATAAATAAAGACTAAAGAAATATTAGTGAGATACTATCAATATATAGCTATAAAAACATTCTTAATTTTTCGAACTATCCATACTCGATAAAGTGCTATTTATTTCCTTCTTTAAAGGAAAAAATCTTGATGTAAATATAGCAAAAAGCCCGAAAATTGTTGACTTTTGATTTTTTGTATAGTATACTTTGCGCTCAAATTTGCGTCGGATGCGTCCGACAAGTTCTTTCAAGGGAAACAAATGGAAAAAATACGACTTAAGCTCAAAGCTTATGATCACAGAGTTTTGGACAGGTCTGTTGCTGCTATCGTAGACGCAGTCAAAAGAACCGGAGCCGAAATCAGAGGCCCGATTCCTATGCCTACAAAGATCAAAAAGTACACGGTACTGAGATCTCCTCACATCAACAAAGATTCAAGAGAACAATTCGAGATGAGAATGCACGGAAGATTGATCGATATCGTCTCCGCCACGACGGATACCGTCGATTCTCTGATGAAGCTCGATCTTGCTCCAGAGGTCAACGTAGAAGTAAGAGCGATGGGCAAATAGGAGGGGTATGATGGAATATATCGTTGAAAAGATAGGAATGAGCAGAACGGTCGGTGTACCCAGCGTACCGGTGACACTGGTCAAAGTCGTAGACGCGAAAGTGTGTGAAATCACCGAGGGCAAAAAAGCGATCGTCGCGTATAGCAAAGGAAAAAAAAGCAACAAAGCGGTGGCTGGACAGCAGAAAAAATACAATCTCACACCCGAGTTCAACGCTTTTATGACACTCGAAGTGAGTAACGAAGAGGCGGGTGATCTCGATACGACCCCTTTGACAGAGGCGAAAGTGGTCAAAAGCAGCTTCAACTCCAAAGGAAGAGGTTTCACGGGTGCGATGAAGCGGTGGAATTTCGCGGGAGGTCCGGGTGCGCACGGCTCCAGATTCCACAGACGTGTCGGTTCTATCGGTAACTGTGAATGGCCCGGACGCGTTCAGCCAGGGCAGAAAATGGCCGGACACTACGGCAATGCGAAAACGACCGTGAAAAACGAAATCGTATCTTTCGATGCTGAGACCGGTGTATTGGCGTTGAAAGGTTCTGTTCCCGGGGCGAACGGAGCGTTAGGAAAAATAAGGATAGTGAAATGAGTAAGGCAATCGTACTGGACAACAATCTCAAGGCGAGTGGAGAGTTTGAACTCCCGTCCAAATTCGAAGAGGTCAGTGCACACAATCTGTATCTCTATGTCAAATCGTATCAGGCGGCACTCAGAGCGAACTCCGCACACACCAAAACACGTGCAGAGGTAAGTGGTGGTGGCAAAAAGCCTTGGAGCCAGAAGGGAAGAGGCGGAGCGAGAGCAGGATCCAATCGAAGCCCCATCTGGGTAGGTGGTGGAATCGCCCATGGACCGCGAAACAACCGCAATTACGACCAGAAAGTGAACAAGAAGCAAAAGAGAGCGGCGTTGCTGTATGCGATCAACGAAAAAGCGAAGAACGACAAACTCTTCGTCGTCGATACGATCAGTGTAGAATCCGGGAAAACGAAAGATGCGGCGGCAATGATCAAAACCCTTGGAGTAAGGGGTGCTCTGGTCGTCAAAGAGTTGGTGGATGAAAAGACGTTCCTGGCGTTTAGAAATCTTCCAACCAGTTATCTGATCGAACCCAACGAACTCAATGGATATACGGCAGCTGCACTCGATGCAATCGTGATCGAAAAAAGCGTATTGGAAAAATTAACGAAAGAGGGCTAAGATGGCAGATATTACAGATATTAAATCAATTTTATATACCGAAAAGAGTTTGGGCCTTCAGGAGAACGGTGTCGTCGTGATTCAGACAACACCCCGCATGACGAAAAACGGATTGAAAGAGGTGCTCAGAGAGTATTTCGGTTTCATCCCGCTCAAAGTGAATTCGATGCGTATGAGTGGTAAGGTCAAGAGATTCAGAGGTGTCGAGGGAAAACGTGACGATTACAAAAAATTCTATGTCACACTGCCTGAAGGCGCGAAAATAGAAAGTTTGGAGATATAATATGGCAGTCAAATCATACAAACCCTATACCCCCAGCAGAAGGTATATGACTGGAATCGATTCCAGCGACATTACCGGTAAACCGACCGTATCCAAACTGCTCAAAAAGCTTCCAAGAAGTGCGGGTAGAAATCACAATGGTCGTATCACCTCCCGCCACAAGCAGGCTGGTGCGAAGAAACTCTACAGAATCATCGACTTCAAAAGAAGAAAATTCGGAGTCGAAGGAACAGTTACGGCGATCGAATACGATCCTTACAGAAACTGCCGTATCGCGTTGATTACCTATGCGGATGGCGACAAACGATATATCCTCCAGCCTTCGGGATTGAAAGTAGGAGATAAGGTAGCATCGGCGGAGTCGGGTCTGGATATCAAGCCGGGCAACGCGATGAAACTCAAAAACATTCCGGTGGGAACGATCCTTCACAATATCGAGATGAAACCCGGCAAAGGGGGCCAGATCGCCAGAAGTGCCGGCGGATACGCGCAACTGATGGGCAAGGAGGAGAAGTACGTCATTCTCAGACTCCCCAGCGGCGAGATGAGACAGATTCTAAGCGAGTGTATGGCGACCGTGGGAACCGTCGGAAACGAAGAGTGGTCCAACATCGTCATCGGTAAAGCGGGTCGTAACCGCCACAGAGGTATCAGGCCTCAGACCAGAGGTTCCGCGATGAACCCTATCGATCACCCGCATGGTGGTGGTGAGGGTAAAACCAATGCGAGCAGACATCCCGTGAGTCCATGGGGTATGCCTACGAAAGGGTACAAAACAAGACGCAAAAAAGCGAGCGATAAATTGATCATTTCCAGAAGAAAAGGAAGATAGATGGCGAGAAGTTTGAAAAAGGGTCCATTCGTTGATGACCATTTGATGAAAAAAGTGATCAAAGCCAAAGAGAGCGGTGACAAAAAACCGATCAAGACATGGTCGAGAAGGAGTATGATTCTGCCCGATATGATCGGTCTGACCATTACGGTTCACAACGGAAGAAATTTCGTACCCGTCTATATCACCGAAAACCATGTCGGCTACAAACTGGGTGAATTCGCACCCACACGTACGTTCAAGGGGCACAAAGGCTCCGTACAGAAGAAGATAGGCTAAGGGGTGAGAGATGAGTAAAGCGACGTTGAAATTTATCAGACTCTCTCCCACCAAGGCGAGATTGATCGCGCGTGAAGTGCAGGGTATGAATGCCGAAGAAGCGCTGGCGGCACTCGAGTTTATGCCAAACAAGGCTGCCGGCATCATCTCCAAGGTGATCGCGTCCGCGGTCGCCAATGGCGATTACGAGCCCGAAGAGGTGACGATTCTCTCTTGCAGAGTCGACAAGGGGCCGGTTTTGAAGCGATTCAAACCCAGAGCGAGAGGTAGTGCCTCCAGAATTCACAAACCAACATCACATATTATGGTAGAGGTCGGGACCGTGGCAAAAGAAACAAAAACAGAGAAGGAGTCTTAAGAATGGGTCAGAAAGTTAATCCTATTGGTTTAAGACTGGGACTGAACAGAAATTGGGATTCCAGATGGTACCCATCGAAAGAGACTGCTGTCTCCAACGTCGGTGAAGACCATAAAATCAGATCTTTCGTGAAAAAAGAGCTCTATTATGCGGGAGTGAGCCAGATCATCATCGAAAGAACGGCGAAGAAGCTGAGAGTGACCGTCGTTTCTGCCAGACCCGGTATCATTATCGGTAAAAAGGGTGCGGATATCGAAAAACTGCGCCAAAAGCTCAACAAACTCGTCGGCAAAGAGGTGAACGTCAACATCAAAGAGGAGCGAAAACCTCAGATTTCCGCACAGCTTGCGGCGGAAAACGTAGCGACGCAGTTGGAACGACGTGTGGCGTTTAGACGGGCGATGAAAAAGGTGATTCAGGGTGCGATGAAAAGCGGTGCCAAAGGGATCAAGGTACAAGTCGCGGGACGACTCGGCGGTGCCGAGATGGCCAGGACCGAGTGGTATCTGGAGGGGCGTGTGCCTCTGCATACACTCAGAGCGAAAATCGATTACGGTTTTGCCGAAGCGCATACCACATACGGTATTATCGGCGTCAAAGTCTGGATTTTCAAAGGTGAAGTATTGACGAAGGGAATCCAGGCCGAACCCAAAGAGAGCAAGCCTGCCAGATCCAGAAAAAGAAGAGGTGAATAGTCATGTTGATGCCAAAACGTACGAAGTACAGAAAACAGCAAAAAGGTAGAAACAGAGGAAAATCCTACAGAGGCAACACGATCGCGTTCGGCGAGATCGCTCTCAAAGCGGTCGAAGCGGGTCGTATCGATTCCCGCCAGATAGAGGCGGCGAGGATCGCGATGACAAGACATGTCAAGAGAGAAGCCAAATCGTGGATTCGTGTCTTTCCGGACAAGCCTCTGACCAAAAAACCTCTCGAGACGAGAATGGGTAAAGGTAAGGGTGCCGTCGAAAAATGGGTCATGAACATCAAGCCCGGAAGGATCGTGTTCGAGATGGCGGGAGTGAGTGAAACGTTAGCCAGAGAGGCGTTGACCCTGGCAAAACACAAGCTTCCGTTCAAAACCAAAATCATAACGCGAGAGAATGAAAATGAAGTTTACTGAAATCAAAGAGAAAAGCGTTAAAGAACTCAACGAACTGTTGAAAGAGAAGAAGTTGCTGCTGTTCAAACTTAGAGCGAAACTCAAGACGATGCAGCTGAACAATCCGAACGAGATCAAAGAAGTTAGACGTGATATCGCCCGTATCAAAACGGCGATCAACGCTAACGCCAATAAATGATTAAGGCATAAAGATGGCTTTAAAGAGAGAAATACAAGGTACGGTAGTCAAGAAAGCCGGTGACAAGACGGCGACTGTGTTGGTAGAGAGAAAAGTGGTCCATCCCAGATATAGAAAGATCGTCAAACGATTCAAAAAATATCTGGTTCATGATGAGAAAAACGAGACGAATGTCGGAGATGTGGTCAGTGCGATCGAGTGCAGACCGCTTTCCAAAAGAAAATCTTTCAGACTCAAAGAGATCGTCTCTCAGGGAGTGAAGTAATGGTACAGAGTTTTACGAGAATGGCGGTAGCCGACAACAGCGGTGCCAAAGAGATCATGTGCATCAAAGTACTGGGTGGAAGCAAAAGAAGATACGCGAGTGTCGGAGACGTGATCGTCGCCTCCGTCAAAAAAGCGATTCCGAACGGAAAAGTGAAAAAAGGGCAGGTGGTCAAAGCGGTCATCGTTCGTACGAAAAAAGAGATTCAGAGAGAAAACGGCTCGCTCATCCGCTTCGACGAGAATGCGGCCGTGATCCTCGATTCGAAAAACGAACCGATCGGAACGAGGATTTTTGGACCGGTCAGTCGTGAAGTGAGATACGCAAACTTTATGAAAATCGTTTCACTCGCTCCGGAGGTGTTGTAATGGCAACGAAGTTCAAAATCAAAAAAGGCGATACGGTCAAGATTATCGCGGGTGACGACAAAGGTAAAGAAGGAGAGGTGCTCAAAGTGCTTCCCAAGACGGCGCAAGTCATCGTCAGCGGTTGTAAAATCGCAAAAAAGGCGGTCAAACCTACCGAAGAGAATCCTCAGGGTGGTTTCGTCAACAAAGAGATGCCGATTCACATTTCGAACGTCGCTAAAGTGGAAGGTTAGGAATTATGGAAATAAGACTTCAAAAACAGTATAACGAAACGGTCAGACCCGCGCTGGTCAAAGAGTTCGACATCAAGAATCCGATGCAGATTCCCGCACTCGAAAAGATCGTTATCAGTGTCGGTGCGGGTGAAGAAGCCAGAGACAGCAAAGTGCTTCAGAACGTTCAGGATACGATCTCTCTGATCGCGGGACAAAGAGCCGTCGTCACGAGGGCTAGAAAATCGATCGCCGGTTTCAAGCTTAGAGAAGGCTTCCCCGTCGGTGTCAAAGTGACGCTTCGCGGTAAGAGAATGTATACGTTCATGGACAAACTGATTTCGATCACCCTTCCGCGCGTGAAAGACTTCAGGGGCGTATCGGCGAACGGTTTCGACGGGCATGGAAACTACAGTTTCGGGTTGGACGAGCAGCTCGTGTTTCCTGAGGTGAAATTTGACAACATCATAAAAACTCATGGTATGAACATCACGTTCGTGACCACGACCGAAGACGACAAAGAGGCGTACAAGTTGTTGGAACTGATGGGCATGCCGTTTGCGAAGGGACGTGAATAATGGCAAAGAAATCGATGATCGCGAAAGCGAAAAGAAAACCGAAGTTTGCAGTGAGAGCCTATACGAGATGCCAGATTTGCGGCAGACCGCACTCTGTCTACAGAGATTTCGGTATCTGCAGGGTCTGCTTCAGAAAAATGGCGAACGAGGGTAAATTGCCCGGTATCAAAAAATCAAGCTGGTAGGGGATAGATTATGGTAAACGATTTGGTAGCGGATGCGTTGACACGTATCAGAAACGCTTCTATGAGAAAACTCGAAGTGACTGAACTGCTCTACTCCAAACTGGTGGAATCTGTCGTGAAGATTCTTCAGGAAAAAGGTTATATCGACAGTTACAATGTCAGAGAAGAGGGCAACAAGCGATTCATCAAAGTCGTACTCAAGTATGACGATCGCGGGAATCAGGTCATCAATGAAATCAAAAAGATCTCCAAGCCCGGACGACGTGTCTACAAAGGCGCGGACGAGATCAAACGATTCAAGAACGGGTACGGTACGATCATCGTCAGTACCTCCAAAGGTGTACTCAGCAACGACGTGGCCTACAAAGAAGGCGTAGGCGGCGAATTGATCTGCAGTGTATGGTAAAAGTGAAATTTTACGGCATTCGATAGATATCGTAGACAAGTAAAAGGAAAAATATGTCAAGAATAGGTAAACAGCCGGTCACGATACCCGCGGGCATCGACGTGAAGCTCGAGGGTGACGTGATCAACTTCAAAAAGGGTAATGTCGAGAAAAAGATCGACACGAGAGGGTATGTCGACGTTTCCATCGACGACGGACAGATCGTTTTCAAACCCAAGGGTGACGATAGACAAAGCAGGGCGTACTGGGGTACGTTCAGATCTTTGAGCCAGAATGTGATCATCGGTCTGACCGAGGGATACAAAAAAGTTCTCGAGATCAACGGTGTCGGGTATAGAGCGGCCGTCAAAGGGAACGTTCTTGAATTGCAACTCGGTTTTTCACATCCCATCAATTACGAGTTTCCGAAGGATGTGAAAATTGCTGTAGAGAAAAACGTCATCACTATAGAGGGCGACGACAAGCAGGTCGTCGGTCAGATTGCGGCCGAGATCAGAAGCTTCAGACCGCCGGAGCCATACAAAGGTAAAGGTGTCAAATACGCCGACGAGGTGATCATCAGAAAAGCCGGTAAAACAGCAGGGAAGTAGAGGTAGGATATGAGAACGAAATTACTGAAAAAGAAAAACAAGCTGCAACAACGCAGAGTCAACAGGGTTCGTGGCAAAATAAGCGGTACGGCCGAAATGCCCAGAGTCGCGCTCTTCAAGTCCAACAAACATCTCTACGCGCAGGCGATCGACGATGTCACGGCTACGACGCTCGCAAGTGTCAACGGAGCGAAAGAGGGACAGAAGGCCAACAAAGAATCCGCCGTCGTCATCGCGAAGATTTTCGCCGAGACACTCAAGAGCAAAGGGATCGAGAGAGTCGTTTTCGATCGCAGAGGCAACAAATACCATGGTGTTGTCGCGGCGTTTGCGGACAGTTTGAGAGAAAACGGAATTACACTTTAAGGGCGAATGGAAATGGATAAAATTAACAGAGAAGAGTTTGAAGAGGTCATCGTCAACATCGGCAGGGTGACCAAGGTTGTCAAAGGTGGTAGAAGATTCCGCTTTACGGCGTTGGTGGTCGTCGGTAACAGAAACGGTATCATCGGATACGGTTCGGGCAAAGCCAAAGAGGTTCCCGATGCGATCAAGAAGGCGGTCGACGATGCGTTCAAAAACCTCGTCAAAGTCAATGTCAAAGGTTCGACGATCGCGCACGATATCGAGCTCAAATACAATGCTAGCAGAATTCTGCTCAAGCCGGCGTCCGAAGGTACCGGTGTGATCGCGGGTGGTGCCACAAGACCGGTTTTGGAGCTTGCGGGAATCAAGGATATTCTGACCAAATCTTTGGGATCGAACAATCCCGGCAATCTCGTCAGAGCGACGGTCAAAGCGCTCAGTATGATCAAACAGTAAAAGGATAGATATGGCACTCGATAATTTGACATCGGCCACAGGTTCTACCAAAAATAGAAAAAGAGTCGGTCGTGGACAGGGAAGTGGTATGGGTAAAACCGCCACTCGAGGCAACAAGGGACAGAAAAGCCGTACGGGCTACAGCAGAAAAAGAGGTTTCGAAGGCGGTCAGCAACCGCTCCAAAGACGTCTGCCGAAAGTCGGCTTTACCTCCAGAGTCGTCAAACCCTACGTCATCAATGTGGACAGAGTGAAGAAAGTCGCCGAACTTGATGAAATCACGATCGAGACGATCAAAACCGTCCATAAGATGCAAAATAGCGTCAAAAAGGTGAAACTGATCGGAAAGGGTGCCAAAGCGCTCGCTTCCAAAATCAAAGATGAAAACGTCACTCATAGCGGAAAAGAGTAATGAGTAAAGATCTGACAAACAAGATTTTGATCACGCTCGGTTTCTTGTTTGCGTATAGAATCCTCTCCTATATCCCCGTTCCGGGGGTCAACGTCGATGTGATCAAACACTTCTTCGACTCCAACTCCAACAATGCGCTGGGCATGTTCAACATGTTCAGCGGTAATGCGGTCAGTCGATTGAGTATCATTTCGCTCGGAATCATGCCCTATATCACCGCCTCGATTATCATGGAATTGCTCGCCGCCACTTTCCCGACACTCGGCCAGATGAAAAAAGAGCGAGACGGTATGACCAAATATATGCAGATCATCCGTTATGCGACGGTCGTGATCACCTTCGTGCAAGCGATCGGTGTTTCGATGGGGCTCAAGAGTCTGGGTAACGGAAGCGAAAGCGCGATCATGATCGATATGAGCCTTTTCATTCCGATCGCGGCGTTTTCGATGCTGGCGGGTACGATGATGCTGATGTGGATCGGAGAGCAGATTACCCAAAGAGGTGTCGGAAACGGAATTTCATTGATCATTTTCGCGGGTATCGTTTCGGGTATTCCTTCGGCGATTGGCGGCACGATCAATCTGGTCAATACGGGCGAACTCAATTTTCTGGTCGTTCTTGCGATACTGGCTGTGATCGTCATCACTGTCGGCGTCATCATCTATGTGGAGTTGGGTGAACGCAGAATACCGATCTCCTATTCGAGAAAGACGATGATGCAAAATCAGAACAAAAGGGTGATGAACTATATTCCGATCAAAGTCAATCTCAGTGGCGTCATTCCTCCGATTTTCGCCTCGGCCGTTTTGATGATGCCTTCGACCCTGTTGCAGGGAAGCAGCAATCCCTATGTCCAGAAGATTGCGGATTTGATTAGCCCCAACAGCTATCTTTTCAATATTCTGATGTTTCTGGGTGTTGTCTTTTTCGCCTATTTTTACGCTTCCATCGTGTTCAACGCGAAAGACATCTCCGAAAATCTGAAAAAACAGGGCGGATTCATTCCCGGTGTGCGTCCCGGTTCGAGTACGGCCGAATTCCTGAACGAAGTGGCCAGTCGATTGACCTTCAGTGGTGCGATCTATCTGGGATTGATTTCCACACTGCCGTGGGTACTCGTGAAATTTATGGGTGTACCGTTTTATTTCGGAGGTACGGCCGTGTTGATCGTCGTACAGGTGGCTCTGGATACGATGCGCAAAATCGAAGCGCAGATCTATATGAGCAAATACAACACTCTCAACGCGGTGGGCCTCTAATAGATGGCGATCGCGATACGCAAACCCTCAGAAATAGAAAAACTGAGGGTTGCGAACAGCTATGTAGCCAAAACCCTCAAGCATCTTGAAACCTATATCCGGCCGGGTATGAGTCTCAAAGAGATCAACGAAATGGGGGAAGATTTCATCGCATCGCTCGATGCGAGACCCTCTTTCAAGGGACTCTACGGCTTTCCCGCAGGTGTGTGTACCTCCCTGAACGAAGTGATTATCCATGGTATTCCGGACGAAACGAAAATCGAAGAGGGCGACATTCTGGGCCTTGATATCGGCGTCGAAAAAGACGGCTGGTATGGGGATGCGGCTGTCACGCTGGGTATCGGCGAGATAACCGAGGAAGACAAGGCGCTGATTGCTTGTGCGAAGGATGCGCTCTATTACGCGATCGATCTGATTCGTCCCGGGATGCGGTTTAAGGAGCTGAGTTTCGCCCTGGAGCGGTTCATCACCGAGCGGGGGTTTACCCCTTTGCGCGGGTTTTGCGGGCATGGCATCGGCAGAAAGCCACACGAAGAGCCTGAAATACCGAATTATCTGGACGGATCGAATCCGAAGCAGGGTCCCAAAATCAAAAACGGAATGGTCTTCTGCCTCGAACCGATGATCTGTCAAAAGAGTGGCGTCGCGAGGATTTTGAAAGACAAATGGTCGGTCGTATCCGAAGACGGGCTTAGAGGAAGTCACTACGAACATACGGTGGCTGTAGTCGACAACAGAGTGGAAATTTTATCGAAAGATTAGGAGGATAAATGGCGAAAGATGATGTGATCGAAATAGACGGTACCGTTGTCGAGGCACTGCCGAACGCGACGTTTCAGGTGGAGCTCGAAAATGGGCACAGAGTGTTGTGTCATATCGCGGGAAAAATGCGAATGCACTATATCAAGATCATGCCGGGCGACAGGGTAAAGGTGGAGTTGACACCCTACAGTCTGGATAAAGGCCGTATAACATTCAGATATAAGTAAAATTTTACTTTTATTTGGATATAATGCGGCTCTTTTCGAACTTCGAGACTGAAAGAAGAGTCATTGAAAAAATTCACTGTTTTTTCAATGACTGGTTTATGGATCTCTATAAACCTACCCGTTCGATGTTTGTAAGTGAAGATAGCGGCGAAAAGCCGGAAGGCTGTGGCTGTCGATGGACGGCCTGTCAGGATTTACAGAGGAGCGAACGATGAAAGTAAGACCATCGGTAAAAAAGATGTGTGATAGTTGTAAAATTATCAAACGAAGAGGTGCGGTCAGAGTGATCTGCAAAAATCCAAAACACAAACAGAGACAAGGATAACCATGGCAAGAATCGCTGGTGTAGACTTACCGAAAAAGAAGAGAGTGGAATATGGTCTGACCTATATCTATGGTATCGGTCTGAAGAGTGCCAGAGATATTCTCGACAAGGCCGGGATCTCCTACGACAAACGTGTTCATGAATTGACGGAGGACGAGATCGCTGCTATCCGAAAAGTGATTCAGGAAAGCTATATGGTGGAGGGCGACCTGAGAAAAAAGGTCGCTATGGATATCAAAGCGCTGATGGATCTGGGCAATTACAGGGGGCTTAGACACAGAAGAGGCCTTCCCGTGCGCGGACAGAAAACGAAAACCAACGCAAGAACCAGAAAAGGCAGAAAGAAAACTGTCGGTTCTGCATCGAAGTAACGGAGTGAGAGTATGGCAAAAAGAAGAGTAACGAAGAAAAAAGTAGTCAAAAAGAATATCGCCAGAGGTATCGTACATATCGCTGCGACCTTCAACAATACCGTCATCACTGTCACGGACGAGATGGGGAACGTCATCGCTTGGAGCAGTGCGGGTGGATTGGGCTTCAAGGGAAGCAAGAAATCGACTCCCTATGCCGCGCAGCAGGCTGTAGAGGATGCGATGGCCAAAGCGATGGAACATGGTATCAAAGAGGTCGGTATCAAGGTACAGGGTCCAGGATCCGGTAGAGAGACGGCTGTAAAGAGCGTCGGCGCAATCGAAGGTATCAAGGTACTCTATTTCAAGGATGTCACGCCTTTGCCGCATAATGGATGCAGACCACCAAAACGAAGAAGAGTGTAGGGAGAAATTATGGCAAGATATAGAGGACCAGTAGAAAAAATTGAAAGAAGACTGGGTGTCAGCCTGGCACTCAAAGGTGAAAGAAGGCTTGCGGGAAAAAGCGCGTTGGACAAGCGTCCCTACGCACCTGGACAGCATGGACAAAGACGAAGCAAGATCAGCGAATACGGTTTGCAGCTTCGTGAAAAGCAAAAAGCGAAATTTATGTACGGTGTTTCCGAAAAACAGTTCAGAAGGCTGTTTCAAGATGCGAACAGAATGGAAGGCAATACCGGTGAAAATCTGATCGCCCTGTTGGAGAGAAGACTCGACAACGCCGTATACAGAATGGGATTCGCGACGACCAGAAGTTTTGCCAGACAGCTGGTTACACACGGACATGTCTTGGTGGATGGGAAGAAGGTGAATATCCCTTCGTATCGCGTCAAACCCGGACAGAAGATCGAAATCCGTGAGAAATCCAAAAACAATCCACAGATCGTCAGAGCGGGCGAATTGACCGCACAGACGGGTATCGTACCGTGGGTGGATGTGGATATCGACAAAAAGTATGGAATTTTCACCAGAATACCCGAGAGAGAAGAGGTCGTCATTCCGGTAGAAGAGAGACTCATCGTAGAGCTTTATTCCAAATAAGCCAAGGATAGCCAATATGAAAAAGATAAGTACGTCTTTATATATGCCGCATGAAATCGAGATCGAAAAGGTAAGTGAAAACAGTGTCAAAGTTTACGCCTATCCCTTTCAATCCGGTTTTGCGGTCACGGTCGCGCACCCGCTGAGACGTTTGCTCTACGGAAGCTCTGCCGGATATGCCGTCACCGCCGTCAAGATCGACGGTGTCAGCCATGAGTTCGACAGTATCCGCGGTATGCTGGAGGATGTCGCACTCTTTATTTTGAATCTGAAGAATATCCGGTTCAAAATCAAAAACGATTCCAACAAGGTGGAAGTCTCCTACAGCTTCAGTGGACACAAGGAGATCAAGGGATCCGATCTGGAAAACGATCAAGTTGCCGTGGTAACGCCCCAGCAGCACCTGGCGACGATCAACGAAGATGCGGAGCTCAACTTCTCCCTGATTATCGAAAAGGGAATCGGATATGTTCCGAGTGAACAATTCAGAGACGACGTTCCTGAAGAATACATCGCCGTGGACGCCTATTTCACGCCTGTCAGACGTGCGGTCTACGAGATCGAGAACGTTTTGGTAGAAGACGATCCGACATTCGAGAAGATCGTTTTCGAGATCGAGACCGACGGACAGATTCCACCGGTACAGGCGTTCAAAGAGTCGATAGAGGCGCTCAATTCGCAGATCGCCATCTTCAGCAAAGCGATGGATATCGATGTCGTGAGTATCAAAGACGATTTCGAAAATTCCGCGGAGATGAAAAAACTGCTTCAGAGTGTCAACGATTTACAACTGAGTGCCCGTAGTTTCAACTGTCTGGATCGGGCGAACATCAAATATGTAGGTGAGCTTTCCACCATGAGTGAAATGGAGCTCAAAGGACTGAAAAACCTGGGCAAGAAATCTTTCGAAGAGATCACAGGTAAACTCGAAGCACTGGGATTCCCTGTCGGAAGCCAGTTTGATGAGGATTTCCTCAAAGCTTTGAACAAAAAAATTGAAGAGTTAAAATCCCAAACGAGTGAGGCATAAAGAATGAGACATAAACATGGATATAGAAAATTAGGCCGAACTTCCAGTCATCGAAAAGCTTTGCTGAAAAACATGTCTATTGCCCTGATTACCAACGGCAAAATCGAGACGACCGTTCCCAAAGCGAAAGAGCTGAGAAGTTATTTTGAAAAGCTCCTTACCAAGGCGAAAGCGGGCGATTTCAACACCCATAGAACAATCTTCGCCGCTTTGCAGGACAAAGCTGCGACCAAGAAACTGATCGAAGAGATCGCACCCGAATACAAAGAGAGAAACGGCGGTTATACCAGAATCGTTCGTACTCGTATCAGACGTGGCGACGCCGCGGAAATGGCTTTTATCGAGCTGGTCTGATAAATATACGGAAGAGATGTAACATCTCTTCCTCTCCTTCCTTCCATTTATACCCACGCTTTACTATTTAACCATTTTTTGTTACAATATTTTCATTATCGATTGGAATTATCGTAAAAAAAGGAACACTATGATCCCATTTTCCGATGAGGAGCTTTTGCCCGTCGTCGAAGCGACACTCGAAAAAGTCAGACCGATGCTCGCACTCGATGGAGGCGGAATGAAACTCCTTGGCGTCAAAAAAGGTAAAGTATTCGTGCAATTGCAAGGAGCCTGTATCGGATGTTCCGCCAGTAATCAGACACTCAAGTACGGCATCGAAAGACAACTGCGGACCGATATCCATCCTGAACTCGAAGTGATCAACCTCGCCGAAGGTATGGAACACCTTATGGACGAGATCGCGAATCAGGAGTGAATGTGAACAAGTTCAAAGAAGCCGCCAAAAACAGCTTTTTCAAACGGGAATACAAAAGCGCGCTGCTTCATTTCGCGCTCGCACTCAAAGAGTCGCCGGAAGACAAAGAGGCGAGGATAGGTGCGGTACTTTCGGATATGGCGCTTGAAAAAGAGGAAGAGGCGGTGGCGCTTTTTGAATATTACGAAGCGACGAGACAACAGGATGCGGAAAATGCGGACGAAATCGTCGAAAACATCATCGAGAGCGTCGATTACGGAAGTGAAAATCTCTACTCCCTGATAGAAAATATCGAAGAGAGTCTGATCGCATTCGAAGATGGTATCGAATATCGCGATTTCAAACGAGTAGTCGAAAATCGCGGTAGTTTCAAGGATGCGCTGGAAGATTTGATGTTCAGTACCAAAATCATCATCCACAAAAAAGAGGATTTCGTCGATTTTCTCAACCATTTGATCGAACACGACTATCTGGATATCGCGCTGAATTATCTGGAAAACGCTTTGATGCTCTATCCGGACGACCACTTCTTCGAAGAGACGCTTCAACGTCTCGACAGAAAAAACAGATCTTGAAATATCCGGTCCAAAACGCTCCGTTTGGGTATGTGAGCGACAATTCGTCGGAGTGCTCCTATGAATGCGCTTTCTTGCTGACCGAGCAAAATAGAAGGTATCTGGAGGATGCAAGAAGCAAAAACGCACCGATTCTCACCCCTGAAGCGCTCAAAAAGCTCTGGAAAATCGACGGTATCAAACTCGTAGGCATCACCGGTACGAACGGCAAAACCACCACGGCGGCCGCGATCTATTCGCTGCTTCTGGATCTGGGGGAGAAGGTGGCGCTGCAGGGGACACGCGGCTTTTTCATCGACGAGGCACGCAGAGAGGAGAAATCGCTGACGACACCTCCGCTGCTTTCGACGCTTCATCATCTCAAAGAGGCGAAAGAGGCGGGATGCGGTTACTTCGTGATGGAGGTGAGTTCGCATGCGATCGCCCAAAATCGTATCGAGGGACTCGATTTCGCGTTGAAGATCTATACCAACCTGACGCAAGATCACCTGGACTATCATGGAGACTTCGAAACCTACAGAGCTGTCAAAAGCGGTTTTTTCGCCGACGAAAGCATGAAATTGATCAACAAAGACGCGAAGAAAATCGAATTCAACCCCGCAAACTGCTACACCTACGCACTCGATCTTCCGGCTTCGTTCAATATTCTCGCCTACTCTCTCAACAACGGCATTACGGGTGCGATCAGACATTTCGATCAGCAGGCGCAGTTTTTTTCCCCGATGCAGGGCTTTTTCAACCTCTACAATCTTCTTGCGGCCATTTCGGCTGTTTCGCTTTTGACGGCTCATACTCTGGAGAGGATTTGCGAAGAGGTGGAGAATTTCGCGGGTGTGAGCGGTCGGATGGAGGTCGTGAGCGAGCGTCCGCTCGTCATCGTCGATTTTGCCCATACGCCCGATGGAATGGAGAAGGTGCTCGACTCGTTGAAGGAGAAGGAGATTTCACTCGTTTTCGGAGCGGGCGGCGATAGAGACCGAAGCAAACGTCCTTTGATGGGAAGGGTGGCGAACCGCTACGCCAAAAAGATTTATCTTACCAGCGACAATCCCCGAAACGAAAATCCTATGGCGATCATCGAAGAGATCTACGCAGGAATCGGCGACAAAGAGAAAGTCGCCATCGTGGAAAATCGAAAAGAGGCGATTTTTAGAGCGTTGGAGGAGTTGGAAGAGGGAGAGGTATTGATGATTTTGGGCAAAGGAGACGAGAGTTATCAGGAGATAGGGGGTGAAAAAATCCCATTCGACGACAGGGAGACAACTAAACAAATTATTAAAGAAAAATTTAATACGTAATTGTATAGAATGGGTTTCTTAGAATCATAACCAAACTAATAGGGGAAAAGTAATGGGGATACCGCAACCAGCGTTCTATATATTCAAATGTGAACAATCCGCACCACCTGGAATGCCAAAACCAAGCTGTGTTACCGAGAATACGAGAGATCTTTTTCAACATCTGGGGATGAAATTGATGGAGAAGGGGTTGATCGCGACGGTACAGCCTGTAAGAACGGCTTGTCTGAACCGATGTCAGCTAGGTCCCGTGATGCTCGTGGAGCCAGGCCATTTTATGTATGTCGGTTTGACCAAGGAGAAAATCGACCGTATCATCGACGAGCATATCATAGGAGAGAGGCCTGTGGAAGAGTATCTGATTCCGGACGAGTTCTGGGATGAAGCGATTTCACCGATCGAAGCGATGAAAATGGCTGGAAGGTAAGAGGTATGACCATAGAGATGCTCTATAGCAAGCTGCATAGAGCGACTGTGACGGACGCGAATCTCAACTATGTCGGATCGATCACTGTCGATCGGGATCTGATGGATGCGGCCAGACTGCGCGTGGGTCAGCGGGTCGAGATCGTCAATATCAACAACGGTGAGCGATTCGCGACCTACGTGATCGAGGGAGAGCGCGGCAAGAGAGATATCTGTCTCAACGGTGCCGCGGCACGCAAAGCAGAAATAGGAGACAAGATCATCATTATCGCCTATGCGAGTATGACTTTCGAAGAGGCGGAGAGTTTCAAACCGCATGTCGTTTTGATGGATGACCATAACGAGATCATGGAGATCAAAGATCATGTTTGAAAACATGGATTTTTCCAAAATAGGCGAAATGCTCCAAAAGGCGCAGGAGAGTGCCAAAAAGATGCAGGAGGAGAGCGCCGCGAAAGAGTATACCGCCAAGAGTGGTGGAGGAATGGTCAAAGCGACAATGAACGGTCTGGGAGAGTTGATCGATCTGGAGATAGACGACTCGTTGCTCGAAGACAAGGAATCCCTGCAGATTCTGCTGATCAGTGCCATCAACGACGTGATCAAGATGGTGGAAGAGGATCGCAAGCGTTCGGCAGCCGATATGCTGGGTGCCTTCGGCGGATTCGGCACCAAATAGCGAGGATCGCTTGGATACCGAAAACGAAAGACTTCTTTCTGCTTTTGAAACCTTTCTAAAACAGCACCTTCCAAAAGCGGAGAGTTTTCATCCACACTATCAAAATGCATTGAGGGAGATGTTCGAAGCCGGTGGCAAAAGGTTTCGTCCTCTCTTGATGCTTGGTGTGGTGGATGCATACGCGCCTTTGTTGCTCCCTTCGGCGATGTATCCCGCCGCGGCGATAGAGATGCTGCATACCTATTCACTCATCCATGACGATTTGCCCACTTTCGACAACGCTCCACTCAGACGGGGGGTTCCCACGCTGCACGAACGCTACGACGAAGTGGTCGCGACACTGGTGGGAGATGCGCTCAATACCCACAGTTTCGAGATGATCGCCGATGCACCCCTCAGCAGTGATACGAAGGTCAAGTTGATCAAGATTCTTGCAGAAAATGGAGGTACGAAAGGTATGGTGCTCGGGCAGGCGATCGACTGTTTTTTCGAAAACAGGAAACTTTCGCTCGAAGAGTTGACCTTTTTGCATCTGCACAAAACGGCCAAGCTGATCGCAGCTGCGTTGAAAATGGGAGGTGTGATCGTGGGGCTTTCGAAGAAAGAGCTCGATCTTCTCTATGAAATCGGCCTGAAAATCGGTCTTTTGTTTCAAGTGCAAGATGATATTATTGATGCGACACAAACTTCCGAAGCTGCCGGCAAACCAACTGGAAATGACAGCATCAAAAACTCTTTTACGAATCTTCTGGGTATCGAAGGCGCCAAAGTGGAAAAAGAGAGATTGCTGCAGGAGAGTCGTAAAATGGTCGCGTCACTCCAACCGGTTTTACGGGAGAGACTTTCGGATCTGATCGATCGATATTTTTAAAAGGAAAAGAGAAGATGCTGGACAAGCAGATGTTAACGGATATGGCAAATACGATACGTTTTTTGTCGGCGGATATGGTACAACAGGCCAATAGCGGACACCCCGGAGCCCCGCTTGGGCTGGCGGACATCGTGACGGTATTGAGCAAACATATTACCCACAACCCCAAAAATCCCAAATGGATCAATCGCGACCGAATCGTCTTCAGCGGCGGGCATGCCAGTGCGATGATCTACTCTCTGCTCTATCTGTGGGGATACGATCTGAGTATGGAAGATCTTAAAAATTTCAGGCAGATCGGCAGCAAAACGCCGGGCCATCCGGAGTATGGTGAAGTCCCCGGTATCGAAGTGACCACAGGGCCTCTGGGACAGGGGGTGGCCAATGCCGTGGGATTCGCGATGGCCGGAAAGTATGCCGCCAAACTTCTTAACAGCGAAACCGCCAGGATTATAGACCATAAAGTCTACTGTCTTTGTGGGGACGGTGATCTCGAAGAGGGGATCAGTTACGAAGCGTGTGCGTTGGCGGGTCATCTGAATTTGGACAATCTTGTCATGATCTACGATAGCAACAACATCACGATCGAAGGAGATACCCAAATCGCTTGGAGCGAAAACGTCAAACAGCGTTTCGAAGCGCAGGGGTGGCAAGTCTACCGCATCGACGGAAACGACTACAAAGAGATCGATCAGGTGTTGTGCGAAGTCTCCGAGGAGCAGCAAAAACCGGTCTTGATCATCGCGGAGACGGTTATCGCCAAAGGGGCGGGCGATCTGGAGGGAGATCCCCATACGCATGGAGCCCCATTGGGTGAAGAGGTGATCAAAAAAGCCAAAATACGTGCGGGATTCGATCCTCAGAAGAAATTTTTCGTACCGGAAGCGGTACTTGCCGAATTTCGCAAAGCGGTGGAAGAGGGCGAACTCGCGGAGCGAAAATGGAAAAAACTGCTGACGGATGCGCCTTTGGCCGAGCAGAACGCGACGTTGGAGGTGTTGGAACATCCCGATTTTTCCAAGATCGTCTGGCCCCGATTCGAAGCGGGCAGCCTTATCGCGACACGTGATAGCAACCACAAAATTCTCAACGCGATCGCCAGAGCGCTCCCTGGCTTCATCGGCGGAAGTGCCGATCTGGCGCCGTCGAACAAAACCACACTCGAAAATATGGGTGATTTCCCCAACGGCCGCAATATCCATTTTGGTATCAGAGAGCATGCGATGGCCGCGATCACCAACGCCGTCAGCCTCTATGGTCTCTTCATTCCTTTCAACGCCACCTTTTTCGTCTTTAGCGACTATATGAAACCGGCGGTCAGACTCGCAGCGTTGATGCGGGCGAAAAATTACTTCATCTGGACGCATGACAGTATCGGAGTGGGGGAAGACGGTCCTACGCACCAGCCGATCGAACATCTGAGCCAATTCAGGGCGCTGCCCAATTTCTATACTTTCAGACCCGCCGATGCGACGGAGAATGTCGCCTGCTGGAAGGTGGCGTTGAGATTGGACGCTCCCTGTGGATTCGTTTTGAGCCGCCAGAAACTCAAGACGCTCAAACCCAAAAGCGATTTCGGAGATGCGAGTAGGGGCGGGTACATAATCAAGCGAAGGGAAAACGCGACGGTGACGATCATCGCCACCGGTAGCGAAGTGATGCCTGCCTTGCAAGCGGGGTGTCACCTTGAAATCGCGGGCATCAACGCAAATATCGTCAGTATGCCGTGTTTGGAGCTTTTTGGCGAGCAAGAGGAGAGCTACAAGCAAGCTGTGATCGATCCGAACACCAAAGTTTTGGCGGTGGAGGCGGCCAGCGGGCTCGAGTGGTACCGTTATGCGGACGAAGTTATCGGTATGGAGAGTTTCGGAGCGAGCGGCAAAGCGGAAATGCTTTTCAAAAAATTCGGCTTTACCATCAAGCATATCAAAGCGAGAGTTTTCGAAATGGTCGGCCGCCCTTACCAGGAAACGGAGATAGAAGGCTGTAGGCTTTAAGCCTTAAGCCATCTGTACCGTATTGTTGTTACGTTTCTTGTCTTTTTTTGCACTGTTTCTGCGACGTGCCCAGCGTATTTTTGCCGGTGGTTTGGGGATACCTTTGAAAAGTCGGTCATAGGGTACTTGATAATTTGGGAAAAGAACGACAAATACTGTCAATCCTATCAGAAGAAAATAGAGATAGAGGCTTTGGTTGTCTACATACCAACTTTCCACTTTTCCTTTGAAAGGAGAGATGACATTGTCGTAAAAGGCTTCTTTGTCTTTGATTTCTTCCCGTCCAAGTATTGCTTCTTCGTCTCTGAAAATGATAGAACCGATACCGGAGAGCCCTGGCCGTACACTTTTGATCTTTTCTTGATCCTCTTTGTCAAAAACAATAAAGCAGCGCATATCCTGCGGTCTTGGACCGATAATGCTCATATCGCCCTTGAGAATATTGATTAGTTGAGGAAGTTCGTTTATTTTTGTTTTTCTCAAGAATTTTCCAAAAGGAAGAACTCTCGGATCGTCTTTTACCGTAATGGTGCCGGTTCCCATGTTTGGACTGTCTTTGAGCATTGTGGCAAATTTCAACAAGCCAAACTTTTTGCCTCCTTTGCCTACCCTTTGCTGAATATAAAAGACTTCACCTTCTCCTGTAAACTTCAAAATCACCATAATAGGAATCAGTAAAGGTGAAAGAACCACCAGTGCAGTTCCGGAAAAAAGAATATCAAAAAATCTTTGTGCAGTCATGTTTACATCCTGTTATCTAAATATTTACCCGTCTCTTTATGGGTGAAATCTGGAATCATATAGAAAAAAAGTTCGACCAGATCCTTTTTACTCCACCTCTTTCTCTTTTTGAGTTTTTCTATTGTCTTTTCAAAATGGATCAGTTTGGTTTCGTCAAAGATAGGTTCGTTTTTGATGACCCCGATATTTTTGAAACGATCCATATCGAGTATCTCTTTTTCCGTGAAAAACTCTTCGAAATCCTTTTCTCCCGTTGTGTCGCTAGCAAAAAAATAGCATGGCCATTTCCCCTTATCGGGAAGTGTTTTTACCAGTGCTCTAGCTTCTTCTTCGCTTTTACAGATAAAAGGCTCGTATCCAATATGATGCAAATATTTGACAGCGATTTCCGCAAACGTTATCAGATGTAGTTTTTCACTCAATTTTGGGAAAAAGATATCTCTGTTTTCTCCTAAAAGACACGACATCAAACAGAGTTCTCCGGACTCTTTAGGTGTAACAAAGTATCGTTTAATGTCATTGGGAGCCGAAAGTGGTTGACGTTTTTGGATTCTTTGATTGAATCCGTGTAATAATGATCCGTCAGAAAAGGCGACATTGGCGAACCTCGCGGTAGAGACGGGAATCTGTAGACTGCGTCTCATCAGAAACATCTCCATTATCCGTTTACTCGCCCCCATCATATTGACGGGGTTTGCTGCCTTGTCGGTGGAGACGCAAAAATATTTGTTTGTTCCTTTTTCAATCGATTGTAGGAGCGTTTTTTCAGTATTTTCGATATTGACCTCTATCATTCTCATTAAAGTGTAGGGATCTTTTTCGCTACGGACATGTTTGAGCGCGGAAAGATTCAAAACATAGTCATATTTCCCATCTGCCTCAATAAAAGCGTCGTATTCTATAGATCCAATGTCCAGAGCGAAAGTCCGAAAGTCTCCCTCGATATATCCTAAGGAGCTGCGAATATCTCGCACAAGTTCTACCATATTGTTTTCGCTGATGTCCACGACATGCAATTTTTTGGGATGGCGTCTGAAAATCTCTTTGGTAACTGCCTGGCCGATCGATCCGGCTCCTCCTATGACCAAAAAAGAGCTGTTTGAGACGATTTCATTCAACTCTTTTCCGAATTTCTGAATATCTTCTTCGAAAAGTTCGGAGTCCCTTCCAATCAGTTCCAATATCATAACGTTATCGCCTTTTTCAAACTATTTACAACTATATCGACCATTTCCAATCTCATTGTAGGATAAAGTGGCAATGTGAGTTCCCTTTTGGCGATCTCTTCGGCGATCGGAGCCGGATTGAGTCCGATTTCTTTAAATGCCGTAAACTCTCTGAAAGCGGGATAGTGGATAGATGATTGAATACCCTCTTTTTTGAGATGTTCGATGATTTCGATACGATCGATGGATTTATCAAGCAAAATCGGGAATATATGATAGACTGGTTCTACCGATTGCAATGTTGTAAAAGGTATTTGTATCTGAGGGACATTTTCGAGTAGGCGAATATAATATTCTGTCAAAAGTTTACGTTGATAATTGGCTCTTACAAGTTTTTCTAACTGTACCAAACCAAGAGCCGAACGCATTTCATCAATGCGATAATTGAGTCCGGAACGAGCGACATCGTATGTAATAGCACGTCCTTTGTGTCGATCGAGTGTCAGGGCCGTCATACCATGACTTCTTAAGTAACGTGCTATCTGGTCATTAGACTCATCGGTCGTTGTCAACATTCCGCCTTCTCCGACAGAAAGATTTTTGTTGGTGAAAAAACTGAAACAGCCAAAGTCACCGAATGTGCCGCAACTTTGTCCTTTGTAGCGTGCGCCGGGAGCGTGGGCGCAATCTTCGATGAGTGCGACGTTTCTCTCTTTACAAAGTGAGACTATCTCTTCCATATCGCAAGGATAACCTGCAAAATGGACGATGATGACGGCTTTGGTTTTCGGTGTCATAACCGCTTCGATAGTGGCGGCTGAAACGTTCCAGTTTTCAAAACTTTCACAATCCGCCAGCACGGGGGTGGCTCCTACAATACGGACTACATTGATATCCGCGACAAAAGTGAGCGCCGGAATGATGACCTCATCTCCCTCTTTGAGATCGAGTGCTAAAAGCGACATATGCAAAGCGGCTGTGGCACTGGATACCGCGGTACATTTTGCTTCGTTTCCTAACAAATTAGCAAACTTTTGTTCGAATTCTTTGGTTTTTTCTCCCATTGTGATCCATCCACTCTCAACCACTTCTTTGACAGCTTCCGGTTCCTTTTCATCATAATTGAGTTTAAAAAGTTGAACATTCCACATAGAGTCGGGTATCCTTTATATTATTGTGATAGTCTGTTACTAGATCGGATATTTCCTCTTTTTCTGAATGTATACAGGAGGGAGTGTTGTTATAGAAAAGATATGCCAAAAACAATATTTTGTTTCAAGACAAATTAAGAAAGGTAGGTTTGATATCGAACTAAATGATTAAATTGAAAGAAAATTGGTAATTTTATCACGTCAATGGTTTAAACTATTTTTTCTGCTGCCGATTTAGAATGAGTAACAAAGCCATTTTGGGTAAAATTATTTTTTATTTAAAAATCCGTATGGAGTGCAGTTAGTTTTTATGAAGACAATCAATTTGCTCACAAGTCATTTTTTACCAGAAAACGTTTCGGCCACCAACCGGCTACTAACTCTGGCAAAATTGTTACAAACTAGATATCGGATCAATATTTTCGTCATTACGGAAAGAAACAAACCCCAAAAGCAGGAGAGAGTGAAATTTTCCGAAAATATCGAGATCTACTATGTCAACTATATTGTAAAAAATAAGAATTTTACAGGAGAACAGTTTTTTCAACGGGCATTGTATGAGTTGAAATATTCCATTCGGTTGGTACGAAAAGCGAAAAATGTAAAAGCGGATATTACGATCGCATCTACCCCTTTTATGTTTATCATTCCCGCCTTGGCACTTTTTGGTAAAGGTAAACGGATCGTCGATATCAGGGATCTTGTTTGGTTGTATATCGACGAGAATTCGAAGTTCAAAAAGATTATCAAAAAGAGTTTGACGGCATTGATGAAGAGATCGTTGGCCGTTTTTGATTGGGTGACCGTTACGAATAATTTCGAAAAGGAGTGGGTTGAACGCAATGTCCCTGGTCAGCGAGTAACGCGTATGACGAATGGTATTGAAGAGAAACGCTTCGAAAAACTGTGTGAAATTTCATATGGTATGGACACCCCTTTTACTGTTACTTATATTGGCAATGTAGGTATTGCACAAAATATACAAATATTGGTAGATGCAGTCAAAGATTTGGAGAATATCCGTGCTTTTATTGTGGGGGAAGGGCCGAAATATATCTCTTTGAAACAATATCTCAAAGAATACAGAATCAACAACGTCAAGATGTTCGGTAAAATCCCCAGAGAAGAACTCTATGGTTTTTATCAGCAATCCCATGTGTTGTATACGCAATTGGATGAAAAGTTTGCAGCGGCAGTTCCATCCAAAATTTACGAATATATCTCTACGGGACTACCTCTCATTTATGCAGGGAAGGGAATCGCAAGAGAATTTGTACAGGGGCTTGAAAACGTTTTGACCATCGATCCAAATAAAGTGGAAGATCTCAAAGAGGCTATTTTGCACTTTTATCGAAAAAGGGATCAATTGAAAATATCGGAAAAAAACAGGGTTTTTATCAAAAAGAGTTTTCTTAGAGAGGCACAGAGTCGACAATATTTCAAAATTATACAAACAGTATTGGAGGAGAGGTAAATGCGTATATTGGTCACCGGCGGAGCGGGATATATCGGCAGTCATGTCGTCAAGCAGTTGGGGGAGCGTACCGAACATGAGATTACCGTTTTGGACAACCTCGTCACGGGATTTAAAGATTCGATTCTGTATGGAGAATTCGTCGATTTGGATCTGAGCGATTTTGAAGGTGTGGAGAGGGTTTTCAAGGCGGGAAATTTCGATGCGGTGATCCATTTTGCGGCGAGTCTGATCGTGCCGGAGAGTGTGAGCGATCCTCTGAAATACTATCTGAACAATACTGCCAATACCGCCAATCTCATTCGAAACTGCGTACGATACGGTGTTGGGAATTTCATCTTCTCTTCCACCGCCGCGGTCTATGGCGAACCGAGTCCGGAGGAGATTCCCATCGATGAAAAGGCCCAGACGGCACCGATCAACCCGTATGGTACCAGCAAGCTTATGAGCGAGTGGATTCTTCGCGACAGTGCGAAAGCGTACGAAGATTTCAACTATGTCGCCCTTCGGTATTTCAATGTCGCAGGTGCGAGTGTCGATGGGAAAATCGGTCAATCCACCAAAAATGCGACCCATCTGATCAAAGTGGCGGCGGAAACCGCATTGGGAAAAAGAGAGAAAATGTTCGTTTTCGGAGACGACTATCCCACACCCGACGGGACATGTATTCGGGATTATATCCATGTCGAAGATCTCGCCAGCGCACATCTTGATGCGCTTTCCTATCTGCAAAAAGAGAAAAGAAGCGATATCTTCAACTGTGGATACGGGCATGGATTCAGCGTCAAAGAGGTGCTCGATACGATGAAAGCGGTAAGTGGAGTTGATTTTGCCGTAGAGATCGCACCCAGACGGGAGGGGGATCCGGCCGCGTTGGTTTCAGACAACACCAAAATCAGAGAAAAAATGGGATGGAAACCAAAATATGACGATCTCTCTTTGATTTGCAAAACTGCACTCGAATGGGAAAAAAAGATATGAAAACGGATCGAAAAAGGGTGATGCTGGTCTTCGGCACCCGTCCGGAGGCGATCAAGATGGCCCCGCTGGTCAAGGCGTTTCAAAACGAGGCGGAGCGATTCGAGACGATCGTATGCGTGACGGCGCAGCATCGACAAATGCTCGATCAAGTATTGCATCTTTTCGATATCGAACCCGATTACGATCTGGATGTGATGAAGCCGGGACAGGATCTGTACGAAGTGACGGCGAACATACTGCTTGGACTCAGGCCGGTACTTTCGGATGTGAAGCCCGATGTCGTACTCGTTCATGGAGACACGGCCACGACGATGGCGACGGCGCTCGCTTCCTACTACCAAAAAATCGCGGTCGGACATGTGGAGGCGGGCCTACGTACGCACAACATCTACTCCCCTTGGCCGGAAGAGGGAAACCGTCAGGTGACGGGACGTTTGACGACCTACCATTTCGCTCCCACCGAGCGGAGTCGATTAAATCTTTTGGCGGAAAATGTCGATAGTAGTCATATCGTCGTCACAGGCAATACGGTGATAGACGCTTTGCTCAGTGTCGTCAAGAGAATAGAATCCGACTCCAGGCTCGAAGAAGCGCTGGAGCGGTTGATCGAAAAAGAGGGATATAGATTGCGGAATGATCGGAAAATGATTCTCGTAACCGGACACAGACGCGAGAATTTCGGCCAGGGATTTTTGAATATCTGCGAAGCGTTGAAAAAGCTTGCCAGCGAAAATCCCGACATCGATATCGTCTATCCGGTCCATCTGAACCCCAATGTCCAAAAGCCGGTCAAAGAGATTCTCTCGGACGTAACGAACGTCTATTTGATCGACCCGCTCGATTACGAGCCGTTCGTGTTTCTTATGAACCGTGCTCACTTCATCCTCACAGACAGCGGTGGGATTCAGGAAGAGGCGCCGAGTCTGGGCAAACCGGTACTTGTCATGAGGGATACGACGGAAAGACCCGAAGCGGTGGAAGCCGGTACGGTCCGCCTCGTGGGTACGGATAAGGAGGCGATCATTCGGGAGTGTCGCAGATTGTTGCGTGACAGCGAAGCGTATGAGCGTATGGCGAAAGCGCACAATCCCTACGGGGACGGTAGAGCCTGTGAACGGATCGTAAACTATTTGAAAGAGAGTAAGTAACATGCGTATACAGAAAATTTGTGTCATAGGATTGGGATATATCGGTCTGCCTACCGCCTCATTGCTGGCGAACCGCGGTTTTTCGGTACATGGTGTGGATGTGGTGCAAAAAACGGTCGATATCATCAACGAGGGACATATCCATATCGTGGAACCCGATCTGGACACGTTCGTACAATCGGCCGTCAAATCCGGCAGATTGGTCGCCGATACCAAGCCGACCGAGGCGGATGTATTCATCATCGCCGTTCCTACACCCTTCAAAGAGCATCATGTTCCCAATATAGACTACGTCATCTCCGCGACCAGGTCGATAGCGCCTTACGTAAAAGAAGGAAATATCATCATTCTCGAGTCGACTTCACCGGTGGGAACGACCGAAAAAATGGAAGAGACACTTAAAAAAGAGGGGGTGGATACGACGAAACTCCACTTCGCCCACTGTCCCGAACGGGTGCTTCCTGGCAAAATTATGCATGAACTCGTACACAACGACAGAATCGTCGGCGGAACGACCAAAGAGGCGACGCGAAAAACGGCGCAATTTTATCGGACGTTCGTCAAGGGAGAGGTTCTCGAGACGGATGCGAAGACGGCCGAGATGGCGAAATTGACCGAAAACAGTTTCAGGGACGTCAATATCGCTTTTGCCAACGAACTCTCCATACTTTGCGATAAATTCGGAATCGACGTGTGGGAATTGATCGATCTGGCCAACAGGCACCCGAGAGTCAATATCCTTCAGCCGGGATGCGGGGTGGGCGGCCACTGTATCGCGGTCGATCCCTGGTTTATCGTCGATGCGGCCCAGGGGGACGCGAAACTGATCAAGACGGCCAGAGAGGTGAACGACTACAAATCCCAGTGGGTCATCGAAAAGGTGGAAAACGAAGTGTTGAGGTTCGAAAAGATCGAAGGGAAGAGCCCGAAAGTCGCCTGTATGGGGTTGGCTTTCAAGCCAGATATCGACGATCTGAGAGAATCCCCGGCTCTTTATATCACCCGGAGCCTGATTGCAAGAGGGGTGGAGGTTTTGGCGGTCGAACCTAACATCGAAGAGTTCTCTGAGTTCGAAATCGTCGATTACAAAAAGGCGATCGAAGAGGCGGATATCATTGTCTTTTTGGTGGCGCACAGTGAATTCAAAGAGATTGAAATAGCGAAAGACAAGCGTGTGCTCAGTTTCTGCAAATTGGAGATACTGCGTACAGACAAGAGTAGTGGACAGTTGACGCAAAGTGCATAAAATAGATGTTTAGCCAGCTGATTGAGAGGATAAAAAAGAGCACCTATATTCTCCAGATTTTGACATTGATGTCCGGGACGATTATCGCCCAGGTATTGATGTTGGCTATCATCCCCGTTTTAACGAGACTCTATACGCCCGAAGAGTTCGGTATCTACTCACTCTTTTTGTCGATCGTTTTTATTTTAGGCGTTGTTGCAAGCTGGAAATACGAGTTGGCGATTATGCTTCCCAAACGTGATCGAGACGCACAGGCACTGGTTTTTTTGTCACTGATCATTACCATTTCTATGGTGCTTGCGACAACGATGATTCTTCTGATTTTTCATACCGCTTTGATAGAACATTTTCCGGAGCTCTCTTCCATTATATGGCTGATTCCTGTTGGTGTTTTATTGACAGGCCTCTTTCAGATCTTCACCGCCTACTCCAGTCGTCATCAATTCTATAAGAAGATCGCTTCAGTCAAAGTGACCAATGCATTTACTATCGCATCTGTTCAGACAATGTTCCGTTATCTTTTGAACTGGAATGGGTTGATTTCGGGAAAAATCATAGCTGACACCGTTTCGGTATCTCTTTTTGTAAGTTATCATATCAAAAAGCAGACGCTGCAATTAAAAAATTTTTCGAAAAGGCGTATCTATTACAATGCAAAGAAGTATGATAATTTTCCAAAATATCAAAGCTTTACGACGTTTTTGAATGCTATCTCCCAAAATATCCCTGTATTGATGTTGACCGCGCTCTTCTCTCCCGCTGCAGCGGGATTGTACGCGCTTACGGTCCGCGTATTGCAGGCACCGGTCTCGTTGATTGGAGGTTCTACGCGGGAGGTCTATTATCAGCGTGCTTCCAAAATGTATGCCAACGGAGAAAATATTTTTCGTTTGTATATGAAAACCACACTGGGGCTGGTAAAGATATTTTTTATACCTTTTGTTGTGGTTTTATTTTTTGGAGAAACGATTTTTGGTTGGATTTTTGGTCAAGAGTGGATAGAATCGGGTCATATCGCCCAAATTTTAATTGTCTGGTTTCTTTTTCTTTTTATCAACACCCCTTCTGTTATCACTTACAGTATTTTGGGAATTCAGAAATTTCAGTTGGTTTTGGAGATCGTTTCGGTCTTTTTGCGGTTTGGATCCATTTATCTCGGATATGCATTATTCGATTCATATATCGCCTCTATTTGGATGTTTATGGTTAGTAGTGTCGCTGTCAATCTGATAACGATATACATCATTTATGCCAGGTTGAAACCACAGGAGAAACAATGAAATTGCAATTTATGGGGGACCTCTATTTGCCCTATGCCTGTAAGGTGGCCTTTCCGGTCGAATCTTATATTGTCAATCTTGAATATCCGCTAAGCACGACCGGAGAGCCGGCAAAAAACAAGATCAACCTCGGTGTTGAAAAATCGTTTATAGAGGAGACGTTTGGAAAATTGCCGTTGGCGGTGAATTTGGCAAACAACCACATTATGGATTATGGGGAGGAGGGATTTGCGAAGACCATCGCATATCTTGAAGAGAAAAAAATCGCCTATTTTGGTGCTGGTAATGAGAAAAACGATTTCAACAATCCATTCGTCGTAGAACAAGGAAAAGAAAAAATCGCCATTTTCGGTTACAGTTGTCCGACGACCCATGCTGTTTTTGGAAGTGAAGAATCAAACGGCAGTGCACCTCTCGAGAAAAATCGTATTCTTAAGGATATCGCTCGATACAGAGACGAAATGGACAAGATTATATTGGTATTGCACTGGGGAGAGGAAGAAGTACACTATCCAAAGCCGGGAGATATCGAATTGGCTCATAATTTCATAGATCAGGGTGTTGATTTAATTATCGGTCATCATGCCCATGTCGTTCAAAGTGTAGAAAAATATCGCGGTAAATATATCTTTTACGGATTGGGAAATTTCATTTTTCCACGTTTGGATGTACCGGCTATGTACGATGGTAAAAAGTTTTGTAGACAGTTTGTCAAAGAACCACTGAAAATGAATAGAGAGGCGTTAATTGTAGAAGTGGATGAAACTTTTAAAATCACCTATTTTACGGCCTTTTTCGATGATCGTAAAATTTTTCCCAAAAAAATTTCCGTTCCGCGCTGGTTACCCAAGGATCGGAAAACTTGGAAGATTTACAAGAAGTGGTGGAATTTTGAGATGTTGGTGAGGTATTTTGTAAAAAATCCGAAAATTCCCAGACTCAGGCATATAAAACTACTATTTGGTATAAGGTGAAAAGATGTTGAAAATACAGAAAATATTGAACTATGTCGTATGGAATACCAAATTTAGAGACGTCGTCAAGCAATATCGTAAAATTAAGACTTTTCCGTATCAAAGCAAAGAAGAGATCAATGCCAGACAACTGGATAAGTTGAATAGAACACTTCAATACAGTTATGATCATGTTCCTTACTATCGTGAACTTTTTGAAAAACATCATCTTGTGCGCGATGGACGAATTCGAATCGATGATTTTTCGCAGATGCAAAAAATACCTTTTTTGACAAAAGATTTGATAGGTTCTCAACAAGAAAAATTGCATTCAGATGAGATACGTCAAAGGGGTGGTTATAAAAACAGTTCGGGAGGATCGACCGGAGTTCCGACCGTTTTTATGCAGGATCGCCATTATCAAGTGAACAATCTTGCCAATTTTGCCATCGCAATAAATTGGAGAGGATGTGGGTTGTACGATTCTGTCGTAAAAATATGGGGGGCCGAACGAGATACATATGAAGGGAAAAAACCCTTGAAACATCGTATTGTCGAATTTCTCATGAATTACAAAATTCTGAACAGTTTTACGATGACGGAAGAACAGATGCGGGATTTTTTACATGTTTTGGATCGTGAACGTCCTTGTGTAATCATCACGTATGCGCAGACAATATATGAATTGGCTAAATTTGCGAAAGAGAAAAATATCAAGATCCATCCTCAACATGCTATACACAGTACCGCCGGAACTCTTTTCGATTTTATGAGAAAAGAGGTGGAAGAGGTTTTCGGTTGTAAAGTTTTCAACCATTATGGCAGCAGAGAGATAGGATCGATTGCATCCGAATGCAGCGCACATTCCGGACTTCATATCATGAGTGAACATGTTTTTGTAGAAGTAGTGAACAAAGAGGGCACTTGGTGTGAACCTGGAGAGGAAGGAGAGATTCTTGTTACTTCTTTGGAAAATTTTTCGATGCCATTAATCCGGTATAAGATTGGAGATATTGGAGTGATGGCAAAAGAGGTTGAATGCTCCTGTGGATGCAACTATCCAAAACTTGAGAAGGTCATAGGACGCTCGAGTGATATTATCAAAACAAAATCAGGTTCGATTCTGGTGCCGGAATTTTTTGTCTATCTTGTTGGTGTGACTTGTAACAAAGGGCATATCAAACAGTTCCAGGTAATTCAGGAGGAACTTGAGAAGCTGGTGATCAAAATTGTAAAAAGTGATGAGCTTTTGGAGTCGGAACTTTTGGACATTAAATCTAAAATTCAACATGTCATGGGTGAAAATACCGAGGTTATCTTTGAGTTTGTAGATGAAATTCCAAAAACTCCAACAGGTAAATTTCTCTATACTATTTCGAAAGTATAGATACAAAATAAATAATTTTAATTTTTTTTAAAATTGACGATAATTGGTTAAGCTCAAAAACGAAGGGAAAAGATGTTATTGACAAAATTGTTAACTTGGATTTCGACGCTTTATTTTGCATCTTTGATCGTATTTCAAGCATATAATTATCAAATCAGTCATATTTTGGGATTTATTTTGCTGATTTTGACGTTCTATGCGATTTATGCGGATGAACGCAGCAGTATCGAGTTGAATTATGTTGTAATCGCTTATTTTTTATTTGCTACATATGCAATTGCAAGTGTGTTTTGGAGTATCGATTTCAACATCAGTATGGATAGAAGTTTCCAACTCTATTATATCGCTCTCTTCTTGTTGATCAGTTACAATCTTTTTAAAAGATTTCATTTAGAAGATACACTTTTAAATGGAATTTTAATCGGATCGTTTGTTAATTATCTGTTTTTTTTGAATATTATTCCTGAATTTTTTCCACTTTTTGCGGGAGGCCGAGCGCTCGGTACGACAGAAAATCCCAATATGTTGGCACTTTTTATGTTTTTTTCTATTTTCTCGAGTATTTGGTATTTATTGCAGGAGAAAACGCTCAATAAATATTTTTATTATTATCAATATCTCAATATCTTTCTTGCCTATTATGTAATTTTGTTAACTGCCTCAAAAAAAGCGATTATTATCAGTCCTTTGTTGGTCGCAGCCTATCTATTGGTAGCAATGAAAAATCAAAAACGTTTGTATAGATTGGGATTGGTTATGATTGTGGCGTTCATTGCGATAACTCAGACAATTGATTTTTCCAAAATTTCCGAAAATTTGACGGAAACAGAAAAGAGATTTGAAGAGTTTCAAAGGGATCTCAAATATCCAGTTACTGGAAGTAGTACTACAGAAAGAAGGCTATTGATCGAGGAGGCTCTGAAGGTTTTCAGCGAACACCCGTTTATAGGGACGGGATTGGATACTTTTAGGTTGCAAAGTACCTCAAAATTATATGCCCATAACAATTATGCTGAAATATTGGCGAATTTGGGAATTTTTGGTTTTATAATATTTTATTCAATCTATGTCTATTTTGTCAGACGGGTTCGAAAAATTACGGATCCTGACAAAAGATATATTTTATCTGTCTCTATTGTTAGTTTGTTGTTTATTGAAATGGGTACGGTTTCCTACAGTATCAAGCTTTATATGATTTTTTTGATATTGCTTTCTGTCTTGATTGAAAGATATTCCCATAAGATTTCGGGTGAATATGAGGTAGCTTGAGAGTGAAAAAGAAAGATGCAAAAAAGATAAAAATTCTTTTTACGCTTCCAAATTTGGGAGGCGGTGGTGCTGAACGTGTCATTATCAACATTATTAAAAGACTTGAGAGAGAAAAATACGATATAACACTTTTGTTGGTAGATGAAACGATCGATACACTTTTATATCTTATTCCGAAAGATATCGAAATCTTTTCTTTAAACAAGAGACGTACCAGAGAGGCGCTTTTCGCCTTGATTCAAAAGATTTGGGAAATTCGACCCCATATAATTTTTTCGACAACCAATCGTATGAATCTTTTGGTGTTGATGGCTTCTTTCTTTATTTCGAAAAAAATAAAGATTTATATTAGAGAACCCAATCTACCCAGTGCCCAAATCACAAATGGAACACTCAAGTTGTTGGATAAGGTATTGATTTCGTTACTCTATCCAAAAAGTTATAGAATTGTCGCGCAAACACCTCAAATGGCTCAAGAAATAGAAAAACATTTTGGGATCAAAAGGGAAAAAATAGTTACTCAGATCAATCCAATAGATAAGGAAACGATTCAAAAAAACCTTAAAGAACGTGTAGAAATATTTGATACAAAATATCGGAATTTGGTTGCTGTTGGTCGACTCTCATATCAAAAAGGTTTTGATTTATTGATACAAGTCATGGAAAAAGTAATTAAAGAGGCTCCCAAAACAAGACTGTATATTCTGGGAGAGGGAGAAGATCGTGAAAAACTCCAAAAATTGATCGACGATTATCGACTGGATAAACATGTTTTTCTTATGGGATTTCAGCAAAACCCCCATAAATATATTCAAGCTGCTGATGCTTTTGTATTGAGTTCCCGCTGGGAAGGGTTGCCAAATGTGGTCTTGGAGGCTATGTATATAGGTACGTTTGTCATTATGAGTAGAGTGAATCCCTATGTTGAAACGATCATAGAGGAGAAAAGGTGTGGCCTGTTGTATCATTTTGACGATATAGAAAAGCTTGGTGAATATTTGATCCATCTCGAAGAATATAAGAAAAAAAAGAAAAATTGCGAGTATGAAGAACCACCTATTACACTGTTCGATGAAATCGATATAAATTGATAGAAGTCTATTTCTAATCAGGAGCAATGACGATGCAAAAATCCATAACCAAAAAAATACTTTTTATTGGACCACTTTTTTGTAGGAGTGATGAAACCAGAGCAGGTGGTACCGATGTATTGTTTGCTCAGTTGCTGTATGATCTAGATAAATATGGAGTTTCTTATGAAGTTATCGATTCCAATACAGATAATTTCAAAAATTCTTTAAGTACATTTTTATTTATTTTAAAGAACTATTTCAGAAAGTTGAAAGCTTACGACCATATCTCTCTTCATGGAAATACGAACCATTTCATCTGGATTGCTCCGCTCGTCATTTTCTATGCCAAATTATTGGGGAAAAGTGTCAGTTTGCGCAAATTTGCCGGAATGATGCACAAGGAGTATGAAGAAGCTGGTATTATTAGAAAAGCGTTGGCTAGATATGCACTAAAACACGCAGATACGGTTTTTTTTGAAACGAAATATCTTGTGGAGTATTTTAAACCTTTTAATCCCAATACGTTCTGGTTTCCCAATGTCCGTCATCGTCCCGAAGGAGGATTTTCAAAAAAAGAGTATGAAAAAAGATTTATATTTATTGGAAGTATTACCAAAGAAAAAGGTATTGACGAGCTTATGCAGGCTGCACGTTATGTAGGTGAAGAGTATCAAATCGATCTTTATGGGAAGATAGATGAGCGGTATTATCATGAAAAAGATTTCTCTTTGCCAAATTTGCGTTATAGAGGGTTTGTCGATCCAAAAAGAGTGATCGAGACCATTCAGCAGTATGATGTACTTGTATTACCCAGTTATCGTGAAGGTTATCCGGGTGTCATTATCGAATCTTTTATGGCAGGAAGACCGGTGCTTTCTACCTTACTTCCTTCTATAAAGGAGATGGTCGAAGAGGGAAGAACTGGTTTTTTGATAGAGTCGAAGAATCTTGATGCTCTAGTGAAGGGTATTTGTGCATTCAATAAAAAAAATTTCGAACAGATGGCTGAACAAGCTTATTCTGCTGGGGAGGATTACGATTCCCAAAAGGCTAGTAGGCAATTTCTGAAAAAGATAGGTTTTGCCGATGAAAGTTGAGAAGTTGCAAAGGCTTTTTGCAACTATAAGATATCTAAAACCCATTCAGATTAGATATCGACTCTACTATTTTTTGCGGGGAAAATTGAGAAAGATGACCCGTTTTTCCTATCCATTCTCCAAAGATTCACAAAGTGTTCGACTCCTATTGACTGAAAGCGTTCCTGCGTATTCTTCTGTTGGAGTCGAAGGGAAGAAAATTCATTTTCAATTTTTAAATATACCCGTGGAATTTCCTCGGGATCAGATAATGTGGAATTATTCCAAGAATGGAAAATTGTGGACATACAATCTGAACTATTTTGACTTTTTAATGCAAAAAGAGATGACACGTCAAGTCGGATTGGAGCTGATTCATCACTATATACGAAATTTACACAAAATAAAAGATGGTCTGGAGCCGTTTCCGATTTCGCTTCGGGGGATAAACTGGATTAAATTTCTAGTCAAATTCGAAATTGAAGATCGAAAAGTCGATGATGCTCTTTATGCCCAATATTATATTTTGGCGGATAATCTCGAATATCAGCTTCTTGGAAATCATTTGCTCGAAAATGGTTTTTCACTCTTGTTCGGTGCTTACTATTTCAAAGACTCTTTTTTGTATCACAAAGCGACAGAAATTTTGTATTCGGAATTGGAAGAGCAGATTCTTTCGGATGGTGCTCATTTCGAGTTGAGTCCTATGTATCATCAGTTGATGCTCTATCGGGTATTGGATTGTCTGAATCTGGTAAAACATAATGATGTTTTCGACAGGTCGAAATTACAGAAATATCTAGAATCGAAAGCCGAAAGGATGCTTGGCTGGCTTGAGACGATGACGTATGAAAACGGGGAGGTTCCTCGTTTCAACGATACGGCCAAAACGATCGCACCAAACTCTTTTGCACTTTTTAGGTATGCAAAAGAGTTGGGAATATCGCATACAAAGAAATCGCCACTTTCAGAATCCGGTTATCGAAGGTATGCCGGTGACACATATCAGTGTTTCGTTGATGTCGGGAATATCGGACCCGATTATATTCCCGGACATGCACACAGCGATACGTTCAATTTCGAACTTTTCGTTCAAAAATTTCCCGTGATTGTCGATACGGGAATCTCTACTTATGAAGACGATGCTGTACGTCATTTTGAAAGATCGACCAGGGCACATAATACGGTACAAATTGGAAATGAAGAACAGTCGGAAGTTTGGTCGAGTTTTCGTGTGGCTCGAAGGGCACATGTGGTTTCTTTGAAAGAAGAGCATATGAAAATAACGGCGATTCACGATGGGTATAAAAAGTTGGGTCTCTACCATTTGCGAAGTTTTGAATTTAAAAAGGACTTCATAAAGATATCTGATAGTATAACAGGAACAAGTCGAGGTCAATACGAATATTTTGCCTATTTCCATTTTCATCCTGCTATTTGTGATATAGATATAAAAGATTCACATATTTTCACAAAATTTGCAGAAATATCTTTCAAAGGTTCAAAAAAAATTCAAATTGACGATTTTATGTTTGCAGAAGGTTTTAACAAGACAACTAAAGCCAAAATGGTAATTGTTTGTTTTGAAGAAGAGTTGGAAACACGAATAGATATTTTACCTTAAAGTAAAATATTCCCTTGAAATGTGTAAAAAGGCAACATAATTTGTATAAATTATATTTTGGTAAATTTTATTATATGTATTAATTTATAGTAAAGTTTATTAAAATATAATGATTACAAATTATGTCTAAAAAAAATGAAAGGAATACTATGAAGTTGAGAAATATCACCCTTATCTCTACGATTTTGGCTGTTGTGTTGATGAGTGGGTGTAGTACAAAAAGGGATAAATATCTTCTTTTTCAAGATCCTCATCACCAGATAACCAATCAGACAGAGAGTCAATTTGCGACCAGCTCTCAAAGAGGAGTTTATGAGTATAAAATCGTTCCCAACAATCGACTTTCGATTTTGGTATACAACCATCCGGAGCTCAGTACGAGAGATGTCAGGGCGCAAGTGGCACCAAGAGACGAACGGGGTGTGCTTGTCGCGAGAGATGGAACAGTCGATTTGCCTCTTCTTGGAGTGGTTCGTGTCGCAGGTTTGACGGCGAGAGAAGCAAGCAATCTGCTCTCGAAAGAGTATGCCAAATATATCAGAAATTCGCATGTCAATGTCGAAGTGTTGAACAAGCGCGTATTTGTGATAGGCGAGGTACGTCGTCCCGGTAAAGTCGATATCATCGAAGACACCTCCAACTTGCTCGAAGCATTGGCAAATGCTGGGGACATGACCGATTTTGCCGAGAGAAACAGTATCAAGATCATCAGAGGTACGATGGAAAAACCGATAGTGGAAACGGTGGATTTGACAAAAATAACCGCGTTGAATCCAGCTAAATTGACACTCTATCCCAATGATGTCGTTTATGTACAGCCGAATGCTGAAAGAAGAAAAAATCTCTCTATCGCAGAAACATTACCAGGTATAGATATCGTTGGACGTGTTCTTTCAACACTATTTACGGGTAAACAGTTGACCAATACGCGTGTATTCGATATCAACTCGTATCAAGATTATATCGGCAGATAAGGAGCATAATATGGCAAATAAAGAAAAAAAGTCTATAGTGACAAATGAAAATAAAGATTTGAATAAAATTTTGAAACTACTTGGAAAGCATAAATTATCAAGTATTCTGATTATCATATTGTTCCTTATAGGCGGTGGTGTATATGCTTATTTCGCTACACCTGTTTATGAGACGTATGCGACAGTGGAGGTGAGCAACGATCAATTGGACCTTAGTCTGGATTCGGTTGTACGTGGTAAAGGACTTGGTGAAGATGCCACACTTATCGACACACAGGTAGAAATTATAAAGTCCAGAAATCTGATCGCCAAAGCGATGAAATATGTAAATTACAATGTTCGTTATTTTGTAAAAGAGAATTACAAAACAAGCGAATTATATAAAAATTCACCTTTTATAATCAGCGAGATCAAAATTAAAAATCCCAAGGTTTATGAGACGGTATTCGAACTCAAACCGATTAACGATTCTTCTTTTATTTTAAAAACACATGAAAGTCAATTGGGAAATTTGTTGGGTACGAGTAAGAAAAGGATTCATTATCAGGGACAACATAATTTCGGAGAAAAAATCGACAATAAGGACTTCAGTTTCGTCGTCAAAAAAGTGGGTAATGTTTCAGCGGAAGAGTATTCGTTTGTCATTTTGGATGACGATACGGCCATTGATGAGATTTCCAAAAGGTTAAATGTATTCCCTGTATCGAAAAACGGTTCAATCATTAAAATGGTTTATCAAGACAATGTTGCTCAAAGAGCGAAAGATTTTCTAGATGCATTGGTGAATAATTACCTTGAGCAGAGTATTTCCAGCAAAACATCCAAAGCTTCCAGCGCTTTGAAATTTGTGGATGAACAGCTTAGGGAAGTAAGTAAAAAGCTCCAAGAATCTGCGATCAAACTTGAAAATTTCAAAGAAGAGAACAACCTTGTCAACATCGATACCGAATCCGATGTAACGCTGAGAAAACTGAGTGATTTTCAGTCTCAATTGGCGGAGATCAAAATTCAGGAGAGTGCCTTCAATGCACTGTATAACGAATTTAAAAATGGGAATTATGGAGCTGTTTCTTCATTGGCAAAAGAGTATCCAGTACTCGCTACACTGTTGAGTGATTTGCAAAAGGCCAAATCCAACAAAATCAAATTGCTTGCGATGTATACGGAAAATCATCCCGATGTGGAAAAGGCGAATCAAGAGATCGAAGATATCAAAATGGCTTTAGAGAGTGCGATTGAGAGTATCAGTGACAATTTAAGAGAAAAAAGAAGATCGATTGAAGATACGATTTACACAAAAGAGACGATGTTGCTGAAGTTGCCCGAAAAAGAACGCGAACTTGCCGATCTTCAGAGAAAATATCGGGTTAACGAAAAAACATACCAATTTCTTTTGGAAAAGCAGGCAGAGATGTCGATCAATAAAGCCTCTACAGTTTCCAGCAACAGAGTCCTAGATAGAGCTGTAGTAGCCAAAGAGCCGGTGAGTCCAAAGATTCCATTTGTGATGCTAATTAGTATATTACTTGGATTTGTAGTAGCTATTATGATCGCATTGATGCGTGAAATGATGGATCACAAAGTGAAGACTACTGATGATCTCTCCAATGAGAAATTGCCGTTTTATGGTGTCGTTCCTTATGTGAGATCAACTGAAAAAATGTTTGTCATCGAGGATCAGCAATCCATTGCCAGTGAAGCTTTGAGATTGATTCGAACGAACTTGGAATTCATCCCGACCGATCATAAAAGTAAAGTCATCGTTGTCACATCGACGGTTCCGGGAGAAGGAAAAACGACCATTGCGGCCAATCTCGCCGCGGTTTTTGGTATGAGTGAGAAAAGGACAATCGTCATTTCGCTCGATATGAGACGGCCGATGCTCCATAAAGTCTTCGGTTTGACCAACAAAGTGGGAATGAGCACGGTATTGGCGAAAAAGAGTGATCTTAAAGAGGTGATTTGGGAGCACAAGCAGATCAAAAATCTCGATATCATCACCTCCGGTCCCATTCCACCGAATCCTTCGGAGTTGATGCAAGCAGGAAAAATCGAAGAGGTGATCGACGAGCTTAGAAAAGAGTACGACTATATCATCATCGACGCGCCGCCGATGGGATCACTGACGGATGCACTGATCTTGATGAAGTTGGCCGACATTTCACTCGTGATATTCAAATCCGAATACTCCGAAAAAGAGTATGTTAAGTCGCTTGAAGATATGATTAATTCATACGATATCAAAAATGTAGGTCTCGTGCTGAATGCGGTAAAGCCCAAGAATATGTCACAAAGCTTTATCAAATACAGTTACACCTACAAATAAGTACGAGGTTCGGGTTTGGGAATTGAATCGGTGAATTGGCTGGAGGGTGTACTCACCTTTTTTCTGACCGTATTGATGATAGGTCTGGTGATCAAATACTCTTCCAGAATCGGTATGCTCGATATCCCCAATGCCCGAAGTTCCCATATCGCTCCGACACCCAGAGGTGCCGGAGTGGGTATTTACCTTGCGTTTCTTTTTACCTTTTTACTTTTTTATCCTCGTATCGTGGGAGAATATTGGAGTTTTTTTCTCGCACAATTGATGGTCTTTTTGGTGGGAGTCTACGACGACAACAAAGAAGCTTCCCCAAAAATAAAATTCATTGTCATTATCTTTTCAGCCATACTCATTTTCTTTTTCAACGATTTTCGTATCGACACTCTGGGAACTTGGTTTGGATATTCGATCGCACTTCCCCTTTGGATCGCACTTCCTTTCACCATTTTCGCGATTACAGGGTTTACCAACGCTCTGAATCTGATCGATGGTTTGGATGGATTGGCGGGAGGGGTCTCCATGGTCATCTTTCTGGCATTTCTCTATATTGGGTATCATTATGGCGATATGTTTATTCAGACGGTCTCTTTTTTCATGATCGCTGCACTTGCCGGTTTTCTGATTTTCAATTGGCATCCCGCAGCTATCTTTATGGGGGATAGCGGCTCTTTGGTATTGGGATTTACGATTGCGGCCGTAGCGATCAGAGCGATCGAATATGTCAGCGTGACATCCATTCTTTTTTTGGCGGCACTACCCATCATCGATACGATTGTCGTGATGGTCCGACGCATGCAGCGTGGCCAATCTCCTTTTATGCCGGATAAAACCCACCTCCACCATAAAATCGTGATGTGGCGAAAAAATGTCGATTACAGTGTTATGTTGCTGATATTGATTCAGATCTCTTTTTCGCTTATGGGTGTTTATGTGCATGACAGGGACGATGGAGCGATTTTCATTCTTTTTGTCATTATCCTGCTACTCTTTTTCGCGATGCTGGATGAACGTGTCGCCTCAAGAGAGGAGTTTGTGTTGACCCGATGGAAACGAATGGGTTTGTTGTATCTCAAGGAACGATTCAGCAATACTACATTAATGTGGGTATTGGGCGTCATTGTTATATTTCTTTTTTTGCTCAACGTCCTTTTTTGATTTTGATGGGAGACTAAAGTCACCGTTCTAATTCCGGACAAATGGATTTTTCGCTATACTCTATCGAAAAATTGTTATATCTTTTGGATCTTATATGATATTTGAACATGAAATTCCCAGTTATAGCCACCTCTATTTTGGAGATTCGGCTCGACGCAAAAGGGAAATCGAACATACGGCGAGCGGTTTGTTGTCCGATAAAGGTTACGAAGAGATTCTTACACCGATTTTCTCCTACCATCAGCATCGAAGTATCGATGAAAAGTCTCTGATTCGTTTTTCGGATTCACAGAATCATATTGTTTCTCTTCGTGCGGATAGTACGCTGGATGTGGTGCGCATTATCACCAGACGTTTGGGGCGTAGTGTCGAAAAGAAGAAGTGGTTCTATATTCAGCCCGTTTTCCGATATCCGAGTCAGGAGCAGTATCAGATCGGTGCGGAGTGGTTGAATCAAAGTGATCTCTCCGGATGTATCAACGACAGTATCGACATTCTCGCAGCACTCAAATTATCGCCGCTGTTGCAAATCTCCAATATCAATATCCCCCGGATCGTTTCCGACCTTTTGGATCTTCCGCTGGAGATTTTCAAAAATGGAAATCTCGAATCTCTTTTGGACAAACCCTATCCTTGGCTTCGTAAGCTCATATATTTGCAACATCCCGTACAGATCGACGAGATTCTGGATGAAGTCCCCGATCGGATCGAAAAAGAGTTGCGTAAAATCAAGGAGCTTTGCGAAAAGGTCGATTATCCCAATCTCGTGATCGCACCGCTTTATTATGCGAAAATGCGTTACTATGACAATCTCTTTTTTCGTTATATCACGGGGAATCAGACAATTGGAATGGGTGGAAACTATACTTATCAGCAGATCGATTCGAGTGGATTTGCACTCTATACAGACAATATAATCGAGGAAATGATGCATTCATGAACAGAGCAGATATGATCGTAGGTCTCCAGTGGGGGGACGAAGGAAAGGGAAAGATCGTGGACCATATGGCGCAGACGCACGATGTGGTGTGTCGATTCGCCGGAGGGCACAACGCCGGCCATACGATCGTCGTGGAGGGGAAGAAATATGCGTTGCATCTGATTCCTTCGGGAATACTCAATCCCGAAGCCGTCAATATCATCGGAAACGGTGTGGTCGTTAGCCCGGAGAATCTGATCGAAAAAGAGCTCAAGCAGTTCGAAAATCTCGAAGGGAGACTCTTTTTGAGCGACAAGGCGCATCTGCTGCTTCCCTACCACGTGCAAATCGACCAGGGCAAGGAGAAATTGCGTAAGAAGGCGATCGGTACGACGGGAAAAGGAATAGGTCCGGCATATGCCGATAAAATCATCAGAGTGGGACATAGAGTGGGGGAGTTGGCCGATCCCGTCAAACTCGCCGATCGGATCATCCACTATTTCGAAGGAAACGCGGCGCTTTTTGCGGCGATGGAGATAGAGATCCCCGAAAGGGATGCGCTGATCGCGCAACTGGAGCATTATCATAAGGAGCTTTCCGCCTATATCACCGATACTACACAGCTGATTTGGCGCTATCTGGACGAAGGTAAGCGGGTGTTGCTGGAGGGGGCGCAAGGTACGATGCTCGATATCGATCATGGTACCTATCCCTATGTTACCAGCTCCAACACCATCAGTGCGGGCGCATGTACAGGTCTGGGGATCAATCCCAAAGATATCGGCCGGGTTACCGGTATCGCCAAAGCCTACTGTACGCGGGTCGGAAACGGTCCTTTCCCGACCGAAGATTTTGGAGAAGAGGGTGAAAGAATGGCGGAAGTGGGCCATGAATACGGAACGACGACCGGTCGCAGGCGGCGATGTGGGTGGTTTGACGCAGTCGCCGTCAGATACGCTTCCAGACTCAACGGATGTGACCAGATCGCACTGATGAAGCTGGATGTGCTGGATGGATTCGAAGAGGTCAAAGTGTGCGTGGCTTACGAGATCGAGGGGCGCAGGATCGATTATGTTCCCTACGATTTGGAAAACGTCAGGCCTGTTTACGAATCCTTTCCAGGGTGGGATCGTGTCGAGGGAATCAGACGTTTTGACGATCTGCCCGAAAATGCACAGCGGTATATCCGGGCACTCGAAACGTTGACCCGGACGAAAATCGGTATCATCTCCACGAGTCCGGATCGGAAAGATACGATTATCGTATGAAAACGCGCTTCTCCTCTTTGATGAAACTCAAAAAGCGTCAATTGGAAGAGGTGGAAAAACGGCTCGTGAAAGCCAGAGCGGAGAGAGCGGCGATCTTACAGGAAATCGAGAGGCTCAAAGCACAAAAGTGCAATATGGAATTTCCCAAAGAGGGGAATATATCGAATATGGGAGTGGTCTTTTCATCTCGCCAGTCGCTTCAGTACAGGATCGAAATGAAGCAGAATGCACAAGAGCGTGTCGAACGACAGATCGTAGAGTTTCAAGAGGAGTATCGAAGTGCCAATCTGGAGTACGAAAAGATGAAGTATCTCGATGAATTGGAGGTCGAAAAGCTTTTGGAAGCGCTAAAAACCAAAGAGGCGAAAACGATGGATGAAATCGCTCTGCAACTCGCTATACGGAAAAAGAGGGAGCCACAATCATGAAATCCCTCTTTCTCTTTTTGCTTTTGGCGCTCTCTTTGGAGGCTGAAAAAATACCCGTCGATTGTAACAAGATCTTCGAACTTCGTAAAGCGGAGCTGCTCAAAGAAGTGGAGCGGATTGACGAGCAGCAACAGGCTTACGAAGCGTTCGTGGCCGCTTCCAAAGCGGTTTTGAAAAAGAGGGAGGAGAAGTTGATTCAAAAAGAGCGCGAACTAAACGCTACACTGAAAAAGGTGGAAGAGACCAAAAAAAAGGTGGTGGAGATCTACGATGCAAACAAAAAACTCCTCGAAGAGATCAAAAAAGCGAAAGACGACAAGCTCAGTGCTACCTATCTGAAGATGAAAGAATCCAAAGCCGCCGCGATACTCGACAAGATGCCAAGACCGAAAGCGGCTAGAATACTTTTTGGCCTCACACCTAAAAAAATCTCCAAAATCATGGCGAAAATGGACCCGAAAATCGCTTCGGAAGTGACGCTTCTTCTGGAAAAGGGCCCTCCATTCGATACCAACACTACACGTGCGAAACCGGCAAAATAGCGATATTGAGCTCCTCTTTACGAAATTTTTGATAAAATAACTACTCAACCGAATCCAAAAGAGAAGGCTTTTTATGAAAATCTCGATTCCGCACGCTCCCTATATCGCGAACAAAATTGCATTGGATTTGTTGAATTCCGGCTATGTGACCTTCAAACAAGGGATCGAGCCTGTCAAAGAGTGTGCGCAGGAGATCATCACCGAAGATTTGCAGAAAGAGAAGGCGCTGGAAGAGCGCGTACAGGAGCTTTTGAACGAAAACGAAGAAGAGATGGAATTTATGCAGGTGGATCGTCGCCAGATGTTTTGGATGATCAAAAAACGGCTGGCGAAAGAGTACGACTTCATCCTCTCCTACGAAGACCGCTTCAGCAATGTCGCCCACCAGATTCTGGATGAACTCTGGAAAAGGGATCTGATCGATTACAATGTCAGTGAAAATATGGTCAAAAACGTGATTTACAACGCGATCGAGAACTATCTGCACACTTTCGAAGATATCGAGGAGGAGGTGATCGCCAAAATCGAAAAGATGGAGCGCAAACTGATTCCGGGGACCGACGAGTACAACATCGTCTTCGAGCGGCTCTATCGCGAAGCGTTGAAGAGAAAAGGGATGATGTGATGCGAAAGGTGTGGATCTATATCGAAAACGGCGCTTTTTTCGAAGCGCACAGCTTCGGCGCACCGGGAACGAAGACGGGAGAGATCGTCTTCAACACGTCGATGACGGGATATCAGGAGATTATGAGCGATCCCAGCTACGCGGGGCAGTTTGTGGTCTTTACGATGCCGGAGATCGGAAATGTCGGCTGCAATCCCGACGATATGGAAAGCAGAGGCGTTTTCAGTAGCGGGATGATCGTTCGCAACTATCAACCAAGATACTCCAACTATCGCGCTCAAGAACCGCTGGATCGTTTTCTCAAATCGCATGATGCGCTCGGAATATGCGATATCGATACCCGTTATCTGACCAAGATGATCCGCGACGAAGGTCCGCAGATGATGATCGCCTCCACCGAGATCAGCGACAAAGAGAGTCTCAAAAAACGGCTCGAAAAGAGTCCTCGGATCGAGGAGGTCAACTATATCGAGCAGGTGGGAACGCGGAAGCGGTACATTCATGAAGAGGGCGCTTGGAATCCGCAGACACAGCGTTACAACACTCCTCCGGGCAACGGCAAACGGATCGTCGTGATCGATTTTGGGGTCAAACGAAATATCCTGAACGAATTGAGACAGACCGGGCTGGGAGTTGAGGTGGTGCCGCATACCTTCGATCCGGAAGCGTTGATTTCGCGATATCTGGCCAAAGAGATCGACGGCGTCTTCCTCTCCAACGGTCCCGGAGATCCGTTGGTACTGAAGGAGGAGGCGAAGAAGATCCAAAAACTCATCGAGGCCAAAGTGCCGATGTTCGCGATCTGCCTGGGGCATCAACTCCTCTCGATCGCGCATGGATACAAGACCTACAAGCTCAAGTTCGGACAACATGGCGGCAACCATCCGGTGCGGAACGAAAGCAGCGGGGCGGTGGAGATCACCGCACAAAACCACAACTACAACGTTCCCGATACAATCTGCGATATCGCGAGAATAACCCATATCAACCTTTTCGATCGTACGATCGAAGGCGTCGAATATCTGGACGCTCCCATCTTTTCCGTACAGCATCACCCCGAAGCTTCACCCGGACCCCATGACAGCAAATATATTTTCCAAAAGTTCGCCGATTCGCTCTAAATAAATCAGCGTAGAATCTCCTCCTCTTTAGGAGGAGTGAGCAGATCGGGCAGCGCTTTTGCGACCTTTTTGGGATCTATTTTGTGGTTTCCTCCCATGTAGAGATTCTCTTCGAGTTGTTCGATGATCCGCTGGATGGAGGGGGATTTTTGGCTATAGGGCAACAGATGCGAAAGAAGTTCTTTGTCGTTTCGGCTTTTCGCGATCGCCTCACGCGCGGTTGGCTTGGTTTTCTTCTTTTCTCTTTTTCGCTTTTGTTTCGTAATCGACCACATCATCAGCATACCCGTTAGAAATCCGCTTAGCAGCGAGAGAACGACCGCCGTTTCTATTCGTACACCAGGATGCGGTGTTTTTCGTTGGGATTCGGGCTCGATGACGCTTGTTTGGGAATCGCGTTGCACAAAAGAGAGAACGCGAATGGGGATTTGCGGGGTTTCTAGGCTTTTGACGCGATGCTCCTTGTTGTCCAAATAGCGTACTTTCAGCGGAGGAATCGTGAAATTTCTATCGGAGAGAATCGCGAATTTCTGTATGAATCGCTGCTTTCCTTTGACGGTGGAGACTCGGGCTTTGTCGCCGTAGACCGTCGCGTCGGGTATCTTCAGGGAGAAACTCTCCAACTCGTCCAGATTCCCCTCTCCTTCGATACGCACCGTCAAATGGATCGGTTCGTTCGCTTTCGTGACGTTCGTATCCGTGAAGGCTTCCATCTTGTAGTTTCCAAAGAGACTGACACCTTCCGGAAGCGGTTTGATCGTAAAATCCAGGGAGTTGGCGTAGACGCTTTTCCACCGAACTCTTTCGAAACTGTAGTCGGCCATCTTTTTTTTTCGCATAATTCCCACATCCATTCGGGCGGGTTCTATCTTCGCCTTTCCGGGATGTTTGGCGGTGAGGGTGTAGGTGATGCGATAGACGATATACTCCCCTTCGATCTCCTGTGGCAGCTTTTTGTGCATTTTCGTCCAAAAATCCCTAAATTGGGGAGGATTGAAGTTGGCTTCGACGAGTTTCTGATCGAGTTTTTGCCTGAAGGTGTAGGTGATATGGATCGGCTCTCCCACATACGCCTCCGTTTTGTCCGCGACGAGCGTGAAGAAGAACGCTCCGTTTTTTCGGCTCTTCTTTTTCTCCACCGTGACTCTGGTGGGTTTGGTTCGGAGGGTTTTGCCGTCGACTTGCACTTCGATCGGAGAGAGTGTGAAGCTTCTGTTCGCTTCGAAAACATAATTTTTGGTGAAGGTTTTGGTGAGTTTACCTTTTTCGAGCGTGATGTTTTGGCCCGAAGACTCCTCCAACACGGCGGAGCCGCCGATCTTTTTGATCTTCGGAAAGACGACCTCCTTTCCCTGGGCGCTAATCGTAAGGGTAACGCGATCTCCCGGACGGATCGTTTGGGGGGAGAGTTTCAAATCTAGCGCCACGAGCATGGAGCTCATACAGAGGAGTATCGCCAGGAATCTACCACGGTTTTTCATTTCGGACTCGCTTTGAAGATGGGGTTTTGAATTTGAGGGGTTTGGTTTTGGGCAGCTTTTTCTCCAGCCGCCTCTCCCACGCCCGCATCTCCTCTTCGGAGAGTTTTTGCGAAGAGGAGTGTCGGCGGGTTTCGGAGGGCTCTTTTTGGGTACCGGAAGAGCTTTTCGGAGTGTTTTGTTTTTGTTGCGATTTTGCGCTTTTTTTCGATCCGGATGCGCTCTTTTTGCGTCGTTTTTTTAGCTTTTTTTTCGTCAGTTCGATATTGTATCGCAGATCCTCGCTGTCATGGATCTTTTGGGCCTTCAAATAGAGCTCCAGCGCTTTTTCGTACCGGCCCAGTCGAAAATAGCAATTTCCCATATTGAATTCCTTTTTGTATTCAAGTTCGAGATCGTCGGTGACTACATGGCCGTAGGCTGTCAGCGCTTTTTCGTACCGGCCGTTTTTGTAGTAGGCATTGCCTACGGCGTAGTAGGCGGCGGCGTTTTGTTTGGAGCGGGCCACTTTTTCGTAGAGCTTTAGCGCTTTGTCGTAGGCTCCCGACTCGTACGCCTTTCGCGCTTCCCGAATGTGCGCGAAATCGAAGAGGGAAGCTTTCGCCGACGGAGCTAGCGACAAAAGCGGTACCAGCAGCAAGGCAAGGGCGTGTTTTTTCATTTTTGGAAGGGAGCTAAAAGCAAAGAGCATGAAAAGCAGCGCCGCCGCCAAGGGGTAGTAGAAGAGTTCCCGATAGGTTTTGATCGTGACCTCCCTGATGGCGGCTTGTTCGTTCCGAAGCCTTTTTATCAGACGTTTCAGACTCGTGCCGCTGCCGTCCCACCGATAGTATCCGCCGCCGCTTTCTTTGGCGAGCGCGGCGATCGTATCGTTGCGGCCGACGATCACGATGTCCCCTTTTTTATCTTTGAGCAGATCGCCATGATAGGGAATGGGCGCGCCCTTTTTCGTACCGAGTGCGTAAATATCGACCTTCAAACCCGCCTTTTTGGCAGCTTCGATCTCTTTGGAAAAATCGGACCGATCTCCTCCGTCGGTAAACAGCAGTAGGTGGCGCGGTGCGCTCTTTCGGAGCATCTCTCCCGCCTTTTGGATCGGGATCAGAAAACGGGTTCCCTGGGTCGAGACGGATTCGACCGAGAGGTTTTCGAGAAGAAAACGAAGCGTGGCGGTATCGTCCGTCATCGGTGCGACCACAAAGCCGGCGTCGGAAAAGGCGAGCAGTGCGATTCGAGCCCCTTTTAAAGCTTCTATCGTTTCGGCGATCCTTCTCTTCGCCAAAGCGAGACGGTCGGGATAGAGGTCGGTGGCCAACATCGAGCGGGAGATATCCAGCGCAATCACCAGATCGAGCGTGGGGGTTTTGAGCGTGATCTCCTCCCGAGGCAAAACAGGACGCGCCAGTGCGACGATCATGAAAGAAAGCGCGACAAAAAGCATGATATTTCTTCCGGTACGTCCGAGCGTATCGTTGTCGAAGGTGAGTTTTTCGACCATCCTTTCGTCGAAAACCGATGCGACCAGACTCTTGCCGGTGACGATCAGATAGAAGAGGACGAGAATCGGAACGAACATGAACAGCAGATATTCAGGCGCAAGAAAACTCATGCGATTCCCTTTCGGTTGAGCATGTAGGTATAAAAGAGCAGAGAGAGAAAAGCGAAAAAGAGGGGATATTCGTAGTGGTATCTTTTTTGGGTGTAGGTTGGGTTTTTCAATTCGCTCTTTTCGAGTCTGTCGATCTTTCGGTAGATCTCTTCGAGACTTTGCCGGCTCGTGGCGTGAAAGAAGGCGCCGCCGCTTTGGCGGGCGATGCGCCGCAGATGTTTCTCGTCGAACGCTTTCGCATCCGCGCCGATACCGACCGTATAGACTTTGATACCGTTTTGTTTCACCCTCTTCATCGCCACTTCGAAGGGGATATTGTCGCCGCGGCTCTTTCCGTCGGTCAGTAAAATCATGATTTTGCTTTTGGCGGGCGATTGTGAGAGAAGTTTGGATCCCTGAAAGAGGGCGTCGTTGATGACGGTGTAGTTGGGGCCGGCTATTTTGGCGTAGAGGCCGTCGATGATCTGCGAGAGGATTTCTCTATCATAGGTGAGGGGTGCGGCGACATAGGCGAAGTTTCCGAATACCACCAGCCCGATTTGGTCGTTCGTGCGTTTTTGGACGAAAGCTTTCGCCAGCTTCGTCGTCACGTCGAATTTACTGGGGCCGAACGTGCCGACGTAGCGCTGTTGGAATCCGTACTGCATCGATCCGCTCGCATCGATCAGAAGCACGATCGCGTATCCTTCCCGCTTTTGGAGATGGACGCTGTTTTGGCTGATCGGCGAAGCGAGCGCCGTAATCGCCAGAGTGATCGCCAGCCATTTGAGCAGTGTCATCAGATAGGAGTGGCGCCCCTTGCTTTCGATGAAGAGTCCCAAATGGGGGAAAAGGAGCGATTCGCTGCGGGCCGGACAGAGTCTCGCGCACAGAAGAAAAAGAGGCAGTAACCAAAAGGCTTCGGGGTGTTCGAAGCTCAGACTACTCATCCGCCACCTCCAAAAAGAGCCGATACGTCCGGATGGTTTCCTCGTCGAGCGGGGGAGGATCGGGGGTGTATTTATACTTCTCGAGCCTCTTTTCCAACGTTTCGAATATCTTTCGGGAGTGTTCGCTTCTGGCGAGATAGCGGGCGTATTTCGTGATCTGGTAGGCCGCCTTTTTGGAGTCGCTCAGATCGACGTTTCGCAACCGTTTCCATACCTCTTTCTCGATCGTACGGCGTCTGTTCTTGAGACGGCGCCAAAGCAGATACAGAAGTACGCCCGCAACAAGTGCGAAGAGAGCGACCACTCCGATGAAAAGATAGAGGGAAATATCGGGAATCGGCTCGAGCGAGCGGATATCGCGCAGCTGTTCCATCTTTTCCCTAACGCCTGAGAAAGAGTTTCGAGAGTTTCACGTAAGGTTCCTCCTGCGTATAGATCTTGGTGAAGTCGATGCGGTTTTTGCGAAAGTGGCGAAAGAGCGCCTCGTCGTTGGCCCGGACGCGTTTTCGGTATCGTTCGCACACACGGGCGTCGATCTGCATCAGTGCCGTCTGCATCGTTTCGGGATCGCTCAGGCGGATCGTACCCAGTTCGGGAGGGGATTCCTCCAGCCTGTCGCGTAGAATCAGCGCGATGACTTCATGCTTTTTGGATAGCAATCCAAAATCGTATTCTCCGAAGAAGTCTCCCAGAACGAAGATGATCGACCTGCGTCTGATCCGCTGCCAGAGTACGGCCGAGAGAGCGGCGGTATCGATTCGTCGGCCGATCGGCTCGAACGTGAGGATCTGCGAAACGCTTCGGTTTACCGCGCGCGCCTCTTTGGTGGGTCTGGTGTATTCGTCGATTTTAGAGGTGAAGATATAACTGCTGAAAAGATCGCCGTTTTTGGCGGCGGAGAAAGCCAGTAGCGCGGCCACTTCGGCGAAAAGTTCCTGTTTGAGGCGTTTTTGGCCGAAGTGAACGCTTCCTCCCAAAAGCGAGACGATCACGATATTGAGTTCCCGCTCCTCCTTGAAGATCTTGATGTAGGGGCGGCGCATTTTCGCGGTGACGTTCCAGTCTATTTTTCGCACGTCGTCCCCGTAGTGGTATTCCCGAAGCTCCACGAAATCGAATCCCTCTCCTTCGAAAATCGAGGGGTTGTTGCCGGCGATCTCGCTGAAGATCTGGCGTCTGGTTTTGATCAGAATCTTTTTGAGCTGGCTCAAGGGATCGGTACGGCTTCCAATACTTTTTCGACCACCCTGTCGGAGGTGATCCCTTCGGCCTCCGCCTCGTAACTCATGATGATGCGGTGGCGCAGCACGTCTTTGGCCATTTTGGCGATGTCGACCGGCGTGACGAACGTTTTGCCTCTGAGGAAAGCGTAGGCTTTGGCGGCGTTGTAGAGGTTGATCGAAGCCCTGGGACTCGCGCCGTATTGGATGTAGGATCTGAAATCCTCCATGCCGTAGCGTTCGGGTTCGCGGGTCGCGAAGACGAGGTCGACGATGTAGGATTTGAGTTCGTCGTCGATATGGATTTTTCTGTAGGCTTCTTTGAGTCGTTCAAGATCCTCCCCGGAGGCGACGCGCTCGACTTCTTCGAGTTTTCCTTCGGCGATACGGTCGATGATCTCTATCTCTTCGTTTTTGGTGTTGTATCCTACCACCACCTTCAGCATGAAGCGATCCAACTGCGCTTCCGGAAGCAGATAGGCTCCCTCCTGTTCGATCGGATTTTGGGTGGCGAGAGTGAGAAAGGGGGAGTCTATTTTGAAAGTTTCGTCCGCGATCGTCACCTGACGCTCCTGCATCGCCTCCAGCAGGGCCGATTGCACCTTCGCCGGGGCCCGGTTGATTTCGTCGGCCAGCAGCAGATTGGTGAAAATCGGCCCCTTTTTGATCTTGAAGGTGTTGTTTTTGGGGTCGTAGATTTCGGTACCGATGATGTCGCTGGGGAGCAGGTCGGGAGTGAACTGGACCCGTTTGAAGTGAAGACCGAGCGTTTTGGCGAGGGTATTGACCGTGGTGGTTTTGGCCAGTCCCGGTACCCCTTCCAGTAGGATGTGGCCGTCGCAGAGCAGCCCGATCAGAAGCGAATCGATCATCTCCTCCTGGCCGACGATCACTTTCTGGATTTCATGTTTGATCTGGTGCAGTTTGTCGTGCATCGAAACCCCTCTATGTATGATGGTGATATTCTATCCAAAAAGGTTAAATATTGCGCGCAGCCTTTTCGTAATCTTCTGGATAATTGAGGTTGCAAAAAGGGCGAAGATCGTCGAAAGGGACGAAACGCACACGGATATGGGCGAAAAGATCGGCGAAGCGGTAGCGTTTTTGTTTTGCCAGGCTTTCGAGACGAGAAAGGGCGGTACGCCGATAGAGGCCGCAGAGGGGTTCGTTTCCGTTGGGACTTTTCGCGATGCACGCATCCGCTTCCGGTGTGATCGTATCGAGCAGTCTTTGGAAATCTTCGGGGGTGAAAAAGGGGGCGTCCACGCTCAAAACGGCGATCAGATCGTCCGCAAGCAGCTCGAAAGCGGAGATAAGACCGATAAAAGGCGCGGTATCTTCAAATCGAGGCGAATCCTCCAGAAAATCGGCATCGAAGTCGAATTTCTCACGATTTTTGCAGCCTACGTAGACGGCTTTGAAGTGGGGATCGAAGCGGGCGATTTGGTATTGTGTGAGCGTGGGATGGCCATCGAACGGAAGAAGCGCTTTGTCTTTTCCCATCCGGGAGCTTCTGCCCCCGGCGAAGATCACAAGAGGAAGGTTCGAGAGTTTCAAAGCTCTCTGGGATCGGTGATTTTGCCGGTGACCGCGCTGGCGGCGGCGACGGCGGAGTTGGCGAGGTAGATTTCGGAAGATCTCGCCCCCATGCGTCCGACGAAGTTGCGGTTTGTGGTGGAGATGCAGCGCTCGTTGTCGCCGAGGATTCCCATATAGCCGCCCAGACACGCTCCGCAGGTGGGGTTGCTCACCACCGCTCCGGCATCGATCAGGATATCGATCAATCCCTCTTTTTCGGCCTGCTTGAGGATTTTCTGGGTCGCGGGCGTGACGATCATACGGGTGCGTCTGGCTACCTTTCGCCCCTTCATGATCTGCGCGGCGATACGCAAGTCTCCCAGGCGACCGTTGGTACAGCTTCCGATAAAGACTTGATCGACATGCAGATCGTCCCTGACCGCTTCGGTGACCGGCTTGCCGTTGGAAGGCAGATGCGGATAGGCCACGAGCGGATCGAGCCGGCTTACGTCGATCTCGATCGTTTTGACGTAGCGGGCGTCGGGATCGGAGTAGAGAAATTTGGGCTCGCTTCTTAACTCTTTGTCCGCGAGGAAGGCTCGTGTCGTCTCGTCCACCGCGACGATGCCGTTTTTCGCACCCGCCTCGATCGCCATGTTGCAGAGGCTGAAACGATCGTCCATATCCAGATATTCGATCGTATCGCCCGTGAATTCCAGTGCTTGGTAGAGCGCGCCGTCGACGCCGATTCGGCGGATGATCTCCAGAATCAGATCCTTGCCGTAAATGTGTTCGCCCGGTTTGCCGCTGAAGACCACCCTGATCGATTCGGGAACGCGGAACCAGTTGGTGCCGGTTATCATCGCGAAAGCCAGATCCGTCGACCCCATCCCCGTGGCGAAAGCTCCCAGGGCGCCATGCGTGCAGGTGTGCGAATCGGCGCCGATGATCACGTCTCCCGGTACGACGAGCCCTTTTTCGGGAAGCAGCGCATGTTCGATACCCATATCCTTTTCGTCGAAAAAGAGTTTCAAATCGTGTTCGTAGGCGAATTCTCGACTGATTTTGGCCTGGTTCGCGCTGGCGATATCCTTGGCGGGGATGAAGTGGTCCATCACGATGGCGAAGTTGTCCGCTTTGGCCAGCCGCTTCGCGCCGCTTTCGCGAAACGCTTTGATCGAGATCGGCGTGGTGATGTCGTTGCCGATGACCATATCGATATCGCAGCGGATAATCTCTCCCGCCTTGACGTCATAGCCGACATGTTCGCTGAAAATCTTTTCGGTTATTGTCTGTCCCATACGTTTTCCTGATTGCTGCAAGATTGTAGATAAGCGCGATTGTATCTAAAACTTTTTTAGATACACCGTAAAATCGTTCGGCAGATAGCCGCTTCGCGTGAGGATTTCGCATCCGAATTTTTTCGCGAAACGTTTGATCTCCTGCGGCAGGAAGTAGTTGAAGTGGCGATGGGGTTGGCCGGAGGGGAGGTTGAAGAGGGATCGTTTGGGGGCGTGCTCGAAACAGCGCTCGATGAAGAGGTAGGTCTCGAAACGGCTGAGGATGTTCATCGAACCGCTGGCGATATAGAAATCCCCCGGTTCGAGCGGATCTTTGAGAATGTCTTTTTGCATGATCGTTTCGCCGGTACGGGCGCGGGCGATTTCGACGAATCGCGGTTCGATTTCGTATCCCAGGTAGCGTATATCGTAACGAGAACGCAAAAAAGCATACAGATCGCCGAAGCCGCATCCGGCGTCCACGATCAGATCGTCCGATTCCAGATCCTTCTCCATCATCCGGACGATCACTTCGAATCGGCGGATCTGGGAATCTTCGTCGTGCCAATTCAGCCCTTTGGCGGTGGGGCCGTGTTTTTCGAGGGCGTTCGTGTAAAATCGGGTGTTGTCTATACGGGGCATGCGTTATGATAATCGATTGCGGCATAGTTTTTGCTGATTTTGGGACATGAAGCATTTTATAGAGATCGCAGGACGCAAAATAGGTCCGGACTATCCGCCGTTTGTCATTGCCGAAATCGGCATCAACCACGAAGGAAGCCTCCAAGTGGCCAAAGAGATGGTCGATGCCGCCTACAAAGCCGGTGCCGAGGTGATAAAACATCAGACACACATCGTAACGGACGAGATGAGCAGGGCCGCCAAAAAGGTTATTCCCGGCAACGCGGATGTTTCGATTTACGAAATTATGGAGCGGTGCGCACTGAGCGAAGCGGATGAAATCTCGCTCAAATCCTACGTGGAAAGCAAAGGCATGATCTATCTGAGTACACCCTTTTCAAGAGCGGCGGCCGACAGGCTGGAGCGGATGGGCGTACCGGCCTACAAAATCGGATCGGGAGAGTGCAACAACTACCCCCTCATCGAGCATATCGCCACTTTCGGGAAGCCGATGATCGTCAGTACGGGGATGAACAGAATCGATCAAGTAAAAAAGACGGTCGAAATATTGGAGCGGTATCGTGTCCCGTACGCTTTGCTGCATACGACCAATCTCTATCCGACTCCCGCGCATCTGGTGCGCCTTGGCGCGATGCAGGAGCTTGCGGAGACTTTCCCGGGGGCCGTTATAGGTCTTTCCGATCACACCACCTCCAATCTCGCTTGTTTTGCCGCGACGGCATTGGGGGCTTCGATTCTGGAGCGGCACTTTACCGACCGGATGGATCGTCCCGGTCCGGACATCGTCAATTCGATGGATCCCATTGCGCTCAAAGAGCTCTTGATCGGAAGCGAGGCGATCTTTCGGATGCGGGGCGGAAAAAAGGAGCCGGCTCCGGAAGAGCGGGTGACGATCGATTTCGCCTTCGCGACGGTCGTGACGACCAGACCGATCGAAAAAGGCGAGCGGTTTACCGAAGAAAACCTCTGGGTGAAGCGGCCCGGTACCGGAGAGATCGCGGCGGAGGATTACAAGGAAGTCCTCGGAAAAGTCGCACGCTGCGATATAGAGGCGGACGAACATCTTCGTTGGAGTATGGTCGGTGAATAGAAGAAGAGTCGTTTTTCTCACGGGTACACGCGCTGATTTTGGCAAACTCAAGTCTTTGATCGCCATCACCCAGAAATCGGAGCGGTTCGATGTGCACATCTTCGCGACGGGAATGCATATGAACGCCAAATACGGCAAAACGGTCGACGAGATTTACAAAGCGGGCTTTGATAACGTCTATCCGTTCATCAATCACGATACCGTCGAACATATGGATCGTACGCTCGCAAGGACGATCGACGGTTTTTCCCACTATATTTCGGAGATCAAACCCGATTTGATCGTCGTGCACGGAGATCGCTCCGAAGCGCTCGCGGGTGCGATCGTCGGGAGTTTGAACAATATTCTGGTCGCCCATATCGAAGGGGGAGAAATCTCCGGAACCATCGACGAATTGATACGCCACAGCGTATCGAAGATGAGCCATATCCATCTGGTGGCGAACAAAGAGGCGAAAAAGAGGTTGTTGCAGTTGGGAGAGAAGGAGAATTCGATCCATATCATCGGCTCGCCGGATCTGGATCTGATGCGTCCGGAATCGCTGCCGAATATCGTCTTCGTCAAACAATATTACGAAATTTCGTTCAAATCATACGCCGTTTTGCTGTTTCATCCCGTCACGACCGAATACGACCGGATCAGAGAGTATGCGAAAAACGTGGTGGATGCGGTATTGGAGAGCGGACTGAACTATGTGGTGATCTATCCCAACAACGATCTGGGAAGCCTCGAAATTCTGCAAGAGTACAAACGGCTCGAAAACAATTCCCGCTTTCGCATCTTTCCCTCTCTACGGTTCGAATATTTTCTGCAACTGATGCGCTACGCCCGCTTTGTCATCGGTAATTCGAGTGCGGCCGTGATGGAGGCGCCCTACTACAACATACCGGCGGTGGATATCGGCAGCAGGCAGCACAACCGCGCGAATCTGCCGACTCTTTTTCACGCTTCGTACGAAAAAGAGTCGATTCTCCGACAGATTAAACGAGCGCTTCGGTTTTCGAAAAGGGGGGAGACGGCAAAAAGCGACTATTTCGGTGACGGTCGAAGCGATAAAAAATTTTTCGAACTGTTGGTGTCGGACCGTATCTGGAAAACGTCCCATCAAAAACAGTTTCAGGAGTTGCGAATAGATGCGTAAGATAAGAGTGGTCGCAAGGCTGGATATCAAAAACGAGTTCGTGATCAAAGGCATTCATCTGGAGGGACTTCGGAAAATCGGAGATCCGAACGAACTGGCGCGCCGCTACTACGAGGCGGGTGCGGACGAATTGCTCTTTATGGACGCCGTGGCGGCATACTACGATAGAAACAGTTTAAGCCATATCATAGAAAAGGCATGCCGGGAGGTTTTTGTACCCATCACCGTCGGAGGCGGTATCCGAACGTTGGAAGATATCCGAAAAGCACTCCACAGCGGTGCGGACAAGGTGGCGATCAATACGCAGGCGCATCGTCGGCCGGAGTTCGTTTCCGAAGCGGCCGAGAAGTTCGGTTCCCAATGTATCGTCGCCTCCGTCGTCGCCAAGGAGCGGAAGGGGGGAGGATGGGAAGCCTATGTCGAAAACGGCAGGGAGCCGACGGGCAGAGATGTGCTGGAATGGGTGGCGAAACTGCAGGATCTGGGTGCGGGGGAGTTGATGATCACCTCTTTGGATAGAGAGGGCACCCAAAAAGGATTCGATATCCCACTCTGCGAATCGGTGGCGAAGATCGCGAAAGTTCCGGTGGTTTGCAGCGGCGGTGCGGGAGAGAGTTCGCATCTTTCGGAAGTGGCGAAAAAGGCGGATGTCGACGCGATAGCCGTAGCCTCCGTACTCCATTACGATATGGCTACGATCGATGAGATCAAATCTTCACTCCGAAAAAACGACATCGAAGTGCGCAGGTGCGTATGCGTATAGCGATCGTAGATTATGGCATCGGAAATGTCAAAAGCATTCTCAACGCTTTCGAGAAAAAGGGGGTGAGACCGTCTCTCTCGAACGATCGTCGAACGCTTCTGGGTGCCGATGCTCTCGTATTGCCGGGTGTGGGGGCGTTCGGCAGTGCGATGAGGGAGTTGCAAAAAGAGGGGCTCGACGAGACGCTGAAACTTTTTTCCCGAAGCCAAAAACCGTTGCTCGGAATCTGTCTCGGGATGCAGCTTCTGTTCGAAAGAAGCGAAGAGTCCGAAGGAGCGAAGGGGTTGGGGCTGATTGCGGGAGAGGTGGTTCGGATGCGAACGAACGCGAAACTTCCGCATATCGGCTGGAGCGGACTTTTCGCAAAAGAGCGGTCTTGGCAAGGGACGATCCTGGAGGGATGTCCCGAAGAGGAGACGTACTATTTCGTACATACTTACGTCGCCCAACCCGCACGAAACGATGACATTTTGGCGTATTCACGATACGGCGGTACCGATTTTTGCAGCGTCATCGCACGGGGAAACGTCTTTGGGTGTCAGTTTCACCCCGAAAAGAGCGCGGCGCCCGGACTCAAAATCATCGAAAATTTCATCAATATTTGCAAGGAGAATAGAAGTGGTTGAAACAGCGGAAAAACTCGAAGCCTATTACGGACTTCCAAGAGAGGTGCGATTTTGTAAAAAATGCGTCATATCCAACCAGAGACCGAGCTCGACGATCGAATTCAAAAACAGCAAAGGCGAAAAGAAAAAGGTCATCAACTTCAACGAAGAGGGAGTCTGTTCGGCCTGTGTCTATCATGAAGAGAAAGAGAGCAAAATAGATTGGCGAGAGCGTGAAGAGCGGCTGAGGGCGTTGTTGTCCAGATTTAAAAGCAAGGACGGAAGCTACGATGTGATCGTTCCGGGAAGCGGCGGAAAAGACAGCGCCTATACCGCGCATATCCTCAAATACAAATACGGGATGAATCCGTTGACGGTGACCTGGGCGCCGCATCTGTATACCGATATCGGATGGCACAATTTTCAGGAGTGGATGCATACGGGAGGATTGGACAACATCCTCTACACGCCCAACGGAAGATTGCACAGGGAGATGACGAAAAACGCCTTTTTCAATCTGCTGCACCCTTTTCAACCCTTTATCGTGGGGCAGAGAATCATCGGTCCGGCTATGGCCAAACGTTTCGGAGTCAAACTGGTGATGTACGGAGAGAATCAAGCCGAATACGGAAACGCGATCGAAGAGAACAAAAATCCGTTGATGAACATGGATTTTTTCTCCGTCGAGAATGTCGAAGAGATGCGTTTCGGCGGGGTGAGCATGCGTGAATATATCCGAAGCGGAAAATATACTAAAGACGACTTTGCGCCTTACATACCCCCCTCCAGGGAATCTCTCGTCGATGCGGGTATAGAGGTGCACTATCTGGGGTACTATCTCAAATGGGATCCGCAGGAGTGCTACTATTATGCAGCGAAACATACGGGATTTCAGGCCAATCCCGTACGAACGGAAGGAAGCTATTCCAAATACAGCAGTATCGACGACAAGATCGATCCGTTCCACTACTACACGACACTGATCAAATTCGGCATAGGGCGGGCCACCTATGACGCCGCGCAAGAGGTACGCAACGGAAAGATCACCCGCGAAGAGGCGGTTTATCTGGTGAAAAAATACGATACCGAATTTCCCAAGCGCTACTTCAAGGAGTTTTTGGAATATATCGATTCGGACGAAGAGAGATTTTGGGAGACGATAGATAAGTTCAGGAGTCCGCATCTGTGGAAAAAAGTCGACGGCGAATGGCGACTCAGACATACGGTGGCGGGTGACGGTACGGATGACTAGACGCGTATTGGGATTGATTCCCGCCCGCGGAGGCTCCAAAGGAATCTTGAATAAAAATATCGTGGATCTGGGGGGCAAGCCGTTGATCGCTTGGACGATCGAAGCCGCTTTGAAATCGAAATACGTCACCGATACGGTGGTCAGCAGCGATCATGAGAAGATTTTGGATGTGGCGCGAAAAGCGGGCGCCCAAATCCTGAAACGTCCCCTCGAATTGGCGGCGGACGATACCCCCAGCGAAGCGGTGGCGTTGCATGCGCTCGAAAAGCTTCCGGAACGTTACGACTATCTGATGCTTCTGCAGCCGACCTCTCCGTTTCGGGACGCGGAGACGATCGATACTGCGTGCGAAAATTTTTTTGCGAGCGATGCCACGGCACTCATCTCGCTTCTTCGGGTCGACAACAAGATTCTCAAAGCCTTCAAATCGAACGAAAAGGGGTTCATCGAAGGGATCGCGGGAAATCGCTATCCGTTCATGCCAAGACAATCCCTTCCGGATACCTATATGAGCAACGGTGCGATATATCTGATCCGAACCGATCTGTTTTTGCGCAATCGCTCTTTTTGGAGCGATCGGACGCTCCCTTTCGTGATGGGAGAGTATGAGAGTCTCGATATCGATACTCCCGAAGATCTGAAATATGCGCGGGAGCTTCTTGAATGCGTGAATTGAGGGTCCTGCATCTTGCCAGTTTCGACGGCAATATCGGAGACAATGCCAACCATGAGGGATTCTACAGCCATCTGGAACGCTGCCGGAGCTTTACGTTTAAAATCGAGAGGCTGGAGATCAGGGAGTTTTACTGGAAGCGGCGTTTTTTCGACGAAACGTTCGTAGAGACGGTCAACGATTACGACCTGCTGATCGTAGGAGGGGGCAATTACTTCGAATTGTGGGTCAAGGATTCGCCTACGGGCACCTCCGTCGCCATAGAGCCGAAGCTTTTGGAGAGAATAAAAACCCCGATCCTTTTCAATGCGCTGGGGGTCGACCCCGGACAGGGGGCGAGCGAAGGAAATTTGCGAAAATTCAGGAGATTTCTCGACCTTCTGTTCGATCGGGGAGATTTGGTGAGTGTCCGCAACGACGGGGCGATGGAGTCGCTTCGAAGATATGTGGGAGAGAGGTATGCAAACAGAATCATCCATACGGTCGATGCGGGTTTTTTCGTAAAGCCCCGGAAAACGGACGACTACTACGAAAAGAGAGCGTATTGTGCGATAAATCTCGCCGCGGACATGGCCGATATCCGTTTCGCATCTCTCCCGTATACCCGATATCTGGAGGAGTGGAGCCTATTCGTGGAGCGGTTTTTGAAGACGCATCCCGCTATGGAAATCGTTTTCGTTCCCCATATCTACAGAGATCTCGCACCCATAAACGATTTGCTTGCGATATTGCCGGATCGGATCAGAAGACGCAAAACGAGTGTCGCCCCCCTTCTTCACGGCCAAGGGGGGCTGGATGCGATTTTGGGTATCTACGGGGGGGCGGATTTGGTACTCGCGAACCGTTTTCATGCCAACGTCTGCGCCATAGGACTGGGCAGGCCCGTGATCGGATTGGTCAACTACAGACAGATCGCGGAGTTGTACAGAGAGCTGGGGAGCGAATCCGTCGTCGATATCTCAAAAGAGGGGTTCGCGCAAAAGATTTTCGAGAAGATATCCCCTCTAAAAAGCCGCTCTCTGGATCTCAAGCCGTCTTTGGAGCGCACTTATCAATCGTATATGGACGAAATTTTTGCTTGGCTAAAAAAGCGGATTTCCGACTAGTGGTATGAAAATTGCTCCACGATAAATATCTTTAATTTACGGAGTACACCCATGTCCCAATCGGTAGAAGCCAATGCGGTAGAGACCTATCTTGATAACCTCTCGTACCTTCAAAAGTCGCAGAAACCTCTCTACGATAAAATCGTATCTTTCGAAAAGGCGCTCGAAAAGGGCTATTATCCACAGCGATACGAACTCGAATACAAAGAGGAGGGGTATTTCGATGTCAAAGAGATCGAATCGGGAAAATATCTCTACGGAGCCGACAGCGGAAAATATGCCTCAAAAGCGGCAAAAATCGTCAATTTCAGAAAAGACGAATCGGTTTTCGAGACATTCTACGACTATGAAATCACACCGGAGGAGATCGAAGAGGTTTCCAGGTACGACATCTCTTTCAACGGCATGTACGCGACGGCGGAAATAGCCTACCACACCTCCCGCGTGGCCCCCAAAGAGAAGACTACGATGCGGGAAATCAGAAAATTCGTTTGCATGGGAATCGGTTTGGGTACCCATATCGGATCGATACACCGAAAGATCCGCGCCAGAACCTATCTTCTCGTGGAAGATGATTTGGAGCTTTTCAGGCTCTCTCTGTTCGTGACGAATTATCGCGTATTGGCCGAAGAGTCGACGCTCTTTTTCAGTGTGTTCGAAGACGACGACGAAGCGAGAGACACTTTCACCCGTTTTTTGAACAAAAGCTTCTACTACAACCACTATCTGAAATTTTTCCAGATGCAAAGCTGCAAAGACGACAAGATGAAAATTTTGCAGACGGTGATCGCGGAGCAGCCTCATCTTACGTTTCCGTTTCACTCCTACTTCAGAGTCTACCTCAGGCCTGTTGCCTATCTGGAGGAGGGGTATCGTTTTTTGAACGTCTCCGGAAGCCGAAAAGATCTGTTCGACGAAAAGCCGGTGTTGATCGCCGCCCCGGGCCCTTCGTTGGGCAAAAAGATCGACTGGTTGAAAAAGCACCAGGACAAGTTCGTCATCGTTTCCCCCTCAGCGGCGCTCCCTACGCTCGAAAAATACGACATCAGGCCAGATATCATCGTCCATATCGAATCGTACGAAGAGACCTGTATGACCCACTTCGACAATCTCGAATCTCAGGATTTTATCGAGGATGCCGTATTGATATGCGGTTCGCAGGCACCCCGGATTTTGCTGGAGAGATTCGCGAAAGATCGGGTTTTCATCTATCAGAACAACGTGTTGTACAAAAAGGAGCTCGGCTCTCTCGATCCCACCTGCGTTGGATCGGCGACGTTGATGGTATTGATGCGACTGGGAGTCAGGAATCTCTATCTACTGGGGCTGGATCTGGCGCTGGATAGCCAAACGGGTGTCTCGCATGCGGGCGAACACTTCAGAAGTCGCGCACTCGATCTCTCGAATGCCGAAAAAGTGGAGGATGTGGTCGCGTATCTGGATACGGTGATATATACCAAAGGCAATTTCAGAGAAAGTGTTCCTACGACACTGACGTTCAACAAGTCGATTCGGCGTATCAGAGATTTTTGCAAAAATGAGAAGCGAACCGACCAGAAGATTTTCAATCTCGGAGACGGCGCGTTTTTGGAGGGAGCGCGACCCGTTTCGACGGAGGAATTGAAAATGGAGCGTTTTGCGGCCATCGGGAAATCAAGATACCGAACCCGACTCCATCGCGCCTTGATCGACCGCTCTTCATCCGAGCTTTCCTACGAAGATGTCGTCTCGATCCAAAAGAGAATCGACCATATCCAAAAGGTAAAAAGAGTGCTCGAAACCTCGATTGCACCCGCCGCGTTCGATCCTTCCGGGTATCAGGACGCTCTGTTGCGGCTGATGATGAAGATTCTCGACAACAGGGAAGAAGAGGCGCGGGATCTGCATACGATCAATCTTGTTTATCTAAAAAACGTGTTACCGTTTGTATTCGATATGTTGAACACGAGGGAGTTTTCGGAGCCCAAAAAAAACATCAAAAAAATTCACAAGCTATTGATACGATATTTGACGGAGATTGTGGAGTATTACGAAAAACCGATGAAAAGATTTATCGCATCTCCAAAAGCCCGGAGGCTTTTGGAAGAAGAGGAGACTACTGCAGCAGTCTCATAACGTTTTGCTGTACCGCGTTGGCTTGACTCATCGCGTAGGTACCGGACTGCGCGAGGATGTTGTGCTTTTGGAGGTTTGCACTCTCTGCCGCAAAATCGACGTCTCTGATCTGCGATTCCGCCGCGGCGACGTTGACCTGAGTGATGGAGATGTTTCTGACAACGGACTCCAAAGAGTTTTGATCCGCACCGATATCGGCTCTTACGCCATCGAGCGTTTCGATCAGCTCATCCATCGCGGAGATGGTGTTTTGAGCGTTTGTGACCGTATTCGTAGTCGGTTTGGTCAAGGCGCTGATAGTCGTGATGGTGACATCTTTCGCATCCGCTTTTCTATGTCCTATCTGGATATTGAGACTTCCCGCACTACCATCAAGAAGAGATTTGTCGTTGAAAGTCGTGCTGGTTCGAATCTGATTGAATTCAGTCGTCAGCTCGTTAATCTCTTTGTCGATATAGCTTCTGGAAGTTGTATCCTGGGTGTCGTTCGCCGACTGGACCGCAAGCGTTCTGATTCTCTTGGCGATGTTCGTCATCTCTTCGATAGCGCCATCGGCCGTCTGCAGAAGGGCGATACCGTCGTTGGAGTTTCTGATCGCCTGACCAAGGCCTTCTTTCTGTGCGGAGAGTTTGTTGGCGATCGCCAGACCGGAAGCGTCGTCCGCCGCGGAGTTGATTCTGTGGCCGGAGCTGAGTGCCGCCAGAGACTTGTTGAGGCCTACGTTGTTGTTCGTTGCGTACATATGCGCTCGCATCGCACCTACGTTCGTGTTGATTCTAAAACCCATGTTAAATCCTTTTGTGTGTGAATTTGGCATCCTTGCCATTACAGAAACTAGATCGTTCAATTTGGGAAACTCTGAACCCTTTTGGCAGCTATTTTTTACCAAAATTGGACTATTTGGTATGGTTGTGAAAATTATTTTGTATATTGTATTTTTTTGGTAACTACTATGAAGAGTTAAAGATATTGTCGTTTTTTGCCGATCTCTCTTTTGCGGAGGCTTTAGAGTCTGCTAATTCGAATGTGGTATAATGGCAGGTCCAATCAAAACAAAAATAGAATATATATGGAAAGCAATTTGAAAAATCTAATCATCGTCGAGTCACCGACCAAAGCGAAAACGATCGAAAACTTTCTGGGAAAAGAGTATACCGTGATCGCTTCGAAGGGGCATATCCGGGATCTGCCCAAGAGTTCCTTCGGAATCAAGATAGAGGAGGGGAAGTTCAAACCCGAATATCGTGTGAGCCGTGATCACTCCAGGGTGGTCAAGGAGATCAAGGATCTGGCCAAAAAGAGCGATCGTGTCTATATCGCGACCGACGAAGATAGGGAGGGGGAGGCGATCGGATACCACATCGCCAAAGCGATCGGCGTGGATCCCGAGTCGGTACCGAGGATCGTTTTTCATGAGATCACCAAAAAGGCGATCCAACACTCGCTCGAAAACCCCCGTAAAATCGACCTTAACAGCGTCAACGCCCAGCAAGCGCGTCGACTGCTCGATCGTATCGTGGGGTACAAACTCTCTCCGTTGATCGCTTCGAAGATCCAAAAAGGTCTCAGTGCCGGGCGTGTCCAGAGTGCGGCGCTTAAGATCGTAGTGGACAGGGAGCGGGAGATTCGAGCGTTCGTTCCCGAAGAGTACTGGAGCATCGATGCGATCTTCGAAAAGAGTATCGCTTCACAGCTGGTCGCGTTCGAAGGCGAGAAAATCGAAAAGATGACGGTCAAAAATGCCGAACGTGCGGAATATATCCGAAAGATCCTCGCCGAAGAGTCCTACCGCGTGGGCAAAATCGAAAAAAAAGAGCGCAAAACCTCCTCTCCTCCGCCTTTTATGACGTCCACCCTCCAGCAGACGGCCTCTTCGCTTCTGGGGTTCAGTCCCAGGAAGACGATGATGGTGGCCCAGACGCTCTATGAGGGGGTGCAGACGGATCAGGGGGTGACGGGCGTCATCACCTATATGAGGACGGACAGTCTCCATATCGCCCAGGAGGCGATCGCCGCCGCACGTGAGAGGATCGCCTCCTCCTACGGCGAGAAGTATCTTCCATCCAAAGCCAAACACTACCGCTCCAAATCCAAAGGGGCGCAGGAGGCGCATGAGGCGATTCGTCCGACGATCCTCTCCTTTACCCCGCAGGTAGCCAAACAGTATCTCAAGCCGGACGAGTTGAAACTCTACACTCTGATCTACAACCGTTTTCTCGCGTCGCAGATGACCGACGCGATCTTCGAATCGCAGGCGATCACCTTCGAATCCAAAAGCGGTGTTTTCCGCGCAACGGGGCGAAAACTCATCTTCGACGGATTCTACAGAGTGCTTGGTAGCAGCGATAAAGACAAGCTTCTTCCCGAGCTCAAAGAGGGACAGCCTGTGGAGTTGAACGAACTCGAGGCGAATCAGCACTTCACCGAGCCTCCGTCCCGCTACTCCGAAGCGAGTCTGATCAAAAAGCTCGAATCGCTCGGTATCGGAAGGCCTTCGACCTATGCGCCGACGATCTCCATCCTCACCGCGCGCCACTATATCGAGATCGAAAAGAAGCAGCTGGTTCCGACGGAAGTGGCTTTTCAGGTGATCGAGATGCTGGAGAAGCATTTCCCGGACATCGTCGATAGCGGTTTTACCTCCCAACTGGAGGAGGCACTCGATGAGATCGCCGAAAACAAGAAAGATTGGCAGAAGGTGCTCTGGGATTTTTACCAGCCGTTCATCAAGGAGATCGAAGAGGGCAAAAAGAGCATCAAGAGTCAGAAAGTCGCGATTCCGACCGGAGAAAAGTGTCCCAAATGCGGCAGCGAGCTGCTCAGGCGTAAGGGCCGATACGGAGAATTTATCGCTTGCAGCGGCTTTCCGAAATGCAAATATACGCAAAATATCGGAGGTGACGGCAAGCCCGTAGCCAAAAAACAACCAGTGACGCTGGGGGTGAAGTGCCCCGAGTGTGGGGGTGATATCGTCGAGCGAAAGAGCCGACGGGGAAAATTTTTCGGCTGCAGTAACTATCCCAAATGCCGTTTCGTCTCGACCTACGAGCCGGTAGAGAAGCGGTGTCCGGAGTGTGACTATCTGATGGCCAGACGGACGCTGAGAAAGAAAGAGATCTATGAATGCATCAAATGCAAACAGCGAGAAGACGCCTAAGCGCGTCTTTTTCTGCGCGATCAGCAACATCTCCAGCGGTAGTTGTAGCGAGGATTGCGCTTTTTGCACCCAGAGTGCCCATTTTCATACCGGTATAGAAACCTATCGGCGCAAACCGATCGCACGGATCGTCGAAGAGGCACATGCGGCTCGCAGGAGCTTCGCCGTCGGTTTTTGTCTGGTGAGCTCCGGGAAGGCGCTTGAGGCGTCGAAGCTCGCATTCGTCACCGAAGCGGCGCGTGCGGTCAAAGCGGCGGAGCCTGAACTGAACGTAATCGCCTGCAACGGTACGGCGACACGCGATGCGCTTTTGGTACTCAAAGAGAGCGGGGTGGGCAGTTACAACCACAATCTCGAAACGAGCGAATCCTATTACCGCCGCATCTGTACGACCCATA
>CAYUEN010000005.1:0-78179 GCA_964443745.1 uncultured Campylobacterales bacterium | reverse complement strand
CTCACGGCGATTACGCCTCCATCACCCTCTGTCCTGGCTCGCTGGAGGAGTGTTATACCCAGACGCTCAGAGCTTTCAACCTGGCAGAGACCTATATGACTCCGGTTTTCGTGTTGTTGGACGAGACACTCGGACATATGCACGGCAAAGCGATTCTACCCGATTTGGAAGAGGTGGAAGCCAATATCGTAAAAAGAGCCGAATTCACCGGAGATCCGGCGGAATACAAACCCTACGAAGCGGAGATGAACAAACCGGCGGTACTCAATCCGATGTTCAAAGGGTATCGATACCATATCACGGGTCTGCATCATGGCCCCACCGGATTCCCCACCGAAGACGGTCCGCAGTGCGCTTACAACATCAAAAGACTGGTCGGCAAGATCAAGGATGTGGGCAAACTCGACAATGAAGCCGATTACGAAGAGTACAAGCTCGATGATGCGGAAGTGTGTATCATCGCCTATGGCTCCATCAGCCGCGGTGCGAAAGAGGCGGTCGAGAAGCTGAGAGAAGAGGGTATCAAAGCGGGACTCTTCAGACCGATCATGCTCTGGCCCAGCCCTGCCGAAAAGATCGCGCAGATCGGGGATAGGTTCGAGAAGATTTTCATCACCGAGCTCAACCAGGTCGGCCAGTATACCGAAGAGATCGAAAGAATTACGGGAAGAAAAGATTTCGCGACACTCAGAACGGCGAACGGTAGACCGATTCCGCCTCTTGAAATGGTAGCAAAAGTGAAGGAGATGTTCTAATGGCTTTCAATTACGATCAATATTTACGAACGGACAAGATGCCAACACTCTGGTGTTGGGGCTGTGGGGATGGTGTCATTCTCAAATCTGTCATCAGAGCGATCGACAAATTGGGATGGAACATGGATGATGTGTGTGTCGTCTCCGGTATCGGCTGTTCGGGACGATTCTCCTCCTATATCAACTGCAACACCGTCCATACGACACACGGCCGTGTCGTCGCCTATGCGACGGGTATCAAGCTCGCCAATCCGGACAAACACGTGATCATGGTCACGGGAGACGGTGACGGTCTGGCGATCGGTGGTAACCATACGATTCATGGATGCAGGCGTAACATCGATCTCAACCATATCCTGATCAACAACTTCATCTACGGTTTGACCAACTCCCAGACTTCCCCCACCACTCCGCAGGGGATGTGGACGGTAACGATGCAGTACGGAAACATCGATCCGACATTCGATGCCTGCAAACTGGCCGAAGGTGCGGGTGCGACTTTTGTCGCCAGAGAGACGGTCAACGATCCGAGAAAACTGGAGAAGATGTTCATCAAAGGATTCCAGCACAAAGGTTACTCCTTCTTCGATGTCTTCTCCAACTGCCATATCAACCTCGGACGCAAAAACAAGATGGGCGAAGCGGTTCAGAATCTTGAGTGGATCGAAAACCGAACCGTATCCAAGAAGAAATACGATGCGATGAGCGAAGAGGAGAGGGCGGGCAAATTCCCGACGGGTATCCTCAAAGAGGTGGAGCAGCCGGAATATTGCGAACTTTACGACAAAGTGATCGAAGCTGCACAGAACAAAACGAAAGTACAACTATAAGGAGAAGACATGAGACATCAACTGAGATTTACGGGTGTTGGAGGTCAGGGTGTTCTTCTCGCCGGTGAGATTCTGGCTGCAGCCAAGATCTCCGAGGGTGGTTACGGCGTCAAAGCCGCAACTTACACCTCGCAGGTACGCGGAGGACCGACGGTCGTCGATATTCTGCTCGATGACAAGGAGATTCTTTTTCCCTATGCGATCGACGGTGAGATCGAATTTATGCTCTCTGTGGCGCAGGTGAGTTACGATCAATTCAAAAACGGCGTGAAAGACGGCGGTATCATCGTCGTCGATCCCGATCTGGTGCATCCCTCAGAAGAGGATCGCAAACGGTGGAAAATCTACGAGATCCCGATTATCCGTGTCGCCAAATACGAAGTGGGGAACGTCGTCACCCAGTCGGTGGTCGCCCTCGCGATCGCGATCGAAATGACGCACGTAATGGACGCGCAGAAGGTTCTCGAGACGATGAAAAAGAAAGTACCGCCCAAAGTTTTGGACGCCAATATCAAGGCGTGGGAATTGGGTACCAAATATGCCAAAATGGCGCTGGCCGGAGAGAAGATCGAAGTGGCCGAGAGGGTGTGATTCCATCCCCTTTTGGGGGTGGATCACCTTTTTTTTCACGATTTTTCGCTATGATACCTCCAGAAAGTAGGAGGTGTCGTGTTTGATTTTCTAAAAGAGATCGAGCTTCCATTCAAGATTCCCACACCCGACAAAACGATCAGAATCGCCGTGACGGGACTCAGCGGAAGCGGCAAGACCGTCTTCCTCACTTCGCTGATAAACCAACTTCTCGCCGGAGACAAACTTTCTTATATGAAAGAGAAGATAGACCGCCCTTTCGTCGCCAGAATCCTACCGCCTGACAATCTGTTCATCCGATTCGATTACTATAGCAAACTCAAAGCGTTTCGCGAGGCGACACCCCACTGGCCCAAGGCGACACGCTCGGTAACCAAAACGACGCTTCAGCTCGAATTCAAAAGCGAATATCGTCTGCTGGAGAACCAGATCGTCAATCTGGAGTTGATCGACTATCCGGGCGAGTGGCTGATGGATCTTTCGATGCTCGGCCTCTCCTACGAAGCGTGGTCGCATCAGATGTTCGATCTATCCCGCAATCCCAAACGTTACCCATATGCCAGAAGTTGGCTGGATGATCTCGAACATCGCGATCTTTACGGCGCTTCTTCCCGACAGGAGGATCTTGTCGTTCATGATCTCTATCGCGAATATCTCAAAAAGCTCCACTACAACGCTTTCAGTTTCGTCCAACCCGGCCGTTTTCTGGAGCCCGGAGATCTGGAGGGAGATCCGATTCTTCTTTTCGCACCGCTTCCTCCGCCCAAAAATCGAGATTTCCATCCCGATTCGATATACGCCAGATTCCAAAGACGATTCGACGCCTATCTCAAAGAGGTGGTCGAGCGCCTCTATCTGGAACATTTCCAGAGGTTCGACACCCAGATCGTGCTCGTCGATCTGATCAAGACGCTTCAGTACGGATACGACGCCTTTTTGGATATGCATTTGGCGTTTCGCCATATTCTCAAGAGTTTCACCTACGGTACCAACCCCTTCTTTTTCAAACTCTTCGGCCTCAAAATCGACCATGTCATCTTTGCGGCGACGAAAGCCGACTACATTCCTCCCTCTCAATACAACAGTTATCAGCGACTGCTCAAAGAGATGATCATGGATATCAAGAGAGAGCTTCTGCTTTCTCATATCGAGTCGGAGGTGACGATCTTTTCGAGCGTGAAAAGCACCGACTACGTCAAAGCGAAAGTCGACGGGAAAGTCGTCGAGTGTATTCGTGGTGTCGTAGAGGGGGAGAAGGAGCCGTCGATACATTTTCCGGGGATACTTCCCCAGCACTACAAGAGAAACCACTTCTGGAAAGAGGCGAAGTTCGATTTTCCGAGATTTTCACCCCGTCCTTTCCCACCCTCGGACAACGAGGCGGTCGAACACATACGGATGGACCGGCTCATTTATGCATTGCTAAGGAGGCGAGTATGAGACCCAAAAAGATCGATGACAGCGATTTGATAGAGGAGGAGATTATCGAAGAGATCACCCCATCTCCCCGGAGAGTCTCTTCGGAAGAGGCGTTGAAGAGAATCGATACGACACAACACAAACGCGAGGGGATGCTATCGGGAATCGTCGGCTATTTGCAAAAAGGGAGTGTGATTTTTCTTCTCTTCGTAGCGGTTTTTTTGATCGGCTTTTTATACGACACTCTCTACAGTGCTACGGCGATATTGCAACACTCACCGATTTTGGGTACATTCTATCTGCTTCTTATTTTACTTTTGGGCATTTCTTTGCTTGGGATCGTGGGAAAAGAGTTCAAAGGATATCGGAAACTGCGCCGTATCGAGTCGCTTCAGGAGGAGGGGAGACGATTGATGGAGGAGCCCTCGTCGGAAGTCTACAACTTTGCGAAGAAGATCCTTCATTTTTATCGAGTCCATCCGGATACAGCTACCGTCGAAGCCGCCCGTAAGGTTGAAAAAGAGCTCGATGAGATGCTCGAATCGGAAGTGATTCCAAGAGTGGAAGAGGTTTTGTTCGAGTCTATGGACGATGCCGCGAAAAAGTGTATCGTCAAATATGCATCCCAGACAGCCGTATCGACGGCGATCAGCCCGGTTGCACTCATCGATGCGCTTTTGATTCTTTCGCGCTCATATGTCATGATCAACGAGATTGCCAAAATATACGGCTACAGGCCCAATGTGCTTGGAGAAGTGGTGTTGATAAAACGGGTTTTCATCAACCTCGCTTTCGCCAGTATCACAGATATCCTTGCACATCACAGCCATGATATCGCCGGTTCGACGCTTCTTTCCAAAATCTCCCTCTACAGCGCGCAGGGTGTGGCCAACGGTATTTTGACAGCCCGTGTCGGTCTGGGGGCGATCACCGCCTGCCGGCCAATTCCATCAAAGGCGCAAAATCAAGGATTTTTAAAAAATCTTACAAAAATTATTATTGATAGAATTTTTTTGGACAAAACAAAAGAGAAGTAAAAGATTTTGTAATTTTGTCGATATAAGGGCATCACGATAGCAAGGATGGGTGATGGCACTTGTGACGGATTCCAAACACCATTTATACCATAGTGGCAGAGGCAGACAATCGAGGCAGACGGCGGTTTTGCTGATCGGACAGAATCGGTCGGATCTCTATTTGATTCAGCGGTTGTTGGGAGAGATTGGAGATTTTCGTATCTACGAAGCTTCCACATTCAAAGAGGCACTGAAAGTGACGAAATATCTGAGTCTCGATCTAATCATCGTGGACGATCTTTTCGAACCGGTCGATGGGTATGATATCATCTCCAAACTGGATGAAACGAGTTATCTTTCCAAAGTTCCCAAGATACTCCTTTTGACAGAGGATTTCAAAACCGAAAAGAGGGCTTCTTTCTACAGGAGCGAGCTTGACTATATCAAAAAGCCGATCGACCGCACCATTTTTCGCAGACGTATCGAAAATGCGCTTCGTAAATCGACACGTAGTGGTGTAAACGGTTCACTCTTTTCCGCGTTGATAGAGCTTCGTTTCGAAGAGGCCAAATCACTGATCGGAATCTACAAAAGCCTTCTTGAAATAGATGAAAACATTCTATGCGTCTATGATGCGCAAAGCAATGCGATTGTGGAATTCAACCATCTCTTCACGCAGTTTTTCGGTAGCTTCCGTTTTGTCAACAGGGTTCTCTCCAGCCCAAGACTTCTGCGGCGATTCGCCCCCTATATGGCCGAATCGAACTATATCAACCATTTTGACAGTGGGCAGTGGTTGGATATGCTACTATCAAGTGAAAAGTTTCAATTTATGCTCAGGCTCAATATCGCACAGAGTAGTTATACCTTCAATATCTTCGTCAAACCCATCGCCGTTGCGGATAAAAGACTCTATCTTGTAAAACTCGTCAATCATACCGCCCATATCACTCTGCAGAGCGAACAGTATCGAAATATGGAGCGATTGAAAAACTATCTTCTCTCCCATGAATTGTATCGTAACGATCACAAACTGCAAGCACTGCTAAGAAATGGTGAGGATACGCCCGATACGGAGACCATCAAGACGGTTTCTTCGGGAAAAATTCCCCGAAGAAGCAGATCGTTCGATCTTTATCGGACACTTCTTTCCAAATTGATCGAACCCTACAGTGGCACCGAACTCTATCTTGATGGAGAACGCATTCACAGGTTGATGGAGCAGGAGCGTTTCAATCTGAAAGCGGATATCGACAAAGAGGCTTTTGAAGCTTTGATAGAGGGGTTGCTGGATTGCTACGTCGGTGACCAATTCAAAACCGCTCTGGGATCGCGTGTCGATATATCGTTGGAAAAGCAGGCACAATCCATCCTCTTTTCGATGCGGATAGATACGAAAGAGGAGAGCGAAGGAGAGAGTAGCCTTTTTGGACGACTTTTCAAAAAAGAGGAGCCCGTCGAGAGTGGCGTGACGATCCTTCCGAAAAAAGTGGAGTGGGCCGTCGAAAAGCTCGGTGCAAAACTCAAACACAACCACGATGGCAGAATCAGACATTTTCTGGTTACAATTCCGCTAAAAGATTAAAAAAATCGTACCATTGGAATATTTTTTATATTGATATTATAAGAATTTAAATACAATAGCCTTTATTAATTTTCAAGGCTGTTGGATCCCTATGAAGCTCTGCAATACCAGATATCGCAGCGAGGAGAAGCTCGACACTTTCCTCGCTGCCCATGCCCTTAGCGACAATAGTAGATTGTTGATTCAGATTTTCTGTTATCATCAAGCGAAACCTTCCACGCTCAAAAGAGTCGTCGATCTGTTGCGCAAAAAACTCCCCCGGGCGACCATTGCAGGGATCTCCTCCGCTGGTGAAATCATGGAGGGCCGGGTTTTGGAGAAAAATATCGTACTCTCCTTCGCGCAGTTTGACGATACGGACATAAAAGCCGAATTAATCGAAATCAAAGAGGAGGGCGCTCCTGATCTTTCGCCTCTAAAAAAGCGTCTGATCGAGAGGGAGACGAAAGTGGTTTTGGGGTATTTCAGCAACCGCACATCCAACATCGAAGCGATACTCAAAGATCTGGTGGAAGAGCGAAAGGAGATCGTCGTTTCGGGTGCTCTTTGTTCCAGAGGCAAAAGGGCGGATGGTGGGTTCGTTTTATTGAACGATCGTATCTCCCGCTCCGGAATGGTCATACTCTCTCTCAGCGGACCACGCCTTTGTGCCTCCTCTTTCTACAGCTTCGACTATACGCCGATAGGACGTGCTTTCAAGGTGACGAAGTCTCATGGAAATATTCTCTATACGGTAGACAAGATTCCGGTGAGGGAGCTCTATCGGAAGTATCTTGGAGAGGAGATCGCTTCGCATCTTCCCGAAAGCGGGATGCAGTTTCCGTTTGTCGTAGAATATGGTGAGACCTATCTGCCAAGAACGCCTTTGATCGACAGAGGAGACGGTTCGTTCGGATTTGGCAGTGAGATTTTGCAGGGTACGACACTCTCGATAGCTTTCGCCGATATCGACAAGATCGTCGAAAACGCAGACCGCCTGATAGAAAAGGTATGCAGTGTACCCGTAGAGGGTGTTTTCATCTTCGATTCCCACGCTCGCAAAAATTTTCTACAGAGTCTGGCTTACGAAGATGTCGCTCCTTTTAGGAAGATAGCTCCTCATGCGGGCCTCTTCTGTGATGGCGAGTGTGCGAGCGAGGGAGGTGAAACCCATTTTCTCTCCCAAACACTCTCCCTTCTCGTACTCAGCGAGGATCCGGATTCCCGTATCGAAAAGCCGGAGTATAAAAGCCGCATCAACGCTGAAAATCTCGATCTGCAAACGATCAAAGCGCTGAGCAATATCGCCAGAGTCTCGTCACAAGAGTTGCAGGAACTCAATATGAAACTCGAAAAACGGATCAGGGAAGAGGTCGAAAAGAATCGCAAAAAAGAGGGAATTTTGATCCACAACAGCCGTTTGGCCCAGATGGGAGAGATGATGAGTATGATCGCCCATCAGTGGCGACAACCTCTCAGCGCCATCAGTGCCACTTCCACCGGATTGCAGGTAAAGATCGAATTGGACAATTACGATGAAGCTTTCTTTCTTGAATCTTTACAGAAGATAGAAGAGTACGTGCTTCATCTCTCCCATACGATCGACGATTTCGCCAACTTTTTCAAACCCAACAAAAAGAAAGAAGATGTGGAGGTGAGAGATCTGATAGAGAAGGCACTGTTTATCATTCAACCCTCGCTCAAAAAACACTCGATTCTCGTCACAAAAGAGATAGCTTGCTCCCACAAAGTCCATACCATCTACAACGAAGTGGTCCAGGTACTTCTCAATCTGCTCAAAAATGCGGAGAATGCGTTGTTGAAAAAAGGGGTTCTGGAGCCTAGAATCGTTATGCGCGCCTATGAGAAAGGCAACAAGACCTTTATCGAAGTGGAAGACAACGCCGGTGGGATTCCTTCCGAAAATCTCGGAAAGATCTTCGAACCCTACTTTTCGACGAAACAGAACGAGAAATCGACCGGCCTGGGTCTTTATATGTCCAAATTCATCATCGAAGAGAGTTGCGGAGGAAAACTGGAAGTGGAAAACAGCGACGAAGGTGCGAAATTCACCATCGTTCTTTCAAAACCAAAATGAGGAGATAATAGATGGCAGGACACAATAAATGGTCCAAAGTCAAACATATCAAAGCCAAACAGGATGCGATCAAAGGCAAAGCTTTCACCAAAGCGGTAAGAGATCTCTCCATCGCCGCCAGAGAGGGGGGCGGTGATCCCGATACCAATCCCGCATTGAGACTGGCGATAGAGAAGGCCAAAGCGGTGTCGATGCCGGCGAAAAACATCCAGAGGGCGATCGATAAAGCCACCGGAAACCTGCCTGGCGTCGTCGTCGAAGATGTGACCTACGAAGGTTACGGTCCCGGAGGCGTGGCGATTATGGTACAGTGTCTGACGGACAATCGAAACCGTACCGTAGCCGCCGTGCGGCACGCTTTCAGCAAACATGGAGGCAATCTGGGTGAAAACGGATCGGTTAGCTGGATGTTCGCGAAAAAAGGGGTCATCGTCGTACCGCGGAGCGATCGGGACGACGAGATCATGGAACTGGCATTGGAAAAGGGAGCGAGCGATATCAAAGAGGAAGAAGAAGTGCTCGTCATCGAATCGGAACCGGAGGATTTCAATACGCTGCTCGAGGCGATCGAAAAGAGCGGAATCGAGATCATCGAAAGCGAAGTGGGGTTGATTCCGACCAATACGATAGATGTGGATGACGCCACGGCGGCGAAAGTGGAAAGGCTGATCGAAGCGTTAGAAGAGAACGACGACGTACAAGCCGTATACCACAATATGAGTTGAATCACTTTAACCGTTTATTAATAAAACAAAGCTATACTAATCGGGCACTAAACTTATTCAAAGGATGAACATATGAAAAAACTGATCGCAGGCTCTGTCCTCGCACTCACATTGATCGCGGCCTCCACACTTCAGGCCAAAACCTATGCGACCGTCAATGGAGATCCGATCACGGATAGCGATATCGGAGCTATTTTACAGGTGATTCCAGGAGCCAATTTCCAGGCGTTGAACAAAGAGCAGCAGAAGAAGATCATCGATCAGGCGATCGAAAAACGGCTTTTGGCGAAAAAGGCGATGGAAGAGGGAATCGAAAAAGACCCCAAATTTCAAGAAGCGCTGGAGAAGATCAAAAAAGATCTCGCGCTCGAGATCTGGATGAAAAAGCAGTTTGATGCGATCAAACTGAGCGAATCGGAGATGAAAGCGTTCTACAAAAAGAACAGCAAAATGTTCAAACGACCCGCGATGGCCAAAGCCAGACACATTCTGCTCAAAAGCAAGAAAGAGGCGGAAGCCGTCATCAAAGAACTCAACAAAGCCAAAAACAAAGAGGCGAAATTCATCGAGCTGGCAAAAGCGAAATCTACGGGTCCCAGCGGACCCAACGGCGGAGAGCTCGGATGGTTCGACAAAAAACGGATGGTCAAAGAGTTCAGTGACGCCGCCTTCAGACTCAAAAAGGGTACCTATACCAAAAAGCCGGTCAAAACGCAGTTTGGATACCATGTCATCTATCTCGAAGATATCAAACCGGCCGGAACCGTCAGTTTCGAAGAGGCCAAACCGAGCATAGAGCAGAGTTTGAAAGTGAAAAAATTCCAAGCGAAAATCAAAGAGATCTCTAAACAACTCAAGTCGAAGGCCGATATTAAGATCAACAACTAAGTATACGCAGGAAGGAACAAACCATGGCAAAGAGAGTCCTAGATGTCGTAAAAGCGGGTGTCGTCACCGGAGATGACGTACAGAAGATATTCGATATCGCCAAGAAAGAGGAGTACGCTCTGCCGGCGGTGAACGTGGTGGGAACCAACTCCGTCAACGCCGTTATGGAGGCGGCCAAAACGGTCAATTCTCCCGTCATCATACAGTTTTCCAACGGTGGCGCGAGCTTCTATGCCGGAAAGGGACTCGACAACGAAGGTGAAAAAGCGGCGATTCTCGGAGCGATCAGCGGTGCCAAACATGTACATACGCTCGCGGAAGCGTACGGTGTGCCGGTGATACTCCACACCGATCATGCCGCGAAGAAACTCCTGCCGTGGGTCGACGGTTTGCTCGAAGCGAGCGAACGCCATTACGAGAAGTACGGTACACCGCTCTTTAGCTCCCATATGCTCGATCTCTCCGAAGAACCTTTGGAGGAGAACCTCTCCATCTGCGAAACCTACCTCGAGCGTATGAGTAAGATCGGTATGACACTGGAGATAGAGTTGGGTATCACGGGCGGCGAAGAGGACGGCGTGGACAATACAGGTATCGACAACGCGATGCTTTACACCCAACCCGAAGAGGTGTGCGAAGCATACGAAAGACTCAGCCGCATCAGCGACAAATTCACGATCGCCGCCTCTTTCGGAAACGTCCATGGTGTCTACAAACCCGGAAACGTCAAACTCCAGCCGAAGATACTGGACAACTCCCAGAAGTATATCCAGCAAAAACTCGGCACTTCCGAAAAACCGGTCAATTTCGTCTTTCATGGCGGCAGCGGATCGAGTCCCGAAGAGATTAGGGAAGCGATCAGCTACGGTGTGATCAAGATGAATATCGATACCGACACGCAGTGGGCCTTCTGGGACGGTGTCAGACGCTACGAGGCCAACTATAAATACTACCTCCAAAGCCAAATCGGAAATCCCGAAGGAGAAGACAAGCCAAACAAAAAGTATTACGATCCCAGAAAATGGCTCAGAGAGGGAGAGAAATCGATGGTCGCACGTCTGAAACAGGCGTTTGCCGATTTGAACTGTCTTGATCGAAACTGACCCCTCGCCGATTCAGAGGATCACCTTTTTCGATCGGGAGATCCTGCTGAAGAGGGACGATTTGTTAAGCGGTCCCCTCAACGGAAACAAAGCCCGCAAACTCCACACTCTTCTTACACATCCTTTCCCTTCCGTCACTACGCTCGTCTCCCGCGGTAGCGTCCAATCCAACGCGATGGCGTCGCTGGCTAGAGTCGCATCGATTAGGGGATGGCGTTTTCACTACTACGTCGACCATATTCCTTCGCATCTTAGAGCCTCTCCCTACGGCAATCTCGCGCGTGCCCTCGCCGAGGGTATGGTGTTGCACGAATCCCCTTTGCCGGCGAACTTTTCGAAAGAGACGCTTTTCGTTCCGGAAGGCGGACATTCTCCGCTGGCCGAAGAGGGAATAGTGCGTCTGGCGGACGAGATTCGTACGCAGGTTGATCCATGCAACCTCTTTCTCCCCTCCGGTACCGGTACGACCGCGCTCTATCTTCAAAAACATCTACCTGGATATCGGGTTTATACGACCCATTGTGTGGGAGATGCGGCTTATTTGAAAGCGCAGTTTTCGGAATTGGAAGCAGACAGCACACACCACCCCGTGATCCTCTCTCCTCCACGAAGATACCGTTTCGGAAAGCTTTATAGAGATTTTTTCGAAATTTGGATAAAATTGAAACAGTGTACGCATATCACTTTCGATCTGCTCTACGATCCGGTCGGATGGCTGACGATCCGGTCGCATCTGGATCTTTTCAGGGGCGATACGCTGCTCTATCTCCATCAGGGGGGCGTAGAGGGAAACGAAAGTATGTACAGACGTTATCAGAGGAAACCGTATGCAAATCATCGAGCAGAAAGACCCCCAGTTTCAAGAGGCGTTCAGGCAGATACTCGCACGTGGAAAAATGGATATGAAAGAGGTGTCGCGCACCGTCAGCGACATACTCGAGAGGATCCGTAAAAACGGCGATACCGCACTTATCGAAGATGTCATCAGATTCGACCGCTGGCATCCCGCCGACGCCGCGGCACTGCGAATCGATCCGGAGGCGATGCGGTTGGCATACGAGGCGCTCGAGAGCCGACTCAAAGAGGCCTTGCATCTAGCCTACAGGCGTATCGAGGCGTTCCATCAAAAGCAGATGCCCAAATCTTGGCTCGATTTCGAAAGCGACGGTTCGGTTCTGGGTCAGAAAGTCACCCCCGTCGAAAGGGCGGGGCTCTATATTCCGGGAGGCAAAGCCGCCTATCCCAGTTCGTTGCTGATGAACGCGATCCCCGCGATCGTCGCCGGCGTCGAAGAGATCGTCGTCTGCACCCCCACGCCCGAAAACGAGATCAACGACCTGCTGCTAGCGGCACTCCATCTGTGCGGCATAGAAAAAGCCTACAAAGTAGGGGGTGCGAGTGCGATCGGCGCGATGGCGTACGGTACCGAAACGATTCCCGGAGTGGATGTGATCACGGGTCCTGGGAACATATTCGTCGCGACCGCCAAAAAACTGGTTTACGGAGAGGTCAATATCGACATGATCGCCGGTCCGAGCGAAATCGGTATCATCGCGGACGCCAAAGCCGATCCCGATCTGCTGGCGATCGATTTGCTCAGCCAGGCCGAGCACGATCAAATGGCGAGCGCCCTGATGGTCACCACCTCTCATACGCTCGCCGTAGAGACGAAAGACAAACTCTACCACCATCTAAAAAGGCTCGAAAGAGAGGAGATCGCCCGCGCCTCGATAGAAAAGAGAGGTGCGATCATCGTGGTAGAGAATCTCGAAGCGGCGGCTAACGTGATGAACCGGATCGCACCCGAGCATTTGGAGTTGATGGTGGAGAATCCTTTTGAACTGCTGCCTTTGATCAAGCATGCCGGAGCGATCTTCATGGGCAAATACACCCCCGAAGCGATCGGTGACTACATAGCCGGCCCCAACCATACGCTGCCCACCGGCGGAACGGCACGCTTCTACTCGCCGCTGGGCGTCGAACACTTCCTGAAAAAGTCTTCGATCATCAGTATGAGCAAAGCGGGTATCGAAGCGATCGGTCCCCACTGTGCGGCTATTGCTGAGACGGAAGGGCTCGATGCGCACGAAAAATCGGTATTAAAAAGGCTCTCATAAGCGATGAAAAAGGGGCGGAGCACCAGAGAGGAGCTGATAGATGCGATGTTCGAGGCACTCCGTATCCATGGCTATCAGGGAGTCTCTTTGAGTGCTTTGCTCAAAAAGATAGGGATTCCCAAAGGATCGATGTATCACTATTTTTCATCCAAAAAAGATCTAGTGGAGTGTGTCATAAAAGAGCGGTTGGAACCGGAAATCGAGGCAGAACTGCTCTTTTTTGCCCGCAGCGGAAGATCTCCGATCGATGCTGTCGTCGAAAGAATCGAGGAGCTCAAAATGAACGATTCGGGTCTGAACGAGCGTTTTTTACTGTTGCCGCTTCTCATCGAAACGAGCGAGACAGAGCCGGATTTGCAAACGACTCTGCGCAATCTCTACCGCCGGCTTTTCGACTCTTTGAAACGGGTACTCGATACAGCGGAGCGCAACGGAGATATCCATCCCATCGACTGTGATGCACTCTCCCATTTCCTCCTGACGCTGCTGATGGGATCGATCTCTCTATCCCGGTGCGTATTGGATAGAAGTGACTATATCAAAAACCTGACGTTGGCACAGGAGTATCTAAAATCGTTGAAGCTTTCGAAAAAAGAGAAGCCCAAACATATACAACAAACACTGTTTTAAGGATTGTCGTGCGTATTTCATTTTTGATGACACTCCTTCTGATGATCGCGACTCTTATCGAGGGGTGTTTCGAGCATCAGGAGCCGATCTCTACGATTCCCCCTCCCCAGGAGTGTACGCTTTCGATGCAGAAGGCGTTCGTCTATCGTGTCATGCACGACACCTATCTTTGGTACGACAAAGTGCCTTGGCTCGATTACAACGATTCGCGTTACGATTCTCCCGAAGCTTTGCTGGAAGCACTCAAATATAAGCCTCTGGACAGATGGAGCTATATTACGACCCAGACGGCTTACAACAACTATTTTGAAGAGGGAAAGTATATCGGATACGGTTTTCGTTTTCAGATCGAAGAGGAGCACAACCGCTCTATTGTTTTGTTCGTCTATCCCGATTCTCCTGCGGAGGATGGAGGAATGCAGCGAGGCGACGCCATCCTTGAAATCAATGGCAGAACGATCGGTGAAATCGTAGAGCAAAACTTGACCGAAACGATTTTCGGAGAGGAGAAAGTGGGCGTAAGAACGACTTTTTCTCTCCGTAAACGCGACGGAAGTATCGAAGAATTGAACCTTTCCAAAGCGGTCGTGACGATCAAAACGGTACTTTCCGAGGCTGTATTTGATGTTCAAAACCACAAAGTGGGATATCTTCTTTTCAACAGTTTCATCTCTCCAGCTTCGGATGAACTCGAAGAGAGCTTTCGCCGTTTCAAAACGAGTGGGGTGGACGTTCTGATTCTCGATTTGAGATACAATGGCGGGGGACGGCTCAATATCGCGGCCGATCTGGCATCTTTGATCCTGGGAGCGGGTATGAACCACAAGGTGATGTTGCGAATCAGACACAACGACAAATATCGGGGAAGGGATTGGTCGCTCCGCTATCCTGCCGCTTCCGAAAACGCCCTTTCGATCGATACTATCTATCTGATCACTACAGAGGACACATGTTCGGCAAGTGAAGCGTTGATCAATGCATTGCGTGCCTCCAACGCCGCCGCAGAGGTATATACGATCGGAGAGCGCACTTGTGGAAAACCTGTGGGGATGTATGGAGCGGAGTTTTGCGACAAACACATCGCACCCGTCGAATTTGCCCTCTACAACAGTGACGGAGTGGGTGAGTATTTCGACGGAATCGATCCGGAGTGCGCGGCATCGGACGATCCCGCTCATCTCTTCGCGGATCCGGATGAGTCGATGCTCAAGGAGACCCTTACGTTCATCGGTACGGGTAGATGTAGCAGATCTTCCAGAGGTGTTTTGAAAAGCACACACAGAGCGTTGATTGGCTTCAGGAGGGAGATCGGTGCTTATTAAATCTCTCTCTTTCATTATGGCTCTTTTCGTACAAGGGTGTGCAACGCACTATCATGAAGCCTATCTTCCCCAGCGTTCCGATATATGCGAAAAAGAGGTTCAAAAGGCGATTTCTTCGTTGTTGAAGTATTCGCATCTGAAACTCTTCTCTCCCCCCTTCGTCCAAAAGAGCCGGCTTGATCTGACTACACGGCAGGAGCATGAACAGCGGAGCAAAATGGATAAGGATGTCAGATTCGTAACCTTCCATCTGTTTGAAAGAGGGGGAGCGTGTTATCTTCGAAGAGAGGATACGAAACAGATGGTGCTTCTGCATCACTGCCATTGTCAAAAGGTTCTCAAATGAAAAAGATTCTAATTGTCGCCGACGGAATGACCGCCAAAGCCTTTTTGCAAAGGGTCGCGAACCTCGATACAGCCGGTAACCGCTACTATATCGTCTATTACAACGACTCCACCCTTCCATCTCATAAAACGGAGCATTTTTTCTATTACAAATTCGATCCGACCAGTTGTACCAAACTCGAAACTCTTCTGGAAGGGTTTGGATTTTATCAAGCTTTTTTGTTGCTTTCGAGCAAAACCGATCTGCTGGCGACTTACCAAAATATCCGCAAAACGGACAAGGAGTTGCCTCTTGTGCTTCTTGATCGCTGGAATCTCGAATTCGACGATCAGGCACTCACGCTCATCAACGCACACGATACCCTTTCCAATATCCTGAGCAACTATCTTCCGGACATTCCGCTTTTCGCTCAAAACCTCGGCCTTGGAACCGGAGAGATCATGGAGATGAAAATTCCCTTCGGCAGTCCCTATCTCTACCGACATATCGCCAATATCGAACAGAAACGATGGCGTATCGTCGCGATATTTCGCGAGCACAAACTGCTGCTGCCTACACCCAAGACGATGTTGCTTCCCAACGACTCCATTCTGACGGTGGGCAATCCCAATGTGCTTAAAAGTGTCTACAAGAGCATCAATCGCGAATTTGGACAGTTTCCAGTTCCTTTTGGAGAGAATATCTACTGCTTCGTCGATATGGCGACGATGGAGGACGAGAGAATCGAAAAGCTCACCAACGATGCGATGTTGTTGCACGCCAACCTCAACAGCAAAAAGCTACTGTTTCGTATCGTCAACCCCCGATACGGAAAAGCGTTGGAAAAACTCAAAAAGTACAACAGCGGCGACAAGATCGTCGAAATCGATTTCCACTCCGAACCGAACGAAGAGGTGATCCATCATGATATCGAACACTACAATATAGGTCTTTTCATCACCGATCAACCCTTTTTCACCCACCATATCAAAACGCTCTATGCATTGCACATTCCCGTTTTCAAGGTAGGGAAAGTCGGTTTTTTCAATATCAGAGAATCGGTCGTACTCAGTGACGATCTGGAGAAGATCGAAAAGATATCGACGATCATTTTCGATATCGCAGCTCAACTTCATCTGGATATCGCCCTTTTCGACTTCGCGGAGGCCAACCGCGAGATCAACGCGCAGGTAATCGCCCACTTCGAAAATCTGGCGAAACTTTTTCAGGAGCAGGTGCGTGTTCTCAAATCGAAAAAAAATCCCATTCGCGAGTTGAGTCAGCGCAAAAACTTTCTGCAGTACGTGCCTTTTGATCAAAAAATTCTCGAACCTCGAATATTCGCTCTCTTTTCTACCGATATCGAAAAGCTCTATTTCAGATTGAGCGACTGTTACCAGCTCTTTTTGCCTGTCGACTGAGTTGTCTGTAATCCTCTTTTCTGTATAATATATATAAATAGCTTTATTAAGGAGCGTTTAAAGTATGCGTATCGATATCGATCTCAGGAAGCAGGTGGATGAGAGCTACCCTATCTATATCAACCAGATGGAAACGATTCGGATCGCGGGAAAAGTGGCGATTGTCACCAACCCAAAGGTCGCGGGGCTACATCTGGGAACACTGCTTGGACGAATCGATGCGAAAGAGATCTATATCATCACCATTCCCGATGGCGAGCGGTATAAAAATCAACAGAGTCTCGATATGATTCTCGAAAATCTGTTCAACCACACTTTCAGCCGAAAAGATTCACTGATCGCTTTTGGAGGCGGAGTGATTGGGGATATGACGGGTTTTGCGGCGGCCATTTTCCAAAGAGGTATCGATTTCATTCAGATTCCGACGACACTTCTCTCCCAGGTCGATGCGAGTGTCGGAGGGAAAACCGGTATCAACAACCGGTTTGGGAAAAATCTCGTAGGGGCTTTTTATCAACCCAAAGCGGTTTATATCGAAAATCGTTTTTTACGTACACTCCCTTCCAGGGAGTTCGCTGCCGGTGTCGCAGAGATAGCGAAAATGGCGATCATGTTCGATGCGGATTTTTTCGATTGGCTCGAAGAGGCCGATCTGAAAGAAGAGGAGAATCTGGCATACGCGATACAAAAGAGTGTCGAGACCAAAGCGGAGGTGGTGAGGTTGGATGAAAAAGAGCGGGGCGTACGGGCAGTACTCAATTATGGACACACTTTCGCACATGTGATCGAAAATCTGACAGGCTATAGTCGTTACCTCCATGGTGAAGCGGTGGCCATCGGTATGCATATGGCCAATCTTCTGGCCCGAAAACTCGGCTATCTCGACGAAGAAGAGGTTCAACGTATAAAACGTTTTCTCGAAAGGTCCGGACTTCCCACCACCTATGCGATCGACGATCCGGAGCGATTCTATCAGGCGTTCTTTCTGGACAAAAAGGCGAGTGAAGGTGAAATAACTTTTATCCTTCCCCATCCGATCGGTGCATACGAAATCAGAAACGATATACCCAAAAGCACTGTAATGGAGGTGCTGGATGCATTCCGTGCCGGGTAAGTCCACCCTGATGAAGGTGTTGTTCCTGCTGATAGTGTCGATCACATCGATATTACATGCGGAGGAGAATGCCACAGAGGAGAGAAATGGGACGGTAGTGGAAAACAATCTCTCTTCCATCGAATCAGCAGGCCAGTTGGAAGAGCAACACAAAGCGGCACAGACCAAACAGCGTCTTTTGGAACTGAACGAGAAACTCGAAGAATTAAACGCCGCTTTGAAAAAGGATCTGTGGTATACCAGATACAACAACCATCTTACCTATCTGGAGATCAAACACGCTCTTGAAGAGACCAAAAAGGAGCTCGCCGCTCCTGGGGCACAGATGGACAAACACCATTTTCAGGAGTTGACCAAAACGGAAAAGGCACTGAAAAACCAGCTCGATTTGCTACAGGACTTCAACGCCCCTCCTTTCGAAGAGTTGACAAAACCAAAAGATATCGAAGAGCCGCCGACGATCGGTTCGCCTTTCGATATCATCAACGGCTTTACCTATCTCAAACTGCTCAAGAACAAAAAAGAGAAGTACAACGCCCATATGGGTGCTTTCAAGGGGATGATAGAGAGGTTGCGAAAAAAGGAGCGGATCTTGAAACAGATCGTCACTCTCGATCCGAGTCCCTACAATCTCAAACGTCTCAAGACACTCCAGAAAGAGATTGACGAGATCAGTTCCACTTACGATATCGCGGCAGTCACCAATAGAATTTTCAATAAAAAATTGGACGACATATCCCTGAAAGTGACCGATGACATCAAAGTGCAGATGAAACGCCTTTTCAATATCGCCATCATCGTTCTTGTCATCATCCTTCTCTCCTTTTTGATGAAATTTATCGCAAAAAAGACGATCAGCGACAACGAGCGTTACTATATGGCCAACAAGATCATCAACTTCAGCAATTTCACCCTGATCATCCTGGTTTTGCTTTTCTCCTTTTTGGAGAACGTGACCTATCTCGTGACGGTATTGGGATTTGCCTCGGCCGGTATCGCGATCGCGATGAAAGATCTTTTTATGAGTATCTTAGGATGGCTCGTGATCGTTTTTGGCGGTAGTTTCCATGTAGGGGACCGTGTCAAAGCCGTTAAAAACGGGGTCGAATATGTAGGAGATATCGTGGACATCTCTCTTTTGAAAATGACGATCCTCGAAGATATCACATTGACGACCTATATGCACAACCGTAGGGCCGGCCGGGTGATCTTCATTCCCAACAACTACATTTTTACCGAGCTGCTTGCAAACTATACCCATGGTAAGATCAAGACGGTGTGGGACGGTATCGATATTACGGTCACTTTCGATTCCAACCACAAAAAAGCGGTGCATCTGATCAAGGAGATCGTCAAAAAATATTCGAAGGGATATACCGATATCTCCAGAAAACAGCTCAACAAGCTGCGCAGTCAATACAGTCTGAAAAACATCAACGTCGATCCCAGGATCTATACGTTCGCGGAACCCAACGGCATCAGAATCAGTTGTTGGTATATGACAAACTCCTATGCGACACTGACGCTAAGAAGCAATATCTTCGCCAATATCATCGATATGATCAATCAGGAGGAGGATATCGCGATCGCCTATCCGACACAGGTAGTCAATATCAAACGCGATACAAACATACCGATTTCGCCAGAGAAGGAGAGCGGTGAAACGCGTATTTCTTAAGACGTTCGGCTGCCGTACCAACATCTACGATTCCCAGATCATGGCTTCGTGTCTGAAAGATTTCAGACTCGTCGAAAGCGAAGCGGAAGCGGATATCGTTGTCGTAAATTCCTGTACCGTCACCAATTCTGCGGATACGAGTGTACGCTCCTATATCAACAGAGTGCGGCGCCAGAACAAACGCGTGATTCTGGCTGGATGCGGTGCGATGAGCAAGGGAGAGGAGCTTTTTGAAAAGGGAGCGGTGCAGGGTGTTTTCGGCCATTCCGAGAAACAAAACATCAATGCCCTTCTCAAAAACGAGAAGCCGTTTTTCCGTCCTGGAAATCTAAAAAGTCTCGACACGAAGATCGTGGAGGATTTCAGCTCCAAAACCAAAGCTTTCATCAAGATACAGGAGGGATGCGATTTTCGCTGCAGTTACTGTATCATTCCTTTTGTCAGGGGGAATGCCAGAAGCCAGGATGAAGAGAAGATTTTGCGACAGATCTCCACACTCGCTTCACACGGTTTCGGAGAATTCGTACTTACCGGTACAAATATCGGCAGTTACGGAAAAGATACGAAGAGTTCGATCGCGATTTTGCTACAGAAAATCTCCCGAATCAAAGGAGTCAAGCGAATCCGGCTGGGATCACTCGAACCGATCCAGATAGACGACGCTTTCAAAGAGTTGCTCGAGGAGACTTGGTTGGAGAAGCATCTGCATATCGCACTTCAACATACGAGCGAATCGATGCTGCGTCTGATGAGGCGGCGAAATGCGCTGGAAAGCGATTTGGAATTGTTCGAATATATCGCTCAGAAAGGGTTTTCACTCGGTACCGATTTTATTACGGGGCATCCCGGTGAAAGCGATAAAATCTGGAAAGAAGCTCTCGAAAACTTCAGGCGTTTTCCCATCACGCATCTGCATGGTTTCACCTACAGCAGACGTGATGGTACCCATGCCGCCACTTTATCCCAACAAATTCCGGGTGACATCGCCAAAGCGCGTCTCAAAGAGCTCGAGGCGATCGTGAAGGAAAACAATTATCGGTTCCGAAAGGCACACGCTACCGATTTGGTGGTTTTGGTGGAGGAGAGAAGAGGAAGATACCAGAGTGGATACGATCAGTATTACAATCGCGTCATGATCGAGTCGGATCTTTCGCTTTTGAAAGAGTGGGTCGTGATCAAAGAGGCAAAGGTGACACCGGATGAAACGATTGCAGATTTTTAAAGATAAAAAAGCGCGCATTATGGCGATAGCGTTCGCGATGCTTATTGCTTTGGCGATGATCGCATCACTCCAAAAACCGATCAAAACGATCGATATGCACACATACCGCTCCTTTTTGAAAAACGATCTCTTTACCAAGGCGCGAATCGATACGGAGAGGGTGATTCTCTATACAGACGAAGACCGTTATGCGATCATCAAGGAGGGAATCGATCTTCAAGAGTTGCTGGACAAGGTGCCGGTTGAGATAGATACATCGGGATTGCACCCTGAAGAGCGTTTTGTACTTGTTCTTCTCTTTTCGCTTCTGCTTTTGATTCTTCTCTTTGGCAGAAGAACCAGACGAACACGTGAAGAAGAGGGAAAAGATCAGCAAAATCTCGCCTTCAATCTGGATGCCTATCAATTCCATCGAAAAATCGCACCGGCCGTTTCGGAAGTGACTTTTAAAGATGTGGCGGGAATCGAGGGTGTCAAAGAGGAGCTCGCTGAAGTGGTGGATTTTTTGAAAAATCCGGAAAAATACCAAGCCTTCGGCATCAAAATGCCCAGGGGTGTGCTTTTGATCGGGCCTCCCGGCGTGGGCAAGACTCTCATCGCCAAGGCGGTCGCCGGCGAGGCCAATGTACCTTTCTTTTATCAAAGTGGTGCCTCTTTCGTACAGATCTATGTCGGAATGGGAGCCAAACGGGTCAGTGAACTCTTTCAAAACGCCAAACGTTACGCCCCCTCCATCATTTTCATCGACGAAATCGATGCGGTGGGAAAAGCGAGAGGTGCGATGCGAAACGACGAACGTGAATCGACGCTCAATCAACTACTGACCGAGATGGATGGTTTCGAAGAGAGTTCCAACGTCATCGTGATCGCCGCGACCAACAAGATCGAAGTGCTTGACGAAGCGTTGCTAAGACCCGGGCGTTTCGATAGGCGTGTTTTCGTTTCGTTACCCGATATCAGAGAGCGGGAGGCGATTTTAGGCGTCTATCTCCAGGACAAACCCCACCATCTGGAGCTCTCCGAAATCGCTAGAATGACGGTTGGATTTAGCGGAGCTTCACTCGCTACACTTGTCAACGAGGCGGCACTCCATGCACTCAAACGCAAGGCGAAAGAGGTGACGATGGAGGATTTTCTGGCAGTTAGAGACAAAGTATTGCTCGGCAAGAGAAAGATTCTCAGTTACAATGAAGAGGAGAAGCGAATTCAGGCGACCTATCAGGCTGCCAAAGCGCTTACTGCCTATTGGTACGAGATAGATTTCGACAAGATCACGATGATTGGTAGTGCATTGAACGATATCGACAGGGAGATCGAATCAAGAACACAGATGCTCGCCAAACTCAAGGTCGCTCTTTCTGGTTATGTCGCTTGCAAACTTCTTTTTGAAGAGCCGTTCTCCAATGCGATGGAGGATCTCCATCGTGCCCGCCTGCTCGCGGCTGAGATGGTCGAGAAATATGCGATGGGCGATACGATCGTTGCGACCGCATCCGATAGCATCTCCATGCTCGAAGAGGCTCAAAAAGAGTTGAAGTCTTTTCTGGAAAGAGCCAAACCGGCACTTTTCGCGATCAGGGATCGGTTGCTAAATCAAGAAAGTATCTCCAAAGAGGAGGTTGGAGAGATCATCGGTGCGGTTCTTTAGCGGTTTTGGACTACAAAATGAATCGGAACTCTTCGAGAAGTACCTGATAGAAAGTGATTACACCGTGGCTGGTTTCAGCAAGGGGGCGATAGAGGCTTTCGAATATACGCTCGCATCCGATCGTAGAGTGGACCTGCTTCAACTTCTCTCTCCCGCCTTTTTCCAGAGTCAAACGGAAGCTTTCAAACGGCTCCAGCTTTCCGCTTTCCGAAACGATCCCGACACGTATATGGAACGTTTTCTTCACAACTGCGCCTACCCGTCTGATTTGGACCTAAGCCCCTATCGGGGCGCTGTCGATTACACATCGCTCGAATTTCTGCTTCGCTACCGCTGGGAGGAGCGAAAAATCCGACGCCTTCTCGATCGTGGCGTGGTGATCGAAGTCTATCTGGGAGCGAAAGATCGAATCGTCGACGCACAAAGCGCGAAAGAGTGGTTTGCAAAGTATGCTTCGGTATACTACTTCAAAAATTGTGGTCATATCATCGAAGGAGCGGAATATGGATCTTGTCAAGATAGGCATCGTGACGGCATCAGATCGTGCGAGTAGTGGAGTTTATGAGGATATTTCGGGTATGGCGATCATCGACACGATGAAGGCGTATCTGAAAAATCCTTTCGAAGAGCATTATCGCTGTATTCCGGACGAGAAAGAGACGATAGAAAAAACATTGATCGAACTCTGTGAGAAGGGGTGTGCGCTGGTGGTCACGACCGGGGGAACCGGTCCGGCTCCCAGAGACGTGACGCCCGAAGCCACCGAAGCGGTATGCGACAAGCTTCTACCTGGATTTGGAGAGTTGATGCGCCAAGTGAGTCTGCAGTACGTACCCACCGCTATTCTCTCCAGGCAGACCGCAGGGATCCGGGGAAAGAGCCTGATCATCAATCTCCCCGGCAAACCCAAATCGATCCGCGAGTGTCTGGATGCGGTTTTTCCCGCCGTTCCCTACTGTATCGATCTGATAGGGGGTCCTTATATCGAAGCTCATGAAGAGGTTATAAAAATATTTAGACCGAAAAAATAATTTCCTATAAAGCCCACTTCCCTATAATGGAATGAAATATTTTGGAAAAGGAGCTAAAATGGGCTTTTTCGATTTCGTCAAAGATGCCGGAAAGAGACTGCTGGGTCGGGGAGACGACAATGAAGCGATCAAAAACGAGATCGCCAGCAACAGCGCCACGATGCCTATCGAGGATCTGGAAGTGAGAGTGGAGGGTGAGACGGTGAGGCTCAGCGGCAAGGCCAGAAACAGTGAAGATGTCGCAAAAGCGGCACTGATTGCGGGTAATATCGAAGGGGTATCCAAAGTGGTGACGGATGAGTTGGAGACGGAAGAGGAGCCTCAGCCTCTACAGGATCTCTATTATGAGGTGCAAAAAGGCGACACTCTCTGGAAAATCGCCGAAATCTACTACAAAGACGGCAGTCGCTACAAAGAGATTTTCGAAGCCAATCGCGAAGTGATCAAGCATCCGGATAAAATCTATCCAGGTCAGATGATTCGAATACCCAATTTTACAGGCGCTTGATGATTTCTTTCTCTAGATTTTTCATCTAATCTACCAGTATTGCGGTAGGCTCTCGCATCTTCGAATGGTTTTGGGAGAATGGCGACATGAAAAACGGCGCACCAATCGCATTTTTTTGACGCTGTATCTGCTTCTGTCGTTACCCTGCCGTATACCTGCCGACACTTCCACTTTTTCAAGTTTTAGCGATACGGATTTGAAGATGCTGGGGGTGATCGATCGTTTGCATCTAAAATCTCAAGATCAAGTATTGCAACACACTTTTCCTTATGCCAAAATTTACAAGCCCGTCGTTTTAAACGGAACGGGGATAACCTAGTTTGACGAAACGAAAAAGAGAGAATATGCCAAAACCTATCCTCTAAGCGATATCGCCCATTTTGTCAGCAAGGAAAAACAAAAGGCGTACAGCAAAATCGTCTCGCTTTTGGAAAAAGGGTTTAAGGAGCGTGGTTGGCAAAAGGTTTCCTCAAAAGAGTTGCATTTGAAAAATGGCATCAAAAAAAATCTTTTCGAATATCACGGAAGATGGCGGGATCTATATGTGGAGGTGGTCAGCTACGAAGATGCCACCGGTTATCTTATCAAACCCGATGAGACCATCGTCACGGTGTTGAGCGGGTATCGGATCTAGATCGTATTTCCGGATCCGGCGCCCTTTACGAATCGCCCAGATTTTTCAACTCCCCTTCCACTTTCGTTCGTTGCTCGATCGCCCGCTCAAGCGCTTCGCGATTTTGTGCGACGACGGCTTCCGGGGCGTTTGCGACGAATTTTTCGTTGGAAAGCATCTTCTGTATCTTTTGAATCTCTTTTTCGAGCTTCTCCTTCTGATGCCGCAGGCGTTCGAGGATCGGTTGCAGATCGACCCCCTCCAGCGGGATGTAGCAACTAAGGCTGCGGGAGATGTCGGCGACGACGTTTTGGGGTTTGTCATCAACAAAACGCACCTCTTTTACTTTCGCCAGCTTTTCGATGAAGGGGGCCTTGTTGGTAATATCCACGGAAGTGTGGTTTTGAATCATCGCTCGATCGATCGGCCGGTTTGCCAGGTCGATGTTCGCTTTCGCTCGACGGATTCCGACGATCGCATCGATGACGAGAGCGAATTCGCGCTCGATCTTCTCGTCTCTATCTTGAGCTTTGGGGTAGCGCATCACCATGATCGATCGGGAGTCTTCCAGCTTCGTACCGCTTAGCATATGGTAAAGATGCTCGCTGATAAAGGGCATAAAAGGATGCAAAAGCTTGAGCGAGGCTTTGTAGATGCTACCCAGTTCCGCGATGCTCGCTTTGTCCGCTTTGGAGAGTTCGATTCCCCAGTCGCAGAACTCTCCCCAGAAGAAGCGATAGAGCGCCATCGCCGCATCGTTGAAACGGTAACTGTCGATCGCTTCCCTGACCGATGCGGTGGCGGCATAAAAACGGCTGAGCATATAGCGACCCAACGGCGTGTCGATCTTCGCCTCTTCGAGATCGTCGAATCTTTCGTGGTTGAGCAGCAGAAATCTGGTGGCGTTGTGGAGTTTGTTGGTGAAGTTGCGATACAGCCCCAGTTTTTCGCGACTGAGTTTGATGTCGCGCCCCTGGACGGCGAGAGCGGCCAGAGTGAAGCGAAGCGTGTCGGCGTTGAAAGCTTCGATCATATCGAGCGGATCGATGACGTTTCCTTTGGATTTGCTCATCTTCGCGCCGTGTTCGTCCCGTACGAGCGCATGGAGATAGACATCCTTGAAAGGTACCTCTTTCAAAAAATGGACCCCGCTGAACATCATCCGTGCGACCCAGAAAAAGAGGATATCAAATCCCGTAATCAGCATCGAATTGGGATAGAATTTCTCCAGGTCGTCTTTTTGCCACAAGACTCCTTCCCCAAACTCGCCGTTTCCCCATCCCAATGTCGAGAAGGGCCAGAGCCCGGAACTAAACCAGGTATCCAATACGTCCGGATCCTGGAAGATGTCTTTGGAGCCACAAGCAGGACAGCTACCGGGATGTTCGATTTCCGTCGCCCATTCATGATCGCAGCTTCTACAGTAGAAAACGGGAATCCTGTGGCCCCACCAGAGCTGTCTGGAGATGCACCAGTCCCGTAATTCGTTCATCCATGCGTTGAATGAGTTGATCCAGTGGGGTGGGAAAAATTTGGTTTCTCCGGCCGCGACCTTCGCGATCGCTTCGTCGGCGATCTCCTTCTTGACGAACCACTGTCTGGAGATATAGGGTTCTACTACGTTTTTACAGCGATAGCAGTGTCCTACCTGATGCTGGTGAGGTTCGATCTTTTCGACGAATCCCTCTTCTTGTAGCCTCTCCACCACCTTCTCTCTGGCCGCCAATCGCTCCAACCCTTCGAACTCTCCGCAAGCTTCGTTCAAAAATCCCTTTTCGTCAAAACATGTGACGAAAGGCAGATGGTGCCGCTTACCCACTTCGTAGTCGTTGGGATCGTGAGCGGGTGTGACTTTGACTATACCGGTACCGAACTCTCTGTCGACATGATCATCCGCGATGATCGGTATCTCTCTTCCTATCAGGGGGAGTTTCACCCGTTTTCCCACCAGTTTTCGGTAGCGTTCGTCGTCGGGATGGACCATCACGGCCGTATCGCCGAAATAGGTCTCCGGACGTGTCGTGGCGACGACCACGTAACCGCTTCCGTCGCTGAGAGGATAGCGTATGTGGTAGAGGTGGCCCATCGTCTCTTCGTATTCGACTTCGATGTCGCTGAGAGCGCCATCATGCGTACACCAGTTGACCATATAGTTGTCCCGGACGATCAATCCCTCTTCATATAGCCGTACGAACGCCTTTTTGACGGCGTTCTTGAGTCCTTCGTCCATCGTGAAGCGCTCTCTGCTCCACGCTGGAGAGACGCCGAGTCTGCGCATCTGATGGACAATTTCACCGCCGCTGTAGGCTTTCCACTTCCAGACGCGCTCCAAAAAGGCTTCGCGCCCCAACTCCTCTTTCGTCGTTCCTTCCGCGAGCAGCTGCTTTTCGACGACGTTTTGCGTCGCGATTCCGGCATGGTCGGTACCGGGCTGCCAAAGCGTTCTGTAGCCGTCCATCCTTTTGTAACGCGTCATGATGTCTTGCAGGGTGAAAGTGAGCGCATGGCCGATATGGAGAGAGCCGGTGACATTGGGCGGGGGCATCATGATACAGAAGTGTTTTCCCTCATCCTGTATCTGTTTGTTCCCGTCCACTTCGAAATAGCCGCGCTCCTCCCAGATTCTGTAGTATCTTTTTTCGATATCGTGCGGGTCGTATACACTTTCGTTGTTTTGCATAAACAACTCCCTTCGGTGGTGAAATTTGGGGGATTCTATCCAAAAAGGGGTAAAAGTGCGCTAACGGGAGGTGTGTCCCTCCAATTCGTAGAGCTCTTTGATATAGTCGAGGAATTGGTCGGTTTTCATATATCCGGGCAGTTCGTCCACTATCCGTTTGCCATCGGGTGAGAGGATATAGGTGGTGGGAAAGAAGTGCGGATCCAAAAAAACGGGGAGTTTCGGATCGTTTTTGTTCATCTTCGCGAAGCGGTATCGACGCGAAATTTTCGCCATGTTGGAGGGCTTGTCAAAAAGCTCTCTCTCCATCTTCTCGCACCAGAAGCATCCATCCTGGTAGACAAAAAGCATTTGGAGTTTGGGTTGCGCAACGGAAGGCTTCGCAAAAAGAGACAAGATCGTCCATAGAGTTAAAAAAACGATTTTTTTCAATACTTCACTCCTTTTGGGTGATTATACAATATCGACACCTTTATGATACAATTGTGCCAGAAAATCGTGAAATTATCCTAAGGGGGCGGGATGCAGCAGATATTGCCGATCTTTTTGACGACGATCCTGATCGCGACGATCCTCAACGTACTCTTCAAACGGTTCGCGATACCCACCGTCATCGGCTATATCTTTTCGGGTACGATGATCACCTATCTTTTCGACCTTCCCCATCACGAAAACAGTACGCTCTCCCATCTGGCGGAGTTCGGGATCGTCTTTTTGATGTTCACGATCGGATTGGAGTTTTCGATCCGTCATCTGCTTTCCATGAAAAAAGAGGTGTTCGTTTTCGGTTTTTTGCAGTTGATGCTCACGGGAAATCTCTTCGGAGCCTTCAGCCATGAAGTGCTGGGTATCGAACTCAAAAGCGCCATCGTCATCGGATTCGCCTTGGCGCTCTCTTCCACGGCGATCGTCTTGAAGATGCTGAACGAAAGGGGAGAGCTGCACAGCGGATACGGGCGGGTGAGCCTGGGAGTGTTGCTGTTTCAAGATATCGCCGTAATTCCGATCCTGCTGATGATCTCTCTTTTCACTTCGCAAAGCCAGGCCGTCGGTACGCTCCTTTTCTGGACGATGGTCGATATGGCGATTTTGCTGTTGATCATCTTCGTAGTGGGAAAATATCTGTTGGAGTACTTTCTGGAGTGGGTGCTCTCCACCGATTCGGAGGAGATCTTTCTGATCGCGACGCTGCTTGTCGTGGTGGGTGCCTCTTATATGGCGCATCGGTTGGGATTTACCTATTCGCTGGGAGCTTTTTTGGCGGGCATGACACTTGCGGAGACGAAGTTCAAATACCGAATCGAATCTGATTTGATCTCTTTTCGCGATATTCTACTGGGTATCTTTTTCGTTACGATCGGGATGCAGATCGATTTGGCGATCGTCTGGCAAAACCGCTATACGGTGTTGGCGCTGCTCGTTGCGGTGATGCTTCTCAAGGCGTTGTTGCTTTTTGGAGCGCTCAACCTCTTTTTACAAAAGCGCACCGCGCTCAAAGCCTCTTTGACACTGATGCAGGTGGGTGAGTTCGCGCTCGCGATTTTCGCGCTCGCATCCCAAAACGGGTTGATCGATCCGACTGTCAACCAGATTCTGATCGTCATGGTCGTCCTTTCGATGATTCTGACCCCGTTTGTCATCAACCACCTCAAAAAGATCGCCGATACGATCTTTTTGAAGGAGCCTGAAACGCAGTTGATCCTCAGATCGCAGGGGTATCGAAACCATGTCGTCATCTGCGGATACGGCCCGCTCGGCCAGAAATTGGCCAAAAAACTCAAAACGCTGGGAATCGACTATCTCGTGATCGAACACGACTATACGCTCGCGAAACTCGCCCAATCCGCAAAAGAGCCGATGATCCTCGGCAACGCGATGGAGCGGACGGTTCTGGAGGCGGCGGGAATCAAGGAGGCGCTCGCCGTCGTCGTCGCGATCGAAAACGTCGCCAAGACCCGGATGGTCGTCGACGCCGTCACCTCTATCGCACCCGATGTCAACACGATCGTCAAGGTCCAAAACGAAAGCCACCAGAAAATCATCGAAACCTTTGCGGTGAACCATATCGTCAACGCCAGCCGTGTCGTGGCGGATACCATCTTGAAGGAGGTGCTCGCTTGCAGCATAAAAGATGTCTGATATTCGATATGGACGGAACTTTGATCGATTCGTCGGATGTGATCTGCAACGCGATCAACTACGTCAGAAGGCACCTGGGAATGGGAGCGATGGAAAAAGCCTCGATTCTAAAAGGTATCAACGATCCTACCATCCATGCGCCATCCTACTTTTACGGTATAAAGGCGTACGAAAAGGTCCATATTCTCTGGTTTCAAGAGTATTATGCGAAACATCACCGCAAAGAGACCAGACTCTATCCCGGGGTGGAAGATCTCCTGAAGCGTCTGAGAAAAAGTTCGAAGAGACTCTGTATCGCGACCAACGCTTACAGAGTTTCGGCCGAGCAGATACTGTTTGCTAACCGTATCGACCGTTTTTTCGATCTGCTCGTCTGCGGAGACGAAGTCCTAAAACCAAAGCCCCATCCCGAGATGATCGATCTGATCGTTTCGTATTACGGTTGGTCCAAAGAGGATTATCTGCTCATTGGTGATAGCCCCAAAGACCGGATGGCCGCGAAAGAGGCGGGTATCGATTTTCTCAATGTGGGGTGGGGGTTCGGGGCTGACGGCGAGGCGATCGATTCGATCGCCTCTTTGCAAAAGCTTCTGCTTCAGTAGCGATAACGCAATCCGAAGGAAATCAGCAACGCACTCGCATCCTCGAACCTGCCGTCTATGAGGTGGTTGTGTACGCTTCGGCTCTCTTTTTTGTCATAAAGCGCACCCATCACGAGATGGAGTCTGTCGTCGTAGCGATAGTCGAAACCGGCGGAGTAGATCGTCGCGTCCGAATCGGGAAGTTCGAAATTGAGCGTGTTTTCGGGTATCGGACTCTCGTCGATCGCAAACCCCGCCATCAGTTTCAATCTCTCGCTGTAGCGGTGCGTCAGACCGATTCTGAAAGCGTCGGTATCTTTCCAGTTTTTGGGTATCGGATCGTCGAACGAACTTCTCAGTACCATCGGAATCGCATCCTTGTACTGAAAATCGAGGGTTTCGTACTCCGACCAGTAGGTGCGATCGTACTCCAGCTCCACGGTCGTCTTTTCGTAGGTGTAGGCTACAGCGAGCGTCGCGACGGCCGGAAGCGGGATTTGGACGCTCGCTCCGCCGTCGTAGAGTTTGGTGCCGCTCAGATAGAGTTTGGCGTTGCCTTCTTCGTTGATATCGACATTGGAGCGGTAGGTGGCGGAGATGTTGAGGGTGGGAATCGGCCGGTAGGCTAGAGCGACATTGTATCCGAATTCCGTCGTATCTCCCTCCATATCTCTGATCGCGGGTCGGCCGATACCGCTGCCGTCGCTTTTGACCTCGCCGTCGCTGTAGAGAATCCGGATACCGCCTGCAATTGCGAATGTATCGGTAAGTCTGTAGGCGACGACGGGGTTGAATTCGATGATTCTGAGCGTAAACTCCTCCGCGAACGTCTTGGGATAGGGATCGCTCCACCGTTTGGAGAGGCCACCCGGTGCGGTCAGGGAGAGGCCGTAGCGAACGTTTTGGAACGATTCGGAACTGTAAAAGAGTGTGGGGATGAGAAAGGTTTCCGATTTGGATGAGCCGTTGTATGCGGGGTTTCGGTTGTCTTTGTAGGTGATTTCGTTCAGTCCGATATAGGTCAGATCCGCTTGGAGCAGAGGGGTGTCTGGATTGAAAGCGAGGTTGGCGGGGTTGTAATAGCTGGCATCCGCACCGCTGCTGTTGGCGACATAAGCGCCGCTGAGTGCGACCGAATCGGCCGACTGTTCGGGGATTCTGTAGCCGCTTGCGCAAAGCAGTGTGGCCGAAGCCACCAAAAGCTGTATCGATCGTTTCATCTTACTCTCCTTGATTTCCTTCTCTTAATGCGGCGAACCAGCCGACTACCTGCGTATACGCCGGCACGGCGCACTCCACATGTCCTAGCGGTTGCGTGTCGCTGTCTACCTGAATCACTTCGACACCCAGTTTCGAGGCACTTATCTGCGCGATCTGGATCGGTACGACCGGGTCGCCTTTGCAGTGGTAGAGTTTCATCGGCGCACTCGGTCGCCAATCAAGCGGCGAATTTTCCAGCGCACCCACTTTCAGGGGATTGTTCGGATTCGTGAAAAAATCGACGACGAAAGATCGGTTGAAGAAGTCGTTCTTGTCATCCGGCAAGGATGCCGCCAACTCCTGATCCGAATGGGTGCCGTCAAACAGTGTGGGCAGTTGCGTATCCAGAGGGGCTTTCACGATCTGCGAGAGGGGGATGTCGTAGCTTTTTGCGAAAGCGTTGACGATGTCTCCTCCGAAAGCGTTGACGGGATAGGGCATCTGGTCGTTGGTCGTATCATCATCGAGCATCGAAGCCAACACGCCGCTGAAGGTGAGATTCAAATCGTAAGGACCGGCCATCGGTGCGACGCCTTTGAGATGAAGCTCCGGATGGGAGGTTTCGATCGCTTTGGCCGCATCCAGCGTCGCCAATCCCCCTTCCGAATAGCCGCTGAGAAAGATCTGTCCGTTGATGGGGAGTTGCGCCTGGTTGGCGAATCGGATCGAAGCTTCGATCATATCCACAACGGCGTTGGCCAGACTCTTTTCAAGCAAAAAGGGGTGAAATCCTCTTGAAGATCCAAAACCGATATAGTCGGGCTGGAGCGTGAGAAATCCCGCCATCGCGGTAAAAGCCGTCGAAATTTGGTTGGGTTGATGGGTCGCGAGCGCGAAGGTCGTAGGCGCCTCCGCATCCGAAAAGATCGTGCCGTGCTGGTCGCTCACGATCGACATGGTGAAATCTGGTTTCATCTGCAAAAAGGTAGCGGTCGGCACCGGAACGCTCAGCAGTCCCGATGCGTTGATTTCGTTGCCCGAATCGTCGTGTGTTTTGTAGACGATACGGTAGGATTTGATGCCGAAAACCGGATCGTTCGGGCCGACCTTGTCTCCCAGAATCGCCCGCATCGTGTCGGCATCCAGATCGACGATCGGCTCCGTGCTCACCTCCAACAGATTGGTCCCTACGGTATTGGTTCCGGTGTTGTCGATACCGCACCCTCCCAGCAATGCCGCCGCGACACCGATCGCTACGATCGGATGGCTGAACATCTCTTTGATCACGTCTTCCTCCTTATAATGAATGCTTATGGCATTATAGGGGAAATCAGCTAAAGGTTACAAATAGTTGACATCGCTTCAGATAAAGGTGGGAGCGTCGTTGGAAAAGAGTATCAAATCCCCCGGTTGCGTCTGGGTGGAAAGCAGTTTTTCCAGATCCGACTTCCGATGCAGAATGATCTTGCGGGCGCGGGTGATATTTTCGGCCAGTACGCGTGCGTTGAGTCTGCCCGTGATGATCGCAAGATCGAAAACTTCGTCGATTTTACGGGCGAGTTCGCGGTTGGATTCTTCGTCGCTTTCGATCACGCCCGGTGTGACCACCACTTTGCGCCCCGCATAACGCTCGACGAGTTCGTAGGAGGCGAGCATCCCTTCGAGATTGCCGTTGAAACTGTCGTCGATGATCACTTTTCCGCCCGCTTCGATTTTCTGGAGACGGTGTTCGACCGGCTCGAGGGAGGCGACAGCACACCGAATCGATTCGATATCGATACCGATCTCTTTGGAAAAAAGGATGGCGGCGGCGAGATTCACGGCGTTGAACGCCCCAAGCAGCGGTGCGTGAAAGTGGTGACGCTCTCCATCGATCGTCAGATCAAAATCGAGACCTTCCAGCGTCGCTTCGACGTTTTCGATTTCGTCACCGAAACATACGACGCGTCCGTTTGGCTTGACGTTGGCGCTACGGTGGACGAACGCCTTTATGAGACGATCGGAGTCCAGAATCTCCATTTTGGTATCGCGTATTTTTTCGAGGGTCTTGAAATATTCGATATGCTGAGGACCGATCGTACCGACGATGGCGTAGTGGTGTCTCAAAAAACGGGCGATTTCCGCGATATCTCCCCGCTCTCGCGCGCCCGCTTCGGCGATATAGAGAGAGACGTCGGGGGGAAGCGATTCGTTCACATCCTTGATCAACCCTCCCAGTGTGTTGACGCTACGGGGAGTCTTGTATACGGGTATGCTTCCCTTGACGATCTGATAGACGAAATTCTTGATACTGGTTTTGCCGTAACTGGCGGTGATCGCCAAAATTTTCAGATTCGGATTGGAGGCGAGTTTTCTCATCGCCTCTTTTTTGTACCCCAAAAAGAGTATCTTCTCGAAAAGATAACTGGCCCCCAATGCAACCAAAAGCGGGAGAAATACACCGTAGATTCGGCACTTTTCACTCGCGTAGCAAAGCAGGTCGCCGCTGAGTGCGGCAAGAAAGAGAAAGAGCAGAAAACGTTTGACGCGCGCTGTGAAAACGAGCGGTTTGTCGAGTCGCCGGTGCCAGAGATAGAGGGCGGGAAGCAATCCGAGATAGAAGTAGATCCAAAAATAGATTCCCGTCAGATAGTAGGCGAAGATCGGTATGATAAAATAGATCAGATGCCAGAGTATCCGTTTGTGGCGAAAGATCACCCGTTCGAGTTTGTAGTGGTACCACTGCAGATTGGTGATCAGATACCAGCCTAGTGTCATAACCAGAAGAAGATGCGAAATGAGAGTGAAGAGTTCAAGAGGTTTCATGTTTTAACGCCTTTAGGGTTTGGGTTTCGATCGCGGCGGAGTGATGCAAAAAGAAGTAGTGATCCCCCTCCATTTCGAAGTATTCGCCATGCTTGATGAGAGAGGCGATTTGTCGTCCGGCCGCCGGCGGCGTGGCGGTGTCGGATTTTCCCCAAAACAGAAGCGCCTTTCCTTCGTATCGGCGAAAGCGCTCAAAGAAGTCTTCGTCCACGACACGCTTGAAGGTTTCGTACATATGCGGCGGCATACCGCTGACATCTTCGCTCGCAAAGAGGGCGCGAAGCCTACTGCCGCCGAAACGCTTGAGTTTTTTGAAAAGTGCGATCTTGAGTCGGATCCGAAGAGGCTTGGGCATCACGATACCGGCGGAACTGAGCAACACCAGCAGGGGAGGGTGCATCAACAGCGCCACCTTGCCGCCGAAAGAGTGGCCGAAAACGGCGACGGGGCGAATCGAAAGCGCATCCAGAAAGTGTTGCATGATGGCGGCGTAATCGTCGGTTTGGAGGATCGCCTCCTCGTTGGGACTCTTCCCGAATCCCGGCATGTCGACGAAAAGAAGACGATAGTCTAAAAAACGGTCGCCGAAAGCCCCTTTCATGATCTCCTTGTTGCTTCCCCATCCATGAAGGAAAAGGAGCGTTTTGGAAACTTGGGGACGGACCATTTCGTAGGCGACGGGAAACGGCCTGTTTTGGTAAAGGATCTCTTTTTGGGCCATGGGCGATTCAACTCTTTGTGTTATAATATATGGATGCAGGATTTTACACAAATTAAACTTATCAACAATCTAATCGACATCGTTTCACACTTCTACCGATTGGCGGAGGAAGAGGGCGACAGCGGCCGAATCGCCCATCTCAAAGGGTTTGGAGAGGGGGTGGCGTTTGTTCTGGTGGAGCAGGGGGTGTTGAGCCGCCCGGAAGCGGAGGAGATTCTCGCCAACCGGGGCGTCAAGCGCGAACCCCCGTCGATATCCGAAAAAAGCGAGGAAGAGACCCCTTCGCTGGATATTCCGACGATTTTTAGAAAAAAGAGAGAAATAGAGAGTTAGGAGACTTCCCTCCAGATCGCTTTTTCCCTGCCATCTTCCTCTTCGTAAAAGAGAATCTGATGGGGACGGTACTTGGCTTTGTAGTTAAGGCTTTCACACGCCTCCACATAATATCCCAGATAGATCCACGCCAACCCTTTTTCCCGTGCGAAATCGACCTGCTTATAGATCGAATAGTTCCCAAGCCCCAGGTGGGCATAGTCGGGATCGTAATAGAAGTAGATCGACGAAATGCCATCTCGTACCATATCGATCAAATCGACGCCGACGAGTTTTCCATCTCGGAGATAGAGAACTTCCAACCCATAGGTGGAGAAACCTTTGGCATATAGATCGTGATAGGATTCTGCGGTGACGGGATAGTAGTCCCACCCCTTTTTGCGTTGCATATGGCGATGATATTTCTCATAGAGCTTCAGATGCGCATACGAAACGCTGGGGCGTTTGACGACAATCTTCGTCTCCCGGTTTTTTCGATAGAGCCGTCTGACGGACCGTCCTGTCTCTATACGATTGACATCGACCCTGAGACTTAGACATTTCGTACATCCGTTGCAGGCGGGACGCGAGTAGTAGTGGCCGAAACGACGCCATCCATGTTGTACCAGGTCGCTGTTGAGTTCGAAATCGCAATTTTTGATATATTTGTACTCCATCTTCATCCGCTCGTTTGGCAGATAAACACATCTTGATTCCAGTGTGGAAAATTCAATGATATCGGTCGTCGGATCGAAGACTTTCCGCATCGGGGTTACAGCTCCTCATAGGCGTGTTGCAACTTCTCTCTAAGGCGATCGGCCAAAACATCGCCCGATTCACAATATTCGCGTATGATACGATCCAGATCCAGCAGTATTTCCGCCAATTCGGCTTCCGCCTCCTTGGCCGGTTTTCTTTTGGCAAGAACCGTTTCGTAAAAAGAGGTTTGACGGATCAGATCTCCGAGCTTTTTGACGATGTCCCTTGTATCCATGCCCTCTTTTTTTCGGTAGATCGGATGCTCCTTTTTGATCTCGTCGTCCAAATCCCGTTTCAGTTGTCGAATCTCATCGATGACGAGGGCGGCGAAAGCCGCGAAACGCTCGTAGCCGCCTTCGCTATTCTCATCCAGTTTTTCCGTGATCGTGTTGATGTTTTTGTACATGAGGTAGCTTACAATCGAACCTACCAGCAGTACAGATACGATATCCATCATTCCGTTTTATCCTTCTTTCCGTTTGTTTCAAATTTATTATACCACTTATTATTTGATTTTAAAACCAATACACACTATAATATCACCATTTATTTTTCAGAAGGTTATGAATATGCAAAACTGGAGTCCACAGAGCTGGCGAACGAAACCGATCAAACAACAACCTGTCTATGAAGATCAGCAGTTGTTGAAAGAGGTGGAGAAGAGATTGAGTAAATTTCCTCCGCTCGTTTTCGCGGAAGAGGTCAGAAGTTTGAAAAAACAGCTCGCCGATGTCACGGAGGGAAAAGCTTTTCTCTTGCAGGGGGGTGACTGTGCGGAGAGTTTCGCCGAATTCAACGCGGACAATATCAAAGATTTTTTCAAGGTGATGCTTCAGATGTCGGTGATTCTTACCTTCGCCGGCGGAAAACCCGTCGTCAAAGTGGGCAGAATCGCCGGCCAGTTCGCCAAACCCAGATCGAGCGATACGGAGACGATCGACGGTGTCACGCTGCCGAGTTATCGGGGAGACATTATCAACTCCATCGAATTTTCCGAAGAGGCGAGGCGTCCAGATCCGGAACGTATGATCCGTGCCTATCACCAATCCGCCGCTACGCAGAATCTCATCCGTGCCTTCGCCAGAGGGGGATTTGCGGATCTGCACAAAGTCCATCAGTGGAACCTCGACTTCGCGAAAGGACCATCCAACCGCAGATATCAGGAGCTTGCGGACAAGATCGCACAGGCACTCGACTTTATGGAGGCGTGTGGGGTCAATTCGGAGAATATGCCCAATTTGAAGCAGACCGTTCTTTACACCTCCCATGAAGCCTTGCTGCTCAATTATGAAGAGGCGCTCACACGACAGGACAGCCTGACCGGAGAGTGGTACGACTGTTCGGCACATATGCTCTGGATTGGCGACCGGACCCGACAGGTCGATGGCGCTCATGTCGAATTTCTCAGGGGAGTCAAAAACCCCGTCGGTGTCAAAGCGGGACCGACGATGGATGTGGAGGATTTGCTTAGACTGATAGAGAGGCTCAATCCCGAAAACGAAGCGGGAAAACTCAATGTCATCGTACGTATGGGAGCCGAAAACGTCAAAGAGCATTTCCCGAAACTTCTCAGAGCGGTCAAATCGGAAGGGAAGAAAGTACTATGGAGCTGCGATCCCATGCATGGCAACACGATCAAGGCATCCAACAGTTACAAAACGAGAGATTTCGAAAAAGTTCTACAAGAGGTCAAAAACTTTTTCGAAATCCACAAAGCGGAGGGTACGCATGCAGGTGGTATTCACCTGGAGATGACGGGCAAGGATGTCACCGAGTGTATCGGCGGAGGACAGAAAATCACCGAAGAGACGCTCGCTTCCAGATATCATACCCATTGCGATCCGAGGCTCAATGCCCATCAGGCGATAGAGCTCGCCTTTCTGATCGCCGATACACTCAAAGCTGCCGGCACGAAGTAAATGAATATCGAACCCGACTGCATCGCCTGTATCTTCAATCAGGCGTTGCGTGTCACCAAAGAGCTCTCCCTCTCTTTGGAACTTAGCAAAAAGGTTTTGGACGAGAGTGCCAAAATCCTACCTTCGTTCGATATGCACAAAACGCCTCCCGAAAACGCGACACCGATGTACCACCGTATCTCCGAGCTTCTACACAAAGAGGATCTCTACAAAGAGGTCAAAGAGCGGTCGATCGCACATGCAAAAAGTCTGCTACCTCTGTGTGAGCGTTATCTTAAAAACGCGGAGAATCTTCTGGAGACTGCGACGAAGATTGCGGTTGTGGGAAACGTGATCGATCTGGCTTCGGAAATACGATTCGATCTCTCCGACGAAATAGAAAAGATTCTCCATACTCGGTTTGCTGTGGACGATACGAGATTGTTGGCATCCAGGCTCGATGTATCGCAAAAAGTCGTCTATCTCGCTGACAATGCGGGTGAAAACGTGTTTGACATGCTCTATATCAAGACACTCCGTCGACTTTTTCCCCATCTTGAATTTTTCTATTTTGTCAGACACCGTCCTATCATCAACGATATCACTTACCAAGATGTGCGAAACGATCCTATTCATACCTACGCCACCGTTGTGGACAGTGGGGTCTCGACACCAGGTCTGGTACGATCTCAGATGTCCAAAGAGGCGAAAGAACTCTATCGGGAAGCGGACTTGATCCTCTCCAAAGGAATGGGAAACTACGAGTGCCTGAACGAGAGTGAAGATCGTAGAATCTTCTTTCTGTTGAAGGTCAAATGCAACGTCGTCGCCAAATCACTCGGTTTGGAAGTGGGTGACATAATCTGTAAAAATCTCCGATGAAGATCCGTTTTTTGCCTACGAAACTCTTCACATCCAAGGATGAGAGGCAAAAGCGGTGCAAATATCTCGTCGTTCCCGATCTTCATGGGAACTGGAGTCTTTATCGAAAGGTCGAAGAGGTCGTCAAAAAGAGTGAAAAAGCGCGAACGGTCATCTTCCTTGGTGATTATATGGATAGAGGGGAGCCGGGGAGAGTGTTTGGCAAGAGTTTCGCCGATGCGGGCTCCTATCGAGTGATCAGCTCCCTGATCAAGTTGAAGAAGTGGGCCGATCAGGAGGGAAAACGTATGCTTTTCCTGAAAGGAAACCATGAGCGCTTTTATGAGGACTACTACCTCCACAAAGACAAAACCCCCTATCAAAAATACCTCTTCTTCAGGCAGAGTGTCGAAACGCTCACCTATATTTTTCAACGAGAACCCGATTTCTATCTGGAATTTGAAGCATTTCTGAAATCGCTTCTTCCCTACTATCTGGACCAGAAGAATAGATATCTCTTCGTCCATGCGGGAATAGATCCCGATATTTCGGAGATGAAAATCCAGGAGAGAGAAGAGCACATCTACTGGATTCGTGACAAATTTCTCTTCAGCGACAAGGCGCTTGAGTATACGGTGATCTTCGGCCATACTCCTTTTGCGACCCCTTTTGTCAAAAGTGACAAAATCGGCTTGGACAGCGGAATCTACAAGCGTGATTTCATCAACCTTCTTCGTATCGACGATGAAAACAGTAAAATTTTCACCCTTTACAGAGATTGAGATCAACACTTATATTTTTTCCCCATTTCGTTAAACTATCTAGCCTTTTGGCCGATCTAACACCATAGAGAAAAACAGAGGATTCATCGTGCAGTCGATAGATACGGACAAGAGCATACTATCCCTCAATTGTCAGGATCGATGCAGTCTCTCTCTGCTTGCTCTCCTGTTGCTGAAAGAGCCCAGGGAAGAGATCCTGTTTCTCTCGTCACAAAACTACCTGCTCGTAAAGAGTGAATTGGTGCATCTGAAGATGACGTTGCCCCATTTCGCTCCGCTTGTTGAAAAGATACGCTTCTTTTTTCTCAAACGCTCTTTCAAGGATTCAAGATCGAAGATCATACCGGCGCTCGAAGAGATATTGCGCAGTTTCGAGGGGACTTTTCTCTATTTCGACAGAATCGACTACTACCTCGATTGCGACGATCCAGAAGAGATAAGGCGTTTTTTCGATGAGATCGCGATATTGCTCGAGCGATACCGAAAAAAAGTGATTTTCATCTACGGAAGCTATGGAGATTCCGTACGGATTCTACAGAAGGAGTTACAAAAGTTTTCCCAGACTTTGACATTAAACTCCCTATTCGAAACCAGAAAGGATAGCAATATGACACAGGCCGAAACGCTTCAATCCCCCCATACGATCCAGGAAATCTCGGATGAAACGCTGGTCGAACTCTCCCTTCTTTCAAAAGAGTCGCACAAGCTAAAACCGATCCAGATGATGCTGGTCAGTGACAACGAAGATGTCAAAAAGTTGAATTACTATCTTTTCAGAGATGTCGACGATATCGAATTTTACACTCTGGAACAAATCGAAGAGGGCGATATGCAGATGCTCGAAGAGATGGATATTCTCATCTACAACAGAGAGGACGATTCTCTCAAAAACGAAATTTTGGACTATATCAAAACCCGCCATCTGCATCTGAAGTTCTTCTATATCAGTTCGAAGAGCTACATTCGCCAGAAAGATTTGCTCCAGGAGCATATGCGTGGCGTGGACAAGGTCCTCAAACTCGATTTTTTGCTTGAAGATTACATTCTTTCCATGGAAAAGAATCTCCATACCAATTTCTACTCCCAAAGAATACTGGATCTGGAAAACGAAGAGAAACTCCTCTACGACGACGAAGAGGCGTTCGAGAGAAGGATCCAGGACCTGATGCGAAGACAGATCTTCTTTTCACTTCTGCGATACCGTTACGATGCCGAAATCGATATCAAGGAGTACAATCTCAAAAAGATCGTGCGTGAATTCGATACGATCTTCATTGACAGGGAGAGGGGTATCATCAGCTTTTGTCTGTTGAATGTCCTTCCCAGGTTCGCCTCTTCCATAGTCGGCAAACGTATCAACAATTTCAGTATCTCTTTGCGTGAAATCGAGAGAAAATCCGCTTTCGATCTCCTCTTCGATCAGGAGGGGTGATGCAGACGTTTTTCGATATTTTCATGACGACGCTCTTCGTTCTTTTCATGGTTTTCATGGTCAGAGGCTTCATGCTGCAATCGCAGGCGAAAGAGCGCGACCGTCGCGACAAAAAGGACGAGTAAACCAACTTTTACATCTTCTTTGCTACAATCCCGCAAAACTGTAACAAGGTTTACATCTATGACACAACCCCTTCTGATCGAAATCGGCGTCGAAGAACTTCCCGCCATCCCTTTTCTCAAAGAGCTTCCGAACATACCCCGAAAATGGGAAGAGATTCTCGAAAAGCAGATGTTGAATACGCCGTTTCACTTCTACTACACCCCCAGAAGGCTCGTGCTCTGGCATCCTGTTTTCTCAACCAGTCAGCCCGATATCACCGAAGAGCTCTACGGTGCGCCCGTAGAGATCGCGTTCAAGGATGGAGAGCCCACTCCCGCGGCTCTTGGATTCGCCAGAAAATGCGGTGTTTCGGTCCAAGAGCTCGGACGTGCCGTAAAAAACGGCAAAGAGGTACTCCATCATCGACGTATTCGAAAAGGGAGTTCCGCAAAAGCGTTGCTTCCTCGATTGATCGAAACCTTTCTTCATGGACTCAATTTCGGCAAAACGATGCGGTGGGGGAATCTGGAACAGAGTTTCATCCGCCCCATCCGCTGGATTGGAGTGATGTTGGGGGAGGAGGAGATCCCTATGAGATGTTATGGTGTGGATTCGCAAGCCCTCACCTACGGCCACCGTGCCCTCTCATACGATCCCATCCCCTACAAAACTCCGGCCGACTATTTCGAAAAATTGGCCAAATCGGGTGTGATACTCGACCAATCCGAGAGAAAGAATCGAATTTTCGAGCAATTCGAACAGATCGAAAAGGAGGGATACCGTATCGATCGGGATGAGGCGCTGATCGAAGAAGTCGTGGCGATTACAGAGATGCCTACCGCGTTGAGTGGAAGTTTCGATTCCCGCTTTTTGAGACTTCCTCCCGAAGTGATCATCACCTCCATGAAGGAGCATCAGCGCTATTTTCCTCTTTTCGAATCCGAAACGGTGGTCAACCGCTTCGTTGTCGTCTCCAATGCGATTACGGATGATTTCGGCCAGATCGTCACAGGCAATCAAAAAGTCCTCAAAGCGAGATTGAGCGACGCTCTTTTCTTTTATGAAAACGATCTGAAAAAAGGGCTCGATCCAGAGGGGCTCAAAGAGGTCGTCTATATGGAGGATCTAGGTTCGATTTACGAAAAAGAGCTCAGAGAGAAACGGATCGCACACTATCTCTACCAACGGTATGGAGATCGGCTCGAAGCCTACGATTTTAAGTTGCTGGAGCGGGCCGTTATGCTTTCCAAAGCGGATCTGTTGACCGACATGGTGTACGAGTTCCCCGAATTGCAGGGGATTATGGGGTATTATTATGCCAAAGCGTCCGGAGAAGACGAACAACTCGCCATCGCATTGAAAGAGCAGTATCTGCCCGATGGAGAGGAGAGCCCCCTTCCTTCCAACGACATGAGTGCCCTGGTCGCTATGAGTGGAAAACTCGATACGATTCTCTCGCTCTTTGAAATCGGAAAAATCCCCACGGGCACCAAAGACCCCTTCGCAATGCGGCGTGCGGCCCTTGGTGTCATCAAAATCGTATTGGATCGGGAATTTCCATTCGACCTGAAAAAAGATATTCAGGCTCTATCCGCCCATTACGCCAATTTGGATCTCTCTTTGATCGAAAATTTCTTCATCGAACGTCTGATGCAATATTTCCAGGTGAACCCATCCGTCATACAGGCGGTTCTCTCCTGTGGCGAACGCGACATTCTCGAGATTTACAAAAAGATCACGGCTCTGGATGAGATTGTCTCTACCGACCGTTTCAAAATGCTACACACCACTTTCAAAAGGGTCGCCAACATCATCAAAGATCTGGAACCGGGCGAGCGCTTGAGCGTGGATCCTGCTCTGTTCGAAAAAGAGGCCGAGGCAGTGCTCTACAAACGTTTCAACACCGTCAACAATTCACACTATCCCGATTATGCGAGTCGTCTGCAGGCTCTCTTTGGACTCAAGGAGGAGATAGACAGATTTTTCGATGAAGTTCTCGTCAATGCAAAAGATCCCGCCATTATGCATAACCGCAAACATCTAATCGGTCAAATCTACGAAGCGTTCAGGCAAATCGCCGATATCAAGGAGATCACGGGATAAGAGTCCGCAACTCTTTTTCAGAAAAAATAGATTAAGATAGAGTGAAACTATTATACTGGAGCGTAAGCCATATGAAAAAAATGCGATATATCGTGTTGGGATTCGTTACGACACTGATTACCACGAGCCTCTTCGTCACTTCGTCGGCATGGGCGAAAAACAGTAAACTTCCCAACCAGACCATTTCACAGGATCGACTCAAGGCGCTTGCCAAATATACCAAAGTGGTACAGACAATCGAGCAGTATTACGTCGATGAGACGAATATCACCGATATCGTCAACAAATCGCTCGAAGGGCTTCTGGCCAATCTCGATGCACACTCCTCTTTCATGACGAAAAAGGAGTTCAAAGATCTGAAAGTCCAGACAGAAGGGGAATTTGGTGGACTCGGTATCACGGTGGGTATGCGGGATGGTGCGTTGACCGTCATCTCTCCGATCGAAGGAACCCCAGCGGACAAAGCCGGCCTGAAAGCGGGAGATATCATCCTCAAGATAGACGACAAGGCGACACTCAATATGACGATCGACGAGGCGGTCGGATTGATGCGCGGCAAACCGGGCACCGATATTACCCTGACGATCGTTCGCAAGAAAGAGCCAAAGCCGCTCATCGTCAAAATAACCAGAGCAATCATCAAAGTCGATTCGGTCTATACCAAAAAAATCGATGAGACGGGCTTTCTCTATATCAGGGTCACGAGTTTCGACAAAAAGGTGACCAAAGACGTAAAAAAGGCTCTCGAGGCGAACAAAACGGGCATGAAAGGTATCATTCTCGATCTACGGAACAACCCTGGCGGTTTGTTGAGCCAGGCTGTCGGGTTGGTCGATCTTTTTGTGGAAAAAGGTGTCATCGTTTCGCAAAAGGGAAGACTCAAGAGCGAGAATCAGATCTACAAGGCAACGGTTCCCGGTACTTTCAAAAACGTTCCATTGGTGGTTTTGATCAATGCGGGAAGTGCGAGTGCCAGCGAAATCGTCAGTGGCGCTTTACAAGATCACCGGCGTGCGATACTTGTAGGCCAGAAAAGTTTCGGTAAAGGAAGTGTTCAAGTGATTCTTCCTCTTGGAGACGGAGAGGGTCTTAGACTGACCGTCGCCAGATACTATCTTCCCAGTGGTCGAACCATCCAGGCAAAAGGGGTGACTCCCGATATCGAAGTCTATCCCGGTGAGGTTCCCGTCGAGAAAGATGAATTCGCACTCAAAGAGAAGGATCTGAAAAAACATCTGAAAGAGGAACTCGAGAAGGTAGATGGGAAAAAACCCAAAAAGAAAAAGGAGAAGAAAAGCCGTAAGAAGGTTTTGTTGGAAGAGGACATCCTCAAAGATATTCAACTCAAAACCGCCATCGACGCACTCAAAGTGTTGACGATCACCCAAAACGGGAAGGAGAAGTGATGCAAAAACGCGAGTTGCTTTATGAAGGGAAAGCCAAAAGACTCTACGCTACCGAAGATCCGGACCTGTTAATCGCAGAATTCAAAGACGACTTGACCGCCTTCAATGCCGAGAAGAGGGGAAGCGAAGCGGGGAAGGGAGCTTTGAATGCCCAAATCAGTGCCCGACTCTTCAAGCTGCTCGAAGAGTCGGGTATCAAGACCCACCTTGTAGAACAGTTGGATGCGAACCACCAACTGGTCAAAAAAGTTAAGATCATCCCGATAGAGGTGGTCGCCAGGAATATCGCCACCGGTTCACTTACCAAAAGATTGGGGATCGAAGAGGGGAGGGTGCTGCCTTTTACCATAATAGAATTTTATTACAAAAACGATGACTTGGGAGATCCTTTGATCAACGACGATCACTGTATGATCCTCGATCTGGTGAAAAACAGAGAACAACTGGAACGACTTCGCGAATTGGGAAGAGAAATCAACGCCATTTTGAAGCCTTTTTTCGCGAAGCGACGTCTGGAACTGGTCGATTTCAAAGTCGAATTCGGTATCGACAGCGACGGAGAGATCCTCCTTTCGGATGAAATCAGTCCGGACAGCTGTAGATTTTGGGATATGGATACGAGGGAGAAGTTGGACAAAGACCGTTTCAGAGAAGATTTGGGTAGTGTCAAACTCGCCTATGAAGAGGTATTAAAACGAATCAACGAGGATGAGAAATGAGAGCGATCGTCAACGTCAGACTAAAAGAGGGAGTTTTGGACCCACAGGGCAAAGCGGTTCATCATGCACTCGGTGCACTCGGATTTAACGAGGTCAAAGATGTACGTATTGGCAAACAGATCATTCTTGAACTCGAAAGTGAGAATCCCCAGCACGCGAAAGCGGAAGTCGAAAAGATGTGTGAAGAGCTGTTGGCCAATACCGTGATCGAAGAGTATACGATAGAGATCGAACGATGAATGTCGCGATCGTTCAGTTTCCTGGTACCAACTGCGACCTCGATACCCAATATGCATTCGAAAAAGCGGGTGCGAAGACACAATTTGTCTGGCACAAGGATGTCGCACTCTCCAAAACGGTCGATCTGGTCGTTCTTCCTGGCGGTTTCAGTTACGGAGACTATCTGCGTTCCGGGGCAATAGCAAAGTTTTCACCGATTATGGCCGCTGTAATCAATTTCGCGGACAGAGGAGGACGTGTCCTGGGAATCTGTAACGGTTTTCAGATTCTGCTTGAATCCCACCTGCTCCCAGGTGCGATGAAGAAGAATCAAAACGTCCATTTCATCTCCAGGTATCATCATCTGAAGGTGGAAAATGTCGAGAACGCTTTTTTACAAAATTTTCAAAAGGGAGACGTTCTCAACGTTCCGATCGCCCATGGTGAAGGCAATTATTACATAGACGATGCGGGTTTGCAAACGCTTCGCGATCATGATCAGATTCTCTTGAGCTATTGCGATTCTCGGGGTGAGACGAGCAATCCAAACGGTTCGGTCGCAGCGATCGCCGGTATTTGCAACAGAAAGAGAAATGTCTTCGGTTTGATGCCTCATCCCGAACGGGCGATGGAGCCACTTTTGGGATCCGATGATGGGATGAGGATGATTCAGGGGTTGCTTCGGTGAAAAAGTTCACCATCTTGTTTCTTCTGCTCCTGCTTGGAAGTGTCTCGTCTGTTCAAGGCGGTTTTTTCGCAGACCTTTTCAAAAAAGCGGAAAAGGGTGAATCGGCTCACACAGTGCCATCGAAAACACTTCCTTCCGAAGCGATGGAGCGGCCGGAAAACGGTACGATTTTCGATTCGCCCGATAAGGATGGATTCGAAGAGGAGCCCGAAACCGAGCCGGTAGATTCCAAATCTATCTTTCTCTCCTATCCGACACCTCCTTCCATGCTCTATGTCCATGCTCACCAACCCATCGAAGTTCGTGCACTCATAGCCGATTCTGGAATCCGCTCCATTTCCACGCACTTTGTTGGTGGTCAGGAAATCAAGATACTCAATCCAAACTCACCCTGGAAAAAGATTGGAGAGGGTGAGTATCGAAATCGTTTCATCTACAAGCCTCTGCAAAAGAGAGCCAAGCTTCCTTCCATCGAAGTGGAAGTCGTCACGTCAAAAGGCAGAAGATATACCGAACGGATAAAACCTCCGAAGGTCGAGATGATCGCACTTCCCGACAGTACTCATTTTTCTCGCATCATCTGCCACGATTTTTCGTTGCTTTCCCACAACCAGAAGAAATATGACGAAAAGAACAATATCGTCGTACTGGAAATCAACGCCACCGGCGGGAACCTCGAAGATTTTCATCTACCGTTCGCCATAAGAGAGGGTATCGATCAGATCAAACAGGATGGTCAACGACAATATATCTACTATTTCGCGATTTTGCCCAATACGATCAAAAAGATAAAATTCAGTTATTTTAAACTCCCTGCCAAAAAGTATCGTAACGTCTCTTTCGACATAATCCTCAAAGATTCCAAAATCAGCACCCAGACCGATCTTAATCCACAAAAAAGCCGTTTGCAAAAATACAAACAATATGCGATTTTGGGCTTCGCCACTTTCTTGTTGATTCTTTTCCTATTCTATCGGAAATGGTATCTGCTCTTTTTCTCTCTGCTTGCCGCGATCTACCTTCTCTATGGTGAAGCACGTATCAAAAAGATCGTACTTCCCGCCGGTACCAAAATCAAGATCTTGCCTACGGAAAATTCGACGATTTTCTATACCACACCCCAAACGGTCCAGGCAGATCTGCTATTGAAAAAGAGTGGATATATCAAAGTGATGCTACCCAACAAGAAGATCGGATGGATCAAAGCCCAATGAAAAAACTGCTGGAAAGGGGTGGTGCGCTCTTCGCTTTTGTAGAGCTTGTCGTCACCGTCTTCATCCTGATCGTTTTGATGAAACTCTTCAATCGCCACAACTGGCAATTCAGACGCATTTGGTCTAAAATCCAGCGGTTTTTGCTCGGATACGATCTCATCGTCAAAGGAAAACCCGATTTGGAAGCGGGACTGGTGGTGATGAACCATCAAAGCCTGCTTGATATCACGGTCGTCGATGGTATCTACCCTAGAAACCTATCGTGGGTGGCAAAAAGAGAGATTCGCGATATCCCTTTCTACGGTCAGATAATGAGCCTGCCCAAAATGATCACAATCGACAGAGAAGATCGAAAGTCTCTCGTTTCCCTCTTCAAACAAGCCAAAGCAAGACTGACGGAGGGGAGGGTGATCGCAATGTTTCCGGAAGGAACCAGAGGCGACGGCCGAAAGATCCTCCCCTTCAAAGCGGGGGCGAAACTTCTTGCGGAAAAACTCGATTTGAAGGTACAGCCGATCGTCATCGTCAATACGCGTTATATCCTCGACTCCAAAAAATTTACCGCACACCACGGCCGTGTAGTGGTTGTCTACCTCGATGCGATCGATCCCAAGGACGACCCGGAGTGGTTCAAAAAGCTCCATCAAAAAATGCAAGAGACACTGACTAAAGAACTCTCACAACTTTCTATCAACCCTTAAGTTTTACTTAATGAATTTGTGATACAATTTCAAAAAAACTTCAGGAGGATGACAATGTCCAAATATACATTTCAGACAGAAGTAACCCAACTTCTCGATTTGATGATCCACTCACTCTATTCCCACAAAGAGATCTTCCTGCGCGAATTGATTTCGAACGCATCGGATGCACTCGACAAACTCAAATATCTCACTCTCACCAATGACAAATACAAATCTTTGCAATACGATCCGAAAATCACGATAGTCATCGAAAAGGAAAAAAACATCCTGAAGGTGATCGACAACGGTATCGGTATGAGCAAAGACGATCTGATCAAAAATCTCGGAACCATCGCCCGCAGCGGAACCAAATCTTTTCTGACGAAGCTCAGTGGTGACGCGAAGAAAGACTCTTCACTGATCGGGCAATTTGGAGTCGGTTTTTACTCCGCCTTTATGGTGGCCGAAAAAATCGAAGTCGTTACGAAAAAGGCCGGCGCGAAAACAGCCCATATCTGGAGCAGTGATGCCAGCGGCGAGTACGAAATCAAGGAGACGAAAAAAGAGGATTGGGGAACGGAGATCATACTCCATCTTAGAGAGGAGGAGAGGGAGTTTCTCGAACCCTACCGTATCAAGGCGATCGTTCACAAATATTCCGACCACATTCCTTTTCCGATTTTTCTGGAATACGATGAAGAGAGTGGAGAAAAAAGAGAGCATAAATCCGAGCAGATCAACAAAGCTTCCGCTCTCTGGCGTGTCAACAAGAGCGAAATCAGCGAAGAGGAGTACAAAGATTTCTATAAACAGATTTCGCACGACAACGAGGATCCACTTCTCTACATCCATACACAAGCGGAAGGAACACTTACCTATACAACTCTCTTCTATATCCCCCAAAAAGCGCCACTGGATCTTTTCAGGGTCGATTACCAGTCGGGAGTGAAACTCTATGTCAAGCGTGTCTTCATCACCGACGACGACAAGGAACTACTTCCTACCTATCTGCGATTTGTCAGAGGCATCATCGACGTGGAAGATCTGCCGCTGAATATCAGCCGTGAACTTCTGCAACAAAACGTTATCCTCTCAAAAGTGAAAAAGGCGTCTGTTAAAAAGATTCTGGGTGAACTCAAAAAGTTGAAAGAGAGAGATTTCGAGAAGTATCTCAAATTCTACGAAGTGTTCGGGAAAGTCTTGAAAGAGGGGTTGATGAGCGAATACGAACATAGGGATCTGTTGATCGACCTCCTTCTTTTCAAATCGACCAAAAGCGATACACCGATCTCTCTGGAGACGTACAAAGAGCGAATGCAGAAGGATCAGAAAGAGATATACTACCTCATCGGCGAGGATGCCAATCTGATGAAAGCATCACCCCTGTTGGAAGGATACAATGCTAAGGAAATCGAAGTTTTGCTGATGGACGATGAAATCGACGCCATCGTCATCCCCCAGATCGGAAGCTACAAAGAGATACCGCTTGTCTCCGTCTCCACGAAATCTCCGGAAGAGGAGAAAGAGGATGAGAAACTGAAGGAGAAGTTTGCGGAAATTCTTGTGAAGATGAAAGAGATCCTCAAAGAGGAGGTCAAAGAGGTCAAATTAACAAGTAGGCTCAAAAGTTCACCCGCCTGCCTAGTTTATGACAAGAACGATCCCGATTTCGCGATGCAGGAGATGCTCAAACAGATGGGCCAGACCGATCTTCCCCCTGTCAAACCGATACTCGAGATCAATCCTCATCACGAGATTTTCAGGAAAATCGTAGAGGAAAAAGCCTACGCGAAGCTTGACGATGTCTCTCACATTCTGCTCGATCTCGCCAAATTGAACGAAGGGATGAAAATCGACGACGCTCCCATATTCACCAAAAAGGTGACCGATATGCTCGAAAAGAGTATCTGATGCGCCTGTTCGGTCTCTTTCTCCTACTGGGCACGTTCTTGTCCGCGCAGACGTTGAAGATCGACAGATTCGAAAGCGATCTCTTTTCACAGAAGAGTAAAACCCTGCAAAAGATCCGCCTCACTCTCGTGCTGGAGGGGAGAGACCTGAACGAAGAACGCTACAAGATACTCGATGCTCTCAACGTCGTGATCAGCAGTTTTTACGTCGAAACGCTGTTTACTTCCAAAGGGAAGGAGCGCTTCAAAGAGGTTCTGATACGATACCTCCAAAAAAAATATGGTGTGGATGCCGACGCGCTCTATTTCGAAGAGATTGTCAGAGAGACGCAGAGTGATATCGAAGCATTCGTGGATCTGTTGGAGAAGAGAGGATGTTGTACTCCAACACCCAGGAAAAGTTCGATTTCTCCGATAGCTCCACAGAAGCCGCAGATACTCTATCCACAGGAGTGAAAGGCCCGCTGTTTTTATCTTAGTTTCGTTATAATGGCCAGTTCAAAGAAAAGAGACGAGGACAGGTTATGAAACTGAGCGGATCCCAGATGGTGATCGAGGCACTGCACAAAGAGGGAGTCAAAGTCGCTTTCGGATATCCCGGCGGTGCGATTATGAACGTCTACGACGAGATATACAAACAAAACTACTTCAAACACATTCTCACACGACACGAACAGGCGGCCGTCCATGCCGCCGACGGCTATGCCAGAGCGAGTGGAGAGGTGGGAGTGGCGTTTGTGACCAGCGGTCCCGGTTTTACCAATGCCGTCACGGGATTGGCCACAGCGTATATGGATTCCACTCCGATGGTTGTCATCAGTGGCCAGGTTCCGATTTCGATGATCGGTACCGACGCATTTCAGGAGATCGATGCGGTAGGCATCAGCCGTCCTTGTACCAAACACAACTACCTCGTGCGAGATGTCAAAGAGTTGCCGCGGATTCTCAAAGAGGCTTTCTACATCGCCAGAAGCGGCAGACCGGGGCCGGTGCATATCGACATTCCCAAAGATGTCACGGCGCAAATCGGTACGTTCGTCTATCCGGAGAGAATTTCGCTTCAAACCTACAAGCCGACATACAAAGGCAATCCCAGACAGATCAAAAAAGCGGTCGATGCGATCAAAAACGCCAAGCGTCCGATCTTCTATCTGGGAGGAGGATTGAAACACGCCAACGCTTCCGAATTGATGCGTGAATTTATGCGGATCACCCAGATTCCCGCAGTAGAAACCCTGATGGCCAGAGGTGTGATCTCTCACGACGATCCTCTGTTGCTTGGAATGGTCGGAATGCACGGCAACTACGCCTCCAATATGGCGATGAGCGAAGCTGACCTTATGATCGCACTCGGGCCTAGATTCGACGATCGGGTTACTGGCCGTCTGGATGAATTCGCCAAACACGCGAAAGTGATTCACGTCGATATCGATCCTAGTAGCATCGGCAAACTCGTCAATGTCCACTATCCGATCGTCGGAGATTTGAAAAATGTACTGGAGAGTATGATAGAACTTGCCAGAGGTGAAATAGATCCCGATCGCTACGACTCGTGGCGCGAATTGTTGCAACGATACGACGAAATCCATCCGCTGACCTATCACGAAGATTCCACGGCCCTCAAACCACAATGGGTAATTCAGCGTGTCGGTGAACTGGTGGGTGAGAAAGCGATCATATCCACGGATGTGGGACAACATCAAATGTGGACGGCACAATTTTATCCCTTCTCGTTTCCCAGACAGCTGGTCACCAGCGGGGGGCTTGGGACGATGGGATTTGGATTTCCCGCCGCGTTGGGCGTCAAAAAGGCGATGCCGGAAAAGATCAGTATCAACTTTTCGGGCGATGGATCGATCATGATGAACATCCAGGAGTTGATGACCGCCGTAGAATCGAAAATTGCGGTCATCAATATCGTTCTCAACAACAATTTTCTCGGTATGGTCCGTCAATGGCAGACTTTCTTCTATGACAAACGGTATGCGGAGACGGATTTGAGTATGCAACCCGATTTCGTCAAACTCTGTGAGAGTTTCGGAGCCGTTGGTTATCGTATCAGGACGAAAGAGGAGTTTGACAAGGCACTCGAGGATGCGATTGCCCAGAACAGACCCGCCATTCTCGATGTCGTCATCGACAGGATGGAAAACGTCCTGCCGATGGTGCCCGCCGGAGGGACGCTTTACAATATGATGCTAGAATACAAGGAAGAAGTATGAGTGAAGTCAGAAAGGTCATCTCCGTCATCGTACACAACGAACATGGAGTCCTCTCCCGTATCGCGGGACTTTTCGCCGGCAGGGGTTACAATATCGAATCACTCACCGTCGCACCGATCCCCGAAAGTGAATTTTCCCGCTTCACGATCGTGACGGAAGGCAACGAGAAGGTGATCGAGCAGATCACGAAACAGTTACACAAACTGATACCCACCTACAAGGTCATCGAGTCTCAGGAAGTGGTCGAAAAGGAGATGGCCCTGGTGAAGATTCCCCTGGAGAGCAATCTGGCGGGACTCGATGCGATTTTGAAAGGATACAACGGAAGCATCGCCAACGCCACCGAAAACAGTCTGATTCTGATGGCGGTGGACGATGCCGACAGGATCGGAAATTTTCTCAAGATCATCAAAAAATTTCATCCTACCGAAATCGTACGTGGCGGTTCGGTCTCCATGGAGCGCACATGAGGCTCAAAGCCCTCTGCGATGCGCTGGCACTCCCCTACGATGGAAAAGATATCGAAATTACGGGAATCAACACGCTCAAAGACGCCCGTTCCGAGGAGATCAGTTTTTTCGAAAATCCGAAATACCTGAAAGATCTCGCCACAACTCGTGCGGCGGCGGTCTTGCTCAAAAGTGCGTTCAAGGATGCACTTCCCCCCGGCGTCATTCCCCTGGTAAGTGAAAATCCCTATTTGAGTATGGCCCGTGCGAGTGCGCTTTTTCAAAAACCCCTGCTCAAAGAGACCAAACCCCCACAAATCGAGAAAGGAGTGACGATCGCTGAACACGTCCATATCGGCAATGGCAGCGTGATAGAGGAGGGGGTAACGCTCCTTAGTGGTGTCGTCGTCGGTGAAAACGTACACATAGGAAGAGGAAGCATCATCCATCCCAACGTCACACTCTACAATGACACGATCGTAGGCAAAGCGTGCATTCTGCACGCCGGCTGCGTGATTGGCAGCGACGGTTTCGGATATGCCCATACGGCCGAAGGTGAGCATGTCAAAATCTACCACAATGGGAGGGTCGTTCTCGAAGATCGTGTCGAAATCGGTGCCAACACGACGATAGATCGTGCGGTATTCGGTGAAACCCGTATCAAAGAGGGAAGCAAAATCGACAATCTCGTTCAGATCGGCCACAACTCTCTGATCGGTGAACACACTCTCATCGCCGCACAGACCGGAATCTCAGGTTCGACGGTGCTTGGACGCAATATCGTCATGGGAGGGCAGAGTGCGACAGTCGGACACCTGAAAATCGGTGATTTCGCGACAATCGCCGCTAGAGGAGGCGTGACCAAATCGATCGAAGGAGGGAAGACCTACAGCGGTTTTCCACTGATGGAACATAGACTCTGGCTTAAACTGCAAGCTAGAATTCAACAACTTATCAAATAGAAGGAGCGCACAATGGGTGGCAAAAGTACCATCATCAAATCATTCAAACTCGCAGGAACGAAAGAGGGTACGATTTCCGTTTCCCACCTCGACGAACCTTATGGAGAGGATTCCACACCGGTAGTGAGTATCGGTATCTCCCTCAAAGGCAATGTCGACGAACCCGATTGGAAAGCGCATATTCCCTATGCGAATCTGGACGATTTGATAGAAGCGCTTACGGAAGCGAAAGAGAAATACGGAAAAAAATAGAGGTTAAGCAAATTTTTGCTATAATCCGCGACTTACAAAATCAAAGAAGGGATGCAGGATGAAAAGAACGTATCAACCGCACAATACACCGAGGAAAAGAACTCACGGATTCCGGGCACGTATGAAAACCAAAAATGGTAGACGTGTCATCAAAGCCAGACGCGCCAAGGGCAGAAAAAGATTAGCCGTCTAAAAGCGTACGATATCCTCAAGAAAGCGGAGGAGTTCAGCTACTTTTACCACCAGAGTAAAAAGGTCTACACCTCTTCCGCCATTATCTTCTACAAACCGACACCCCAAAAGCGTGTCGGATTCACCGCCAGTAAAAAGGTCGGGAACGCCGTTAAAAGAAACTTTGCGAAACGTAGACTCAAAGCGCTTTTTATCGAATTCCAAGATCACCTCAAACCGGGGACCTATCTTTTTGTCGCGAAGAAAGAGATACTCGAAAGTGATTATCAAAAACTCAAAAGAGAGTTTGTCATCGCATTCAAGAGGTTGAAAGTCTATCGTTCATGAGACATGCCATACTGCTTTTTCTCAACTATTACCAGAAATTTTTCACGCTGATCGGCTATGGAAGCTGCCGTTACTATCCCACATGTTCGGAATATACGAAGTGGCAATTCGAAAAAAACGGACTTATGGCCGCTTTTTGGTATTCGACATTACGAATTTTACGGTGCAACCACCTCTTCTCGGGTGGTTTCGACTATCCTGTTGTAAAAATGAACTTAAAAAGAAAAGAACTTTGCAACTCTTACACAAATCAAAACGGTTTTATTGTAAAATTCTGGCTTTATCCATTAGGAGAAGACAGATACTATCTGATAAAAGTATTTAAAAGGGAAAACATTGCTTGACAAACTATCGATCCAACAACGCACCATTCTGGCCATTGCACTGAGCCTTATCTTCTTCATCATATACGACTATTTCATGGTTCCAAAAACGATGCAGATGCGCGAAAACAACAACTCGCACGTCACTACCCAAAGCGGTAAGCAAGCCGCACCCGCTCCAGCGGCCGAACAGACGGCGGCTCCTGCCCCATCAACACTCTCCTCGTCTACCCGATCGTCCGACACTTCGGCCGCCGCACCGGTAAAGAAAACCGCTTTTAAAATCCTCGCGACCATAGATGCCGACGAATATCAGGCGCAAATCGATACACTGGGTAGAATCGCACGTTTTGAGGTACGCATTCCCCGTTTCAAACAAGAAGACGGCACCTACCCGAACGTCATATCCGATCAAAACCCTCTCAAGCCGCTCGAGATTCGTTACGCCGATCCTAAATTGAACGAAGAGGCGTTCAAAACTCCCTTCAGTGCCGACCATACGAAGCTTTCCGTCCAAAACGGGGGTGCCACACTGACGTTGACCCAACGCCTTTCGGGGATACAAGTGGTCAAGAAGATCACCTTTTTCCCCAACGGTACCTACAAAATCGCGATTGATATGGACAAAGAAGTCGAATACTACCTCTCGCCGGGATTCAGGCCCGATATCGAATCCGACGCCTACACCTTCAAGGGTATTCTGCTAAGAGAAGCCGACGGTCGAATCAAGACGATCGAAGATGGGGATATGGAGCAGGAAGAGCACTTTCCCGCGATACAGATCGCGGCGGCCAACGACAAATACTACACGACGAATTTCTACGATTTCAAAAACGGTATGGATGTATACGTATCGAAAGACGAAAAAAACGATCCGCTTCTTTTCGTCAAAGGCACACCGCACTATACGCTCAACGGGTATATCGGTCCCAAAGAGTACGACAAACTCGCCGCGATCGACAAAAGGATGACCGACGTGATCGAATACGGCTTTTTCACTTTCATCTCCAAACCGCTTTTCATCTTTCTGAAATATCTGCATAAAATGCTCGGTAACTGGGGATGGGCGATCGTCGCGTTGACGCTGATCATCCGGCTTTTGCTCTATCCGCTCACGTTCAAAGGGATGGTTTCGATGAACAAGCTCAAGGAGCTGAGTCCCAAGATCAAGGAGATCCAGGCAAAATACAAAAAAGATCCGCAGAAAATGAACGCCAAAATGATGGAGCTTTACAAAAAACACGGGGCCAATCCGATGGGAGGGTGTCTGCCGATGTTGATGCAGATTCCGATCTTTTTCGCCTTCTATCGGGTGCTGCTCAATACGATAGAGCTCAAACACGCGCCATGGTTTGGATGGATTCAAGATCTTTCGGTGATGGATCCCTATTTCATCCTACCGGTATTGATGGGTGCGACGATGTTTTGGCAACAGACGTTGACGCCGACCAACTTCACCGATCCGATGCAGGAGAAAATCATGAAGTTTCTGCCGTTGATCTTCACCTTCTTTTTCATCACCTTCCCGGCGGGTCTGACGCTCTATTGGTTTACGAACAATCTCTTCTCCGTCGCGCAGCAATACTACGTCAATCGAATCTTCGATAGACACAAAGCGGCCAAAGAGGCAAACCATGGTTAGAATCACGGCCAAAACACTCGAAGAGGCGTATGCCACCGCGGCGAAGGAGCTTTCCTGCTCGGTTACCGAGCTGGACATCGAAATTTTGCAGGCGCCTTCGCGTGGTATTTTCGGCCTGTTCGCCAAAGATGCGATCATCAAGGCCGTTCGAAAAGGATCCGAAGAGAAACGTCTCAAAAGAGCAAAACACGCCATCATAGAAAATCCGCAGGAAAAAGAGGCGGTTTTGGAGGAGATAGGGGAGGGAATACGGGCACTGATGGAGGAGAGTTGTTTCGATATCGCTTTGAAAGAGCTCCGTTTCGAAGACGATACCGTCTATATTCGGCTCGACGGTCCCGACGCCGCACTTTTGATCGGCAAGGAGGGCTACCGCTACAAAGCGATCTCCTATATGCTTCACAACTGGATCAAGATCAAATACAACTTGGGGATCTCTTTGGAGATCGCGGAATTTCTCAAAAATCAGAAAGAGGCGATGAAAAACTATCTCAAAGGGGTGGAGGAGAGGGTGGAACAAACCGGCAAAGCCCAAACCAAACCGCTTGACGGCATTCTCGTGAAAATCGCTCTCGAATATCTGCGGGAGAAATATCCGGATAAATACGTCGCGATCAAATCGCTTCGCAACGGACGCAAAATCGTCGTCGTCAATCCGTTCAGGGGAGACCAGCATCGCTGAGACCATCGCCGCCATCGCAACACCGCATGGAGTAGGGGGGATCGCGATCGTGCGTGTCAGTGGGCCCGGAGCGCTCACGATCGCCCAGAAAATGACGCATCATCTCTCCTTTTCTCCAAGAAATGCGACACTCAAAGTCCTCCATGATGCCAACGAGCAACCGTTGGACGAAGCGATCGTCATCTATTTCAAAGCCCCCTACAGTTTCACCGGTGAGGATATCGTGGAATTTCAATGCCATGGAGGAACCATCGTGGCATCCATGGTACTCGAACGCATCCTGGAACTGGGAGCCAGGCTCGCAAAGCCGGGGGAATTCACCAAACGGGCTCTTTTAAACGGTAAAATGGATATGACCAAAGCCGAAGCGATCGCCTCTTTGATCAACGCCAAGAGCGAAGATGCGGCCAGATTGCTGGGCAGACAGCTTATGGGATCGCTCAAAACGTACGTGGAGACGATCCGTACCGAACTGGTGGAAATTCTCGCTTATATAGAGGTGACGATCGACTACGCCGAGGAAGATCTGCCCAAAGATCTGCTCTCCAGAATCGACGCGAAACTTCGCAAAATCGAAAACGAACTGAACAGAACGCTCGAAGCGAGTCGGAGCAGGGAAGGGTTGATAGAGGGGTTTCGTATCGCGATCGTGGGCAAACCAAACGTCGGCAAGAGTTCGCTCTTGAATGCCCTTTTGCACTACAACCGCGCGATCACCAGCGAAATCGCCGGCACGACGCGCGATACGATCGAAGAGTCTCTCAAAATCGGCACCCACCTTGTAAGGATCATCGATACGGCCGGTATCCGCGAAAGCGAGGAGACGATAGAAAAGATCGGAATTCAAAGGGCGATCGCTTCGGTCGAAAACGCCGACATCGTCATCGCACTCTTCGACCGAAGCCTTCCGATGGACAGCGACGATCGGAAAATCGTGGATCTTTTGGAGAAGTACAAAGAGCGCAAACGGATCTTCGTTTTGTTGAACAAAAAGGACCTGCCTCCCAGATTCGAGGCCGATCGGCTATCGGCGTACGAACCCATGACGATCAGCGTCAGGGAAGACACCTCCGTCTTGATCCGAAAACTGCGGGAATATCTGGACGGACAAAGCCGAACGGACGATATGATCCTAATCAACAAACGCCAGATCCATCAGGTCACGAAAGCAAACGAAGCGATAAAACGTGCACGCAAACTGCTGGAAAACGGCGAATTCGAACTCTTCGCCTACGAATTGAACGACGCGATCGAAGCGATGGCCATGATTACCACGCCGTTTGAGAGAGAAGAGATTCTAGATCGAATGTTCGGATCGTTCTGCCTGGGAAAATAGCCCCCCTTCCCGCGATCTCTCTTTTGGTTAACATAATATATATTCTCTTGAAAAATAGTTGGCTACTCTTTCAGCGTTTTTTGGGTGACGACCCCCTCCATCCGTTTGAGTTCGTTCGCGCGATTGATCAGATTTCCTTTACCGCTGCCGAGTTTACGGTATGCGCCCTCATAGGCCGCTTGCGCTTTTGCCAGCGCCTTTTGGATCTGCTGCATCTCTTCGGTGAATGCGACAAATTTATCATACAGCGCTCCCGCTTTTTTTGCGATCATTTCGGCGTTTTTGTTCTGATATTCGTAACGCCAACTGTTTTGTATCGTTCTTAGCACCGCAAGCAGCGTCGAAGGCGTGACGAGGATGATATTGCGGGTGTAGGCTTTTTCGTAAAGAGCTGGATCCTCTTCGAGAGCCAACATGAACGCCCCTTCGATGGGAATGAAGAGCAATACGTAATCGAGCGAGCGTACCCCTTCGAGCTGATGGTATCTCTTTTCGCCGAGTCTTTTGATATGTTGCATGATCGATTGCAGATGCTCTTTTTTATATCGCTCTTTCGAGGTGGCATGGTATTGTTCGTAGGCTTTCAGGGAGACTTTCGCATCGATGATGACATCTTTTTGTTCTGGCAGATGGACGATGACATCGGGAATCATCCGCTCTCCCTCCTTCGAGGAAAAGGCTTTTTGAATTTCGTACTCCCTGTTTCTTTTGAGGCCACTGTTTTCGAGGATCCTCTCCAACACCACCTCTCCCCAATTTCCCTGCACTTTGGAATCGAATTTCAATGCGTTGGTCAAATTCACGGCATCCTGGGCGATCTGTTTGTTCAGATCCCGCAGTTTTTCTATCTCACGCACCAGGGAGAAACGCTCTTTCGCCTCCTGTGCGTAATACTTCTCCACCTTTTCGTTGAAGTGTTCGATTTCGTTTTTAAACGGCGAAAGAAGCTGCATCAGCGAGGTTTGGTTCGTACGATGGAGTTTTTCGCTTTTGCTCTCCAAAATGTTTTGGGCTATGTTTTCGAAGCTCTCTTTCTGTCGCTCCTGCGCCTCGAGGAGTGCGCGGTATTGTCGATCCAGGAAGGATGCCTTCTCTTCGAGAATCGCCTTTTCGCTCGATAGCCGCGTATTCTGTTCGTGCAGTTTTTGCAGCTGCGTTTCCAGCGCCCTACCCTGCTCCCGGTATCTCTCCAGGTATCTCTCCGTACGCCCTATGATCTCTTCGACTTTTTGGGTGTAAAGGCGCCAAAACAGCAAAAACGCCAGCAGCAGCGCGAACATGAAGCCGGTGAGAAAATTGAGTGCCTGGGGATCTAAAAACATTCCTCCATTGTACTACAATTCTCTTAGAAGGGTTCAAAATATTTCATTTTGACCCTCTAAAAAGGCCAGATACTCTCTACGATTCGCGATCCCCACGGTTTTCGCACGGCTTCCCTGATATCCCCTTCCGTTTCGTAATGGATCTTCGCATCGGCGATATATTTGGAATCTATCGTATTGGTTTCGTCGATATCGTAAGGGCGGATCACACCGGTTATCTCGACGATCTGCTTGGTGCCGTTTAACAGCAGTTCCCGGCTTCCGGCTATGAAATAGTTTCCGTTGTCGAGCACTTTGACGACTCGAGCGGTGATCGTGGTGGAAAATTTCTCGTTTCTCGAATTCCTTCCCGTAGCGCTGAAGCTATTGTTGGACCCGGTCTTGAATCCGATATCCGTCAGACCGTTGAGCGGACCGGCGAGCGCTCCGCTGAAAACACCTCCGCCCATACGATTTTGGGAGCTGTCGGAGATCTTTTTGTCGCCTTGGGAAGATTGAAACGTGCTTTCGTTGATGACGACCGTGACGATATCGTTGACACGCATCGCCTTTTTATCGTAGAAGAGTGGATTTTCGCCACGCCCGTAAATACTCCCTTCATGACCGCTTGTTTGCTCTTTGGGCCGAACGCGACAATGTGTCTCTTGTTTGACATAGAGCGGCGGCTGCATGGAGATACGGGGTTCGACCTGGTGTGCGGTACATCCACTCAGTCCAAACAGAATGGCGATGAGGGAAAAGAGGAGTTTGATCATGACTTTTTTCCTAAAGATGTTTGGATATAATGAAGCACTTATTGTTCCAAAAGGAGAAAAAATTGAATAGTTTGAAAGAACGTCTTAAATCCGACCTGAAAGAGGCGATGAAAAACAGAGAGAATTTCAGACGAGACACGATCCGTTTTCTGATGAGCGCGATCAAACAGGTCGAAGTCGACGAACGCAAAGAGCTTAGCGACGAGGAGATCTACAAAATCATTCAAAAATCGATCAAGCAGCGTGAAGATGCCGCTAAGCAATACAAAGAAGCCGGCCGCGAAGATCTCTTCGAAAAGGAGGAGACAGAAGCCCGAATTCTCAAACGATACCTTCCCGAGCAACTGAGCGATGAAAAGTTGGAGAAAATCGTCGAAGAGACGATCGCACAAATCGGTGCGACAAGTATGAAAGATATGGGAAAAGTGGTCAAAGCGACACTCGAAAAGACGGGCCCCGGTGCCGACGGAAAGCGTGTCAGTGAGAAAGTGAAAAAATTATTGAATATTAAAAAGGGATAAATAAATTATTTAAACTAATATCATCATAGAACTGTAACGAATTTTATATCATAATATTCCAAACGTAAATTCAATAGGAGTTTGGAATGAATCAATATCTAAAAAGGCCCCTGATCTTGGCCATTGGAGCCGCCATAGCCCTGGGTATGAGCGGCTGTAGCCCGAAAGACGGCTGCGTCGTCAAGCCCAAAGAGGTTGGCAATGCGACGATCGACGAAAAGGACAGACAGATCGCAGCACTCCATGCCGCTATCGAAGAGGCGAGAAAACAGCAACAAAAAACGATCGTCAAAGAGGTCGTCGTTCCCTCCGGTAACGAACTCTACCCTCCCAATGCCAAACCCGGCGAATGTTACGCACGCGTATTGATACCCGCACAATACCGCCTCGTAACGGAAAAAGTTTTGAAAAAAGAGGCGGGTGAAAAAATTCGTGTCATTCCCGCCAAATACAAGTGGGTCACCAAAAAGATTTTGGTCAAGGAAGCCGGAGAGAAAATCGTCACCATCCCCCCTACTTACAAAACCGTCAAGGAGAAAGTGTTGGTGCGAGAAGGGGGTGAAAAGGTGATCACCGTACCACCCGTCTACAAAACCGTCACAGAAAAGGTGTTGGTCAAACCCGCCCACACGATCTGGAAAAGAGGACGTGGACCGATCGAAAAGGTTGACAATCTCACAGGTGAAATTATGTGTCTGGTGAAAGTGCCGGCTCTTTACAAAACGATTACCAAAAAGGTTCTCGTCTCTCCCGCCACGACCAAAACGGTCAAGATCCCGCCTGTCTACAAGACGATTACCAAAAAAGTGATCGACAAGCCGGCTACAACCAAGACAGTCAAAATTCCGGCGGTTTACAAAACGGTCAGGGTCAAAGAGCTCGTCGAGCCGGCAAAAGTGGAGAAAGTGACCATTCCCGCCGTCTATCAGACGGTGACGAAGAAGGTGAAGGTCTCTGATGCGCAGGTGAAATGGAAGCGTATCCTCTGTAAGACGAACATGAACAGAGCGACGATTAGAAAATTGCAGATAGCGCTCAAAAAAGCGGGCTTCAACCCCGGACCGATCGACGGGATCTACGGATGGCGAACCAATGCCGCCGTCACGAAGTTCCAAAAAGCCAAAGGGCTTCCGACCGGTGCGTTGACGATGGAGACGCTCGAAGCGCTCCACGTCTTGTAGCCTATTGTATTGATAGTAAGACGTCACCCGTTTACGGGGCGGCGTCTCTTTTAGAGATCCTGCTCTATCACCTCTTTGAAACGTCCGAAATAGCGGCCATGTAATTCACCCAACTCTTTTTTGATATCGTTGCAGACGAATTTCGTACCGCCCGTCTTTCCGATTCTATCGATTCTAAGGTCGTAGTTTTTGGCGAAGGATTCGAAGATTTCCGGATCCTTCACCTCCACGATCGCCCTCGAAAAACTTTCCGAGAAGAGGTCCCTTTCGTCTTCGAGCCTGATTCCGGCCACCGCACCCATGCCGCTGCGCACGCACATCTTCGCCAAAGCGATCGCGACACCACCGACGTTTACGTCTTTGGCGCTAAGCAGCAACCCCAGACGATTCGCATCGATGATCAACTCCCACAACTGGCGCTCTTTTTTGAAATCGATGGGGGCGAGCCTGCCGGCAACCTGGCCGTAGAGAGATTTCATATAGAGACTGCCGCCGAAATGGTGGCCGGTCTCGCCGATCAGATAGATCGCATTTCCTTCCTCTTGAAAACAGCTTGGCAATACGCGGTTTTGATCTTCGTTGACACCCACCATCGCGATCGTCGGTGTAGGAAAAACTCCGACTCCCTCGGTTTCGTTGTACAAAGAGACGTTTCCGCTCACCACCGGAGTGACCAGCGCTTCGCACGCCTCCTTGATACCCTCCGTCGCTTTGGCGAATTGCCACATCGTCTCCGGTTTCTCGGGATTTCCGAAATTCAAACAGTCGGTGATCGCCAACGGCATCGCCCCGCTCATCGCGACGTTTCTGCCGCTTTCCATCACCGCGGCAGCCGCTCCGCCTTTGGGGTCGATGTAGCAGTAACGCGGATTGCAGTCGCTGCTCATCGCGATCGCTTTGCCGTTTTCCTTGACCCTGATTACGGAAGCATCGAGCGTACCGGGTCCTTTGACTGTGTTGGTCTGAACCATCGAGTCGTATTGGTCGTAGATCCAGGCTTTGTCCACCACCTCCATCTCTTCCATCAGCCTGTCGAAAGCCTCGCTGTTTTCCACTTTTGGAAAATCTTCCAGCGTCACATCGGAAATTCGCTCCAAATATTCGGGTTTTGCAATCGGCCTATCGAGTACGGGAGCCTCTTCGGTGATCGGATCGATCGGAATCTGCGCAACCTTTTGGCCATGCCAAAAGAGTTCCATCTCTCCCGTATCCGTCACTTCGCCCACAACGGCGACATCCAGATCCCACTTTTCGAAAATCTCGATAATATTGTTTTCGCATCCCTTTTTCGCACAGATCAGCATCCGCTCCTGCGATTCGCTCAGCATAAATTCATACGGCGTCATACCCTCCTCTCTCGCAGGGACACGATCCAGATGCATCACCATACCGCTTCCGCTGCGGCCGGCCATCTCGAACGAGCTCGAGGTGAGTCCCGCCGCCCCCATATCCTGGATTCCGACGATATAATCCTCCTTGAAAAGCTCCAAACACGCTTCAAGCAGTAACTTCTCCGTAAAGGGATCTCCCACCTGTACGGTCGGGCGCAGCGATTTGCTCTCTTCGGTGAAGCTGTCGCTGCTCATCACCGCACCGCCGAGTCCGTCGCGTCCCGTTTTGCTGCCGACATAGATGACGGGATTGCCTACTCCCTCCGCTCTTCCGTAGAAAATATCCTCTTTTTTACAGATACCCAGCGTAAAGGCGTTGACGAGAATGTTGCCGTTGTAGGCGTCGTCGAAAAAGGTTTCCCCTCCGATCGTGGGTACGCCCATACAGTTGCCGTAATCTCCGATGCCTTCGACCACGCCGCGCACCAGATAACGCTGATGTCGGGCCGTCTCGTCGTCGCGTTCGATATTACCGAATCGCAGGGCGTTTAGATTGGCGACAGGGCGGGCTCCCATCGTGAAGACGTCTCTGAGAATCCCTCCCACTCCCGTCGCAGCTCCCTGATAGGGTTCGATGAAGCTTGGATGGTTGTGCGACTCCATTTTGAATACGGCGGCCATCCCGTCGCCGATATCGATCACACCAGCGTTTTCGCCGGGACCTTGTATCACCCAAGGCGCCTTGGTGGGAAAACCACGCAGATATTTCTTGCTGGATTTGTAGGAGCAGTGTTCGCTCCACATAGCCGAAAAAATTCCGATTTCCAACAAATTGGGCTCACGCCCGAGAATCTTCTTGATATGTAGATAGTCTTCGTTTGTCAGCTTGTGTGCCCGCAGCACCTCTTCGATATTTTCCATCACAAACCTCTGATCGTTTTGGAAAATTTTACTAAAAAAGGGCTTTGAACGGGATTCAGATTTTCATAGCGCCAAACTGCCTGGTGCCATTCTCTCTCTTTCGTTTTACGTATCTGATCTCGAATCGATAGCTGGAGGCTCCTTCGATCGCCTGTTCGAAATGAATTGCGCCTCTTTCCCCTTCTTCGATGGGGATGTCGCGATATTGCTCCGTCACGATGACGGAAAGCCCACTCTCTGAAACGTCGTAAAGCCATCCCGTCAACTTTTTTCCGCCTATTTGCAATCTTCCTCTTACTGGCGGCGATATGACTTTTCGCTCGTTCTGGCGATTTTCGAACAGAATATCGAATCCATCGGCAAGATATTTGAGTTTGTTGCTCATCCGCGTGATTCTGTTGACAGAATCGGCTACGCTTTCGGTATTTTCAAGTAGTTTCGTATTGCCCTCCCCGACCGATTTGAGATCTTCCGTGATCTTCGTCAATGCGGCACGCTCCTCCTCGAAACTCTGTTTGAATTGATGCAATACTTCGTTGTTTTGATCGATACGTTTTTCAAGTTGATGAAAATTGTCTTGAAGCGTCTGTGCACCACTCTCGAGCAATGCGATTTTCTTTTTGGTGGTCAGCGCACTCTGTGTGACTCTTGTTACATTCGTGTGGATAGATTGTAGAACATTGTGAATCTCCTTTGCATTCTCCAGTGAGATATCCGCCAACTCCCTGATCTTTTCCGCAACCACCGCGAAACCTCTTCCGTGTTCTCCAGCTCTTGCCGCCTCGATCGCGGCATTGAGTGAAATGAGGTTGGTTTCGTTCGCAATATCGGTGATTTTTGAAAGTGTCTGACTGATCTCTTCCGCGAATCTTTCCATATCGTTGATTTGATCGACTGTGCGATCCATCGCGTTTCCTACCTCTTCGGTCGCATCCAGATTGCTGCTGACCACCTGCTGTCCCACCGCGATGCCATCTACCGATTCGCGTGTCTTTTCAAAAAGATGCTCCAATTTTTCACCCAATACCGCATTGGTATTCAGAAGATGATTCAAGTTGGTGTTGGATTGCTCGACGATTCTCTTTTGGGTATTGGAGAGTCGATCGTTGTCGGATATCTTGCTATATCCATAAAGCGCTTCGAACACCACCTCTTTGCTTTCCGTGATGACATTGTCTATGACCGGTTTCAAACCATCGACCATCCGTTTGAGATGTCTGAATATTCTGTCGATCTCGTTACGCCCACTCCCTTGCTCGATATTCTCCCCCTCCAAAAGATCGTCGATGACGAAATTTCCTTTCTCGACTCTGAAAATGATCTTCAGAATTTTGTTGACACGATCGGAAATGAGTTTTTTGAACAGAAAATAGATCAGTGTGAGCAGAATCGTAATATTGACGATCCAGAGAACGACCGACTGTATCAGTGTGGAATGCAACGCTTGGTTGAAATCGTCTAGATCGATCAGCACATCTTCGATCGCGATCACTTCGCCCGGTTTTGTCCAGTTTGGATGGCACTGCATACATTTTTGCTCCGAGCGTATCGGTTTTGCCATCATATAAAACTCTTTGCCCTCTTTTTCGACGACTCTCTCCAACGTTTTAAGATCGGGGTTCTGCTTGAAAATCCCTATCGCTTCGGACTCGAAACCGTCGGCCTTGTTTTTTGGGTTCGTAGGCGAATCGGAAGCCTCCTTGAAAAAGACTTTTCCTTCGGATACTTCCGTAAATTTATCGAAAATCTCGTTTTGAATGATCTGTGGTACTTCACTGCTTTGTCCACTGAAGAACTTTTCGTTTCGACTCTCAAGCAACACATCCGCGAAATCAAGGATAGATTTCGCCTGCATTTTCAAATTTTGTTCCAGATTGGTTTTGCTTTGGTTGTATTTGATGGTCTGTATGGCGGTAGAGACGGCGAGCGTAACGAAAAAAATGATAATAGAAAACATCACGGAGAGAGGATATTTACTGAGTTTGGCACGAAGATAGGATTCCACGCATGATTCCTTGTTTTGGTGACTTTAGTAAGTATATCGGCGTAAAAATGGAAAGATTTAAGATGAAAACGAGAAGATTATGGTGCGACGGGCGAGACTCGAACTCGCACACCTTGCGGCACTACCGCCTGAAGATAGCGTGTCTACCAATTCCACCACCGTCGCTTGAAGTGTTGTATCAATAAATATGGTGCGACCGGCGAGATTTGAACTCGCACACCTTGCGGCACTACCCCCTCAAGATAGCGTGTCTACCAGTTCCACCACGGTCGCACAGGGGTTTCGTCTCGTGAAGGACAACCGTCCTTCACGAAGGGTTTACATAAATGGATTCGCGTAGAGTGCGATCAACGCAATGACGAGCGCATAGATAACCTGTGCTTCGATCATCGCCAGTGCGATGAACATCGTCGTCATCAGTTTACCACCCAGGCCCGGATTTCTCGCAGTACCTGCGATTGTCGCCGCTGCCGTATGTCCCATACCGATCGCTCCACCGAGCGCAGCGAGACCGAGGCCAACACCGGCCGCAACTACGGAGTATGCTTTGAGCATTTCACCCGCTCCGCCTTCGCTTGCAAAAGCCGCTGTAGCGATTGCAACCATCAAAAACAGAATCTTCTTCATGAAGGTCTCCTAAAATAAGTTCGTTCCCCAAAGTCCGTTCGGCTTGCGTATCCCTACTTATCACTTTGAGGTTGTAAGTATAGCGAAAAATATTTAAACATAAATAAACTTTTGAATTAAAGTTTTTCGATCAATCCGAGCTCTATCTTATGGCCCTTCTGCGCGAGAATCTTCACTTTGACTCTATCTCCCACGTTGACGATATCGGTGACTCTGTCGACTCTGTGGTCGGCCAGTTTGGAGATATGCAACAAGCCATCCACTCCTCCCGGAAGCTCCACGAAAGCCCCGAAATCCACGACTCTTTTCACTTCTCCGTCAAAAACTTGTCCTTCCTGAAACGTCGGAATTTCGCGTCTTTCTCTTCGGGGACCCCCTCTTTGGGCCGCGAGCGCACGTATATGGTCACAGGCCGCTTCGACTTTGGCTTTCTCCTCTCCTTCGACCTTCACTTCTCCCCGTTCTCTGTCGAGATCTATGGAAACTTCGAATTTTTCGATGATCTCCTTGATGGTTTTGCCCGCCTGTCCTATGATCGCGCCGAATGTCGACGGATCGAGTTTGAAAATGGAGGTGGAGGGCAGCGCTTTTTCGTTCAAAACGATCTTTTCGTTTGCCTCCTCCATGATATCGAGTATATGGTCTCTGGCACGAGCAGCCTGATCGAGCGCCTTTTTGAGCGTTTCCCTGTCGATACCACCCAGTTTGATGTCCATCTGAAGCGCTGTGATACCATCACGGCTTCCGGCGATTTTGAAGTCCATATCGCCATCATGATCCTCCAAACCCAAAATATCGGTCAAAACCGCGGATCTGTCCTCTTCGAGAATCAAACCCATCGCAACACCGGCAACGAGTTTTTGTGTCTGGATACCGGCGGCTCTGAGTGCGAGAGAACCCCCACATACCGTCGCCATCGATGAAGAACCATTGGATTCGAGAATCTCCGAAACCAGCCGAATCGTCTGGCTCCCTTCCAACTGCAACGAAGGCTCCAGTGCCCGTTTGGCCAGATTTCCATGTCCTAGCTCCCGCCTTCCCGGTGGACGCAACGGTGAAGCTTCTCCGACGGAAAAACCGGGAAAATTGTATTGGACCATGAAGTGTTCGTACTGGGTCTCTTTGGAGGTGAGCAGATCGTACATCTGAGCGTCTTTCGGACCACCGAGCGTAACGGTCACCAACGCCTGGGTCTGACCCCTCGTAAAGAGACAGGAGCTATGGACGGAGGGGAGGAGATTGGTTTCGATCGCAATCGGGCGTACCTCTTCCAGACTTCTGCCATCTACACGCCTGCCCTCTTCCAGAATCATCCGGCGAACCACATCCCGTTTGTATCGGTTCAACGCTGCGTATATCGCCTCGTAACTCCATGCCTCTTTCTCCGCGATATCGTCCGCCGCGATGATATTCGCGATCTTTTTCAACTCTGTAGCCCGTTCACTTTTGGCCATCTGTGTCAACGCATCCCTGACCTCGCTTTTATAAAATTCATCGATGTAGACGTAGATATTCTGATTTTCGCTCTCCTCTTTCAACTCCAAAGGAGCAATCTCTTTTTTGAGAGGGGTAAATCCCTCTTCATACGCTTCACACGCCTTTTTGATTGCATTCTGCGCGATACCGAGCGCTTCGACACACATATCGTTGGATAGCTCATTCATCTTGTGGATCATGACAACACTTTCGGATTCGATCGTACTAAGGAGGGGATCGGCCAGATCCACAGGTATCGATTCCATCTCGTCGGTCGCGATCGCACGCATTTCGATCATCAACAACTCGTCCTTTGTCCCTGCCACGAGCAGATCCAAAGAACTTTCATCCATCTCGGAATGCGAAGGATTGATGACGAAGCCACCTTTCACCCTTCCTATTCTCGCACCATAGACACACTTTACGACCGGAAGATCGCTAAGATAGAGCGCGGCGGACGCGGCATTGAGCGCCATGGTCTGAAGATCGACCTCTTCGTCGCTGCTGAGTACATAAACGACGATCTGGGTCGGATAGGCATACCCTTTGGGAAAGAGAGGGCGCAGACTCCGATCGATGATACGGGATGTAAGCGTTTCGAAATCTCCCGGTTTCGTTTCACGTTTGATAAAACCGCCGGGAATCTTCGCAGCGGCATAACTCTTCTCGATATATTGTACGGTCAAAGGCAGAAAATCCTCTTCCACCATCTCTTCCTCACGGCAAACCGTGGCAAGAACCACCGCATCCCTGTCTCTGAGCATTACAGCGCCGTTGGCCTGTCTGGCAACCTTTTCCAACTCGAAAAGTTCCTCTTTTCGGTTGACCTCTATTTTGACTTTACATCCCATTTTTCAGATTCTCCTTCATATTTTGACAAAAAAATCGACTTTTACGTACACGATCGACGATCTCCCTGGTCATCACATTCGGGAGGGAACGATAGTAGTAGTCGACACTGATAAAATCCCGCAGTTTATGCACGGTAAAGATTCGATCGAATTTCAATTCGAATGCATGATAGAGGTCGTCGGCGATCATCGGCGTCGCGAAAGAGACTTTCCTGATCTGGCGTGCCAGGACGGACTTGAGTGCACACATCGTACGCAACCCCGTTTCGCAACCTTCGTCTATCAAGAGCACATGCCGCTCTTTCAATCCGCAGAGTGGCTCTCCTCCACGTAGTTGATTTTGTCTTTGTAAAATCGTGTCGTTATAGCGTCGCTCACCTTCTTGATAGATGAAATCGCGACTGATTTCGAACGAATCGATCAGACGATCGATCATCACGATCTCTCTCCCCTCACTGACGACGGCCACTTCACACTCCTGGTTGTTGGGTGCGTATATCGGCTCCATCAGAATCAGATCGAAATCGAGCTCCATTTTCTCCGCTAAATGCATAGCCATCACCGCTCCTCCCATCGAGAGAGCGAGCAGCAGCCAATTTTCTCGCTGCATCAATCCCACAGGCAACTGCTCCATCAGCGCCGATGTCGCATCCTGACGATCTTCGAAGAGGGGATCAAAATCTGAATTTGTTCGCATGTTCGCTTTCTGGATGCTGTCTGAGTATCTCTTCGTCACTGAATGTGAACCGGTAGTTGAAGATGTACTCTTTCAGTATCGCGTACGCTTCGTTGATCTGATGCATTTTACTCTTTTTTTCATTAATGTCCGGATGGTGTTTGTGGCTCAGCTGATGGTATCTGCGCCGGATGTCGTTATACGAAACCAGTGGCGGCAGATCGAAAAGTTCGAGTGCCATTTTGATCTGTTCGATCTTCTTTTTATTTTGCAAGAGAACCCACACCCTGCGACATAATGAGCGTTTTCAGATCGTCATCGAAAAAGTGAATACCCATACCGATATAGGCGTTGTCCGCATCGGTATTGAGAAAGTTGTCATAACCGGCGAAAATATCCAGATGTTTCAGAAAGCTGTATCTCGCACCCATTTTGGCGTGCGGATGCTTGCCGCGAACATCGTATTCGGCATTGAAATCGTATATCTCCGCTTTCAATCTGAGCGCATCGCTGAGCAGGTAATAGTCCATTCCCAATCCTGCCGTATTTTCGATGATACCCGCACGCAGTCCGATATCGTCGAACCGTTTCGCGATCTGTGCGGAAAAGAGAATCTGGCTTTTTTCGTGTTTTTTCGGCGGGATCAACCGGCCGTTCTCATCCAGACGACTGTAGTCGTCCATTCCGGCGATCGAAAATTTGTACTGTTTGCTGTCACTTGGCATATAGTTGAGATCCAGATACCCTTTGTTGTAGCCGTCGCTGCTCATCCACTCGTTGTGCATCGCCACTTCCAGTTTGACCTTGTCGATCGCACCCAGAAGGTTGTCGAACTTTTTGAACGAATCGCTTCCCGTCGCGAAAAAGTCGCTCGCGTAGTTGAGTGTGGCGTTGAGCGGTTTTTTGTTCTCTTTGATCATCGTCTCCAGATCGTCTCCGATCGCGTTGAACTTGTCGGCCAGACGCGGGAAGTCGCTCCGCATCTTTTCACTCATCACCTTCAGATCTTCGACAAGACGATCGATGTTGGCCATGATCTGAGGAAGTCTTTTGTTGATTACGTCCGCCGTTTGACCGAATTTCTGTCCCGTCAGGGAGAGATTTTGCGCCATTTGATCGAAATGGTCGGTCACTTCGTTCAACCTCTGTAGTTTGATAAACGCTTTGAGTTCCGAAGTGATCTCCTCCAGATTCGCGAAAGTGTTCTGCAGGTTGGTTCTGGCATCCTGATTCATCATCTGACGAAACTCCTTGACAAAACCGGTAAACTCCGTGGCGGCCTGAGCGATCGAATCGCTCGCCTCGTTGATACCGGCCAGAGGTCTGGCGCCTTCTATCGTCTCTCCCGGCTTGAGCGTACGTTCACTGCTTCCGAGTATGATACCGACGTATTTTCCACCGAGCATCGACTCCTGCTTGGGAATCAATTTCGAATCGGCCGGAATTTTCACATTGTCGTAGATGAAGAGTTTTACCTTGATGCGATCATGGTCGATCTGCATATCGTCCACATAGCCGACATCGATGCCGTTGGCTTTCACTTTGGCGTTCTTCTCCAACCCACCCGCATCGTCAAGATAGGTAAAAAGTGGATATCCTTTGTGGGAGAGGTGTTGAAAACTCCCTACCTGCGTCGTCAGAAAAAAGAGGAAGAGGATACCCAGAAATACAAAGATACCTACTTTCGCTTCCGTTTTCATAATACTCCTTGCTCTTGTATCGACTCGTTTACATAGCTGTAACTGACACCACCGATCGGATAGAGTCTGAGAATCAGATAGACTCCCCTACGCGTCGTCGACTCTGCTCCCGCACTCGTCAAAGAGGGGGTGATACTCTCTTTATAACGAAGTGTGTAGTTCCAACAACGTTTGTTCATATCCCATCCCACTCTCCACTCCTTCGTAAAACGATTCTTGAAATCGTAATCCATCCCTCCATAGAGGGTATAGTGACTACTCAGTTTCGCATACAGATCGGCGGTGAGAAAGTTCGACTCACTTCCGAACGCTTCACTCTGATAGGTGTGGTTCATGTGTACTCTATATTTATCATTCTCATAATGGAGCGTTGTCTGTAATTTACTGATTTTATGCTTATGATGTGCGTAAAAAAGGGTGTTTTGAATCCAAAAGTCGTCACGAAACCGATAGATCAGTTCGTTTTGCAAATCGTCCCATTCGTTTTTTTCATGATCGAGATAGAGATTCTGTTTGAGTCTGTGGGTGAGAAAATCGAACCCATCCAGCGTATAGAAGTATTCGTTGAAAACGAATCTGAGGCTTTTACGTTCATAATTGAAAGGGATAAAGTCGGCAAAATACCCCTTTTTGTGATCGAAACTGGGAACGATGTAGCTTAATTCAATCTGCATATTGTGCACGCTGTCTGGATACTTCTTGATCAAATCGGAATTGAGTTTGAAAACATGGTAGTTGCTCAAATGGTTCGCATTTTCGATCGTTTCGTTGGTATCTTTGTAGCGAACGAATGAGTAGTAGAGATTTTCCGTCACAAAAAAACTGACATAGTCATCCAAAAAGTCGAAACGCAGCGAAAGTGGAATGGCGATTTCATGCTGTGATGCCTGCAATCCCTCTTTTCTATAATTGTTTTTGTATTTGTAGTCGAGCGAGTAGGAGAGGTTTTCAAAAGGGAGATCTTTGACGAAACGGTGATATTGGATCGAAGGGAGCGTTTGCATCGTATCGTCGTTGTTGAGTTTTTCCGTATCGATGAAGTATTTGGCATAGACTCCCAGGTAGTCGTTCTCTCTGTTGACGAAATAGTTGACTTTTGAAGTGACGAGTTTGTTCAATGAAAAGTTGTTGTAGTATTTAAGATTGAGATAGTCTATATCGCTCAGCTGCGTAATATCGACGAGCAACCCGTCGCTGAAATCGCCCCGCTTGAGCCAATCTTCGAGCAAACCGTTTCGTCTGTAGTAGAGTTCGGCGCCGCTGTGGGTACGGTTGTTGAGTTTATGGGAGCGTGCATAAGCCCCCTTCTCCCAAAAACCACCCACTCTAAAATGCCCTTTGGAATGATCCGTGTCGACAAAACGGAGTGTCGTGTAGATTCCTGTACCTCGATCGAAACGTATCTGGGGATCAAACTGCAGATCCCAATCGGGTGCGGGCGCATAGAAGATCGGTTGTTGGAAAAAGATGTTTTCACTGTTTTCGAATCCTATGACAGGACGCAACAATCCCGATTTCCTCTTTTTCGTCGTGGGGAAACCGAACCAAGGCAGATAGAGAATCGGTACCTCTCCGATATAAAACGTGGGGTTGTAGAGGGAGACGAATTCGCTCTTTTTGTAGTAGTATCCTTGTGAAAATCCGATTCGCCAATCCGGATCGGCTACATCGCAACTCGAAAGAGTCGTTTTGGAGAGTTTGATCTTCTCATCGTAGGAGCGAAAACTTCGGCTATGGAGCCAGATTCGCGAGGAGAGATCGAAGAGAAAGGGAGATTTGAGAAAATAGCGTTTCTTCTTCAGATCGATCTTCAGATATTGCGCTCTGCTAAACTCCCGATTGTCACGTACATAGACCACATCTCCGAAAAGTTCGACCGTTTTGCGCTCGATATCATAGACCGCTCGTCGGGCCCCGAAGTAGTTTTTGGCATTGTAGATGACCACATCTCCGATTGCTTCGATACGTTTTTCATTCTGGACGATCTTGGATGCGAAGAGTTCGTAGTTGTCCGCCAATTTCTGCGCAAAAAGCGCTATCGGCAAAAACAGCAACAAAAAAAAGGAGTTTTTAGCCATCGACAACCAGAGTTTTCGCACTTTTATCATGCCAAGCTTGCCTGAGAGGATCGAAAAAAGCCCAGAGAAATCCAAGATAGAAGAGCATCTCGCTGATATTTCTGACTACCGCTCTGTTGAGCGCCTGCAGAAGAGTCGGATTGTCGAAATAGCCACTCTCCACCACCCTGATTTTCATCGCCATTTTTCCCAATGTCGCTCCATATAGCCAGACGAAGAGTGTCTGATAGAGCGTCTTGACGACCAATACATAAAAGAAAAGCGATTGGGAAAGATAGATCATCGCTTCCGGGGAGTTTTGAACGGAGAATTTTTCCCAGAAAATGATCGCGAAAAGGAGGGAAATCAGCAATTCGTCGATCATATAGGCAAACCCTCTGGCCTGAATGGAGGCGAGCGTATACCCCTCTCTCTCCAATCTGCGATATAGAGAATCAGACATTCTGCAGCGCCTGATAGGCGATGTCCGTGCGATACTGCTTGCCCGAAAAATGGATCTGGCCGCAGAGCATATAGGCGTAGTCTCTCGCCTCTTTGATCGTATCTCCGACTCCCACGCAGACCAGCACCCGTCCCCCCGTGGCGTAGAGTTTGCCATCGATCCGGCTCACTCCCGCAAAAGAGATGTGGGTATGACGGGCGAGATCTTCATGTACGATCTCGTCGATGATGATCTCTGCGGGTGTCGAACTCTTGTACGGATAGTTCTGGCTCGCCATCACCACGCCGACCGCATACTGATCGGCGATCTGGATTCGAAGGTTTTCAAGATCGTTGGTGGCTGCCTTGTAAAAAAGATCGCGAACGCCGCTTTTAATCAGCGGCATCAGCACTTCACACTCCGGATCGCCGAATCTGACGTTGTATTCCAACACTTTGGGCTCGCCATCGACGATCATCAATCCGATGAAAAGGACCCCTTCAAATGGCGTACCCTCCTCGCGCATTCCCGAAAGGGTCGGCTCGACGATCCTCTCTTTGATTTTTCGATAAAGCGCGTCGTCGATCAGAGGTGTCGGCGCGTAAGCTCCCATTCCCCCCGTATTGGGGCCTTGATCTCCATCTTTGAGGCGTTTGTGATCTTGCGCCGCGGGGAGCAGTCTGTAGTCTTTGCCGTCACAGATCGCAAAAAGCGAAAGTTCGTAACCCTCCAGATACTCTTCGACGACGATTCTCTTGCCCGCATCTCCGAAACGTTCGCCGCTGAGCATCTTTGATGCCGCCTCTTTGGCTTCCTGATGCGAGTGCGCGATGATCACCCCTTTGCCGGCACAGAGTCCGTCGGCCTTTACGACGACGGGAAGAGTCTGTTTTTGGATGAAAGCGGCGGCATCTTCGATGGAGTCGGTCTCTATGTAGGCGGCAGTGGGAATGTCGTACTTTTTCAGAAAGTTTTTCATGAAGATTTTGGAGCCTTCCAGACGGCTGGCCGCCTTCGAGGGGCCGAAAATCGTGAGATTTCTTGATTTGAAAACGTCGACGATACCTTCAACGAGCGGCGCTTCGGGTCCGACGATCGTCAGATCGATACCGTTTTTATCGGCAAAATCCGCAAGTTCGGAAAAATCTGAAAGCGAAAGGTTTTCGCCCAACTCGTCGGTCGCGCCGTTTCCCGGAGCGAAATAGAGTTTCTCGCAACTACCTTCCAGTTTGAGCGCACGCCCGATAGAATACTCCCTGCCGCCGCTTCCTATGATCATCACCTTCATCGAATCCGCTCCAGTTGATTGTTATTGTTGTCGTAATAGAAGAACCCAAGCGGGCGTTCCGTTAATGATGTGGCCCTAATGAACCAAATTATCAGGAATCGACTCCCCTTTAGGCGGCAATCTCTCGCTTTTTCACAAAAGCTCGAACGAGACCACCGACACACCGGAGATGTACAATTCCAACTACAAGCATAGTGTTGGACCCTCGTGTCTAGGTGGCGCTCCGCTCAGGCATAAAAATATTATAACTCTTTTTCGCTTAACCTCTTTGCAAATTCTATGCAGGCCGGAATCGTGGGACGGGGAGAGAGATGGTAGGGAACATACAAAGGCATCGCGGTGGCGGTGCGGGTACCGATGACGACAGCGGTATAACTCTCTTTCCATTCGAAACAGCGGAAAAAACAGGTGATCGTCGAAGGAGAGGAGAAGATGATCGTCGCACCTTCAGGTGGTGGAGCGAGTCTTTCGCAGTCGTTGCAACGTGTCTCGTAGACGATACACTCATCCAACAATACGCCACTGCTACGTACGATTTCATTCAACGACGAAGTCACCACTTTCGCACGCAAAAAGAGCACTTTTTTACCTTTCAGCCTGCTCTTGATCTCATCGGCGAAATCGTCACCGTAGGAACTTTTCGCTTCGTATACGACACGACCTCCCAATCTTCGGATCTCTTCGGACGTTCCACTTCCGATGGAGTAAGCGGGAATCTCTCTCCATTCGGTATTGATCCGATCAATCGCTTTGACGCCGTTTTTGGAGCTGAAAATCAATGCGTCGTAATCTTGTAACTTGCACGTCCTGTCGATTGGGTGTATGAGAATGACAGGCAGGTTATGCGCCCCTTCATAACACTTTTCACTCAAAATATAGATTTCATCCATGAAGTGATTATAGAAAATGATACTGAACTCCACACCAAGGAAAAAAATTAATAGAAATGGTAAAAAAATCTTTCAGAAAGTCGATCTCTATCATATACTAATATCAGCACGAAACCTTTTAGCAGGAGCGATTATGTCAGTACACCATCCACATGATCCCTATCTTCAACGTCTTAATTCGATTATGGAAAAAATCGGGCATACACCACTTCTTGAGATCTCTTTTCTCTATCGTTCCAAGCCTATGCGCATCTTTGCGAAAACGGAGCACTCCAACTTCTCCGGTAGCGTCAAAGACCGTATGGTGGCCAACATACTGAAAGAGGCGTATCTTAGAGGCGAGCTCTCTCCCGATTCGCATCTGATCGAAGCGACCAGCGGCAACACGGGTATCGCTCTTGCTGCCATCGGAAAAGCGATGGGACACAAAGTGACGATCTTCATGCCCGACTGGCTCTCCAAGGAGAGGGTCGATCTGATGCGCCAATTCGGAGCGGAGATCATACTGGTCAGCCGTGAAGAGGGGGGATTTCTAGGATCGATCCAAAAGGCCAAAGCGCTGCATGAATCCTTGCCGGGCTCCTTTTTGGCCAACCAGTTTTCCAATCCCGACAACATCAAAGCCCACTTCACCACGACCGGACCCGAAATCGCCTCCCAACTGGCCAAAAAAGGACTCACGGCCGACGCCTTCATCGCGGGCGTGGGTACGGGAGGAGTCATCATGGGGACGGGAAAATATCTCAAAACGATCAATCCCTCCATCAGACTCCATCCGCTCGAACCCGCCAGCTCCCCCACCCTCTCGACCGGCTACAAATGCGGCTCTCACAGAATCGAAGGCATCAGCGACGAATTCATTCCTCCCATTCTCGATCTGGAAGCGCTGGACGACGTGATCTGCGTGGATGACGGCGACGCGATCATCATGGCCCAAAAATTCAGAGACGAACTCTCCTACGGCGTAGGCATATCCTCCGGAGCCAATTTTATCGGCGCATTGAAGACACTGCTGGAGATAGGCGAAGAGGCGATCGTCGTCACGGTTTTTACCGATGACGAAAAGAAGTACAAAAGCACCGATCTATACAAGAATGAACCCGTCAAACCCGGGTATCTCTCGCCCGAGGTGAAACTGGAGAGCATCACTCCTCTTTGAGGATCACTCCCACTCGATCGTTCCCGGCGGTTTGCTGGTGATATCGTAGACGACACGGTTGATACCCTCCACTTCGTTGATGATACGTGTACTGATACGCTCCAGCAAATCATGCGGAATGTGGGCGAAGGTGGCGGTCATCCCGTCCACCGACTCGACCATTCTGACACAGACGGTGTTGTCGTAGGTGCGGTTGTCTCCCATTACGCCCACACTTCTGACATTGAGCACGACGGTAAAGGCCTGCCATACCTTGTCGTAATAGCCGCTAGCTTTCAACTCCTCTTGCATGATCGTATCCGACTCTCTGAGCAGTCTCAACTCTTCTGTCGTCACCGGACCCATGATCCGAATCGCCAATCCCGGCCCGGGAAAGGGGTGACGACCGATCATCTCTCGGGGAAGCCCCAACTCCAGCCCCAGTTTGCGTACCTCGTCCTTGAAGATCTCTCTCAATGGTTCGATCAATTCGAATGTCATCCACTCCGGCAATCCGCCCACGTTGTGATGCGATTTGATCGTTTTGCTCGGCCCTTTGACGGAGACCGATTCGATAACGTCGGTATAGAGGGTACCTTGTGCGAGAAATTCGATGCCCTCGTATTTTTTGGCCTCTTTGTCGAAAACTTCGATAAACGTCTCTCCGATGATTTTACGCTTTTTTTCCGGATCTTCCACACCTTCGAGCCTGGAGAGGAAGATATCGGAGGCGTCGACGACATGCAGATCGATCCCCAGGCGCTGTTTGAAAGTCG
>CAYUEN010000004.1:12652-78427 GCA_964443745.1 uncultured Campylobacterales bacterium | reverse complement strand
TCAACCATGTCTGGTAGGGATTGAAGACATGCCAGGGATCGATCGTCCTATCCGGTAACAGCGGCAACACGACGAAGGTGATCAGCAGAAAAAGAGCCGCCGCCTGCGTATCCTGCGGCGCGACATGCTCCTCGAAAAGGCGAAAACGACTTTTGAACTCCAAAAAAACAACGACGATCACCGTCAAAAATACCGCATAGTCGGGATGGCCCTTCTCCACCGTCACACCCAGCATAAACGTCACGATCGCGGCGACTTCGGATGTCGCGCCTCGATGTTTTTGGAGATAGAGTTTATAGGTATAGGCGACCGCGACGAGCAGCGAGAAACCAAACAGCGCCACCGGCAGGAAGTGGGGAACCTCCCTACCGATCCAACCGCTCAGATAACCCATCAGCGCGATCAGCGTAAAGGTGCGCGTACCCGCGAACTCCTCCCGCTTTTGCTGCAGATAGTAGATTTCACGCTGCAGGCCGATCATCAATCCGATGCCCAACACCACGGCGATCTGTTTGACGAAGGTGATATCCAGCGGTGTCATGCTCTCCTCCTCTCTCTTTTCCATCTGAACCATTTGAAGGTTTCGGTCATCACATAGATCGGAACCGCGACGGCGAAGATGACGCCCCACTCGCTCCAGCCAAGCGGTACCGTATGGAGCGCTTTTTGCAAAAACGGCAGATAGAGGGCGCACGCCTGCAATCCCAGAGTCGTGACGATCGCCACCAGAATCCATCCGTTGGAGAAAAATCCCGTCGTCTTCACGATCGGGCCCGAAAAGGAGCGATAGTTGAAGACATTCATCTTCTCCAATACGATGATACCGGTGAATGCGACCGTCTGGGCGAGAATTTCGCCATCGGGTTGACCGGATGCGAGATAGTGATGATGCAGCCAGAGCGTCGCGATGCCGATATAGGCACCCAACACGGCGATCATTCCGATCTCCCATCTTCCCACTATAGGCTCTTCCAGCGATCTGGGAGGACGTTTCATGATTCCTTTTTCGGCCGGCTCCACGCCGAGCGCCACGGCCGTCATCCCGTCGGTGACCAGATTCATCCACAAAATCTGCACCGGCAACAGAATCAGCGGGCCTCCGAGGATGATGTTCATAAAAATCGCGATCACCTCGCCGGTATTGGACGAAAGCAGATAGGTGACGAATTTTTTGACGTTGTCGTATTGACGGCGACCCTCTCTGAGTGCGCGAATTATCGTGGCGAAGTTGTCGTCAAGCAGTACCATATCGGCGGCGGCCTTGGCGACGTCGGTCCCTTTTTTGCCCATCGCGATACCGATATCGGCCTGTTTGAGGGCGGGCGCGTCGTTGACTCCGTCTCCGGTCATCCCCACGATATGGTGCATCCTCTGGAGGTTTTTTACGATTCTGAGTTTGTCCTCGGGACGGGCTCTGGCGAAAAGGACCTTTCGGTTCAACACCTTTTCAAGCGTTTCGTCATCCATCCGGGCGATATCTTCGGAGGTGTAGGCTTGTTCCGTCTCCAATCCCACTTTTTCGGCGATCGCGAGTGCCGTCTCGGGACTATCACCAGTGATCATGATCACCTTGACACCCGCCTCTTTCGCCATCGCGATCGATTCGGCGGCCTCTTCATGGGGAGGATCGATAATACCGACGATACCCAAAAAGACCAACTCTTTTTCCACCGCTTCCTCCCGCATAGGCGTATCGGCCGGCAGATCGCGATAGGCGAGTGCCAACGTGCGAAGCCCTTCGGATGCCATCTTTTTGTATTGCGTCATAATTCGTTCACGGCTTTTATCGTCGATTTCTCGCACCTTTCCCGAATCGAGCAACCACCGCGATCGCTCCAGAATCACTTCGGGCGCCCCTTTGACATAGGCACGCAGGTGCGCGTTTTCCTCAACGACGACGCTCATCCGTTTTCGAATGGAGTTGAAGGAAAATTCGGTAACGACACGGCGGGGTTCGGGACTCATCCACGCCTTGTAGGCCGCGACGATGAGCGAAGCTTCCGTCGGCTCTCCGATGATTTTCCATTCGTCTCCTTCTTTTGTCACTTTCGCATGGTTGCACACCAATCCCGTCTTAAGAAGAAGACGCAAATCGGGCGCGTTTTCGTAATCGAACCGTTTTCCCTCTTTTTCGAAGTGGCCGGCGGGATCGTATCCGATACCGGTCACGTCGAGCATACCGGAGGGAAGCCAGATCTTTTTGACCGTCATCTCGTTTTGGGTGATCGTTCCGGTTTTGTCCGAACAAAGCACCGTCGCACTCCCCAGCGTCTCGGCCGCCTGCAGACGTCTGAGCAGCGCCTTTTGCTTGACCATCGCACGGATTCCCAGCGCCAGCGTGATCGTCACGACCGCCGGCAACCCCTCCGGCACGACCGCCACCGCCAGCGAAACGCCGGTCAAGAACATCTCCATCAACCCCTTGCCCGTCATCCAGCCGATCAGCGCGACCGATACGGCGATCGAAACCGAATAGATCCCCAATCTTTTTCCGAGTCGCGCCAGCTTTTTCTGCAAAGGTGTGGGTTTGTGCTCCACCGTCTGGGTGAGTCTCGCGATCTCTCCGAACTCCGTCTCCATCCCCGTACGGACGACGACACCCCTCGCCAATCCGTTGACGACGGTCGTTCCCATCCACACCATATCGCTTCTTTGCGCCAGCGGGGTATCCGGCGCGACCGGTTCGAGATCTTTGTGAACGGGCAAAGACTCTCCCGTCAGCGACGATTCGTCCACCTTGAGATTTTGCGCTTCGATCAGCCTTAGATCCGCCGGAACACGATCACCGATCTCCAACACGACGATATCTCCGGGCACCAGCGATTTGGCGTCGACGATCCGTTCTTTGCCGTCTCGGATCACTTTGCACTCGGGCGAAAGCATCTGCTGGAGTTTGTAGATTTCGGTATCGGCCTTGTACTCCTGGACGAAACCGAGCAGAGCGTTGAGAAGGATGATGACGAAGATCGTGATCGCATCAGCCGTCTCTCCCAATGCGAGCGAAACGATCGCCGCCGCGAAAAGAATCAGAATCAAGACGTCGGTAAACTGCCGCAACAAAATTAGATACCATGGTGTCTTTTTGATCTTTTGCAATTCGTTGGGACCGAAATAGGCGGCTCTTTCGCGCACTTTAGATGCATCCAGGCCTTTTTGGGGATCGGTATCCAGACGCGAGAGAATCTCTTTCAACGGTTTTGCATGCCATGGATAGAGCCTCTTTTTCGGAGCCGAAAGGGGCTTTGTACCGCCGCCTTCGAGGGATTTTCCGTAGTGGCGCACCAGCAGTGTGAAAATCAGCGGTACCGTAAGTGCCGTAAAGGAGGAGGCGGCGACCAGCGCGGTAAAAAGCGTCGAATCGATAATATGTGAGAAGAAAAGCAACTGCGCGACGATGATCTCGGTCGTCAGCCTCGCATCCAGTCCCACCCCTATCGTAAGCGCCTCTTTGAAAGAAAGCCGTTTCATAGGCACCATCAAAAAGACACCCAAAAGTTTGCCTATCGTACCCGCCAGATAGAGGGCGATCGCCAATATCGGCTCTTCGAGCAGGCCGCCCAGATCGATATTGAATCCGATCCAGAAGAAAAAGATGATTCCGAAAAAGCCGTAACTGACGGTCGAAATCGTCTTGGAAACGAAGGCGCCGTTTTTGCCGGCTTTTTCCAGAATCGGGCGCAACACCACCCCCGCCGTGATCGCCCCCACGACCATACCGATTTCGGTCTTTTCGCTGAATCCTCCGAAAACGAAGAGAATCATGAGGGAAAAAATCAGCAGATTGCTCGTCGATTTGGGGATGAAGCGGTGGACGATCCTGGCAAAATAGGCGTAGAAGATATAGGAGAAGATAACGAAAGAGAGGATACCGAAGAACAACACCACCATTCCGCCCTCTCCCGCACCCGCACGCACGCCGATCCAGACGGAGACGAATCCCACCAAAAAGACTTCGATCACATCGTCCAGAACACCGGCACCGATAATGAAGGTACCGATACGGCTTTTGATCATCTTGAATTCGTCCAGTATCGGTACGATCACCGCCTCGGCCGTGGGCATCCGTGTCATACCGATCACGAAAGCGATCACAGGACCGTATCCGAACGCGAACATCACCGCCATTCCCAGTACGAAAGGGAAAAGTGTGTTCAAAACCGTCAGCCAGACGATATCTCTGCTTGATTGCATCATCTTTTTCATCTCGATCTGCAATCCGATATAAAGCAGCAGAAAGAGAACCCCGAGATTGGAGAGGAAATCGAAGATCTCCGCGAGGCGGGGAGTTTGTAAGATGTGTTCGAAAAGAGGCAGATAACGCAACCCCATCCCCACGAAGAGAGCGGAGAGAATCACCGGAATACGCACGCGGGCCAACAACGCCCCCAAAGCGAAGGTGAGGAAAAAAATCAGCGAGAGATCGAAAAGAATCCGGGAGATTTCGACCGTTTCCATCATCTCTCACCCTTTTTTCAAGATTTTTTCGCTCTGAGAAGCCGAATATGGTTTTTGAAGTAGGTTTTCTGCGTAAAGGCTCCAAACCCCCTTTCGGCAAGCATACCTTTAAGATCCTGTTCGATGAAATTTTCGGCCAGAGGACACTCCACTTTCCGAATCGCGAAACGGATATACCACGGCGCTTCGTCCACTTCGAACGTGTTGTAGTCGAGAATCGCGAAGATTCCGCCGGGTTTGAGCGCATCGTAGGCGTTTTGGACGATACGCTCCCGCTTTTGGGGGACAAAACCGTGCAGCACGAAGGAGATAAAGACCAGATCGAACCGCTCTTTGTAGGGAAGGGGTTCGTCGATACGGAGGTTTTCTAGACGGATATTGTCGAAAGGGATGCTTTTTTGCAAAAACTGCGCCTGCATCTCCGGACCGATCTCCAGCCCCACGATCTCGCCACTCTCACCGATATACTCCCGCATCAACAGCGCGTTTCGCCCCGTTCCCGCACCCAGATCGAGGATACGATCCCCCTCTTCGAGCCCCAGGTCGCCGATCGCTCTTCGGATGAATCTCGGATACCATCCCAGCGTGATCACGTTCATCAACATATCGTAGTGGCGGGCTTCCCAGCCTCTTACCTCCACCTTCGAATCTTCCTGTCTCAACCGCGCCATGGCCTCTCCTTTCCTCCTCTCATGATAGCATAAGGGGGAATCGAATATGGTAAAGCATACGAAGATGCGGGAGAACGATATGAAAAAGAGTGCGGGAATCCTCCCTTTCAGACGCAAAAACGGAGAAGTCGAAGTCTATCTGGGACATATGGGCGGACCCTTCTGGAAAAAGAGACGCAGATCATGGAGTGTCATCAAAGGCGAAATAAAAGCGGACGAAACGCCTCTTCAGGCGGCGAAACGCGAATTTTACGAAGAGACGGGGATTCGCATCGAAGGGAAGTTCGCATCCCTGGGCAGCGTCAAGACGGCGAACAAAACCATCCACGTCTGGGCCGTCGAAGCCCAACCCTCCACCAAAGTCCGCTCCAATACGTTCGAAATGGAGTGGCCGCCCAAATCGGGAAAAATCCTCCGTTTCCCGGAGATCGACAAAGCGGCATGGTTTCCTCTCGAAAAAGCGAAAGAGGTGATCGTCGAATCCCAACTCCCCTTTCTGGAGAGAATTGAAGCGTTTTAACGCGGTTTTTTCCATATTTTTTATCAAATTATTAAATTTTTAATATATTTATTGAAATTAATTGTATTTTTATACTATAATGGCGAAAAAAAGGATTTTCATGAAGCCTCGAATCTTCGCCATACTTCTGACAGCGGGCATCGTCTGGTCGTTTTCCGGATGCGGCGGCGCTACGGAGCCGGCCTCCATTCAGGACAACGGAACCAAAGCGGGGGGCAATCCTCCGAACAATCTTCCCTCCAACCTCACCCCAAACGAAGCTTCCGCCTTTCTTTCTCGGGCCACTTTCGGCACGACACCGGATGCGATCGACCATCTCATGAAAGTCGGCTACGAAAAATGGCTAGAGGAGCAGTTCGAAAAACCTCCCACCTATCATATGCGGTGGATGGCCGATCATGCCGAGGAAGTCAACAACACCGGAAAACTTCGCGACCATCCCGCAGAGTGGCGCGTTCATGCCGATGCGATCGGAGTTATGGAACGCGACGCTTGGATGGAGATTGCGGTACACGGCGAGGATCAGCTGCGCCAGCGGGTCGCCTTCGCCCTGAGCGAAATCCTCGTCATCTCCCGAAACGGTCCGCTGCTCACCTTCCCCGACGCACGGCTTTCCTACTACGATGTCTTGCTTGAAAACGCCTTCGGAAATTTCGAAACGCTGCTGAAAGAGGTCACTTTCCATCCGGCCATGGGGCGCTATCTGAGCTATCTGGGAAACGCCAAGGCAGACCCGACCACGGGAAGCCATCCGGATGAAAACTACGCCAGAGAGGTGATGCAGCTCTTTACGATCGGACTCTACCAACTCAACGAGGACGGTACGAAAAAATTGAAAAACGGCCATCCCATCGCCACCTACACCCAAAAAGACGTTCGCGAAATGGCGCGTATCTTTACGGGGCTTACGGACGACAACGGTTACTTCTTTCCCGACGAAGGGGGGACTTCCCACCGCTCTCGAACCACCCCTATGATAGCGGTCGAAACCTATCACGACACGGGAGAGAAGGTGGTACTCAACCACACCTTTCACGCCGGAAACACCACCAAAAAAGAGATCCAAGAGGCCCTGCATCTGCTTTTCACCCATCCCAATACCGGCCCGTTCATCGCCAGACAGCTGATTCAGCGCCTGGTCACCTCCAACCCCTCTCCCGCCTACGTCAAAAGGGTCGCCGAAGCTTTCGCCGACAACGGCAAAGGGGTCCGCGGCGACCTGAAGGCGGTAATCAAGGCGATTTTGCTGGATCAAGAGGCGCTTAAAGGCGCAAAAGGCGTACGATCCGAACCAACCTTCGGCAAGTTCCGCGAACCGCTTCTTTATTTTACCCACCTCTTTCGCGCATTCGACGCCAAAAACGGCATCCATACCCTCAAGGAAGGAGATACGCCTCTGTATCGATATCGCTCCTTCAACTTCAACGGCACCGGCTACACCCGCCAGGAGGGAGCGCTGGAGGCACTTACGGTCTTCAACTACTTCACGCCGGAAGACGCCCCCTACACCCTCAAAAAACAAAATCTCGTCGCTCCCGAACTCACCCTCTACGGCAAAGAGGGTATCGACGAGGTTTTGATGGGGCTCATCAACAAGGTCGATTCGATCTACGATCTGTTTGAGATTTCAGCCGAACTCGACCTGAAGAAGGAGAAAAAGCTGATCGAATCGGGTGATTTCGACGGACTGCTTTCGCATCTGAACACGCTGTTGTGCGCCGGAAATCTCAGCGAATCCAGCCTTAAAGAGATCAAAAACTATCTGCGCTCCCATAAGCGCCTCGATGCAAAGAAATTGGCCCGCCACGCCGTCGGTCTGGTCATGACCTCACCCGATTACGCCCTTCAGCGATAAAGGAGATCAAGATGAGAAAAAAAACATATACACGCAGAGAGTTCCTCCGATATGCCCTCGCCGCCACGGCGGGAGTGTCGCCCCTGATGGGCTTGCTCGGCTCGTTCACGCGCCTCGAAGCGGCACAAACCGCGGGCGAATACAGAGCGATCGTCTGCATTTTGCTGGAGGGAGGGGCGGACGTCTTCAACATGATCGCACCCAGTGAAGCCGACCCCTACGACGCCTACCGCAGAACACGATCGAACATCGCCCTCTCCAGGGAGAGTCTGCTTCCGCTCACCCACGCCAACACGAACGGACTCAATCCGCTCCGATACGGAATGCGTGAGAACATGAGGCGGATGCAGGAGCTTTTCGGACAAAAAAAGCTCGCGGTCGTCGCCAACGTCGGTACGCTGATTCGTCCCGTGAGCCTTTCGGATATCAAGGAGGGGGCGCCGATACCTTTCGAACTCTTCGCCCACAACACCCAACGTGCGATGTGGCTGATGGGCGATGCGACGGGAAGCTCCCACACCGGATGGGCGGCACGAGTCGCCGATACCTTCTACGACACACCCAATCCCTACTTCAACATCTCGGTGGCGGACAGTTACGCCAATACACTCCAGTACGGGGGAAAGGCGGACGCGCTCTACTTCGACGACGCTTCGATCCCATCGGATACGATGAAAAGCTACGGATTCGGACCCGACGCGGGAGGCGGCGATTTGGGAGGTGTGTATCAAAAGCTCTACGAACAAAAACGTAAAGACCCCAACAAGCTGATGGCCGCTTTCGCGACCCGACATGTCGAAAAACTCGATCTACCCGAAAAACTCTCCGGCCTCTTCGACAACGTCGTCACTTTCGACGGCTTCGGCGGCGGGGTGCACGAGACGGGCCGGGCACTGGGCAGGCAGCTGGAACTGGTCGCGCAGATCCTCTCGGTCAGGGAAAGGTTTCCGGGCACTCCCAAAAGACAGATCTTTTTCGTAAACCATCACGGATGGGATACGCATGACAGCGACAATGCCCATCAGGTTGGATACCTGAGCGACTCTCTGGGCGCATTCGCCGACGCTCTCGAAAAGCTCGGACTCCAAAACCAGGTCACGACACTCACCCTCTCCGATTTCGGACGTTCGCTCACATCCAATAGCGCCGGAACCGATCATGGATGGGGAAGTCATGCCTTCGTAATGGGCGGGGCGGTAAAAGGAGGCGATATCTACGGCAAAATGCCCGAACTCAGACCCGACTCTCCCGATGCGTGGGAAGACAGGATGATCCCCACCACCTCGATGGAACAGTATCTGGCCACCGTTTTGCGGTGGTTCGGCGCAAGTGAACCGGAATTGCTGAAAATCTTTCCGAACATCGGTGCGTTCAGCGGGACGGATCTGGGGTTTATGGGGTGAGTTTCAAATCCCTCCTAAGCCTTTCCCATCCCCTTTCGAGCGCTTTTTCGTCGACTTCTCCCTGCAAATCGACATAATAGCTGTAGAGAAGACGGAGGGATTCTCGCACCTCCATCCGCAGGTAGCTGTCCGGAAAGGCGGAGAGATTCTTGCGCGGAGCGTTTTGGTTGCTGTTGCAGACGATGCCGCATTTGGTGGTGATTTCGAGTACCGTTTTGCATGAGGTCTCAAAAGGGTAGCGTTTTTGCATGAAACGCTCCAGCTTCGAATCCGGCGGAACGACGCGCAGCTTCAGACATTCGATCTTGCCTACACGGCTCTCGTCGTAAATACGGGTGACGGGTTTGGGGCCGCAGCCGGCCAGCAGCCCCGCCAGCAGAAGCGGAAGAATATTTCGTTTCATCGGCCGAAAAAGTTAAAAAGCAGCGAGAGTACGATACTGAGCAGTATCATCGTGGTGATCGGAAAATAAAAGGTGAAATTCTCCCTCTCGATCACGATATCCCCCGGTAACCTGCCGAAAGGGATATGCAGATACTGCCCCACCCAAATCGCGACCCCGATCAAGACGAAAAAGAGACCGATGCCGACGAAGAGTTTGGCCATCTTCCACTACAATCCGGGGATTCTGGGAATGCGGGCGAGTTTGGAGTTTCGGCAGTACCATCCCCACCCCTTCTTGAGCAGGTGTCCGACAAACGGCATCGGAATCATCTTGCCACCTTTGTCGTTTCGGTAGACGAAAGCCGCCCCGTCACCGCTATCCATCACGCAAAGGATATTGATATGCTCCTTGTAACCCCTGCGTTCGCTGCTCCCTTTTTCCATCTGCACGATATTGAAAGCGGTATTGCGCGCCATCACTTCAGCGATATGCCCCTGTTTGGCCCGCCAGTCTGGCCCTTCGAGCTCGGCACTGTCTCCGATGGCGAAAATCGGATATTTATCCTCCGTTTCGTCGTAGTCGTGGCGTACTTCGCAGTAGTCGTTGATACGAATCAATCCCGCCTGGTTGAGCGGAAGGTCCGATTTTCTAAAGACCGGATGGCCGTTTCCTGCGGGAATGAACATCGTCAGATCGCTTTCGATCAGCGTATCGTCTTCGAGCACGACCCCTTTTTCGGTAAACTCCTTGATCTTTTTGCCGGTTTGGCGCTTGATGCCCAGACGATTGAAGAAGAGATCCATCATCTTGAGCGCCTGGGGACCCATCCTCGCACCAGGTTCTTTCATCGGCGCGAAAAAGGTGAGTTCGAAATTCTCCCGTATGCCCAGTTTTTCGAGTTTGTGGTGGACATTGAAGAGGACTTCGAAAGCGGGTCCTCCCCGTACGTTGCTCGGATCTTTGGGGTTGCCGCCGAATCCCATCGCGATCTTTCCGCTCCCCTTTTCGATCAGCGCATCCAGCCGCTCCTTGATTTTGACCGACTCTTCCGGTTTGCCGCAGATGGAGAGGAAGTTTTTGCTTCCTTTGTGACGGACCTTTCCGCTGCCCATCGCAATAATCAGATAGTCAAAATCCCTGAATTCGCGTTCTTTGCAGACGATACGTCGCTCTTTGGAGTGGATCTCTTGGACCGTATCGATCACTACCTCGAAATCATGAACGTATTTCAGATCTTCCAGCGCGATACACTGCGATTCGAACGTCGCCTCTCCCGTGGGTACCCAGATGGAGGTGGGATAGATATAGAAGTAGTCTCGATCGCTCACGAGCGTCACATCGAAATCCCCCTCTTTTTTCAGGAAAATCGCCGCTTCCACGCCGGCAAAGCCGCCTCCTAGTATCAATACCTTTTTCATCGCCATTCGCTCCTGCTGCAGTTTTGGAAATTATAGCCTTTTATGACGCTTAAAGTCAATAATTCATTTTATTTTTTCGCCAAATTTTCTTTTAATCCCCTTTTGCGTAGTATGATGAGCATGAAGCGAAACAAAGAGAAGAAAACTTTCGCCGAATCCCTACTGGGCGGCTTTGTCATGTTCATAAGAATCTCTCCCATGCTTGCCGCCCTCTTTTTGCTGATAGGCCTTTTCGAGACTTTCGTCACACCCAAAACGCTCACCGCCCTCTTCGGACACGGCCCTCTGGTCGATATGGCGATCGGCGTGGGAGCGGGCACCGTCGCGACGGGCCAACCGATCATCAGCTACATTCTGGGAGGCGATCTGCTGCGCAACGGCGTGAGCCTCTATGCCGTCAGCGCCTTCATCCTTTCATGGGTGACGCTCGGCATCACGCAGCTACCGCTAGAGTGGTCGCTTTTCGGCGCGCGTTTCACCCTCACGCGCAACCTTCTGAGCCTCGTTTTCGCCTTTGTCACCGCCTGGTTGACGACCGTGAGCGCGGAGATGTTTTCATGAGCGAAAAACGAAAACGGGTCAAAGTCGGCGGCACGCTCTTTCTGACGCTCGTTCTTGGCCTCTACGCCGTACTCTACCGCCTCTTTCCCGACAAAACCCTTCTGGCTCTCCACAAAAGCGGTGCGGTCTTTCTGAAGATCCTGCCGATACTGCTGGTCGTCATCTTTTTGTTGGGTGCGATCGACCACTTCTTCGACGCGCGAAAGATCAGCCGCCACCTGGGGCGGGAATCGGGCCTAAGAGGGTGGGTCTATGCCACGGTAGGCGGTATTCTCAGCCACGGCCCCTCCTACGTCTGGTATCCTATGCTGGCCAAGATACGCGACCACGGCGCCAAAGAGGGCCTTCTCGTGACCTTCTTCTACACCCGCGCGATCAAGCTTCCTCTTCTTCCCATCTTGGTCGACTATTTCGGCTGGAAATACGCTCTTCTTTTCTCTTTCTGGCTGATCGTCACGGGTGTCGTCCAGGGGCTTTTGTACGAACGGTTTTTAAAGCGGGATTGATCATGATGAAAACTTTTTGTGCTATCATGCGCCCATTTCAAGACCATAACGAGGATTTTTCAATGGGTAGAGCGTTCGAGTATCGCCGAGCGGCGAAAGAGAAGCGGTGGGCTACGATGTCCAAAATCTTTCCGAAACTGGCCAAATCGATCACGATGGCGGCCAAGGAGGGAGGTCCCGACCCGGAGATGAACCCCAAACTCCGCAGTGCGATCCAGACGGCCAAAGCCAACAATATGCCCAAGGAGAACATCGAAGCGGCGATCAAACGTGCCGGCGGAAAAGATGCGGATCAGATCCAGGAGATCACCTACGAGGGCAAGGGACCGCACGGTGCACTGATCATCGTGGAGTGCGCGACCGACAACAACACCCGCACCGTCGCCAATATCAAGAGTTATTTCAACAAACTCGGCGGGCAACCGCTGACTTCCGGTTCGCTAGATTTCATGTTCACACGAAAATCGGTTTTCCAACTGCATGCAAACGAGATTCCGGATGTCGAAGAGCTGGAATTGGAATTGATCGACGCGGGATTGGAGGAGCTCGAAACGGAAGGAGACACACTCTATCTCTACGGCTCCTACGAGAATTTCGGCGCCCTCTCCAACGCGCTTCGGGACAGAGGAATCGAACCCGCGAAGGCTTCGCTGCAGTATATCCCCAACCAACCCATCACGCTTACGGAAACGCAGATGGAAGATGTCGAAAAACTTCTGGACCGTATCGAAGAGGATGACGACGTACAAGCCGTATACACCAATATCGACTAACGCTCTTTTGCGCCAAAAAGCGCCTTTAGACACTCCGGCCTGAAACAGACGGCGGGGGTTTTCGAGGCGTAGTCGTCGTAATCGGCACCGAATTTCCTCCTGCATTCGGCCTCTTCCAGCGTCATCACCATCACCACGATAAAGAGCATCTCCAGCGGAGCGATCCCCACGATAAACGAAGGCGAACCGATCATGAGCGCGAGGGCCGGCGGAACGAGGGCGAGCCCGAAAAGCATCGGATGGCGCATCTTCGCATAGATTCCCGTCGTCACGAGACGGTCGGTCTCAAGCCTGGGAAGATCCCCCCTTCTGCCGTATCTGGCCAACGCCCTTCCTCCGACAGCCGCCGCGCGAAAAGCGAGCGCCATCAATCCCACTCCCACGACGAACGTGAACAGATGGAAGAGCGGATCGAAAAAGAGCGTCCGAAAAAAACGCAAATCGAGCCAGATGCCTCCGACCGCTCCGCCCGCGAGCAAAAGCACCCAGAGAAAAATGCGGACGGCGACGGAAAAGGTGGTGCGAAACTTTCGCATCTACGGGATTTTCGCAGGAGCGATCTCTTCGCCCATCTTCGCGTAGCGCTTCGCGACCCTGCCGATCGGCCGCCACTCGATTAGAAGAGAGTCTGCGTCGGATACGATCGTATCGTCCAGATACTGCGCCTCGATCTCCAGAATCAGCGGGACGGTTTTGCTTCCTTTCAGATCGATCTCTTCGTAGAGTCTGCAGAAGAGGGCGATCGGAACGCCCGCGACGATCGGCGGATACCCCTCCATCTTTTTTCGCAGCGGAATCGCGAACGCTTCGGCCTCGCTCTCGTTGGCCGCCATCTCTTTGGAAGTCAGATGCATCGCTTCCAGATGCGCCTCGTCCACCATGCAAAGAGTGCATCTGCCGCTTTCGCGGAGGTTTCGAAGCGTATCTTTGCTGGTACCGTCGCTTTTGTGACCGATGGAGACGATCACCGTGGGCGGATGCGAAGAGAGAGCGGTGAAATAGCTGAAAGGGGCGAGGTTGACGACACCCCCGCTTTCGGTCACGATCCAGGCGATCGGTCTTGGAACGATCGATTGACTCATCAGCTTGTAGTTTTCGGCCGGTGTGGTTTTCCGGTAGTCGATCACCATGCACTCTCCTTTTAATATATAATATTTATTTATATTTAATCGCTATCATTCTATCATGAATCCTCTCAAAAAAAGGAGAGGGGTAGATATGCTTCTTTACCTTGTCATACGCAACGGGTGTGCTTCAGCAGGATGAAAAGGGCGCGATATGAGAGATTGGTAAAATTGTGGTAGTATATCCGCAGATATCAAAAGGAGGGGCGGTGCGTATATTTTCGTTTTTCGTTTCGATTTTTCTGGTGACGCTTTCGCTCCATGGAGCCAACGGCTGTATGGCATGCCACAAAGGGATCGAACAGATCCGGGATCCCCATTCGAAGATGATGCGGGAGATCTATCGCATCGCCGAAAAAGCGGGGGCGAAAGGCAACGACTGTATCGTTTGTCACGGCGGAAACCCCGAAGCGAAGGAGAAAAGCGACGCCCATAGCGGCACCCTTCCCTATTTTCTCGACCACAAGGGCCCCAAAGCCTTCTATCCCGCACCCGGAAGTCCGTGGATCAACGAAAACACCTGCGGCATCTGCCACAAGGAGCAGGTAAGCGCACAGTGGAACAACCTGATGGCGACCGAAAGCGGAAAGATACACGGGGCGATCTGGGGATTCGGAGCCAAGGAGGGTTACAACCACACCTACGCCAACTTCGGTGTCGAAAATATCCACAAACGCCTCGGTACCGACACCTACGAAAACTATATGAAAGGTCTGTCCAAAAAGGAGCCGCAGGCATTTTTGAAGAAGCAGATCGAACTCCCGCCCGCACCGACGGCCGAAGAGGTGGAGAAGGATCCGACACTCTCCGTCTATACCTACCTGCGCCAGGAGTGTCTGCGCTGTCACACCGGCGGCAAAGGCAGATACAGACGGGGAGACTTCCGGGGTATCGGCTGCTCCTCCTGCCATATCCCCTACTCCAACGAAGGCTTCTACGAAGGGGGCGATCCCACGATCCCCAAAAAGGAGCCGGGTCATCTTCTCGTCCATGCGATCCAGTCTTCACGCGACGTAAACGTCTCGATTCATGGCGTCTGCTACTCCGGTATACCGGTCGAAACTTGTACCACCTGTCACAATCGCGGCAAGCGAATCGGCGTCTCCTACCAGGGACTTATGGAGACCGAATATAAGGCGACTTTCGACGATGCGGGCAATCCCCAGCCCAAACTCCACACAAAACGCTATCTCCATCTTCAGGAGGACATCCACTACACCAAAGGGATGCTCTGTCAGGATTGCCACACCTCCAACGACCTCCACGGCGACGGCTTCATCACGGGTGCCAATCTGGGAGCGGTGGAGATCGAATGTCAGGATTGTCATGGTACGACCGACAGATATCCGTGGGAGCTTCCGCTCGGATACGGCGATGAATTCGCCACTACACCGGCAAAAGGCGCCCCGCGCGGTACGGTCCGGACACTTGCTGAATATCTCGAAAAAGGATATGTCCCCAAAGATCGCGGCGACGGATTTTTGCTGAGCGCCAGAGGCAATCCGATGCCGCACGCCGTCCGTAAGGGAAACAAAGTGGTGATGCATCTGGCTTCGGGCAGGGATCTTACGCTTACGCCGCTCAAAGGACTCAAAAAGGAGGGCAAACTCTCCCGCGAAGGGCTCGTGGCGATGGATCGGATCAAAGCGCATACCGATAGACTCGAATGCTATACCTGTCATGCCGCATGGGCTCCGCAGTGTTACGGCTGTCATGTCAAAATCGACTACTCCGGCGGCAAACGTAATCCGGACTATCTCGCCGCTTCCAAAAGCCACCGTCACGGCATCACCGGCGAAGTCGACAACCTCAAATCGTTTCTAGTCGACGGCAAGGTGACCGAAACCCGCTCTTATCTGAGGTGGGAGGATCCTCCGCTGGCCCAAAACGGCGAAGGGCGCGTCTCGCCGGTCATCCCCGGATGCCAGGTGACCCTCACCGTCATCGGCAAAAGCGGAAAGGCGCTGCTGCAAAACCATATCTTCAAGATTCCCAACGTCGAAGGCCACGGGGAGGAGGGAGTCAATTCGATCGTCATGTCACCTGTCAACCCCCACACGATCACCAAAAAGGGACGCAGTTGCGAGAGCTGCCACGCCAGCGCCAAAGCGCTCGGTTACGGCATCGGGGGCGGAACGTATTTCGCCGACCAAACCCGAACGACGATCGTCGATTTGATGAGCGCCGATCGGAAAATCCTCCCCAAAAACGTCGACGAGCAGATTCCCGCCATCCCCAACCTAAAAGACGACTACTCCCGTTTCGTCGACGAAAACGGTACCCAACTCCAAACGGTCGGCAACCACTGGCGACTCTCGCGCGCACTCGACAACCAAACCCGCGCCAGAGTCGACCGACGGGGCGTCTGTCTAAGCTGCCACAAGGAGATACCCGACGAAGATCTGGCCGTATCGTTGATGGTCCATACCGCCGAAGTTGCGGGCGTGACGATCGACAACAAGACGCACCGAACGATCTTGAACAAAAGCCTCCTGATAAGCGCATGGGTACAGGTGCTGGGCGGTTTGCTGGCGGGCATCGCGATCGCCTACTGGTGGTTTCGAAGAAGAAAGAGGCGTTAGCGGATGGAGGCGGTTCTCTCTTTTTTCGGCGCACTCTGGGAGCTGAGCAACGCGATGGCGCCTTATATTCTTTTCGGTCTTCTTTTTGCCGGAATCCTTCATGAGACGGTACCCGATTCGCTGGTGACCAGACATCTGGGAAACGATTCGGTCGGCTCCATCGTCAAATCGACACTTTTCGGAATCCCTCTGCCGGTTTGCTCTTGCGGGGTGATTCCGCTGGCCACTTCGATCAAAAAAAGCGGCGCGAGCAACGGCGCGACACTCTCCTTTCTGATCTCCACACCGATCACCGGGGTCGATTCGATTCTGGCGACGTTCGGGATGTTCGGCTGGCTCTTTACCCTCTATCGTCTCATAACTTCGATGATCATCGCGACAGTCGCAGGCATTCTGACCAATCTCATTGCCCCCTCTCGGCCGCAGTCCTCCTTCGCCGCATCTCCCAAACCCGTCTCTCTTCGCGCCACCACCTCCTTCTCACGCGATTTCACGACCTTCGGGCCTCCCGAAGCGAAGAAGAATGCCGGCTGCTGCGCAAACGAAAACAAAAAGGGCTTTTCACTTTCCGCCGCGATACGTTACGCCTTCGTCACGCTACTTGGAGATATAGCCGCACCGCTGCTCTGGGGTGTATTGCTAGGTGCGGCGATCACCGTCGCGATTCCGGAAAATCTGAGCGAAATTCTCAGGTTGCACCCCACCCTCTCCTATCTGATCGCGATCGCGATCGCCGTCCCCATGTATGTCTGTGCGACCGCCTCCCTGCCTATCGCCGCCGGATTGATGCTCTCGGGGGTGAGTGCGGGGGCGGCGTTTGTCTTTCTCTCCGCGGGTCCCGCGACCAACACCGTCACAATCGGGGTGGTCAGAAAGATGCTCGGCGACAAGACGCTCTTCATCTATCTCTTCTCGATCGTAGTCGGCAGCATACTTTTCGGTCTGGGACTCGATGCGCTCTTTTCTGCCGGTGGCATCGACGTCACGTCGATCGTCCATACGCAGGAAGAAGGCGGGGTCGTCGCAATCGCAAGCTCGCTCATTCTCTGGGCACTCGTTTTCCGCCTTCTTTTCAAATCCCGTTTTTCCCCCAAAAAGCGCTCCGACACCCCCGCGGGGTGAATCCCGATTGTGTTACAATAACGAAAACGGATTCGAAAGCCGAAATATGCGAAAAACCATCCTTTTTCTCGAAGACGACCCTCTACTGGGCGAGACGGTCTATGAAGATCTGCAGGAAGCCGGATATGCGGTGGAGTGGGTCAAAAACTCCGACGAAGCGTCGGAACGCACTTTCGAAAACCGCTACGATCTCTACCTTCTGGATGTCAACGTACCCGGGATGAGCGGCTTCGATCTGCTCGCTTCGCTCCGAAACAGCGGAGACGATACGCCGGCGATATTCCTGACCGCACGGGGTGAAGCGAACGATCTGAGAGAGGGGTTCGGCGCGGGGGCGGATGATTATGTGGTCAAACCGTTCGATATGGAGACGCTGTTGATTCGCATCGAAGCGAAGATCAAAGACGAAAAGCTGATCGTCAGCCCCCATCTGGCGCTCGACAGGGAGCAATACGCTCTCATCGTCGACGGTACGCCCCACCCCCTTCCCAAAAAGGAGTTCGAAATACTCGACTACTTCATCAGACACAAGAAGCGCATCGTCTCCAAAGAGGAGATCATGAGCGAGCTTTACGAAGACGAGTTTATCAGCGACACCACTTTTCGAGTCTATATCAAACACCTCAACACCCATCTGGAAGGCTACGCCGGACTCAAAAACGTCCGCGGGGTAGGATACCGTTTTGAGATCGTATGAACGCCGCTCTTTATTGACCTTTATGGCGCTCTATCTGGGGGGCATCATGTTGATGGGCGCGCTCATCTTCTGGTGGTACGGCCACAAAGAGACGCGCCGTATCCATCAGGAAGAGAAAATCGCCCTCAAACTTCATGATCTGCAGTGCAAAAGGCTTTTGAAAAATGCCCCCGAAGGGTTCGAATGCCCGATCAAAAAGCCGGATTTCACCGAAGCGTACGATACACTCTACCGCGAACTTGCGTTCGCCGCGCTGCTTCTTTTTCTCTTCGGGCTGGGACTGAGCTACTACCTCGCCCGCATCTCGCTGCGTCCGATGCGCGAAGCGGTGGATCTGGTGGAAAATTTCGCCAGATCGATGATTCATGATCTCAACACCCCCATCACCACCGCACATCTGAACGCTACCGCCTTACAAAAACTCGACTTGAACGACGCCCAGCGCAAAAGGGTCAAACGTATTCTACAAAGTCTGCAGATGCTCGAGTCTCTGGAAGAACGGCTCAAAAACGCCATCGCCCACGCCAAAATCGACTACAAAGAGGAGCGTATCTACCTGTGCGAACTCTGCGGACAACTCCGGGAGCGCTCCCCGCTCCTGCAGCTTCGATGCCAAAACGAAATCATCATCCGGGCAGACAGCGTCATGATCGCCCGTATGCTGGACAATCTCCTCTCCAATGCGATCAAATACAATCTAAACAACCACCCCATCCAAATCACCCTCGCAGAAAACAGACTCACCATCCAGGATCGAGGGCAGGGCATCGCCCATCCCGAACGCATCTTCGAACCCTATTACCGCGAAAAGAGTTCGATGCCAGGGCTGGGACTTGGACTTGGGATCGTCAAGGAGGTGTGTGAGCACTACGGGATCGCCTTAGATATCGAAAGCAAATCCGGTTCAGGTACGACGGTCACTCTCGATTTTAGCACTATAAAAGTCTAACTCGGTTATAAGCCTATGCGACTTTTTGATTTTTGAGTCTGGGTGCGGGCGCTCCACGAAGGAGTCCTTCCGTACTGAGATGCTCATCGATATCTTCCCACTCGATTCCATATCCCCCGCCACACACTTTCCAATTCTGACGCTGTTCTTTGGTGGCATGTTCGAGTCTAGGATACCAAACTAACGGTACGGTTATGGTTCGACCATCCATCACATCCACACTCAACGTATCTTCATCGATTCTGACATCTTTCACTCTTTCATCAGCACCCAAAGCCAAAATACCCATTCCACGCCTCCAATAATTTTTCTTGATTCTCAATTACGATTTTTTCTATTTTTCTCAATTCTTTTGGCGAAAATCCTATATCTCTGGCAAGTGAAACAGGATTCAACCAAAACTTTGCACTCAAATTATCTCTATCAATATGAATATGTGCCGGTCCATTTGGTTCATGGCTATAGAAATAAAATTTATATGGACCAATTTTCAGTACGGTTGGCAAATAAACCTTTCGATCGACTTTCAAATATTTGAACTGAGAAAATTATAGCATACTTTCACCCCGGCAAGAGTGTTTTTCGCTAAACACTCAGTAAACACTCCGATGTTACATTTACGTTGTCATTAAATTTTGCACAAGGGGTTCGAAATGAAACATCTTATGACAGTAGCACTTTTGGGCGCGGTATTGGCAACGGTTCCGGCGATGGCAGATACAGTAGAAGGGACAGGTGTCGTCAAAGGCAAAGGAATCTTCGCAGGAAAAGGTGCGGGACGGGGAAAATTCGCTCTTAAGGGCGAAGGTACCGTCAGCGGAAAAGGTATCGTCATCTATAAAGATCGGGAAGGTCACATCCGCTACAAAAAAGGCAACGGTACGGTTTCCGGCAGGGGTATCGCCATCGGCAAAGGCTGCTTTAAAGGAAAAGGAAAAGGTGTGGGCAGAGGTATCATCGGCGGAAAAGGCAAAGCGAAAGGAAGGGGCGACATTGTACACAAATAGTCTCTTTTGTCAATTCGCACGCTGATTTGGTACAATATCCCATCAGGAGATTATTATGCGAATCGTGTTACTTGCCGTTTTGACGATGACGTTTCTCTTTGGGAGCGGGCGGATGGAAAAGCTCACTCCCAAAGAGCGTATTATGCTGCTGGAAAAGGTCAAACAGACCAAAAAACTCAAACGCAAAATACTCAGGGAAAAGCTCAAAAAAGCGCGGGCGCACAAGCTTCGCAAAAAGCTCAAAAAGAGACTCAAAAAGAGCCGTTTTCGGCAAAAAATGAGAGAAAACCGCATCAAGCGCAAACTTCATAAGCTAAAGGTCGCCCCCTGATGCGCTATCTGGCGTTTTTGTTTCTCTGCTCCGTACTCGCTAGTGCCGAAATGGATAAAAGCATGGAAGGCATTACCTCTTACCACGACAAAACATTGAAAAACTCGGCACTGACGCTATGGGCTGCGCACGAGAGCTATCTGCTGGGACTCAAAGCCTACTACGACGACAACCGCTCCAACAACGAAGAAGCGATCACCCTTCTCTCCAAAGCCGCTACCGAGCAGCACAACGCCGATGCAGCCTTTTTGCTCGGCGTCGCCTACGGAGAGGGAAACATCGTCCCCCAAGATCCGCAAAAAGCGCTCTACTGGTACGAACGCGCCGCAAATCTCGGAGACAAAGACGCGATGCTCATCACGGGGTGGTACTACTACAAAGGCGAAGCGGTGGAGCAGGATCTGGACAAAGCGAAAGCGTGGTTTCAAAAAGCCGCCGATCTGGGAGATGACGAAGCGTCGGAGATGGTACGATTTATCGAAGAGATGTTGGAGTATTGAGACATTGAAGGCACTGGGGCATTGGGGCATTGTGAGCACTGACCCCTTGTCTTCACGGGCGCAGAAAGATCAGACGAAAGATCGAAAAAGACCACACCGGAGTCTGTTTCAAGCCATGCGGCATACGAAGAATCGAACTCGAAAAGGTGGTGATGGCCAAAGACGAGATGGAGGCCATACGACTGAGCGACTACGAAGGTCTCTATCAGCAGGACGCGGCGGAAAAAATGGGGATCTCCCGCACCACTTTTTCCCGCATCCTCGAAAGCGCCCATCGAAAGATTGCGGATGCGCTGCTACATACCAAAGCCATTTCCATCACCAAAGAGATCGGGGAAGAGAATGAATAATCTGCTACCGCTTCTGATCATCGTTCTCCTGGGCGGCTGCAACGAAAAAGAGATCCGCTACGACGGCAAAACCCTGCTGCATGACAAATGCGCATCCTGCCACAATCTCGATATGCCGCCCAAAACGTACGAAGAGGAAAAAGCACCCCCGATGATGGCGGTGGCGTTCCATATCAAGGATTCCATCAAAGTCGACTCTCCAAGCGACAAGAAACCGAAATTCGTCGATTTTTTCAAAGATTACGTTCTTAATCCCGATGCGAGCAAATCGTTTTGCGACAAAAAGAGTCTGGAATCCTACGGTTTGATGCCTTCACAAAAAGGAAACGTCACCGAAGACGAGGTGGGAGCGATCGCGGAATACATCTTCGACTACTACGATCAGGAAAAATATCTGACGAAAATGAAAGAAAAGGCCGCTTTCGACGCTTTGCCTCTGGGAGAACAGTTGGCCACACGCAAAGGGTGTCTGACGTGCCATGGTGTCTTAACGAAAAAAGCGGCTCCCTCCTTTAAAGAAATTGCACACAAACCCGCCGTCGAAATCTCCGATGTTATCGCCAACGGAAGCCATGGCAAATGGAAAGGATTCGAGAGGATGACGATGCCCGCGTTCAAACAGAGACTCAGCGAGCAGGAGATAGAGGCGCTCACCGAATGGATCAAGCGATCGAATTTTTCGAACCACTAAACACTCGCTAAACACTTCCGTTCTACACTTTCACCATCCAAACGAACGAGGAGGATATCATGAAAAGAGTGGCGCTGCTGGTGGCGTTGTTGCCCACGCTGCTTCTGGCACTGGAGTTCGAAATGGCGCGTTTTTTACTCGATCGCACCGGTTTTGGCGCTTCGATAGAAGAGATCGAAGCCCTCCGGCCCCTGACATACGAGCAAGCCGTCAAAAAATTGCTCGAAGAGAGCGGTGATGAGGCGCAAACCCCCTATCCGGAGTGGTACGGGACTTCCCTGCTGAAAGAGAAGAGATACAGACAACTCACCGCAAAGGAGAAAAAGCTGCTTCGCAAGCTTCGTCGCCGAAGATGGAGACAACTGCAGTTGTGGTGGATCGACGAGATGATCGCCACGACCTCCCCCGTCACGGAGAAGATGACGCTTTTTTGGCACAATCATTTCACCTCGCAACTTCCGAAGGTCAAGTGGCCGAATCTGATGCTGAGACAAAACATACTGCTCAGGCGCGAGGCGCTGGGAAACTTCGCGGTACTTCTGAGAGAGATCGCCAAAGATCCGGCGATGTTGATCTATCTGGACAATGTCAGCAACAAAAAATCCCATCCCAACGAAAACTTCGCCAGAGAGTTGCTGGAGCTTTTCACACTGGGCGAGGGGCACTACACCGAAGCGGACATCAAAGCGGCGGCACGCGCTTTTACCGGCTGGACGGTCGATAGAAAAAGCGGGAAATTCAAGTTCAATCCGAAGGTACACGATTTCGGGGAAAAGAGATTTCTTGGCAAAACGGGACGATTCGACGGAGACGATATCATCGATATCATCCTGGAACAAAACCGTACCGCCGAATTTATCTCCGAAAAGTTCTATCGCGAATTCGTCTCACCCGAAATCAACAAACACGAGGTAGCGCGTATCGCGGAAAAATTCAGAAAAAGCGGCTACGAGATCGAGGTGTTGCTGCGGGAGATTCTATATTCGGAGGCTTTCAAAAACGAAGCGAAGAGAGCGTATCTGATCAAATCTCCGGTGGAGCTGGTCGTAGGAAGCGTGCGAACGTTTGGAATCAAGTCCGTACCGCACCGCTACCTTTTCAACTCCGCCAAAGCGATGGGACAGGAGCTTTTCAATCCGCCCAACGTCAAAGGATGGCCGGGGGCAAAGGCGTGGATCACCACGGGCTCACTGGCTAAGAGGCGAAGCTTTCTGCAAAAAGCGGTCAAAGCGATGCAGAGGCGATACCAAGAACGCACCGACCCGACATACGCTACGCTTCAAAAATGGCTGCTGGTAACCGGTCCGGTCACACAAACGACGGATCCGAAGAGTCGATTTTCGTCGATTCTGCTCGATCCTGTCTACAATCTCAAATGAGGTGCATCATGAAAAGAAGAGAATTTATCAGATTCGGCGCATTGAGCGCGGCGTCGTTGGCGATACCTTCCGCGATGTGGGCAAATAGCGGCATACCGAAAGAGAGAATCGTCGTGTTGGTGGAGCTGGAGGGTGGAAACGACGGTCTTAATACCGTCATTCCCTATCAAGATCCACACTATTACGAACTAAGAGGCACACTGGCGGTACCCAAAGAGGAGGTTTTGGCGCTTGATGAGAGACTGGGGCTTCACCCGAAACTCTCGAAACTCAAAGAGATCTGGGACGAAGAGGAGCTGGCGATCGTTTTGGGTGTGGGGTATCCCGATCCGAACCGTTCGCATTTTCGCTCCATCGATATCTGGACCACGGCATCGGGCAGCGGTCGGTATCTGAGCAAAGGATGGATCGGCAGACTCTTTGAAACGCACAAGGTGCCCGGCAGCTTTTTCAGCGATTCGCTCACCGTCGGCAACGACGACACCAAACCTTTCACGGCACCCGGGATGAACAACATCGTCTTCGATTCGCCCCAGAGTTTTCTCGAAAAAGCGGGCGACGTAGCGCATATCGAAGGTCGTTTCGAAGATGCGATGCTCAGCCATATTGTGAACACACAAAACGATCTTGCGGATGCGGTGCAAAAGATGAAACGGAGTATGGAAAATCCAGAACCGATCAAAACGGAATTTCCGAAGACCAAATTCGGCAAAAAACTCGAAAACATCGCCTTTTTGCTCAAAAACGGCATCAAGGCGCCCGTTTTCAAAGTGGCGCTGGGGAGTTTCGACACCCATCAAAACCAGGCGCCCACGCATGAAAGATTGCTGGAGGAGTTCTCCGACGCGCTTCGAGCCTTCAAAGAGGGCTTGATCGAAACCGGCCACTGGGACAAGACGGTGATCATGACTTACTCGGAGTTTGGCAGACGCCCGGCCGCAAACGCCAGCAACGGCACCGACCATGGCACCGCTGCGCCGCATTTCATGATAGGCGGAAAAGTCAAAGGGGGTTTTTACTCGAAACAGCCTTCACTCACCGACCTGGATAGCAACGGCGATTTGAAATACACGACCGATTACCGCTCGCTCTATCGGACGATCGTCAAAAGATGGTGGGGCATCGAGGATAGTTTCTTAAACGGCTTCGCACCGGTGGAGTGCATCGCATAGGCGCTATTTGCGCTCCGCCCTTTCGCGCCTGACGGAGTGGATCCAAAGCCAGTTGATCAGATAGGCGACCAGCGGCGCCACAAGCAGAGAATACGGAAGCGTCCCGACATAAAGCGGCACGAGAATATCGTCCCAGTGATCCTGAAACCACTGCAGCGTCAACTGCACGTCGGGAAGCCCCTCTTTTCCCATCAAAAACAACCCCGTCTTGTATTCCATATAGTACATAAAAGGCATCGTCACGGGATTGCTGAGCCACACCATCGTAATCGCGATAGGAACGTTGAACCTCAAAAAAGGCGTGAGCGAAAGCACCCCCAGCATCTGGAACGGCATCGGGATAAATCCCCAGAAAAGGCCGATCCAAATCCCCCGAAAGATCGATCTCCGGTTGACGGAGAGATACTCTCTGGGGATTTTGTATTTGGCGATGAAGGCATCGAGCTTTCGATTGTTTCTGTTCTTTTTGAAGATTCTCCGTACCATTCGAACATGGTATTGAGTCTTTGCTTGATCTCTTTTGAACATCAGCCGTATTCTCTTTCGGTCGCACAAGAGAGGCAATCATGTAACATCAAAACCGTCTCTTCTTCCCCACTCAAGACAATTTTAAAACGGCCGATATAGCTCATAATAGCCATATAGGCAACAAAATCAACGAAACAGCATAAGGAGTCGATCATTTTCGGTCCGATTAAAACGATATGGATACTATGTTTGCTGCTCTTTTCGACGATTGGATGGGCTCTGGAAATCACCTCGCTTTCCCAGGCAGTCGATGTCGCCGGAAAACAGCGTATGTTCACGCAGCGCATGTTGAAAGACTACGCTATGATCGGAATGGGAAACGCCTTTGGAAATCCCGAAGAGGATCTGCGTAAAACGATGGAAGCTTTCGAAAACCATATGGAGTTGCTCTACCGTTTCACGAACGACTCCCAAATCAAAAAAAGTATCGAAAAGAGTATGGCCCTCTGGAAACCTCTCAAAAAAACGCTACTGGAAAAACCCGAAAAAGAGAAGGCGAAAATGCTTCAACCAAAGCTCGAGACACTGCTCAAGTACGCCGACGACACGACGAAACTTTTCGCCAAAGCGACCGGTAAAAAGTCAGGGGAGATCATCAATATCTCCGGACGCCAGCGAATGCTTTCACAGCGTATGGCCGGACTTTACATGCTCAGAGTCTGGGGTGTGGACGATCCGGAATTCAAACGGAAAATGGAGAGTGCGATGAAACTTTTCAAAGACTCCCTGGATCTGCTCATCGGCTACGAGAAAAATACACCGGAAATTTCCAAACTGCTGCAAAAAGTGAAACGCTCGTTCATGTTTTTCGAAATCATGAACCGATCGAGCAGTAAATTCATCCCCTCTTTGATATACAAAAAATCCAACGAAATACTCAAAGATATGAATACGGTAACGGGGTTGTACGCTCAAATGGAATCAGAAACGAAAGGAAAATAGTATTATGAAAAAAGAGATTTTCAAAACAGCGTTGTTGTTTCTCATACTTACAGGAGGAAGCGGTATAGCTTTTGCGGCCGGCACTCCCCAAAACAACGACATCGTAACGGTGGACAAATCGGAAAAAATGGCATTGATAGACATAGCGGGAAAACAGAGAATGCTCTCCCAGCGAATGGCGAAAGACTATCTTTACCTGGGGAAAAAGATAGCCGTAGGAAAGGCCAGCAAACAACTCGATGCCACACTCAAAGAGTTCGAGAGCAACTATCAGCGTCTCAATTCCGCCATCAGTGATCCCGAAATCAAAAACCTACTCTCGTTCGTCAAACTCAGCAGCGACGAGTTCAAAGCGTTGCTCAAGCAACCTTTCAACCTCGACAACGCCCAGCTGGCACTCGATCTGAGCGAATCGATTCTGGAAGGAAGCCAGTTCGTAGTGGATGCACTCAAGAAGGGATCGGCCCACAAAGAGTCGGTCATCGTCGCCAAATCCGGAAAGCAGCGAATGCTGGCGCAACGTATCGCCAAATACTACATCGCGTATCAATCGGGGATCAACGACAAAAATACGGTCGATCAGATGAAACAGGCAGTCAATGAATTCGCGCAAAACCATGCGGACTTGATGGCGAACGCCACCAACACCCCTACCATCGATCACAAACTGAAACAGATCGACAAACTGTGGAAAATCGTCTACAAATTCTATCTCGGTATCGAAAAAGGAGGACTTCCTTTTATCGTCTTCACGACGACTGACGATATCACAAAGAAAATGGACGAAGTCACGAAACTCTATGTGGAGCTTTACAAATAGATGTATATCTCCAAAAAAGTAATCGCTTCTCTTCTGTTGTGGTGTTCGACGACACTTTTCGCATCGATGCAGGATTTCGTGATCGCGGTCACCCAGATACAGTATGCCAGTCAAAAAATCGCGGCGGACGCTCTTTTCCTTCACTACTATGCACACAACCCGCTTCTCTCCGACGAAATAGAGCGAACGATCCATACACTGGAGAAAGCGTTTCGAAAGGCGGCGATCAACGCTCCGGACGACAACGCCAAAAACGTCCTGGAGTATCTCTCCTTCAGTAAAGACAAAATCAAATCGACACTTCCCAAAAAGCTGACCAAGGAGAATATGACGCAGATTCTCGACTACTGTACCGGTCTGCAGGAAGGTGCGGAATCGATTCAACCCAAAACGGTCTCCATCCCCCGCAATTGGCAGATGAATCTCTATCTGGCCACGGCATTCAGATCCTATCTGGAATATCACCTCGGATTCGATTCCGATACGGGAAAACTCGCCAGGACCCTCTACAAAATCGATACGCTTTCGATGAAGATGGACGACTCCATTAAGAAATTGTGGAAAAACTATAGACCTCTGATCAACACCCAGACAAAAATTCCTACGATTTTATCCTATGCGCTGTATGATCTGGAAGGAAGACTTGGAAACAAATGATGAAAAAAACACTCTCTTTTATTCTGCTGCTGCTTTCGCTTCTGGTTTTTGGATTCGGTAGTTTTAAAATATTTCAAAACTATCGTCAAGATCAATCTCTTTCCCGGAACGACACACTCTTTTCTCTACTCGAAGCTTCGACAAAATCACTGCATGCCATCACAAACGAACAGGCACTTAGCGCGGTCTATCTCGGTTATGGAGGGAAAACCGATTTCAATCAACTAGAAAAAGCGAGAAAAGAGACCGACGATCAACTTAAAAGACTCCAAACACTCGCCGATTCGAAAATTCTTCCCGATCTTCCCAGAAGGCTTTCGGAAATAGGTGAAAATCTCCAGTACGTCCGTTCGCGTATCGACGTCGTGACACCGGAATACCACAATATCCTCTTCGACTATTTTCAAGACGAGATCATCGGTTCTCTCCACAAAACGCTCAAAGAGGTCATAGACACGATCCCCTCATACGACAACGCCCTCTCCCTCTATCAAGAGAGTATCGATTTTATGCTCACGCTCTCACAGGAAAAGAGTTATATCGCTTTTATACTCGGACGCAACAAACCCATGAACGCCAAAGAGCTTCGATTGTGGGAGACGTTACTGACATCGTACCGTTTTCCCCGAAAAGAGGCTTCTACGAAACTCGGCATCAAACTTTTTTCCGATCCTGTCGCTTTTGCGGAGTCGATGCGGACTATCCGTATCCCCGTTGTGCGACACGCTTCATCTGGAAACTACACTATCAGCGCTACCGCCTGGGTAGGACATTTAAACAGTTGGACAGACAAACTCTCCGATTTCGAGGAGCAGATCATTCGCGATATCGAATATTCGACCGAAAAGGAAGATCTCTTCTATTTGCAACCTCTACTCTATATCTTGGTGACTTTCGGAGCGTTCGTCTTGATCGTCATTTCGTCGAGGTCTCTTTTCAAAAAGGGATACAGACCCGACGACTACATCACGCTCGATTATCTCAAAGAGAGAAGATCAAAAAAAGAGGCTACACCCAAAGAGGAGACCGCTACCCTAAGAAGCGTTTCGAAAGAGAGCGATTCGGCACTCCCCCTGACCAATATCCGCAAAGAGGAACGCGCTCTGAACGAGATGGATACGCACTATATACCCAAACCTCTCCAGTTGCACCAATTCAATCCGCTGGAAGAGTTCAGGTCTCTGATAGATGCGTTGATCCAGGAGAGTAGAAAGCGCAAACAAAAGCTCGTATACAAAATTGACCCGTCACTTCCTGACAGCTGTATGGGAGATCTGCAAAAAATCGTGGAAGTCGTGCGTTTGCCTTTCCACTATCTACAACAACAAACATCGAGCCAAAACCAAATCGATGTTTTTTTCGACCAGGTGGCGGAAAAAGAGGCCAAAACCGCAATCCGTATTACCGTTTGCGACCATCAGAGCCACATCTCCGAAAAAGAGCGGCGTCTTATCGTCAGAAGCCAGTTCTACAAAAAAGACCAACATCTCCAGTACGACCACTCGAGTCCGCTTGCACCGCTTTTTCGCCTGGCACATCTGGTTCATCTACTCGGTGGTGAACTGACCATCGACTACAACACTCCCCATGGTATCTGCTTCGTCGCGATGATCGATCTGGAGACACCCCACCTGCAGGAGTGATTCTCCCCTTTTGGGGAATATCCTCTTTCTTCTACATCAGTAGCGAAGGCAGTGCCGTCACATCCGTCAAAACCGCATCGGGTACGATACCTTTCCTGAGATCTTCTTCGCGATATTTACCCGTCTGTACAAGTACCGCTCTCAATCCCGCATCCTGCGCCCCTTTGACATCCGATTCGATATCGTCTCCCACCATCAATACCTCCTCCGGCTCCAGCCCCATCGAATCGACCGCCATACGAAAAAACGCTTCACTCGGTTTTCCGACGATTTTCGCCTCTTTTCCCGCTGCATACTCCAACGCGGCGATGAACCCGCCCGCATCCAGCGAAAGCTCGCCGTCTTCGTCTTTGAAATAGCGGTTTTTCGCCGCCGCGATCAACTCCGCCCCCTCCATCAGCGCTCTGAAAGCTCCGTTGAGACGGCGGTAGTCGAAATTGGTATGGGCATCGCCCACCACTACGAAATCGGGCTTGTCGGATTTCAGGTTCGCAAACCACGCTTCCGCTTCGTCCGTCAACACGGTATAGACGCGACCGTCACGATCCGAAACGTAACGTCTGGCGGCATCCAGTGCGGTAAAGAGCTCTTCATCTTTCAGAGAAAACCCCATTCCACGCAATTTCGCCAATATCGATCGCGGCGTTTTGCGCGTCGCATTGGTAAGAAACCGCATCGGATAGGTTTTTCGAAGCATCATGATCGTTTCGCGCGCACCTTCGATCGGTTTTTCGCCTACATAAAGAACCCCACCGATATCGAAGAGCAACCCTTTGATCATCTTCATAACCGCTCCTTTTAAACAATATTTTGAATTTGCCGATTTTATCTCTATATTATACACTCAAACGGAGCACTTAGATGCATATATCACGAATTTTCACCGCTTTCATAGGATTATTTTTTCTAATACTTACTGCTTCCGGCGCGGAAACTCCGAAGAGTCGGTACATTCCCCCTCCACCTCCACCACCCGTGACCCCTCCACCTCCACCGATCGGACCGGACGGGGAGGTTTCCGATACCTTTTCTCTCTTTACCGATTGCGCGACGCTCGTAGGAACCGTTTTCGAAGATCCCAACGAAGACGGAATCCAGCAGAAAAACGAACGGGGAATTCCCGGTGTGCGGCTGGCCACCGCGAGGGGGCTTGTCATCGAAACGGATGCCTACGGACGCTATCACATACCCGATTGCGAAAGCGGAGGGTTCGGCAGTCGCGGCCGTAACGCCATCGTCAAAATCGATCGCGCATCCCTACCCGAGGGAGCCCTTGTCACTACCGAAAACCCCAGAGTCTACCGAATCACCGCAGGTCAGCTCAACCGGATCGATTTCGGCGTGAAGTTGCCGAAACAGACACCGTTTGTCGCGAAAGTGGAAAAAACCAGAAACGTGGACGAAACGGTCCGGATCGAAATCGGATCGATCTTTTTCGATTCCGACAAAGCATGCATCCGTCCCGATCAGGTGTGCGAACTCGACAAAATCGCCAAAACGATCCGAAAATATCGTGGCGGGAAGATCACCATCACCGGAAATACGGACGCCAGAGCTCCCAAATGGTACAACACGAAACTCGCCAAAAGACGCGCACAAACCGTTTACAAAGAGCTTAGATACCGCATCGGAAAAGATTTGATGAAACGGGTCAAGATCACCTATCTGGACAAATGCGGCGAAGTGTGGTTCGATCCCAAATACGACTGGTGGGGCAAACCCAATCCGCCCAGGCTTCCCAAAGAGTGCACCGTCCTCGGCACGAAATGCGAAAAGAGAAGCGGAGGCGAAAAATGAAAACCTCTCTGATACGTTACAGTCTGGCGACCCTGATGACGCTTTCGGCACTCGAGGCGGCACAAGCGCCTTTCAGCGTGGAAATCGTCGACAAGAGCGAATGCGATCCTATAGCCGTCAACGACGCTCCCAGCAAAGGTATGGCCAAAAACAGACGGGCCGACGTCTCTTTGCAGACCACCCGGACCAAGGTAATCAAGGAGACCGGAACCCTCCGCCTCGAAAACGGCGGCGTCATCTGGACCACCAGCGATCCGGCGAATATCCGGCGACATCTGGACATCAAAACGTACGAATACGCGCAAATAGCCGACGGACACCTCCTGCATCCGCTGACATTCGCGACCTACAACAACTACCGCGACTTCTTCAACCGCTATCAAATGGTGCTATATACCAAAGACCATGTCGGACGCAATCTCCCTCTCAAACTTTTCGAGGGTAAAGGATTGCCGCAAAAAATCGTCTGGAAAGGCGATACAGCTTCGGGTATGAAGCTTCAAAACGGTATGCGGATTTACTACGTTTTAAGGGTTTACGACAAATCGGGCCGCTACGACCAGACGGCGGAGCGATCGGTACGGCTCGGCGAATCTCCCGCTTCCACCCCGCTGCAAAATCCCGCCGATCTGATCTACGGCAAGAGTCATCTCAAAACCGCGCACATTCCCATTCGTGGCGCAAGAGTACGAATCTACGGAGAGAAGATCCCCGCCGACTACAAACTCAACATCGAAGGCGAAAACGTCCGTATCGACGAGAGGGGCCGCTTCGTCGTCGAAGAGATCAAGCCCGTCGGAAAACAGAAAATCTTGATGGCGATGATGGATCCCAAAGGGCGAATCTACAAAAAGCGTCTTTCGGTAAACGTAAAGGACACCTACTTCTTCATGGTCGGTATCGCCGACGCGACGATCGGCAAATACGACATTTCCGGACATATCGCGCCGCTTACCTCCGATACCTATCATGACGAGGACATCTTCACCGAAGGAAGGCTCGCTTTCTATCTGAAAGGGAAGATCAAAGGCAAATATCTGATTACCGCTCAGATGGATACGCAGCAAGAGGAGTTGGAGAATATAGCCAAGACGTTCGACCGCAAAGATCCCAGGACGCTTTTCAGGCATTTGGATCCCGACCGTTACTACTACGTTTACGGTGACGGGGCTTCGCTTCGCTCCGACGCCGACTCCCAGGGTAGACTCTACGTCAGAGTCGACTGGGACAAATCGAGCGCCCTTTGGGGAGATTACAACACCGGAATCACAGGAAACGAATTCGCCCAGGTCGACCGTTCTCTCTACGGCGCCAAACTCAAATACAGCTCCACCGACACCACGAATCAAAACGACACCGAAAGCGACCTGATCCTCTACGCCTCCCCCGCGCAGTCGGTATTGGCGCACAACCGTTTTCTCGGAACGGGCGGGAGTCTCTATTATCTCAAACATACCGATATCGTCGAGGGAAGCGCCAAAGTGTGGGTGGAGGTACGCCAGAAAAACGGAGACCGCACGATCCGCAGTATCCCCCTCGTACGCGGCCGGGATTACGAAATCGACGATCTCCAAGGACGCATCATCCTCTCCCGTCCTCTTATGAGCGTCGTCAAGGAGAAAGGCCCATCGTTGATCAAGGATAAGCCGCTCGATGGAGACCGCCTCTATCTGATGGTCGATTACGAATACGTTCCGGACGGTTTCGAACCCGACCGCGCCACCTACGGCGCCAGAGGCAAACGGTGGATCAACGACCATGTCGCGCTCGGGGCCACCTACGCCCATGAAGATCGCGAAGGAAGAGACTACGAGCTCAAAGGGGCGGATCTGACACTCAAAGCGAACGAACGCAGCTATCTGAAACTCGAATACGCCAAAACCGAAGGGAGGGAGACTTTTGCACCGAGTCTGGAGTCTTTGGACGGCGGCTTGAGTTTCCACTCTCTGGACGACGGACTCACGCCCCAAAGCGGTGAAGCGGTCGGCGTCGAAAGCCGCGTCGACCTGAAAGATCTCCACCCCGACGCTCCCGACGGTGCCGTCGGAGCCTGGTGGAAAAGGCGTCAAGCCGGCTACTCTTCCAGACGTTACGTTTCCGATTCGAACGAAGCGAGCGAAGATATGGGAATCGAAGCGAGCGTAAAAATGGATGCCCACACCGGCCTCCAGGCACGCGCGACCAAAAACGAGCGCGGAGAACGAAGCGACACCCACTTAAGCGCACAGGTCGATATGAAGAAGGGGCGCTTTCTCGCCGCGGCACAAGCCAGCTACATCAAGGAGGAACGCACCACCGGAGACGGTGAAGGGACACTCGCCGCCGTGAAGCTGGGATATGCGCTCAATTCATGGTTTGATCTTTATACCATCGTACAGCAAACGATCGACAAAAAAGGCACCTATACCGACAACGATCTCTATACCGTCGGCGCGAACGCCCATCTATCCAAAATGACAATGCATGCCGAAGCGAGTACGGGAGAGAGGGGTGACGCCCTGCAATTGGGAGCCGATTACGCGCTGAGCGACGCGCGCACGATTTACGGCACTTACACCATCAGCACCGACCGCACCGAAGGGAAGCGCGACGTCTTCACCGTCGGACAAAGAAGCCAAATCACGAAAGCGCTCGAAATCTACAGCGAACATCAATTCGTCGGCGGAGACGAAAGCGACGGTATCGGCCATACGTTTGGTCTTAGCTATGCCGCGAGCCGTTATCTCACCTACGACCTCTCCCTCCAGGGAATCCGGCTCACCGAAACCGATACGATCAGACGAAACTCCATATCCGGAGGAATCCATTATGCCGACAAGAGACTGCGCGCCTCCTCGAAACTGGAATATAGGGAAGACAAATCCGATACCAAAAAGCAGCGTCAATATCTGACCGCCAACAAGATCCGATACAGACTCGATCCCTCCTGGCAACTGCTCGCCAAACTCAACTACTCCCTCACCCGCGATCGTCTTTCCGACACCAATATCGCCAAATTCATCGAAACGGGCATCGGATTCGCATGGCGACCGGTCAGCGAGCCGCGTTTCAACATGATCGCGAAATACACCTATCTCTACGATTTGGTGACCACCGCGCAAAGCGACATCAGACCGGACGAAAAATCCCATATCGTCGAAGCCGAACTCTCCTGGCTGCTCGGCAACCGCTGGAGCGTGGGAGGAAAACTGGGATACAAACGCTACAAACTAAGACAAAACCGTGACGCGGGCGTATGGTACGAAAGTGCGCTCAGACTCGCCGCGTTCAGGCTCAACTACCATCTGCTCAGCAGTTGGGACGCTTTGATGGAGATGCATTGGCTTGACGATGACGACGACGTCACAAAAAGCGGTCTGCTCGCGGGACTTTACAAAACGGTCGGCGAACATATGAAAGTGGGGATTGGCTACAACTTCAGCAGTTTCAGCGACGATCTGACCCACACCAACGACTACGACGCCCAGGGATGGTTCGTGAACCTCGTCGGGAAATATTGAGACTCTTCAGTGCCTGCGTACTTTTACGCAAGGTGTATTATCCAAGCGCACGAAAACGGCGCTTGGGCTTTACTTCATCGAAATTCTTCTCTATTTTTTCGTATCCCAGAGGGCATGCATTATCAGACGTGTGGCCCCTTCGTAATCCTCTTCCTCGGGAAACCCTTCGAGGGTACGCAGTTTTTCGAACATCCGCGCCTCGGAAACCGCCTCCAAAGCGATCTTTCGCCTCAAATAGAGCCTGGCGAGCAGCCATAGACGCAGCAATCCTTCGCTAAAGCGGTTGAGACGCTCCATGCTGTAACGTTCGAAATCCGAAAATCCGCTCTCTTCGAAGGCGTCGAGAATCTCCGAAACCACTTCATGAAGATGTGCAAGCGGCACGACGTAAAAAAGCAGGCGCGCCGGCGCGAGGCCTCGGGTATAGACTCCGCCCAAAAAGAGCCTGGCCGCTTTGTCCGTAGGGCCGAAGAGGTTGGTGCGAAGCCCCACCAGCCCGATATCGACATGATGATGGTGGCCGCAACCCTTCAAACAACCGCTGAAACCCACGCGTATATCCAGCCGTTCGATACGCCCCATCGGCAAATAGGACGTCTCGCCTTTGACATCCCAGAGCGAAAGAGCGCAGTACCGGCTACCCGCACATGCGAACGTATGCGAAGCGCCCTCGATCCGCGCGAAAGGCGTCTTTTTATCATCCAGTCCCAACAGATGGAGATTTTGGCTGGTGGAGAGACGAATCTCCAATCCCTTCTTTTCGACGAAATCGGCTATCCGGGAGAGCTCCCGCGAAGAGATCTCTCCAAAACGCGTCTGATAACACACCCCGTAGCGGCCGTCGGAGAGTTCCCGAAACGGAGCGATCGGTACTTTTTTCAGAAGAAGTTTCCCTTCCGGTCGCAAAGGAACGGAAGAAAATTCACCGATATACTCCCGAAACCGCTCCATCGAAATCTCCCGCAACAGATGAAAAAGCCGGGCTTTCGAACGGGAAGCGCGCAGCCCGTAACGTCTGTAGGCCCGAAGCACCGCGACAAAGATCCAAAACACCTCTTCGTAGAGAACGAACAGATTCGCACTTCGCGCCGTTTCGGAATTTTTGCCGCCCAGATAGAGGTTAAAACCCCGCATCCGCCCTTTTGCAGCCGGAGCGAAAAGAAGATCGTTGTGAAAAAAAGCCTCATGACAAGCTTCGTTCGCGGTGATCGCCGTGTTGAATTTCCTCGGTAGCATTCCCATCCACTCCGGATCGTCGAGCACGAAATCCTGCATCTTTTCGATCAGCGGATAGACCGCATAGGGGCTTTGGGGAAGCAGGCCGTCGTACGGATCGGTCACGATATTTCTCACGTTGTCGCTCAGCGTCTGCAACGACGAAAATCGATACCGCCGCAGCAAATCGTAGACTTTAAAAAGGTTTTTCGCGTCAAGATTGTGCAGTTCGATCTGGGCACGCGTCGTCAACACGATTTTCAAGTCGTATTCGTCGGCGATTCGTGCGAGGATTCGCACTTTTTGCCTGTCGATGCGTCCCCCCGCGATCCTCAGGCGTATCATGAAGGCTTCGGGACGGAGTTTGATATTGTAGATACCGAAATTTTTCAGATAGAAACGATCCGCTTCCGTCAGCGCCTCCGGATCGAGTGTCCGTAGCCTTTGGCGAAAACTGAAAGGAGGCATGGCGGCTTTGAGTTTTTCGATTTTGTTCAGGCGTTGCATCCGACCTCCCCGTTTCAGCGAAATGGTGTGCGGACGCACACCGTCGTTTTCGATATCATTCCATATTTTTCCTTCATCTTTTTCGATAAAAACGCTTCGACTTCGCCTCCTAGAGTCGGTCCGCAAAATAGGAGCTTCGCACCAGCGGTCCGCTGGCGACTCCGACAAACCCCATCTCTTTGGCGATTTCACCCAGTTCGACGAAGATTTCCGGCGCATAGTAGCGTGCGACCGGCGCATGGCGGGGGGTAGGTCTTAGATACTGTCCCAGCGTCAGGTCGCGCACGCCCGCATCGCGGATTTCTTTCATCGTTTCGATTATTTCCGCCTTCGTTTCGCCAAGCCCCACCATCAGAGAGGTTTTGGTCGCGATACCGCTCTTGGCGTAGCGATAAAGTACCATCAGGCTTCTGTCGTAGTCGCTCTGCGGACGAAGCGCCGCGGAGAGGCGGCGAACCGTCTCCATATTGTGGGCGAGTTTGTGGGGTCGACTCTCGATCAGAAGATCCAGCGCGGCAAAATCGCCTTTGAAATCGGGAGTGAGCGCTTCGATACGGATCGCGGGGATTTTCGCCTTGAGCGCTTCTATGCTACGGACGAAATGGGCGGCACCGAAATCTTTCAGATCGTCGCGATCGACGGAGGTGAGCACAACGTACGAAAGGCCCAATATATCGACGGCTTCGGCCAATCTGTAAGGCTCCAGCGGATCGGGAGGCCGCGGTTTGGCGGTGGCGACGTTACAGAAACGACAACTTCTCGTGCATCGCTCTCCCAAAATCAGAAAAGTCGCGGTTTTTCGTTCGAAACATTCGGCGATATTGGGACAAGCCGACTCCCGACAGACGACATGGAGGCCAAAATCCTCGACGATATTTCGCACCGCCTCGACGCTCTTTGAAGCGGGAGCTTTGACGCGGGGCTTATAGGGAGAAACCATCGACGATCCTTCGGGTGAGTTCGGAGCGGATTTCGGTTTTGTCGCAAGGGAGATTTTCCGCCCGAAGCGAAGTGGGAACGATTCCCTCCAGATTGCACGGACGAATCTTGCGAAAAGGGGCGAGATCAAGATCGACATTCAACGCGATACCGTGTCTGCTAACCCCTTTTCGATAGCGAAAGCCCAGAGAGAGGAGTTTTCGATTTCGGATATAGAATCCGGGCATCTTCGTATCGTATCGGATCTTCGGATCCAACTCCCGCAGATAGGTGCGCAAAATCCGCACGACGCGCCTGTAGAAACCGGGCGGGTCGGATACGGGAAAGATAAAATACCAGATCAACTGGCCGGGAGCATGGTAGGTGATCGAACCGCCTCTGTCGCTTCGAACGACCGGAACCTCCCACTCGGATACGTCGCTGCCGACGGTATAGACCGGCTCGTGCTCACAAACGATCAACACGGGATCCGCTCCGGCGACCACTTCGACATGGTATCGATCCATCTCCGCCATCGCCGTCTTGTAGGGCAAGACGCCCTTTTCGACGATTCGGATCACAGGCGCATCGCCGCATGATCGAACCCTTCGCTGAACGTCGGATGGGCGAAGACGGTTTCGAGAAAAGTGTCACGATCCAACTGGCCGCTCAGAGCGGTCGCCGCGATACCGATCAGTTCGGCGGCATTGGGTGCGAGCAATTCGGCTCCCACGATGAAGTTTTCGCTATCGGCGTAGAGTATGACCATCCCTTCGAGGGCATCATACGCACCCGAAAGGGTGAGTGCCGAGAGAGCGAAAAACGACTCCTTGTAATCGATACCCCGATCTTCCAATTCCCGCTTCGTGAGTCCGACCTCCGCAAAACCCATCGGTAGGGTGTTGATGAATTTGGGAATCTGTTCCATCGTCACGATTTTGGGATTTTCGCCGAGTATCCGTCTGGTGACGTAACGCACCTCGGCCCTGGCGGCATGAGCGAGCTGGAGTTTGCCGTTGCAATCCCCTATCGCATAGTGGGCGGGCAGGGTGGTTTCGAAACGGCTATCCGTCTCGATTCCCTTGCCGAGCGTGATTTCGGGCGTCGCGACCGCGTCGGTGAGAGGTTTGCGGCCGGTGGCGACAAGAAGACGATCGAACCGGTAGCGCTGCGAAAGGGTTGTCACCTCGGCGTACTCCTTTTCGGATTTCACACCCGATATTTTCGCATCGGTGACGAATTTCACGCCAATCTCCCGCAGTTTTTTCATCAAGGCGGAAGAGAGAAGCGGATGGGATTTGGGCAGAATCGTATCGTGGCGAAGAAAGAGGGTGACATTCGTGTCGTTTGCCGCGAAAAAGGAGGCGAACTCCAACCCGATCGCCCCGCCGCCCACGATTCCGATCGATTCGGGTAGCGTATCGAGTCTCAGCGCTTCGTCGCTCGTGATCACCCGCCTGCCGTCGTACTCGAACCCCTCCGGGACGAAAGGGGCCGAACCGATACCCAAAACGATATGCTCCCCCTCGAAACGACGACCTGCCGCCTCCACGATATGGGGAGCGGTGACGACTCCTTCTCCTTCGACGACTTCCACTTTCGCGTAAACCAGTTGCTTTTTGATCGCTTCGGTCGCCTTGGCGAGCACACCCTCTATTTCGGCAAGCGCTCGATCCATCTTCAACCTGTTTTTGTGAATACGAAAGACGTTACGGCGAAGATCGAGCCGGGTCTGCGCGAAATGGAGCAGATATTTGGAGGGGATGCAGCCTCTGTGCAGGCAAGTGCCGCCCAACATCTTCAGGTCCCGCTCTATCAGCAACACCCTCTTTCCGGCTTTTGCCGCCAAAATCGCCCCTTCGTAGTTCAAACCGCCGCCGATATAGATGATGTCGTATTTCATAAAAAAATCCCCTCTTTCTACAATCCTCTCAAAAACTCCGCAAGGACCGTATCCATCGCGGCGATATGCTGGGGAAGCCAAAAGGCGAATTCGTACTCGAAGTACTCCTTGATTCGTGCGCGATCCCGACGGCTGCGCCACTCTCCCAGCAGATAGCGCACCTCCGAAAGCATTTTGTCATGATCGCTTTTGTGGATATTGTACATCCCGAATCCCTTCCCGCGCATCAGCGACTCTTCGTATTCGAAATGTCTGCGCATATCTTCCAACAACGCTTCGAACTTCAACGTCACACGCGTTTCGTCCGTTTCGTTGTCGATCGCTTCCAGTAGCGCATCCAGCATTTCCAGCTCCTGTCTGTGGATCCCGTCCATCTCCTCGATGCCCAGCACCGTCAATCTCTCTCTCATAGCAACTCCTCGTATGCCTGTTCGATCGTTTTTGCTCTTCCCGCCACGTAGCGGATCACCGCGGCATTGAGCCGCGCGAGCCCCCACACCTCTTCGGAGGGGTTTTCAAGCTCTCCGAGCGCCTCATCGAGCGTGATTTTACGCCACGATTTCAGAAAACCGATACCAAAATCCCTCGGATCGACCGAATCTTCCCGAATCGTATCCCCCTCCACGATCCAAAATCGGCTTTTTCCGAAGATTTCGGGACTTCCTTCGCTTCCTTGCAGCAGCATCAGCCTTTCGTACCGTCCCGCGAAGATCGCCGCGTATTTTCTGACGTAAGGACGGTGAAAGACTCCGGTGATCGCCCAGCGGCTCGATGCCACATACGGCAGCTTCTCCAGCGTATTGAGCGCCGTACGCAATCCCAACCGTTGCCTAATAGGAGTGAGCGCTTCGAGGGCGGGCGCGTAGTCGGCGCGGTCGAAATACCGCACCGATCGGGGCCAAGTTGTCCGTTCATCCAGTTCTCGCAGCGTCACTCCCCCTTTGGCGGGCTGTCTGGCACCGCCGCTGACGATCAGGGTCGGATCCTTTTTTGAGAGCAGCCTGCCTACAAGCGGCAGCAGATAGAAGCTTTTGTTCTTGCCGTCAAACGGATATCCCAGTTCCACCGAATCGGGTATGTCTATTCGCTTCGTATATCTGTCGATCGCTTCCAGGGCGCCGCGAAACTCCGCATCGGTTTCCGGCTTGAGACGCCAACCGAGCAAAAAGGCGGCGATCTGCTCCGAAAACGCTCTTTTTTCCAGTATCATCTCCATCATCGAAGCCGCCTCTTCTTGGCTTAGATCCCGGTTGCTTTTGGGGCCGGTTCCGACCATTTTGACGAATTTGTGAAACGTTTCGCCCATCGGTCGTCTCAAGCGAGTGTCCGAATGTAGCGCGCATCGTTCGCACGCTCTTTGAGCGCCTGGATGAAACGCGCCCCCTCTTTGCCGTTGACCACCCGGTGGTCGAACGCGACCGTGACGGAGACGACATGCTCTCTCATCGCTCCGATCGCCGCCATCGCGCAGTCGTCCCGGTTGATCAACGCATCGAACGCTTCGATACCGAACATACCCAGATTGCTGATACCCAGACTCGAATCTTTAAACTCCTCGGGTTTGAAATCTCCTGTAATGGCCTTTTTCTTGATTTTGCGTATCCAATCGTCGATCTCTTTCGGGGCCATTTCGTCGGCATTTTTGAGTACGGGGGTATAGAGCGCTTCGTCCGTCGCCACGGCCACGGCGATATTGGCGCCCGCATACCGCCAAAAGCTTTCCTCCCGATAGATCGTACGCATCGTCGGAAACGCCGCCATCGTATCGGCGAAGAGTTTCACGATCCAACTGGTCAGCTTGATCTCTTCGGTGCGGGGTATATTCGAAAGATCGAGTCTGTCGTATATACGGTAGACCGGCTTTGCCGCCGCCTTTTTCATATGGGAGATGATCGCTTTTTGGTTGGAGGAGATTTCGATCCTTTCGCTCAGATGGTGGGCGCGAGCATAGGCTTCCACCTCTTCTCGCGTCACCTTTCGCTCCCGCTTGAGTTTCAAAGGATCGATGCCAAACCGCTCCATCGTTTTTCTGGCCGCGGGAGTAAAATAGCGCTCCAGCCAGAGGCTCTCCAAATCTTTCAGATGGGCGGGGCGGGGAAGTCTCCCCTCTTCTTGGAGGCGTTTCCCATCCAATCCGAGCTCCGCGGCTTTCTTTCTCGCGGCGGGAGAAGCTTCGAAAAAAGGCGGATGCGAAGATTCGACGGGGGAGCCGATAATGTCGAGTATCGGATTGGTCTTATCGGGTGGGGGAGTTTCTTTCTTTTCGGAGGGAGGGAGATCGACGGGCGGAGGCGGTGTTTTTTCGGCGGTTTCGGCGGGCTTTATGACAGCGATGACCTTCTTGACCGGCACCTCTTCCCCCTCTTTTGCTTTGAGCTCTTCGACGATTCCGTCCTTGAAACTCTGCACCTCCATAATCGCCTTGTCCGACTCCACCTCCGCGATCACATCCCCTTTTTTGACGCGATCGCCCGGTTTGACATGCCATTTGATCAGTTTTCCGCTCTCCATCGTATCCGAGAGGATCGGCATCGTGATCTCATAAGCCATGTTTGCCTCCCCATGCGATCACTTTCGCCGATATCTTATCCGGGGTGGGGATGGAGGCGAGTTCGAGCCGGCGGTTGTAGGGAATCGGTACGTCTTCACCCGCGATTCTGAGAATCGGAGCGTCCAGAAGGTAGAAGAGCTCTTCGGCGATTTGCGCCGCGATCTGCGCGCCGTAACCTCCCGTCTTGTGATCCTCCTCCACGATGACGACCCGTCCGGTCTTTCGTACCGATGTTTCGATGGTCGCAAAATCGATCGGACGGAGAGAGTTGAGATCGATCACCTCCACGCTCGCGCCCAATTCCCGCTCGATTTCTCCGACCGCTTTCATCACGTCGTAACGCATTTTGAGATAGGTGACGATCGTGATATCTTTTCCCTCCTTGACGATTTCCGCTCTGAAAGGGTCGAACGTTTTGTGCGAACGAATCTCCCCTTCGGTATTGTAGAGGAGTTCATGCTCGAGAAAGACTACCGGATCGTCCATCATGATCGCCTTTTTGAGACCGTGGTAGGCGTAGTCCGGATTGGAGGCGGCCAGTACGATCAACCCCGGTTGCGAAGCGTAGAAGGCTTCGTAGTTTTCGCTGTGTTGGGCGCCCAACTGCCTGGAGACGCCTCCGGGCATCCGTATCGTCAACGGAATCGCCACTTTGCCGCCGCTCATATAGCGGAGTTTGGCCGCATGGTTGACAATCTGATCCGCCGCGAGCAACGAAAAGTTCACTGTCATGATTTCCGCGATCGGCCGAAGTCCTCCGATCGCCATACCGATCGCGTTTCCCACGATCGAAAGCTCCGCGATCGGCGTATCGATGACTCGCATACCGCCGTATTTTGCATAGAGCCCTTCGCTCACCCGATAGCTGCCGCCGTAGCGCCCCACATCTTCTCCGAGCATCACGACCCGTTCGTCCATCTCCATCGCTTCGTCGATCGCACGGTTGAGGGCTTCACGATATAACATAGGTGCACTCCTTGCAGAATACGTCCGTCTTCAATTCGCTCGGATCGGGTTCGGGAGAAGACTCCGCATACGAAAGCGCCTCTTGCACCTCCTCTTTCACCTTCAGATCGATGGTATCGAAAAAGCCTTGATCGACGATCCCTTTTTCGAGCGCCTTGTTTTTGAGGTTTTCGACGGGATCCTTCGCCTTGTAGATCGAAAGTTCCTCGGGGGAGCGGTAATCCCCGCTATCACTCATCGAATGGCCTTCGTAGCGGTAGGTGTGAGCTTCGATGAAGTAGGGCCCCAACCCCTCTTCTATATACTCCTTCGCCTCCTTGACCGCTTCGTAGACTGCCAGTACGTCCATCCCGTCCACCTCTACGGCCGGCATATATCCTTTGGCTTTTTTGTGGAGTTGCGTAAAAGGAGAGACCCAAGCGATATCGGTTCCGATCGCGTAGCGGTTGTTTTCGCATAGAAAGATCAACGGCAGCTTCCAGGCGCTGGCGATGTTGATCGATTCGAAAAAAGCGCCGCCGTTGGTCGCGCCGTCTCCGAAAAGCACCATTACGCCGCTGTGTTCGCGCTGCATCTTTCTGGCGTAGGCGCATCCCACCGCCAGCGGCAATTGTCCCCCCACGATCGCGTCACCGCCGTAAAAGTCCAACTGCGGCTCGAAAAGGTGCATCGATCCCCCCTTGCCTCCGCTTACGCCCGTGGCTTTGCCAAAAAGCTCCGCCATCACGCTTTTGGCGGGAATACCGCGTGCGATCGCAAGCACATGTTCACGATAGGTCGTGAAGACATCCCCTTTGGCAAAGGCACGCATCGATCCGGCACTGATCGCCTCCTGTCCGATATCCAGATGGAGAAAACCGGCTATCTTCCCCTCCATATAGGCCTCTTTGGCCGCGATTTCGAATTCGCGGCCGAGTTTCATAAGATAGTAGAAATTCTCCACCAGCAGTTTATCCATCGGCGAACTCCTCGAGCGCCGCTTCGACCGGCGTCATATACATCAGGGCCGGACCCCCATGCATCAATACCGCCTGCATCGCCGCTTCGAGAATCTCCTCCTTGCTCGCTCCCGCTTTGAGCGCCCCCTCTACATGGAGCGCGATACACCATTCACACTGTGCTGCGACGGCCAGACCGACGTTGACGAGCTCTTTTTGTCTGGTGGACAAAGCGCCCTCTTTCTCCGCCGCCGTCATAAAATCCAAAAACGCCTTGATCTCTTCGGGCTGCTGTTTTTGCAACTTTCCGATGAGCCGTTTGATATCCGAGAGTTTATCCTGCATTCTTCCCATCTTTCGCTCCTTTGTCGTGGGGTTCGGTATCTATACCGCCATTACCATGGTAACACGTTTCGGGTAAAGTATGCAAGAGGTCAAAATATAATGAAATTTTATATCGCGATCAACGATAAAAATCGCTCCGAGCGCTTTCTGGCGGCTTCAAACCGGTTTGACCACCACCATGATGACGATCACGATCATCAGCAGCGTGGGGATTTCGTTCCAGACTCTGAAGAATTTTCCGCTTTTGGTGCAGCTGTCTTCCTTCAGCCGTTTTCTAAAGTAGCCGAGGCTGAAATGGTAGGCGATCAGGAGCGTCGCCGCGGCGAGTTTGACATAGAGCCAAACGCCGCCTTGCAAAAGGGCGGGGTTGAGCCAGATCATCGTGAGCCCGCTGAGCAAAGACGCCCAGAGGGCGGGCGTACCGATAAAACGGTAGAGTTTCTCTTCCTGGATCTTGATGACGTCTGTAAATGCGGGGCCGTTGGCCATACGCTCGACATGATAGACATAGAGCCTGGGCTGATAGAAGAGCATCGCCATCCACGACAGCACGCTCATCACATGAAACGCCAGAATCCAGTTGTAATACGCCATCCCCGCTCCTTCTTCGTACGTTATAGGTATTGTAGCGTATCTTCCATTACGGTCACGGGATATCGAGATATCGCTCCACGATCCATTCGCAAAAGGGAAACGCGCCGGTAAACGCCGGACTGACGGCGTTGAGTATATGGACGGAATTTCGATCCCCTTCCACCACGAAATCCTGCAACAGTTCCAGCGATCGGATATCGAGGAGTTGGGCGCGAATACCCGGCCTGCTCCATTCGTCGAATCCCGCGGTGTCGATCGATTCGACCATCTTCGCAGCCAAAGAGACGAAGTGGCGCTTACGGTATTTTCGCATCTCCTCGAAAGCGAGAGATCTGAAATTGAAGGCGTTGGTGACGAAAAGTTTCGTTTCGTATTTCAGGATCTCTTTCATCTCTTCGAACGAAAAACGCTCCAAGCCGCGGTAGTTTTCGCGCCAGAAGGCCGGAATCGCGGTGGGACCGATCTTGATCGTTCCATCCGCCGTCACGGTGTAGTGAACGCCGAGAAACGGATTTTTCAGATCGGGCACCGGATAGACGTTGGTTCTGACCGGTTTTCGATCGCCTCCGTATTTGAGATAGATCCCCTTGAAGGGGACGATGACGTAGTTTTGCGAAAAACCGAACTCTTTGGCGATCTTGTCGGCATACAATCCGGCACAGTTGACGATCATCCGCGCCCGATACGTTCTTGCGTTTCGGCTTTCGACGCTATGGATATCCACCCTCCGAAGATACCCCTCTCCGAAGCGGAAATCGACCCCTTTTTCGACCAACTCGCTTTTGAGGAAACGGCAAACCTCCACCGGATCGACGGTGGCCGTATCGGGAGAGTGAAGCGCTTCTTTGTAGGTTTTGACGTTCGGATCGATTCGTTTGAGTCTTTTTTCGTCGATCAGGGCGACGTTCACGCCGTTGCGCTCTCCTCTTCTTTTCAGTTCGTGCAGCGCTTCGCGTTCGTTTTCGTCCTTCGCGACGACGACCTTTCCGCAGCGGTTGATTCCCAGCCGATTCTCTTCGCAATATCGGCGCAAGGCTCGGTTTCCGTCTCTGGTGAATTTCGCTTTGAGGGAGTCGGCCGTGTAGTAGAATCCGGCATGAAGTACACCGCTGTTGCGCCCGCTGCTATGGAGCGCGACATCTCGCTCTTTTTCGAGAATGGTGATCTTGAGGGAGGGATCCTTGCGAAGAAGCGCCCTCGCGACCGCCATCCCGATGATTCCGGCGCCTATAATCAGAAAATCGCTTCTGTTTTCCACCTCTTTTCTCCTACCTTCTTATAGACCGTAAAGCCAGCGCATCAACCCTTCCACAAAAAATCCGACACCATCTTCACCACCGTCGAAACGGTACGATTCGCTTCGTCTTCTTCCGGGCGTGGCAAAAGAAATCTCCTCTTTCAAGATCAAAGGTGTAAATTCCCGCGTACTCGAAAGTTTGGCCCACTCCATGATCTGTCGCAACTCTCCGCCATCGAGCCAATAACCACAATCTTTGCATCGATCGATAATGACACCACTTCGCTGCCGATAATTGATGCGGGACATCATTTTACGGCACTGGGGACATTTTTTGTATCTGATCTCTTTTTCTCGACTTAGCGGATGGTCGAGAATTTCACGCAACTGTGTATCGTCACGTTTTTCACTTTTGACGATTTCCCGCTCCATGATCGCTTCTATCTCCCCATAGTCGAGAAAAATACCAAAACAATGCCGGCACCGCTCGATATAGAGACGATCCGCTCCACTCACTCTCACCGTATCGAGAAAAACGTCACAGTTGGGACAAACCCGCTCACTCTTTTTGTGGATTTCATAGCGTTTTTTCAGGTCGATTTCATTGCGGACACCACAGTAGGGGCACACCACCCCTTTCAGAGGCGCACCGCAATTTTGGCATTTGTACACACCGTACCCTTTGGAAGCTTTTTCTCTATATCGGCTCTTATGAGAGATATTTCAAAGCTTCGTCTATATCCTTTTTCGTAAATGACCGCCCAATGGTACCCCGTATCCTCCATCCCGACTACGATACCAAACTTCCATCGCTTCCGGATCGATTCCAGATCCTTCTTTGGAAGAAAATTCCATCTCGAATGCATAGAGCGATTCGTACCCCTCTTCTATCGCCGCAATCGCGAATCTGGCGCCAATATGGTCTTCCGGATCGGCTCGGAGTAGTTTTTGCAACAACTCTTTGGCTTCTTTCGTCCTACCCACCAGCCACAAAAGTGTCGAAAAATTGTAGATCATCCGGATGATATGTCGGTTTCCCAACGCTTCCCAAGGCATGAAATCCGGAAATTTCCCCCCTTTGCTGACCAAAGCCATCGCACGTCCAAATCCTTCGTTGAGGATATCCGCCGCACTTTCGGTATCCCCGATCGAGAGATAGTGCTCGTAAAGTGCGATATAGGGATCGAAAAAATCGGGGTCTTTCTCGATGATCTTCCTGAGAGCTGCCACTTTCGCACCCCCATCCATCTTTTCGGGACGCTCCATCACCTCCCAATACATTTCGTTCACTTCGTACCTTCCACTGTCTATAAACGCATATCCTTCTGTCACTTTCTCACTCCTTTTTCGATAGCGAACAGTATGGCATACCGATGATGAAAAAACAATGAGAGTGGACGATTCTTTCTGTCTCACTCATTTTTTTGTTCAAAAAGACGATATTTCTATAATTTACAAAGGAGTTGTCCAATGAAATATACGATCCCGCTCTTTCTTTTTTCCATCCTTATTCTGGCCGGATGCGGAGGGGGTGGCGTATCCTCCGAATACGCCGTCGTCAAAGTCTATGAAAATGGAGAAGATGGATCGACCAAACGGTGGGAGCGTTACGAAAAGTGTCCATACGACGCCGAAAATGTGGAAGGGGGAGCGAACGGAAGCGGCCGCTCCATCTACTTACGCCAAAACTGGGTCAAACAGCCTGACGGAAACTACACCAACGAAGCGGGCTACAAACTGCTGTTACCGGACGGAAGTTACTGGCATGATACGCTTCGGACAATTCTCGATTTCGACAAAAAAAAGCATATCAGTCCCGACGAAATGCTCTACTGCTTCGACTGTGGCGTTGAGGTGAAAACGGCGAAAGGACCCAGACGACTCGTCTTTTCGACATGGTACGACAAAAACAACTACCCTGCGGAGAAAAAAGTTTTTTCAGACATCATCGAGTATACTTTCCCTCTCAGTATGGAGTATGTCGAACATCCCGACGTCTGGCAGCATCTGCATTTCGACCTGAATGCGTGGTTGCATTCATTCGAACCCGACAACAACATCACCGCTGTCGAATTTTTCTTTTTCGAGGGGGGTGACGACTATCTGGACAATATCACCCTCTCCCGCCCTCCATCCTGAAATTTTGGTATAATATCTTTATGGAAACCAAAAAACCGAGCGGAGACGGCATCAGTGCCAAGACGGCGGGGTGGCGATTCGACGGAAGCGTGAGCGAACATTTCGAAACGCACATCCGTCGATCCGTCCCCCTCTACGACGAAGGCCACCACCTCATCTGCAAACTGAGCGACTTTTTCGTGAAGGACGGATCGCAGGTGTATGAAATCGGTGCGTCGACCGGACTTTTGAGTTATCGTCTGGCCACCCGTCATGCCTTTCGAAAAAACACCCGCTTCACGGGAATCGAGATAGAAGAGGAGATGGTACGTAAGGCAATACGCACCTACCGAAGTGAAAATCTCGATTTCATTCAGGAAGACATCAATGTTTTCGACTTCGAAAAAGCCGATCTGATCGTCTCCTACTACACGATCCAATTCATTCGCCCCTCCCAAAGGCAGCGGTTGATCGACCGAATCTACGAAGCGCTCCAGTGGGGCGGGGCGTTTATCATGTTCGAAAAGGTACGGGGACCGGACGCACGGTTTCAGGATATCTTCACTTCGATCTATACCGACTACAAACTGGAGCAGGGCTACAGCGCCGAAGAGATACTCAACAAATCCCAAAGCCTCAAAGGGGTACTGGAGCCTTTCTCCACGCAAGGCAATCTCGATCTTCTCTCACGTGCCGGTTTCACGGATATGACGACGGTTATGAAACATATCCCTTTCGAGGGATTTTTGGCCATCAAATAGGAAGGAGTCCATTATGATGCGAAAGAGTCTGGTTTTTATTTTATCGTGTACGCTGTTTTTCTTACCTACACTATTTGCGAAAGGAGATACGATGCAGTTTCGAAGCAGTGCATTTGTAAACAACACACCGATTCCGGAAGTCTATACATGTTTTGGAGAGGGAGAGCCCATCCCTCTAGCATGGAGCCAAGCTCCCGAAGGAACACGGAGTTTCGTGATGATCATGGACGATCCGGATGCGGTCGGAGGCGTCTATGATCACTGGATCATCTACGATCTGCCCGCCGATACCCCCGGTATCATCGGCGGAATCATCCCCGCAGGAGCCAAAATGGCCGAAGCCAGCGACGGAAAAGCCCACTACGTTCCGCCATGTCCGCCGAAAGGGAGCGGTTTGCATCACTACACCTTCAGACTTTTCGCACTCGATATTCCCCATCTTCCCGATTCACCCCGGACCAAAGCGGAGGTGATCGCCGCGATGGAAGGGCATATACTCGCGGAAGCGAAGTTGATCGGTCTTGTCTCGCCGAAAGGGGAATTCGCTTTCTGATTCCCCCGTGCCGATTTATGCGGGGATGAAAAAACTCACCCCCGCAATCTCTTTTTTTCGTACTTTTCCCTCTTTCATAAGCCGTTTTAACCGCTTTTTCGCCGCTTCGCTAAAGAGATAGTCGATATCGAAACCGCTTTGAGGTCGTCTTTTGAGGGTAGCGAGAATCTCCTCTTCGCTAAAATCGATCCGTTTCGCGGACTCCTCCTTGTGGACGATAGAAACCGGAAGCCCCCCAAGATGGGAAGCCAATTCATAAAGTCTCCGGGTCGATACGGGTTCGACCCTGTAGGCGGGCGGTCTGTCGATCGTACCCAGATCGATCCGATCCGGGCGGATCCGTTTCAATACGTCGGCGAGCTTCTCCATCTCCCGCTCTTTGTCGTTGATTCCTCGCACCACGAGCGTTTCTATGATCAATCTGCCTTCATACTCCTCTCTGAATCGCTCCATGCCTTCGATAATTTCGGCGATATCCATCCGGCCAAGCGGCCGGTCTATTTTTTTAAAACACCTCTGTGTCGCACAGTCGAGGGAGAGTTTGACGATGTCGATTTTGGCGAGTGTCCGTCTGATATGCGGCTCTGCGATGCGTGAAGCGTTGGAGAGAATGAGGAGTCTCTTTTCTCTCTTGATTTCGTTGAGACGCTCTATGAGTCTCTCCAGATCCTCATAAAGCGTCGGTTCTCCGTTTGCGGTGATCGTGATCACATCCAAATCGCCGAACTTTTTCATCGCATCTTCCGTCTCCGAAACGATCGCCTCCACAGGCGGCGGATGGGCGATACGATCGGTCGGCGGCGCCGGAGCGAGTTCGCAATAAAGACAGTCGAAATTGCACGATTTGCCCTCCGGACTCAGGTCTATGCCCAGCGAGAGTCCGAAACGCCGAGAGTTGATCGGACCGAAAAGATATCGATACATACCGCACCTTTTGGGAAATTTTGTCCATTATACTCCACCTCGTCTCAATTTTCCGACGGATCCGTAACCAAGATTTGCTATCATGTAAACAAAGAAACGAAAGGATGGAGAATGGGAAAGGAGAGTATCTGCATCGTTGGAGGCGGAATCATCGGCTTGATGCATGCGCACTACCTGCGAAAAGAGGGTTTCAAGATTACGGTGATCGACCAATCCGACATCACGACCAACACCTCTTTCGGAAACGCCGGACTCCTCTCTCCTTTCGAAAAGTACCCCCTCTCCTATCCGGGAGTCGTATCCTCCACGCTCAAGCTCATGATCGCAGGGAAATCACCGCTGATCCTTCACCCTTCACTCGATCCGAAACTCTACGAATGGCTTTGGAAATTCGTCAAAAACGCCAACAGGGAGCGGCTGAAAAAAACGCTGGTTCTCTTCGAAAAATATGGGGAGATGGCGATGAAAGGATACGAAACGCTGCAGGAGGACGGGGTGATTTTCGAAATCCACCGTGACGGGTTGCTGCTGCTCTTTACCGAGGAGGAGAGTTATCGGATGAGACTGCCGGACGCGGAACGCTCACCCCACTACCATATCCTCTCCACTCAAGAGATACAAAGTTACGTCCCCGTTGCCAGAAGCGAAAAGATCGCGGGTGCGATACTCCTGAAACGAAACGGCCATCTCGATCCCGGGTCGTTGATGGAGTCGCTCAAATATACGCTGCGTCAAAAGGGGGTGGAGTTCGTCTTGAACGAAAGAATCGAGACCTTTGAGACGGAAGGAAGCGAAATCAAAGCGGCGGTCTCGCAGCATAGAAGCTACGAGGCGGATCTTTTTGTGATGGCCACCGGAGCCGATACCGCTCTGGCCGAATCGATCGGCAGAGATCTGATGATGATACCCGCCAAAGGATACAGCCTCACTTTCAAAATGGATGAAAAACTCAAACCCAAAACGGCGACGATGTTCTACGACATCTTCACCATCATCTCCCCGCGCGCGAAAGACGTCCGAATCACGAGCAAACTGGAGTTGAACGTGCCGGATCAGATTCCCCATCCCAAAAGAGTGGAGAAAATCCTGCGCACGCTCAAGGCGTACACGATCGATTTCGAACTCGAAAACGCCAGACCGTGGGCGGGAAACCGTCCTCTCCCTCCCGACGATATGCCTCTGATCGGCAGAGACGAACGCTACCGCAATCTTCTCTACGCCACCGGGCTGGGATGGCTGGGAATCACGTTCGCCCCCGCGATCGCACAGATAACGACCGACCTGATCCTCAAAGACCAGACGAACGCTCAAAACGACGATATTCTCCTCTTCAGCGGATTTTATCAGGGGTGCTGAGATAAAATGGCGCATTCCCCTTCAAAGGAGTCATGATCAAAGAGAAGTTCCGCCTCAAGGCAAAAAGAGTCGCCGCCCATCCCGCGGCCAAAGAGGCGCTGCGTTCGCTGAAACCGGCAAAAACCTTCTGGGGCGTAACGGGCGTGGTGCTCTTTTTCATACTGCCGGAAGTGGTCGCTTTCATCTGGGGAGATGCGATCGGAACCTGGGCGCAAGAGGCTTCACGACATGCCGGCTCTTTGGGAGAATCCTACCTCTACAAAGGTATCGAAGCGGTTTTGGGGGAGGGAAGTTGGTTCAACCTCCTTTTCGGATTCGGCCTTCTTGGGTGGCTCTTCCACGAACCGAAGGATACGAACCGGCAATCCGACGGATACGACTCACATCGTTAAATCCAATATACCTTCCACGCGTTTGAGCTCTTTTTCGGAAACGACATTGTCGTCTGTAGAGAACGCTTTGGCGATTTTGGCCATCACATAGACCAGCGTTCCGACGATCGCGGTCACTCTCTTCTCCAGCTCCACTTCCAGCGTATAGAGCGGCGGAAGGGTTTTGATGTGTTCCAAAACATCATCCAAAGCCAACTCTTGATCGAGCTCTTCGAATTTTCGCATCGATTCACGAAACGCTTTGGTCAAAGGCAGATCGCTGAACCAGATGACATCGCGACCGTTGTATTTCGCATTCGCCTCGCCGATCAAGAGCAGATCGTGAAACTTTTTATCGACGATATCGCTGATCTCTTTGACTTTGTTTCTATGAATCTGCAATCCGGCCGCTTCTTTGAACAGCTCTTCTATCTTGTGTGCACCGACTACTGCCATTTACTCTCCTTTTATGATTGATTCTCTTTGAAGGATTTGATCTTCTTGATCAGATCTTCAAAAAGTTTTTCGGCTCTGTTTTTACCTTTTATCTCTTTTTCCGTCTTTTCGATCGCTTCATCGAGCGCTTTGTAGGTTATCTCGCTCTTGCTGGTGTATCCGAGCAGTTTCGCCCTCTCAAGCTCCGCTTTCGCCTGTGCCAGGTGTTCGAGCGCCTGCTCTTTATCCTCTTTGGCGATCTTGCTTGCCGCGACGATCAACGCATCCGCTTTAAGGACGGGGATGGGAATAACCACCACCCGCTCTACCATCGTATTGAGCGCTGCGACCAAAACCGCCTTTGCTTGTTCGGGTTTGTTTTCATGAAGATATTTCGCCGCCAGTTTCAGCGCATCCGGATAGGTGCCCACCGGTAGATTTACACTGACGATATCGATCTCGCTTTGGAGTGTATCGAGCAGTTTTCTCGCCTCCTGCACTTTGCCCTCTTCAAGTAGATCTTCAACGGCATCGATATTTTTCTTGATCTCTTTTGCATCGCCAAGATACTCGACCGCGGTGACGGTTGCGTCGATCGGCAGCAGTTTGGGCGCTTTTTCCGCCGCAAGTACCACTTCGAGTTTGCCGATCGCATCTTCAAGATCTTCGATCGCCCTTTTGGTATCGTTCTTGTCCAGATCGACAAGCACTTTCTGTGTCAAAACAACCGCTTCCACGGCACCTTTGATAACCGGAACCTCGCTTTTTTTTGCTTTTGCTTTCGCATCCGAAACCGCCTGTTTCGAAACTTCCGAAGAAGTTTTCGCCATCACATACGTGCTGCACAACAAAGCGGCTGTCGTTACCGAGAGTATGAATTTTTTCATGTTCTGTCTTCTTTCGTCAAAATATTTGTTACACGAAAGAATTTTAGTATAATTCACTCAAGTTTTCTGCTACTTAAGTAGTAAAACTATCGGTTTCGTTGAAATTTTTTGATTTTTTGCCTATTTATGAAGATAAAAGGGAGGATAAAAAGAAGCTCCAACACAATCGAAATGGCGATCACTTTGGCCGTACCGTACGGATCGTCGGTCCAAGGAAGCCCGCCGGTATTCATCCCGAAAAAGCCTGTCGCGAGAGTCAACGGCAAAAATATACCCGAGATGATCGTCAGGTAGTAGACATTGCGGTTCATGCGCTCGTCGACTTTGGCACGATAGAAGTCGTAGAGGTTATCCAACTTCTCCATCGCCGCTTTGGCAAGGTCGCGAACCCGAACCATATGTTCGTACAAATCGGCGTACGCCAGCTCTTCAAAGCGATAGGCTTGCACGCGTTTGTGATGCGTAATGAAAAGTTCGAACGAAAGTGCGGCATGAAACATCAATCGATGTATGAGAGAGACATCTTTTTTGTAGGAGAGCCACCGCTGCATGAAGTCGTTTCCGAAACGCTCCTCGTAAAGCGACTCTTCCAACATCTCGATCTCGTAATGATAACGCTGTATATCTTTGATCAGTTTTTCCGTCTTGGCATCGAGAAAATCGTCCAGATCGGTAAGATCGCCCATCCTCTCCAGTTCCTTCCCTTTTCGGTCGAAACAGTAACAACTCTCCCCCTCCACGACGAACGCATACGATACGGCGGAGATGTCATCCTTGGATATTTCGGGCAATCTCAGTACCAATACCGCATACCCCTCACCCGGTACGAAGTCGGACGGATGGTCGGGATTTTCTATATCTTCCAGTAGATGGGGATCAATATTCACTTTCAACCTTTTGTAACAATTTTTCGACACTGTTTACGGCCAGTTTCTTTCGTTCGATATCGAGAATACCCTCTTTTTTCAACTGCTGAAGATGGCGGTTGACGACATGACGTACGGTGCCGATCATGGAAGCGAGTTCATCATGCGAAAGTTTATGCAAAAGTCCCGGATGAGAGAGCGGATTTTTGGTATCGAGGTTTTTCAATATCAGCTTCATCAGTCTCGTAGAGGTATCATAGAGCGAAAGATCGGTCGCAAGCTCCTCGATCTGGCGCATCTGTTTTGCCATATAGGGAAAAAACGCGCGATTGAACGCCGGATTGGTATCGATCCACTCGCGTATCTTTTCGATCGGAAGCTGCAGCACTTCCGAATCCTCAAGCGCTGTCGTCATCACCTCATGCACACGCCGATCGAGCACGGTCAATACGTCGAACATGTCGCCATGTCCTAGAAGATAGAGCGTTTGCTCACGATTTTTTACGGGATTGAACCGATAGACTTTGATGCGTCCGGCGAGGATGATATAGAAGTGTTCGAGAGTCTCGTCGCTGTTCATAGCCGGCATATTTTTCGGATAGCGGCGAATGACGCCCAGACGATTGATCTCTTCGATAAGCGTTTCGCCGAGATTCTCGAAAGGGTCTATCTTTTTGAGTTGGAGCATGGATATTTTTCGCTTTCTTGTGATCTGGTAGGATTATAGCGAAGTGGCGCTTTTGGCGTATGAAAACGGTCCGATCCATAAATAAGCCGATTGCGATTTGAGTCGGATTTTGGCGCCACACCCAAAAGGGTGCGACCATTTCATCCCTAAAGAGGAGCGAAACCGGCTCCTATCCTCTTTTTGAAACCTCTTTGCAGAGCGAAACGAAGTATTTGGCGTTTTCTACCGGTACGTCCGGCAATATTCCATGACCGAGATTGAAAATGTGGCGCCCCTCTCTCATCGTCTCGGCGATGGAGGTGACGCACTCGTAGGTCGCATCTTTCGAATAGAGTCGACACGGCTCCATATTCCCCTGCAATACGTAACGATCACCCAGCTTCTCTTTCGCCAACGCCATCGGCGTACTCCAGTCGACACCGAAAACGTCGAATTCACCGTCCAGATCGTCCAGATAGCCAGGGATCCCTTTGGGAAAGACGATGATCGGTATATGGGGATGTCTTTTTTTGATATAGCTGCAAATCTCCTTGATGTAGTACCAACTGAACTCCAGATATTTCGATTTTTCGATCGCGGCCGCCCAGCTGTCGAAAATCTGCACGACATCCACCCCCGCTTCGATCTGCTTTTCGAGGTAGTGTTTGACCACTTCGGTCACTTTCGCCATCAGCGTATGCATCAGATCTGGCTGCGTATAAAGCATCTTTTTGACGATATTGTAGGTTTTCGTTCCCTGCCCCTCCACCATATACGTCGCCAATGTCCACGGCGCACCGGTAAAGCCGATCAGCGCCTTTTCGTCCGCAAGTTTTTCACGCACCAGCTTGATCGTTTCGTAGACATAGGTGAGTCTCGCGGCGGCCTCCTCGCCGCCAAGAAGCGCTTCGATCGAAGCCTCGTCGCGAACCGGATCCGAAAAGACCGGCCCTTCGCCTTTGACGAAATCCAGATGCATTCCCATTTCGTTGGGAACGACAAGAATGTCGCTGAACAAAATAGCCGCGTCGACACCCACGATATCGACCGGTTGCAGCGTCACCTCCGCCGCCATTTCGGGATTGTGACAGAGATTGAGAAAATTTCCCGCTTTCTCACGTACTTCCATATATTCGGGCAGATAGCGGCCCGCCTGGCGCATCATCCAAACCGGCGTATAGGGGGTCTTCTTTCCAAAACATGCATCCACGAATATCATTTAGTGGTCTCCTTCTTTGTGCAAATAGTAGAGCCCCACCGCCAGAGCGAGAATCGAACCGGCAAAATAGAGCATTTCGAGCGCGCCGTTGTATTCGGTATGGAGCACCCTTTTGAAAAAACTGACGACCAGAACCATCACGATCACTTTGGCCAGTTTGTCCTTGAGCTGGTCCAGAGAGTGAATCTCGAGTATCTGAGAAGCTCCGGAGTGTTTGGCCGGATCGATCTCGGAGATGAAGAGTTCGTAGAGGCCGAAACTGAAGATCAGCATCACCACCGCGATCAGATAGAGGTCGACCGCTCCGATGATCGCGCTGACCACCATCTCATGAAACCCCTCCGGATGGTGGTGGCTCAGATAGACATCGGCGGTCTTGAGTGCGATTTCGTAGATATCGACACTCGCCACGACAAAGAGAATCACCGCACCGGCCATTCCGAAAATAACGGCCAGCAGAATGAAAAGCCGACCGTTCCAGAGAAAATTTTCGAATATCTTTTCCAAAAGTTGCATCGCTACTCCTCCAACTCTATCCATTTTTGCGCGATGCGCAACGCATTGGTCGCCGCGCCTACGCGCACCTGATCGGCGACGTTCCAGAAGTGGAGGATATTGTCGCGAAAAAGATCCTTGCGGATACGCCCCACATACGTCAAGTCGGTATCGGTCGCGATGGTGGGCATCGGATATTCGCCTTTTTCGAGATTGTCGATGACATTTAGATGTTCGAACTCCCTGAACGCGCGCCGCACCTCATCCAAATCGACGTAGATATCGGGGGCGAAAGTGACGGTGATCGATTCGCTGTGGCTTCGCAACACCGGAACCCGCACACATGTGGCCGCGACTTCGATATCTTTGTGGAGAATTTTGCGGGTCTCGTTGACCATCTTCATCTCCTCTTTGGTAAATCCGTTGGGCATCGCCACATCCACCTGCGGAATGACATTGAGCGCGATCTGATGGGGGAAGGCTTCGTGTGCGCTTTCGTCCAGCCGAAACGCGAAAAAATCCTGCATCTGCCTGACAAGCTCCTCCATACCGGCCTTTCCCGCGCCGCTGACGGCCTGATAGGTACTCACGTCGACACGTTCGATCCCGTAGAGATCGTCCAACGCTTTGAGCGCCTGCACCATCTGGATCGTGGAGCAGTTGGGGTTGGCGATGATACCGCGCTCTCTCCAAAGACGAATATCCTGCGGATTGACTTCGGGAACGACCAACGGAACATCGGGATCCATCCGGAAAAAACTCGTATTGTCGATTACCACCGCTCCCGCTTCGACGGCGTATTCGGCGAATTTTTCGGATACGCTTCCACCGGCACTGAAGAAAGCGATCTGGATATCCTCCTCCTCGAAAACCGTTGCGGTCAACTCCTTGACATCGATCTGTTCACCGCGAAACTCGATCGACTTGCCGACACTGCGACTACTCGCCAGCGGAACCAATTTCGCGATCGGAAAATCGTACTCTTCGAAAAGCCGATAGAACTCTTCACCCACCGCTCCCGTGGCACCCACGACGGCGACATTGAATCTTCTCATTCTTACACCTCAATTCGATATTTTTTGATTTTTTTTTCGAGATTGGCTTTGCTCATACCTAGCATCTTCGCCGCTTCGGTCAGATCGTACGCCGTCTCCGCGAGTATCTCTTCGATCAACTCCTTCTCCATCGACGCGATACTCTTTTGAGGGCGGCGGCTCTCCAAAAAGAGATCTTCCGCCGTAATTGTCTCCCCTTCACTCAAAATCGCGGCACGCTCCACCACCGAGAGGAGTTCGCGAATATTTCCGGGCCAGTCGTAGGAGAGCAGCGCGTTTTGGGCCTCGTCACTGAGCCGTTTGTAGGAAATCTCGTATTTTCTACATACCCGATAGAGATATTCGGAGGCGATATCTACGATCTCCTCCTTTCGCTCCCTAAGCGGAGGGATTTTGACAGGAATCGTATTGAGGCGGTAGTAGAGATCTTCCCGAAACGCTTTGTCGGCGATCTTTTCGAGAATGTCCGCATTGGTCGCGGAGACGATCCGAACGTCGATTTTGATCGGCTTGGTACCTCCGACCCTGACGATTTCACGCTCCTGTAAAACCCGCAGAAGTTTCGCCTGCAGACTCATGGGCATCTCTCCGATCTCATCCAGAAAGAGGGTTCCTCTGTTGGCGATCTCGAAAAGCCCCTTTTTCGCCGCCGTCGCGTCGGTGAACGCGCCCTTTTCATACCCGAAGAGTTCGCTCTCGAGCAGATTTTCAGGTATAGCGGCCATGTTGATCGGCACGAAAGGTGCGGCGTAACGGTCGGAGTGTTCGTGCAGAAATCTTGCGAAAAGCTCTTTGCCCACACCGCTTTCACCCAACAACATAACGGTAGCGTCGGTCGTCGCCGCCTTTTTCAACAGAGCCAGGATCCTCTCCAGTGCGGGCGAGTGGCCGAAAAACTTCTTTCTGCGATCACTTCCTTTTTTTCGGCGCTCTATTTTCACTTCGCGCGTATCGGGCTTGCCGACTCTTCTATCCTTGATAAGAGAGCGCTTTTCGTGTTCGCTTTCGATGCGGGAGACCTCCGCCGTACGTCTGATCGCGGTCACCAGCGTTTCGATCTCGAAAGGTTTGGTCAGAAAATCCTTCACACCCAGCCGCATCGCATCCACCGCTCTGGAGAGGGTGGCGTTGCCGGTCATAATGATGATATTGCTTTTGAAAGGAAGTCGTCGGATGAACTCGATTCCGTCCATTTTGGGCATCGTGATATCGGTGACGATCACATCGAAGCTTTCATCCAGCTTTTTGAGGGCGTCGGTCGCGCTCTTGAAGGCGACGATTTTAAACTCGGGATACTCTTTCAGAGCGATCTCGAGCGATTTTCTCATATTGATATCGTCTTCTACGATGGCGATCTTCATACGCTGCCTTGGGTTGAAATAAGGGATATTTTAGCAGAAGATCATTAAAAGCAGTGCATAGGACGCAAGCCCGGCACTTCCGGATATTCGATGCAAGAGACGATCTTATAAACGCTCATCGGAACGTTTCGATCAGACGTTGTACGCTCCGAAAGGTTTCGGCATAGCGACGCGCCTTCTTCAGATCGAAATTCTCCAGAGGATCCGCCGCCAGCGGATCGCCTCCCGTATAGAGCAGGATGTAGGTTTTGTCTTTCTGAAACGAAACCCCCACCGGCATATCGGAAAACGCTTCCATCTTCTCGAGCGCTTTCTCGTCCACTTCCCCGAAAAGCGAATACCCCCCTTTTTCTCCGGCACGTTTCATATCGGCGAAAAACTCCCGCATCGAAAGATTCTGCAAAGCGACGGCATCCGCGAGTTTCCTGCCTATCATCACCCCCCGCTGCGTGTTGGGGCGGTCGATTTCGATCATGATTCCGTCGAAGACATTGTCGTCGAACCGTTCGGCCGCCTCGTTCTCCTTGGTGTTGAAGTCGATATGCAGATATCCAAACCGCACCCCATCGCCCGTATAGAGATCGCTAGCCCGAAAAACCTCCACGGAGGGGCCGAAGAAACGGCTTCGTTTCAAATCTTCCGGGCTCATCGTCCCCTTGGTGAAGCGATATCCGCCGACGCTTTCGGCGATCGGAGTGAGGATCTCCTCTTTGAATTTCTCCTGATAGCGCGAAACGAGGGGTTCGCTCTTTTTTAGATACGTGATGGCCGCCGCGACGATAAGGATCACGGCGATCGCACCGCGCAACTGGAGAAATTTCACCGCCAATACAAAGAGAACGAGCGCCGCGAGCGCCAAAAAGATGTAATACTTCTTGCGTTTGGCGGCCTCGTCCTTTAAAGGAGCGAGTTTTTCGTAGGCGGGAGCGAGTCGCGTCTCGTAGAGTGTGGAGATATCCGGTTGCGCACCGAACCCGTCGGTCGCGGCGAACATCGTCAACAGCAGGAGAAGTTTTAAGAGGGATCGGAACATCTTCTATCCTTTGGATATTTTCCGTATTCTATACTATTTGGGATAAGAGCCGCTTATGAAAAATCTCCCAAGGAAAAACGAAGAGACAATTTGTCGTCAAAATTTGGATACAATGTCGTTATGAAACGCACTTTCCAACTCTACTCTCCGTTGCGAATCTGGCTGGTTTTCCGATTTCTGCTCACCCTCTTTCTGGTCATCAAGCGAAAAGAGCGCTTCATGCTAATCCCTCCCCTTTCTCCTGTCGCGCTTAAAGAGGCGATCGTAAAACTCGGCGCCAGCTTCATCAAGCTCGCCCAGGTACTGGCGACCCGGGCCGACTTTTTCACGCCGGCATACCTTTCGGAGCTCAAATCCTTACATGACGAACTCCCTCCTATGGATCCCCCGTCGTTCGAAGAGGTCTACGAAAAGGCGTTTGATCGCAAAGATCCCTTTTCAAAGTTCGAATCCCACCCCATCGCCGCCGCTTCGATCGGGCAGGTGCATGTCGCCTGGCTGAAAGAGGGCGGCAAAGTAGCGGTCAAACTCAGGCGCCTGGGTATCCTCGAACAGGTACGGGCCGATATCGCCATTCTCAATTTTTTCAACTCTCTCTTCAAACCGCTTTTTTCCTTCTACACCAAAAACTCCATCGAAGCGGTGATAGCGGAGTTTTCTTCGATGATTATGCAAGAGGTGAGTATGCGCCAGGAGCTCGAAAACCTCAAGAAATTTTCCGAAGTCTACCACGACAGCGGGATAAAGTTTCCCGTCCCGTTCGAAGACCTCTGCAGCGACGACGCGCTGGTGATGAGTTTCGAAGAGGGATTTCGATTCGACGACAAGAAAGCGCTCGAAAATGCGAATATCGATTTTCGCCCGCTCATCGAGAAGTTGGTCTATTTCTATACCGAACAGATGCTCATACGCGGCTATTTCCACGCGGACCCTCATCCGGGCAATCTACTGGTCGATCCGGGAGGCGAGTTGATTTTGCTCGATTTTGGCATGGTCAAACGGATTCCCAACCAAACCCGCATTGCGATCATCGAGCTGATCAAAGCCGCCCACGAGCGGGATTACGAACTCTACGTCGCCGCCAACAAGAAGCTCGGTACGATCGCCTACGAAGCGCCCAAAGCGGAACTGGCCGAATTTACCGAACGGATGTTCGATATCTTCTCCAACGAATCGCTGGATGCGATGAGTATGCAAAATCTCGCCTTCGAAGTCCTCGCCACCACGCGCAATTTTCCATTCAAGCTACCGCAGGAAGCAATCTACGTCTTGAGAGTCAGTGCGATCATCGAGGGGTTGGGCACCACCTATATCGAAAATTTCAACGGTATCAAGGATATTTTGCCTATTTTACAAAAAAACATCCCCCGTGCGCTGGGTGCGCAGGAGTCGATCGTCGAAACGCTGATCGACGAATTCAAATCGGTCCCTTTCACGATCAGGGAGATCAAAAATACCTTCAAGCTCGCAAGCGAGGGAGAGTTGAGCGTCCAGCTTTCCACGCCTCAACTGGAGTGGCTTTCCAAGGAGTTGCAAAACTATCTCAAACCGATCGTATCGGGAGTCGTTTTGATACTCGGAGCCATTTTCACTCTCTTGTTAAATCATGATCTACAACTTTTCGCATCGATTCTTTTCGCTCTTGGTATACTACGTCTCATTTACCACTAAGGAGAGAAACGATGCACAAGCGGGACATATCCAACCAAGGGGGTGGATATGGTCCTTGGTCTTGGGTGGAGTGAATCCGACGAAAGGAAAATTATGACGATAAAAAAGTTGACGAGCCATCTCTATTGGATTTTGATCGCCGGTGCACTCTTTTACTACCTCTATCACAAAGGGTACATCTTCGCCGACTTCGAAAATCTCACACCACGTGCCGCTTATGAAATGTTATCGCACGATCACAACGTCACACTACTGGATGTACGTACACAGCAAGAACAGAAAGAAGATGGATATATCGAAGGAGCGAAGCTCATCCCCTTGCACGAACTCAAGAAAAGAGTGAACGAACTCACCCCCTCGAGAAGAAAAAAAGTGATCGTCTATTGCAGAAGCGGTCATCGAAGCGTCACCGCTTCGAGAGTGCTCGCGGATGAGGGATACCATCCCTACAATCTCGAAGGCGGTATCCGGGAGTGGAAAAAAGAGGGATTGCCTCTCGCATCTCCCTGATCGTCGATCATCGAAAGCGGATCACTCCTCTGTTTCCTCCTTTTCCCCTTTTTCGAGGGGATCTTCCTCTTTGGGGCATCTGGCGATACTGACGACCACTTCGGAAGCTCCCACCTTCACGACGATCACGCCGCTCGTATTGCGTCCCGCTTTTCGGATGCTTTGCATATCGACACGAATCATTTTGCCACTGGAGGTCAGCGCCATAAGATCTTTCTTTTCGTTCACCAAAACAACACCGACGAGATCTTTGGTTTTGGGTGTCAGTTTCATAGCGATCACACCCTTTCCTCCGCGTTTTTGTTCTCGGTATTCGGCCGCTTCGGTACGTTTGCCGATTCCCTTTTCGCTGACGGTCAGGATTTCCTGATGTTCGTCTTTGATGATCGCGGCACCGACGACATAATCGCCCGGCTCCTTGAATTTGATACCGGTGACGCCCTTTGCGTTTCTGCCCATCTCTCTGACATCCTCGATCGGGAAACGGATACACATCCCCTTTTTCGTGACGATGAAGATGAAGCGATCATCCGGATAGATGATCTTCGCCTCCACCAGTTCGTCGTTTTCATCGAGCGTGATCGCCCGCACGCCCACACTTCTGATGTTTTTGAATTCGTTGAGGTTGGTGCGTTTGACGATACCGTTTTTGGTGAAGAAAACGAGCGACTTCTCCTCAGAAAAATCGGTCGTCGGGATGATCGCCCGAATCGTCTCTCCCGGCTGCAGATTGATCAAGTTCACGACCGCTTTTCCTTTCGCGCTCCTGCTTCCTTCGGGAATCTTGTAGACCTTCAGCCAGTAGAGTTGGCCGAAATTGGTCACGAACATCAGCGTATCATGGGTGTTGGAGACGAAGAAACTCTCGATAAAGTCGTCTTCATAGGTCGTCAACGCCGTCTTCCCTTTGCCGCCTCTATGCTGCTTTTCGTACTGTTTGAGCGGTACGCGCTTGATATATCCGCGATGGGTGATCGTCACGACCATCGGCTCGTTGGGAATCAGATCCTCGATATCGATCTCGTCGTAATCCTCCACGATCTCGGTACGTCTGGGGGAGCCGAACTTCTCTTTGATCTCCCCAAGTTCAGTCTTGATCAGATCGTTCAGCAGCGCCTCGCTTTTGAGAATTGCACTGAGTCTTTCGATCTCCCGGCGCAGTTGCGCGAGCTCGTTTTCGATCTTGTCGCGCTCCAGACCCGTCAGACGTTGGAGTTTCATATCCAAAATCGCGGCCGCCTGTACCTCCGAAAGTCCGAATTTCGCCACGAGTGACGCTTTGGCTTCCGGCGTGTCCTTGGAAGCGCGAATCACTTTGATCACTTCGTCGATATTGTCCAACGCGATTTTGAGCCCTTCGAGAATATGGGCTCTGGCTTTGGCTTTTTCCAGTTCGAAAATCGTACGCCGGATGATCACGGTCTTTCTGTGTGAGAGGAAGAGTTCGAGCAACTCTTTGAGGGTGAAAATTTTCGGCTCTTTGTTGACGATGGCCAACAAAATCACACCGAACGTCATCTCCATCGAGGTCGATTTAAAGAGGTTGTTCAAAACGATTTCACTCATCGCGTCACGTTTGAGTTCGATCACGACACGGATTCCCTCCCTGTCGCTTTCGTCTCGGATCTCGCTGATGCCTTCGATATGTTTTTCACGCACCAGATTGGCGATCGTCTCGATCAGCTTGGATTTGTTCACCTGGTAGGGGAGTTCGTCGATGACGATCACCTCTTTGTTCTTTTTCGCTTCGATATGGGTTTTCGCCCGGATCTTGACGCGCCCACGACCCGTCGCATAGGCGTCACGAATCCCTTTTTTACCGAATATCACCCCCCCGGTGGGAAAATCGGGACCTTTGACGTGCTCCATCAACATTTCCGGAGTCGCCTCTTTTTCGTCGATCAGCATCAAAAGAGCATCGATCAATTCGTCCAGACGATGGGGCGGAATATTGGTCGCCATACCCACGGCGATACCCGCGGAGCCGTTGAGCAGGAGGTTGGGCACGCGCGCAGGCAGGACATCGGGTTCGGAAAGCGAGTCGTCGTAGTTGGGAACGAAATCGACGGTGTCTTTGTCGATATCGCGCAACAACTCTTCGGAAAGCGACGTCATCCGCGCTTCGGTATACCTCATCGCGGCGGGATTGTCGCCGTCGATCGAACCGAAGTTCCCCTGCCCGTCTATCAATGGATGGCGCATCGAAAAGGGCTGTGCCATCCGTACCAATGCGTCGTAGACGGCCGTATCGCCGTGGGGGTGGTATTTACCGATCGTGTCACCCACGATCCTGGCCGACTTCTTGTAGGGTGCACGCGAACTGAGACCCAATTCGTTCATCGCGTAGAGAATGCGGCGATGCACCGGTTTGAGACCGTCTCTGGCGTCTGGAAGGGCACGTCCGATGATTACGCTCATGGAGTAGTCGAGGTAACTCTCTTTGATGGAGTCCTCGATATCGATATTCTCTATCTCTTCGTTCTCAAAAAGATTGTCCATTGGATACCTTGTAGCAGTAAATTAAGATATTTTATCCAATAGGGGCTTACAGCTCTCTGGCATCGGCCAGCGTAATCGCGAAGAGGGGGTGTGCGCCCGCTTTTTCGACTCTATTTTTCGCCTCCAGAATCGTCGTGCCCGTCGTCACGATATCATCGACCAACACGACTTCTCTACCCGTTTCGATACCGCATACGAACTCTCTTGGGTGTGTCTGTCTGTATCGAAGCGATTTGCCCGCATAGGTGACGTCGTTTCCGGCCCTCAGTAGCCCGTAACGAGGACGAAAAACGGACGATTTCAGAGCCCGTGCCAAAATCGCGGTATGGGCGTATCCCCCTTTGGGCCTGTCGTCGATTCCGATCACGTCGCATGGGGTCGGCAATTGGACCATCCCGGGAAAACGCGCCAGAGAATTCTTCGCCAAAATCGCATAGACGAACGCTCCCAGATAGGTGTGTTTGGTCAATAGAAGCGGCGCGATGTCGTTGTAACGGTAAAAACTATAGACTTTGAAATTCTCATCGACCGTTCTGAACGAAAGGGTGGGTTGCAGCAAAGTTCGTTGACATCGTTTGCAGACATGGTAAAAGGAGAGTTTCTGGCAGAGTATACAGCGCATACGCCATCATACCCTGCCGGAGATAAAAAAAGAGTGTGGCGAAGCCACCCTCCTAAAAAAATAGATCAGTGTACTACGCTTTTACACTTCACGACTTTCCAAACCAGTTTGGGCTCTTCGACCAATACCCTTTTCGTAACGGTTTTGTAGACGGCCGGAATCGGTGTTTTGATCGTCTTGGCGGGCTCGATCACCTTTTTGACTTTGACGGTTTTGTAGACGGCCGGAATGACCACTTTCTTGGTAGTCGCCGGTTTGTCTATGACTCTCTTTTTGATCGTTTTGTATTTTGCGGGAATCACGACCTCTTTGACCGTCGCGGGAGAAACGAGTACCTGCTTGGTAATCGTTTTGTATACAGCCGGCGTTTTGACCAGACACATGATTTCACCGGTCGTACCGTCGACTTTTTCGATCAATCCTCGTCCGCGTTTCCACGTCGTCGTTTCGGGCTTGACGAGTATCTTTTCGGTGACGGTCTTGTATTTGGCAGGAACTTTCACCAGTTTTTTCGTTTCGGGTTTGACGAGTACCTTTTCGGTGACGGTCTTGTAAGTCGCCGGTACCGGAACGAGTTTTTCACTCTCCTCTTTGACGAGTACTTTTTTCGTCTCCCAGCCGTATTTGGCGGGAATTACCTTGATTTTCTCTCCCGCCTCTTTGACGAGTACTTTTTCGGTGACGGTCTTGTATTTGGGTGGAGTGAGAACCCGTGCATAACACTTGCCAGGCTCTGGATTGGGTGGCAACAACTGACTCTCTCCGGGTACTTTCTTGACCACGGTAACCACTTTGGCGGATTTCGCTCTGGCTTCTTGTAACTCTTTTTGCAGACTCTGGATTTGAGCATCCCTTGGATC
>CAYUEN010000004.1:0-12552 GCA_964443745.1 uncultured Campylobacterales bacterium | reverse complement strand
GGATAGTAGCGTATATCACTTGAAGCTATACTATAAAAAATAAAATAATTATATTAGTTTTAGTCTATTTTATAAATACTCATTCTGAAGTCGATATTGAGCGTACCGGCACGCTCTTCCATCGTGATGGGAAAATTGATTTTGCATACCCCTTGGAAGTGTTTGAGTCCTTCGATGAACTCGTAGAATTTTACCGGGCTTTTGGCGTTGACACTCGCTTTGAAGAGATAGAGCTTGAGTGCCTCTTTGGGTGTCGTCTCTTTTTCGGGAGTGAGTGAAACACGATCGAAATAGTTCGCCGCGAAGTGAAGAAAAGCCGTCTTGTTGAAATCGTATTGGAATTTTTGCAGTATCGCGCTTTCGTTTCTTTCCAGTTTCTGCAACTCTTCAACGGCGGTTTTGATCTTCCTTTCCAATTTTTGGTTCTGCAGACCGACGATCTGGGATTGTGCGCGGGTCGCCTTGAACTCTTTGATTCCAGGAATCACCAAGAGCAGAAAAAGAATGAACAATACGACCAGAAAGAGGAGCAAAAAGAGCATGAATCTGACGGTCATGCGGTTGGAAGCTCCCATACTCATTCCCCTTCGTGTTTGATACTGTTTCGGGACTCGAAAAGATACCCCTCTTTTCCGATCGGAGTGAATTTCACTTCACTCTGGTTGAAGATCGATTTCAGTGGAGGTGCGAGCAGCAGATTGTAGGCGTCTTTGGTAGGGGTGATCCCCGTGAGAAAGAGCGACTCCTTCTCCATCACCACTTTCTTGAGGGTGATTTGGTCGGGTACGAGATCGAAGAGGTTTCGAATACTTTTTTCCAGAAGAGTGTTCGCGGACTGGACTTCATGATGAAGCGCTATCTGCATCTTGTCGATCTTCAACTTTTTCCGGATATCGGCGAGCTCCCTCTTGAGCTTTTCGTTTTTCTCCGCTTTTTGAGAATACTCTTGTCGGTAAATATCGGTCTTGTGCAACATAAAGAGATAAAAAGCGATCAAACCGATACTCATCAGGACGATGAATCCGGTCCAAAGCCACGAGAAAGAGTCCAGCAACGGCTTTTTGCGCGGCGTGATGAAACTATACGGCACCGAGCACCTCTTCCACCGCCAGATCGATCACGGCATCGAGCGTGTTGACACTCTTGATCCGTGTTTCGAGCAGGAGTTCGCTTTCGATGTGTTTGATGACGCTCTCGTTCAGTTTGTCGTCGTCGAAAATACGTACTCTCTCGATGAAGTCGCTCTCGTAGATAGGCGATTCGTAAAACTCTTTGAGCGCCGTATCGAGATACTTGACGAATCTGGCATCCTTTTCGAAAAGAAAGAACTCCTCTTCCCCACTCTCTTCGGTCGCTTCAACCTCTTCGATTTCCTCCTCTTCCAAAGGCTCCAGATCTTCGATTTCCTCCTCTTCCACTTCGAACTCTTCGAACATCTCCTCCTCTATCTGCTCCACTCCACTCTCTTCGAGATGGGTATAGTCGGTATAGAGCAGATTCTCCTCCTTTTCCGTATTGAAAAAGGCACCGTAAAGCAGACGCTTGTGTTTCATGATCATCATCGCGAAGCCATTGTGCAGATTCAGAATATAGAGCGTGATCTCCTCTTCCGGCCCTTCCCGCTGAATAAAATGGTCCAGGATCAGAAAAGGGGAGAAGATAAAATCCAGACCGATCTTTTCGAAACTTTTAACGATCCAGTTGATGTCGATTTTCGAAGCGTAAACGGTGAATCTCTCATCGTAACAGATACTTTTGACATGGTTTTCGTCGATATTGTATTTTTTGAAAAGCTCTTTGCCACATCCGGGCAATACCCCCTGCCCCAACGTATTGATCAAGAGTGCGATATGGGTCTGTTCGTATTTTTGCTGCACTTCGTTCAAAAAGGCGATCACCCGCTGGCTGAGTTCCTCTTTCTCTTCCATTTCGAACGTCGTCGTCTCCACGAAGATCGTTTCACCGTTTTTGATCACCTTCTGTTTCATCCTGCATTTGTGTTCGTCCAGTATCACGGCGACGAATTGATTGGCAAAACGTTTTCTGATCGCACTAATCAGACCCATTCAACGACTCCTGGCACATCGGGTGTGCTTTTTGATAGTTTTTCAGTTTGAGACGACTGCTGAGCCTGGTATAGATCTGTGTCGTCTCGAGCGCGCTATGACCGAGCAGTGCGCTCACATCGGTGATTTTCGCACCGCCGGCGAGCATCTCTGTCGCGAAGGCATGACGAAGCTGATGCGGGGTCGCTTTGATGCCGATTTTCGCGAAGATTTTCCCAATTTTGTAACGCATCTGATTCTCGGTGAGCTTTTGCCCCCTCTTTTCGAAAAGGTAGCGTTTGGGTGCCGCGATTCTGCGATATTCGGCTATCTCCCGAGAGAGACGTTCCAGTACGGGAACATCCCGAATTTTAGCACCTTTCCCATTAATTCGCACCCATTGCTCTTTTATATCTTCCAATTTTAAATTTGCCAGTTCGCTGATACGCAAACCGAGGGTGAAAAGAAGCAAAACCACTACCCGCTCTTCAAGATCGCAACGCTGCAGCGCCGCTTCGATATGGGAGAGGGAGAGAGGCTTGGGTAAACTCTTCGGAAGCTTGATGGGATCATCGTTCAGCAGCACTATCTGTACGTCCTGCTCCTGTAGATAGGTCGCGAATGCACGTACGATCGAAATCTTTTTATAAATCGTTCTTTTATTTAAATCAATTAATTTCGTTCTGTAAGGCATCAAATCTAGGCGGATCAGATCGCCTTCTTGCTCCATTCCGATATGTTTCAACGCTTCCGTGAGGTTGAGACGATAGGTACGCAGCGTCGCATCGCTATAGCCGCGTATTTTTTCTATATAGACAAGATATCGCTCCAGCCACTCTTTAAAATAGTTCTTCATAGATTTTTCGAAACTGATGGTATTTTTGTGTCGCGATCTTGTAGAGTTCCTTGTCGGTCATGACGGTAGGACTCAGTTTTTCGTAACGGGCCATCATCACTTCGCAGATCATTTTGATCTTGATTCTGTCCCGACGGGAGAAATCGCTCTTTTTCGTCAACGCTTCGATCTTTTCGAGATATTTGTTGCTATCCTCGATATAGTCGACCATCTTGGCCGAAATCTTGCTTTGCGCGAGGATCGAAAAGGCCATTTTGTTGTAAGGGTCGAGTTCGAACGCTTTTTGTGCAAGTTCGCGGGCGGTTTTGTAGTCTCCCATAAAATATTTCATCCGCGCTTCGAACGAAAGTTTGTAGGAGTCGGAAAAAAGAAAGAAGAAGACGACCATGACCAATATCAGCAGCGTGACGACCGAAAATACGATTTTAAATGTTTTCAAGCAACTTCTCCCTGATGAGATTTTTCGCCTCTTCCCTCTCCATTCCGGCTACGCTGAAGGGTGCACCCACATAGAGATCGAGAGTCGAAAAGGGTTTGGGGATTATGAACCGATCCCAGCTTTTGAGTTGCCAGTATCTGGAAGCTTTGTAGTTGTAAGTCACGATTTTCATCCCCTTTTTCTGTGCGATGACGACAATACCGTCCGCGACCGAATGTCGTGGACCCCGGGGGCCGTCCGGAGAGATCGCGATCGAATACCCCTCCGAGATCTTCCGAAAACTCTCCTTTAGCACCTTGATCGCTCCCTTCCGGCTGCTTCCGCGTACAAAATCAAACCCGAAAAAAGCCGCCGTACGCGCGATCAGCTCTCCGTCGAAATGTTCGCTGATCATCAGCGCCATCTTCCTCTCCGGCGTGGTTTTGAGGAACAAAAAAGGATCCATCAAAATCTCCCCATGCCAGAAAGCCACCAGATAGGGCTCTTCGGGCATAGGTTCGTCGGGCAGATGGTACCGCTTTTTGCAACTGAGATACAGCAGTCGGATAAAAAGATATCCGATCGGCGGCACGACCGCGAGCAGAACCCCGCGCCAAAACCTCTTAGCGGACCACTTCACCGTATAGAACCATTCGTTTCGGTTCGGTAATCCTCACGGGAAGCGTCCTTCCCAGCAACGATTCGCTCCCTTCGACCTGCACGATGTAGTTGTTGTCGCTACGTCCGGCGACCATCCCTCCGCTTCTGAGCTCTTCGAAATAGACATCGTGGACTTTTCCTCTCTCCGCCGAGACGATTTCGTCGAGAATCTCAGTGTGACGTCGCTGCAGTCTGCTCAATCTCTCCGATGCGACCTCGGCGTCGACCTGACCGGAAAACTCCGCCGCTTTCGTCATAGGTCTCGGAGAGTATTTGAAACTGAAAAGCTGTTCGAAACGAACCGCTTCGAGCACTTCCATCGTCTCTTCGAAATCGGCTTCCGTTTCGCCCGGAAATCCGACGATGATATCGGTACTGATATGAACATTGGGAACCATTTCGCGAAGTTTCCCGGCCCGATCCAAAAACCACTCCTTCGTATAGCCGCGCTTCATCTCTTTGAGGATTTTGGACGATCCGCTCTGCAGCGGCATATGCATCGATTTACAGATCTTCGGGTTGGAGGCGAATAGTTCGAGAAACCTCTCGTCCATATGGAGCGGATGGGGCGAAGTGAAGCGGATGCGTTCCACTTCGTCGATCTCGCTCACGCGTTGCAACAGATCGGTAAAGTCGATTCCGCCTCCGCCGTCACTGAAGCGCCTGCCGTAGTTGTTGACGTTCTGTCCGAGCAAAAAGATCTCTTTCGCACCGCTTCGCGCGGCTTTGCGAGCCTCTTCGAGGATCAATTCCGGCGGAATCGAAATCTCCTCTCCTCTGGTATGGGGAACGATACAGAAGGTGCACTTCTTGTCACATCCGATCGAGATGTTGATCAACGCCTTGTAGGGGGTGGTGCGAAACTCGCTGAAAGCATAGGTGCTCTCGTCGAAATCGATATCGACTTCCACCGCCCCCTTTCGGTGGAGAACGTCGGTGATTTTGGAGACGTTTCTGGCTCCGAGTACGAAATCGACATAGGGAGCGCGCCTGATGATCTCTTCACCCAGATGGCTCGCCGTACAGCCGCAGACGCCCAATTTGCTTCCCTTTTTGCGGTACTTGTCGAAACGGCCGATCTCGGAGAAGAGTTTCTGGACCGGTTTTTCCCGCACGCTGCAGGTGTTGATCAAAATCAGATCGGCATCTTCGAAACGGTCGGTGAGAGTGTACGCCTCCTTTTGGGTGAGTTCGGCCACGATGTGTTCGCTGTCACGCACGTTCATCGCACATCCGAGTGTCTCTATAAAAAGCTTCTTGCTCAAAAAATCCCCTCAGAGGATATGGACTTCGTATAGAAAGTCTTCTTCGTCCAGTCCGTATCTCACCTCTTTGAGATAGACGCTGTATCCTTCGTTTTCGAAATGGTCGACGAGCGCGACGAGATCTTTGTGGGAGTTGTCATGATCGAAATAGAAAATTTTCTCTTTCTCTTTCTTCAAAATCTCTTCGATCTTCTCCAGCGAAATCGTTCTGGATTTTCCTTTGAGTTCCTTTTTGGCCAATTTCAGTTCCATCTGTCAAAAACCTTTGTCAATATAATTCTGTTCGTTTTGAGAGATAGTATACCACTTTTTCGATTAAATCCGCGCGACCGCATCCACAGGACGAAAAAAGATAAAATTTTCTGATAAAAAGTCGATTATGTATCAAATTCAAACGATTCCAAGGAAAACCCTATGACCCTCTTCAAAAAACGGATCGACACTCTCGATATGTCGGCACATACGGTGAAAATACACGAACTCGAATCGCAAATCGAATATCTCAAAGCGGAAAACGAAACTCTCCGCAAGGAGATCGAAAAGGAACGCCTTGACCCATCCAGAGGGCTGATGGAGGCACAAAACAGACAACTCAAAGCCAATATCACCGATATTCAGGGAACTCTCGCCGATTCGGTAGCCGCATCCAAACAGGGTAATCTTGATCTCTTAGAACTGCTCGATGTCGTCTCGAACACGAGTCAAAAAACCTCCGCCATCACACAGAGTCTCGAAGAACTCAACAGCTTCTCGAACGAATCGATGCACTCGGTGGAGTCGCTCTCCACGAGAGCCGACGACGTCGGTAACGTTCTGACGATGATCAAGGACATATCCGATCAGACCAATCTTCTCGCACTCAACGCCGCGATCGAAGCGGCCAGAGCCGGCGAACACGGCCGGGGATTCGCCGTCGTGGCGGACGAAGTGCGAAAACTCGCCGATCAAACCGACAAAGCGGTCAGCGAAATCAATATCTCCCTTCAGTCGATGAAGCAGGATGTAGTCAGCATCAGCGGACGATTCGAGCAGATTCTCGGCAGTATCTCCGAATCCGCTTCGGCAATCTCACAACTCGATCAAATTCTTTCGGAAAATACGAATATGATGGCAGAGGTACTCGAACACAACAACCACACCAACGACAGAGTTTTCATGGCGCTCGCCAAACTCGATCATGTACTCTGGAAAATCAATACCTACCTCTCCGCCATCACCGCCGAAAAACAATTCGAATTCGTCGATCATCACAACTGCAGATTGGGAAAATGGTATTACGAAGGAGACGGCAAGACCTATTTCGAGAAGCGACCCAGCTTCCGAAAGCTCGAAACGCCGCACGCCACCGTCCACAACGCCACGCACAAGGTGTTCGACGTCATCTCCAAAGAACCCTCCGATTTTGACAAACTCGACAAAGCTTTCGAGGAGATGGAGCGGGCGAGCGATCAGGTCTTCTCCATTCTGGATGCGATCATGCAGGAAAAGAGCGTTCGCTAAGAAAGCAGTGCGAGTATTTTCTTCGCGCGTTCGAGCGCTCTGGAGCGGTGTGAAAACGCACGTTTGACCTCGCCGTCCAACTCTCCGAGCGTCTTGTCGAACCCCTCGGGGATAAACATTGGGTCGTATCCGAATCCCTTCTCCCCTCTGGCTTCGTCGATCACCCGGCCGTACATCCAGCCATGTACCGTAAAAACCCCTTTGTTCGATACGATCGCGATCGCCGCGGTGTAGTGGGCCGGCGCGGAAGAGAGGCCATGTTTTTTCAGCGTTAAAATCAGTTTTTCCAGATTCTCCCTGTCGCTCGCCCCTTCGCCCGCATATCTGGCGCTGTAGATACCGGGGACGCCTCCCAGGGCGGGTACGCTGATCCCGCTGTCGTCCGCGAGAACGACGAAATCTTCGCGCCCTCCTTCGAGCCTGTCGTATATCGCTTCGGCCTTGATGATCGCATTTTGCCGATAGGTCGTCCCGTCCTCGACGATTTCGAAGGCGGGAATCAGCTCCGTATAGGGAATCACCTCGTATTCGTCGTACGCCTCTTTGATCTCCGCGATTTTCCCTCTGTTCCCACTGGCAAGTACTATCTTCATCCGAACCCTTCTCGTTGTGGTATAATTGTCCAAATTATAGCATAGGTTCGATCGTGGTCTATCTCACCCTTTTTCTCTCTTCTCTGGCTGCCGCCACTTTCCTGCCCGTCGTGAGCGAAGCGGTTCTGGCGTACGACATCCTGGCCGGTTACAACCTCTGGGGGCTGCTTGTCGCCGCGACACTGGGAAATACGATCGGCTCTTGCGTCAACTACTACCTCGGCACTTTCGGAATCGCCTATCTGGAAAAACGCAACTACGTGAAGAAAGAGTCTTTCGAACGCGCCGAAAATCTCTTCTCCCGTTACGGAGCGATCGTTCTGCTGCTCTCCTGGGCGCCGGTCATCGGAGATCCGATCACCTTCGTGGCGGGTGTGCTGCATTACGATTTCAAGAGATTCTTTCTACTCGTTCTGGTCGCGAAAGGGGTGCGTTACCTGATTCTGGCCCTCTTTTTCATCTGAATCTATTGTCATTTTTTTCGCTTTTTGCTACAATGAAAACAGGAGGTGTAGGATGCATATGCATATCAAGGATTGGCTCGACAAAATCGGTCATGAGCAGAATATATTCGAAGTCGAAGACCCCAAAGCATTGCAGGAGGCGGCCGCCGGAATCATCTGCCATATTATCAATTTCGACAATGTCGAAAACAGGGACGAGCTCTCCAAAGTGTGCGACCTTTTTCAAAAAGAGTTCCATCTCGATGCGGACAAAGCGAAGGCGATTCTGGGTGACGAGCGAAACTTTAAGGAAAATATCGAAAAATTCGTGAAAGTGGTCAGAAAACAGTTGGGAGACGACGAAGTCAAAAAACTACAATTTATGAAGATGCTCAACAAATTCATCATCGTCGACAACTGCAAAGATGAAGACTACTGTATCTTCGACAGAGTCAAAGAGTTGCTGTTTGACGAAACGTAATCCCCTCGATCTGTATGCCGAAATCGAGCCGATGATCGGCTTTTACGATACCTACGCCAAACTCTACGAACACTATCTAAAGCGGTTGCGTCGCTTTTCCGTCGAGCGTATACTCGATATCGGATGCGGCAACGGTACCTTGCTGCTGAAACTGCAGGAGCGTTACGAAGCGAAAGGAATCGACCTGAGCGAAAAGATGGTCCAAATCGCAAGAAGCAAGGGAGCGAACGCCCATTTTCAGCCGCTTGAAATGCAACAAGGAGCCTACGACGCACTTCTGGCCGTCGCGGATGTGCTCAACTATCTGGACAAACCCTCGCTGGAGCGGTTTTTGGGCGACGTTCACCGCATCCTGGCTCCGGGCGGAGTTTTTCTGGCGGATATCAATACCCGCTTCGGTTTCGAAGAGGTCGCTACCGGCTGCCTGATCGACGAAACGCCGGAGAGGTTTTTGGCGATAGACGCACGATTCGAAGACGACCTGCTTACGACCGATATCGCGCTTTTTGAAAAAGAGCGGGACCTTTGGCGCAAATCCCAAGCTTCCATCATCCAATACTACCACGATGTCGCCGATATCATGGAGCGTACCGGAATGAAACTGCTGGATATGGAAGATATCGCGCTTTTCGCGGAGGAGCCGGATAAGACGTTTTTGATCCTGCAGAAGGAGGAGATTTGAGAGAGCCGACGATCGATACCGCCTATTTCAGAAAGATCCGACATCGTCTGCACGAAATTCCCGAACTCGCGTTCGAAGAGAAGAAAACCGGCGACCTCATCGCAGAAGAGTTGGAGCGTTACAAGATCCCCTACGAAAGGGGGTGGGCGAAGACAGGAATCGTCGGATGGATCCAAAAAGGGAGCCGTACACGTTCGATCGCTCTGAGAGCCGATATGGACGCGCTCGCGATCACCGAACAAAACGACCTTCCTTACCGCTCCCGCCATCCCGGTCGTATGCATGCCTGCGGTCATGACGGCCATATCGCGATGCTGCTCGCCGCCGCGAAAAGTCTGAAAGAACAGATCGAATTCGACGGAACCGTCTACCTACTCTTCCAGCCGGCGGAAGAGGGAGAAGGTGGAGCGAAAACGATGATCGAAGAGGGACTTTTCGAAACCTATCCGATCGATCGAATCTACGCTCTGCACAATCGTCCGGACGAACCGCTGGGCACCTTTTTGATCAAAAGCGGCGCCGTCATGTCTTCCGTGGATACGTGGAAGATCGAAGTCCGGGGCAAATCCGCTCACAGCTCCCAGCCCCAAAGCGGCATCAATCCTATCGTCGTCGCATCCCACATCGTACTCGCGATCAAAGGGATCTCCGCACTCGATATCGCTCCCGCCCAATCCCACGTCGTCACCGTCGCCAAAATCGAGAGCGGCACCGCTTTCAACATCATTCCCGACAACTGTACGATCGAAGGATCGGTACGCTCCTACGACGAAACGGTACAAGATACGATAGAATCGCGCCTACGGAGTATTTCGGAAGGAATCGCGAAGAGTTTCGGCGCGAGGGCACGCCTGATCTATACTCGAAAATACCCGCCTACATGCAACAGCTACATCCAAAGCGCGCTCGAAGCCGCCCGAAAGACCGTCCCCCCGCACCGCGTTCTCACCCGATTCTCTTCCAGTTTCGGATCGGAGGATTTTAGCTTCTTTCTTCAAAAAAAGGAGGGATGCTACATCTGGCTCGGTTCGAAAGAGGGAGAGACGTCGATCCCTCTACACGCTTCACACTACGACTTCAACGACAATCTGATCGAAACGGGAGCCCGTTTCTGGATCAATCTGATCCGAGAGGAGCTTCCTTTGCACACCCCGAAGGAGCCATCATGAAAAAAGAGATCTTGCTGCTTACCCTCTTTCTTGGTTCGACCGCGATATATGCCGGCTGGCAGGATCAGCTGGGCGGGATTATGCAAAAGGCGAAGCAACTCCAAAAACCGACTCCGAGAGAAAACGCCACCTCTCTTTCGCGTTCGGACATGGATACCGCACTCAAAGAGGCTCTCGCCGACGGCGTACAATACGCTGTTTCGAATCTGGGCCGAGAGGGAGGATATTTGAACGATCCGATGGTGAAGATTCCGCTGCCGAAACATCTCCAAACCGCCGCGAAGCTGCTTGGACGCGTCGGCGGGGAAAAGTACGCCACGGATCTGATCGCCGCTCTCAACAAAGCGGCGGAAGAGGCGGCCCCCAAAACGGCCGATATCTTCATCGATGCGATCAAAAAGTTGTCGATAGAGGATGCCAAACGCATCCTCTCCGGCCCGGACGACGCCGCGACGAACTATTTTCGAGAACATACCACGAAAGAACTCGCATCCGTCATCAAACCGATCGTCGCAAAGAGTATGGCCCGCAACGACGTCGCGAAATATTACCGTTCGTTTCAATCCTTCTACAAATCACATACCGGCAGCCTTCGAAACGACCAAATCACCGCACTGGCGGGAAAATTCGGAATGGAGCGATATCTCCCCTCCGAAAACGAGGAGGATCTGGAGGGGTATGTCACGCAGCGAACGATCGACGGTCTGATGAAGATGATCGCCCTCAAAGAGAAACAGATCAGGGACAATCCCCTTATGCGTGATACGGCACTGCTCAAGAGAGTTTTCGGAGCCTTTTAGAGCGGATCGCTCTCCGTCTCCAGCGCATTTTCGACCATACGGCTGTAGGCGATCATGCGGCGATCGTGTTTTTTTGCGAATGTCAGCGCCTTTTGCGCCTTTTCTCGAGCATCCCGACGCTCCAGCGAAATCCCGAGCGTCAATCGAACTTTCGACTCCTGAAGGAGAAGTTCGAGTTCGGATTCGAAACGGGCATGGTTTGGAAAAGGTTCATGGTCTCTGAGCGCGTAACACCCGGGTTGCAAACGGTAGAGCGTATAGGAGAAACGGTCGGCGAACTCTTTCAGAAAATCCGCCACTTCTCTTCCCTCAACCCCTTCGCAATCGATCAGAATCAGAGCGGAGAAGGTGGCATGCCGAAGGTCTCGGTCGAGGGTAGCTTGGTCTCTCATCGACGCTTCTCCTTTGTCCGCGCAGAGATTTCGATTTTCGATACGCGGTTTTTTATAGAGATAATATCGGCAGGGGCGACGAATACTGCACTTTTTTATCACTCCACGATCTGCACCGATCCGCCGCGTCGGGTATCCGCACCCCCTTCGAACGTACCCGTTACGGCGTTGACTCCTCCGAAAAAGATACTTTTTGTATCGAAGAGATTGGTTTTGTAGCGTTCGGCGATCGCTTCCACCGTCTGAGGATCGAATCCCGGTTCGAAAAAGAGTTCCCCCTTTTCGTAGTGGATACGCGGTGCGTCGATCGCCTTCTGGATAGGCATACCGAAAACGATATGGTTCATCACCACCTCCACGATCGCGCTTCGGATGCGGTTGCTGCCCGCACTGCCGAGAATCAGTTTGGGACGCTCTTTCTCCAAAACCATCGTCGGAGCCATCATCGAAGGCAGACGGATCCCCGCAGGCCATTCGAAAAAACCTCGGGGATTGAGATCTTCCTCCCCGAGCATATTGTTGAGCATGATTCCGGTTCCCGGGATCACCTCCCCGCTTCCCTCGCCGTTGGTCGTCGTGACGGACGCGCAGTTGTTCCGTGCGTCGATCACGCTGATATGGGTCGTATTGCCCCACAGATCGAGTCTGCTCTTTTTCGAAAGAAGATAGTGTGACAAAAGCCGTCGGTTTTCGAGCACGCGTTCCACTCCCGATTCGTGCAAAAAACCGTCGATACGTTCGCTTCGAAACTCCGCCGTCACCGCCATCGTTTCGATCAGCTCCTCAAGATGTGCCGCCGAACCGAAAGATTCGACCTTCGCCTCCTCCAGCAATTTCAGTGCGAACGCGATCAACACCCCGCCCGCCGAAGGGGGAGGATTGGTCAAAATCCGTTCGCCTCCGTAAGAAAAGCCGATCGGCTTTCGAAGCGCCACTTCGTAACCGGCCAAATCCTCCTTTCGAAGCGAACCGCCTCTTTCCAGACAGAGCCGATCGATACGCTCGGCGATTTCGCCCCGATAGAAAACCGCGGCTCCCTCTCGGGCGAACCGCTCGAGAAAATCCCCGTATTCGGGATTGGTGAAGGGGCGGTTTTCGTCTATCAACTCCCCTTTAGGAAAAAAGAGTGCCCGGGATTGCTCCGTCGAAAGCAGAATCGGCTCGAGCAGTTTCACGAATCCCGCCTGCAACGCGGAGAGGGTGATTCCCTCTCTGGCGTATCTGAGAGCCGGCGCGACGATCTCCTCC
>CAYUEN010000003.1:0-99134 GCA_964443745.1 uncultured Campylobacterales bacterium | reverse complement strand
CACTACTATCTTTCACTTCCCCATCTGTACCGTTCCATGAGCATTCATCGAAACGATAGTCGGCTAGAAGATTGTCAGGGCACAACAAACCATCTCTCTGGGTACCGTCATAATTGTATAGCTCTTTTTCGTTATTGTAGATGCTGTTTATCTGGTCATTTGTCAGGGCATTTTGATAAAGCTTCAATTCATCAAGTATTCCATTAAAGGGGGGGGCACCTTCCCAGTCCGTTTTTCCCAGAAGCAAACCCAGGTCATCCTCGTTTTTATCTTTGGTCATCGTTTCATCGATGACAATATTTCCGTTTAGATACATTTTAATGCTTCTGCCTTGGCTTCTGATAGCAATGTGATACCATTTTCCAGTTTCGAAAATATTTTTATCGCTACTGAAAGATTCCTGGTCTGGTTGATTTTTCATATTCACATGTACTTCTCTGTCTTTCGTGATATAAAATTCGATTTTTTTCGCCAGAACTCCGGTCCATGTTTTGGAGGTGTCTATATCGTTGACTTTCATCCAAAACATTATGGTGAAATCTTGCTCGGTATCGATAATCTGACTTGAGGTTTCGATGGTCTTTGCATTATCCCAGTCACCTCCTGTAAACTCCGCTCCACGGTTGATCCAACCAGTTTTGGGCTGAGTACCGTGATAGGTGGTTGCATGATAGCCATTGTCGCTGCTATCGACTACTTCATCGGTCGTGCCATCCCATTGGCAGGTATCAAAACGATATTCTGCAACAGGAAGAGTCATACTGCAACATACAGCGTCGTGGTTTTCGGGATCGACAGTATGGTTTTCACATACTTGCGTATGCGATTCGCTCATCGACGTATCACAAGCGGCAAATGCGTATGCGGAAAAGAGAATCAGCAGTCCGAATATTTTTTTCATCAAATCTACTCGTCGCTATTCGTTTGCAGACAAATTTGTTCTTCGGGATGATCTTTACAGACTATTTTTTTCAGTGCGTCGTTCTGTTTTTTGAGTTCCTTGATGGCTTCGGTCAAAAGTGCCGTGAGCTCGCCATAACTCATACTGTAGAATTTATCATTTTTCGTCGGTGGCGTAACAACTTCCGGTACGATTTTTTCGACTTCCTGTGCGATAAATCCGATTTCTCTTCTTGAGGAATTGTCGTCTTTCCATCGGAATGTCACACCTCTGAGTCGTTCCACTTTTTCAAGAGGATTTTTGATGGTTTCAATCTCTTTTTTCAGACGTCTATCAGAAGATTCTACCCATTTTTTCGCTTTTGCTTTTCCATTTACATAAAGTTTAAAATCATTACCACTGGATTGCTTTGTTGCCGTCGCAATACCTACTATGCCATCTTCTCTGATAGTCAAAAAATTTGCCCCTTTGCTTCTGATCGCAAAATCTATATATCCTTCCCCATCAGTATCGCTATTGACATAGCTGATATGTCCGGCTGCCCCTTCACTGTCGGCTTGTCCAAAAGTCAACAAACCTGCCCGTTTACCATTCGGAACATTCGGGGTAAGGACACTGAGCGCCCGTGACCAATCTACAGAAGTATCGTTTTGGATAGTCACTATCGTGCCGTCTTCATGATCGACCGAACCTATGATATGGAGCATCGATGCCGGACTTTGCGTTCCAATACCGACCCTACTCCGGAAATAACCATACCCGCTATCAACGTAGAGTCCGTAATTATTCGCCGCTCTTGAAGCCCATCCGTAAAGTGCGACATTCATATCCGCATTTTCTCCGTAAGCTGTGGCTACAATACCGTAATTATTGCCGCTTCCTCTTTCTGTTCGTACATCGAGTGCGCGATCTTCACTGCTTTCCGTGGTGGTAACAGCCATTTTCGGCTCGCCATATTTTCCGTCTGCACCTATCCAGAGTCTTCCCGTATCGGTCAGTTTCATCTGTGTGGTACCGTCTTTTTCCACTTTCCAACCATAAAGCGTCTGTACGCAAAGCATTATGCCCAAAAAGAGTACAAGTGGTTTGTTTTCAGTTTTCATTCGTTTTCCTTGATCAATTCTTTTGTAGAATCAAAGCAACTTCCATACCATGCCTACTATTTGGCGGAGTTTGTTATAATATCGGCAAAAACCGAGGAGTCCGCACCTATGTCCACCCTGCCGGCTACGGCCGAACTTATCGAAATGGCCACCGATCTGCACCTGATTTTCGTCCTCACCACGATCTTCGTCGCGGTGGTGAGCTTTTTTTTCATCTTTTCCGACAAAGATTTCCGCGCTTTTTCGAAGTGGGTGGAGAGTATCGCCCTGCAATACTACTTCATGCTCGGATCGCTCTTTTTCACGGGGTTGATTCTCTGGACGACGGAGAGTTTCGTGCTCCACTGGAAGATCTTCATGATGGTCGGTGCGATGGTCGTCATACTCTTTACCAGCATCAGGCTTCATCGCATCTACAAAAAGACACGGCTCAACGACATCCCCTCGCAGCTTGCGTTCAAATCCTACGCCAAGCGCAAATATCTCGCCGATATCGCTCTTTTGGTCGGCACGGCGGCGATCGCCTATGCAGTTCCTCTATGATCCTGACGCCTCCGCTTCGGTACTCACACTCGAGCAGGAAGCGTATCGCCATCTTTTCAAAGTCCGCCGCCTCCATGTCGGCGAAATCGTTTCTTTGCGCAATCTCCGGGACGATTTTCTCTACCGCTACCGCATCGATACCGTCGATAGAAAATCGGCGCGTCTGTCGCTGACGGACAAAGCGCTCCGTCCGAAAAAGCCGAAGAGATTTCTCCATCTTCTTTGGTGCATGATCGATCCCAAAACGGTCGAAAAAAGCCTCCCCGCCCTCAACCAGATCGGCGTCTTTAAAATCACTTTCGTCTATTGCGAACGGAGCCAGCGTCATTTTCGACCCGATTTCGGACGGCTCGAAAAGATACTGATCAACTCCTGCCAGCAATGCGGCAGAAGCGACCTGATGGAGATGGAGTGTCTTGATTCGCTGGAGATATTGCTGGATCGGTATGCGGGGTTTTCGGTATTGGATTTTGGAGGCGAGAAAGAGTGGGGCGAAATCTCGTCCGTTCTTGTCGGATGTGAAGGGGGATTTACCGAAAAGGAGCGGGAAATGCTGCACAATCATGACAAAATCGCTTTCCGGAGCGATTTTATCCTCAAAAGTGAGACGGCGGCCCAAAGTATTGCGGCAAAACTCTTGATTTAATCATTATTTTTTGCTATACTTATGGTTCCCCTCCCCCTATATGGCAGTAGACCTTTTTCAAGGTCTGCTGTTTTTTCTTCGATACGGATTTTTTAAGCGTAAAATAAACAACTTTTGCTATAATCGCTCCCCTGATACCAATTCGCCACGTGCGAAAAGAATTCAGCGTTATACTGCGTTGATCACAAAGGAAAAGAAATGAAAAAAGATATCCATCCCGAGTATGTAGCATGTCATGTCTCCTGCGCATGCGGTAACGAGTTCGATACGATGTCCACCGTCTCCGAAATGCGTATCGACATCTGCAACAAATGCCATCCGTTTTTCACCGGTAGCCAAAAAATCGTGGACGCGACGGGTAGAGTCGAGAAATTCAAGAAAAAATACAATCTGAAGTAATTGCTCTACTTCATCCCGACACCCATAGGGAATCTCGAAGACATCTCTCTTGGGAGTCTCAGGCTCCTGGAGCGTGTCTCGACGCTTTTTTGTGAAGACACCAGAGTCACGAAAAAGCTCCTGCATCTGCTCTCCGAACGGTACGATTTCAAACCGAACATTCGAAATTTCATCTCCCTCCATTCCCACAACGAAAAATCGTTGCTCGAAAAGCTCGACCCCGCCCTTTTCGAAGAGGAAGTCGCTTATATGAGCGACGCCGGAATGCCCGGTATCAGCGATCCCGGATGCGCGCTGATCATATATGCGCAGCGCCACGACATCCCTTACCGGGTATTACCGGGAGCCAACGCCGCCTTGCTGGCCTATGTGGCGAGCGGATATTGCGAAACGAAATTTCTCTTTTTCGGTTTTTTGCCGCACAAAGGCAAAGCACGCGAAAGCGCACTTCATGAAGCGCTCTATAGCGGTTATACGACGATTCTCTACGAAGCTCCCCACCGATTGACGAAACTACTGGAGCAGATAGCCGCGATCGCGCCCGAAAGAGAGCTCTTTTTGCTCAAGGAGGCGACCAAACTGCACGAAAAACATTTCCGGGGAACCGCCCCCTCGCTTCAAAAAACGCTCTCTCAGGAAAAGATCAGGGGCGAATGGGTCGCGGTCCTCAAGGCTTCTGTAAATAAAACGATCCCGATCACGGAAGAAGAGATTCTCTCGCTCGATCTTCCCAAGAAACAGGCGGCAAGACTTCTGGCCAAAATCACCGGCAAATCGCCCAAAGATTGCTACCGCTCTTTGCTGGACGGGAACTAGTCATCCCCTTTAACCTAACGGTAAAAAAATTTGTGTAAAATGGAGCCCATGATAGTATACGGCAAGCAGATCTTTTTCCATATCCTGGAGCACCATCCCGAATCGATCCGGGAACTCTATCTCGCCAAAGAGATCGACAAAAAACGCTTTTCACAAATCGCCAAAAGCGGGAAAAAGATCGTCAAGCTCGACCCGAAAAAAGCGCAAAGTCTCGCCAGAGGAGGGAATCATCAGGGGTTTTTGCTCGAAATCGAACCGATTCCTTTGCATCCCCTTTCCGATTTCAAAACCAAAGATTTTCTATTGCTGCTCTCCGGCGTGACCGATATGGGAAATATCGGGGCGATCGCCAGAAGCGCGTGGGCGCTGGGCGTGGAAGGGTTGATCGTCGGCGGTATGAAACGGCTCAATCTCGAAACGGCCGTCAGATCCAGCAGCGGAGCGTTGCTCGATCTTCCCGTCTCGCTTTTTCCCGATACCGCCACGGCCCTAAACGAACTCAAACAGGCCGGATTGACGATCTATTGCGCGACAACGGGGGGAGAGGATGTCAGAGGGGTTTCGTTCGCCCCCCGAAAGGTGCTGGTACTAGGAAGCGAAGGAGAGGGTATTTCCGCGAAGGTACGCCGACTCTGCGACCGAGACGTCACTATCGAAATGGAACACGATTTCGACTCTCTCAACGTCGGCGCCGCGGCGGCAATATTATGTGACAGGATGCGAAGCTAACATGGATGCAATCAAACAGATCAAGGAACTGGGGCTCGAGAAGGTCTCGGAAAAAACTTTCATCAATATCAACGACCTCGAAGCGCTTCTGGATCAGGATTTCGAAAGATTCCACAAGACCAAAGCGCTCGGTTTCATTCAGATTCTAGAGCGTGAATACGGTCTGGGTCTGGGGGATCTTAGAGAGGCATGCCTGAAATACTACGAATCGCACAAAGAGGAGGAGCCTCAACTCTTCAACGAATACGTCAAACCCGAACCTCCCGAATGGAAAAAGCGACTTCCTCTGATCATCCTCGCGATTTTGCTATTTGCTCTACTTCTCTATCTGCTTTTTTTCAAAACGGGCAAAAATACCGAAACGTTCACCGAACCCGCCCAGAATACGACGATTCTCAAAGAGGCGAGTGAAAATCTGATCAAACACAAAGAGCGAAACGATACCGTTCCGGTCCCCGTCGCGATCGAAACAAACGGCAGCGAAACGAACGAATCGGCCGTTTCCTCCGCCAATGCCACGCAGATACCCGAAAACGATATCGATCTGGACAAAGCGGTCGCCACCCTCTTCAAAGAGCAAAACCTCTCTTCGGAAAAAAACGCATCGGAGACCAACACGACATCCGAAACCAAAGAGACCAATAGTAGCGAAACACTATCTTCATCTTCTTCCGGCATATCCGACACCCCAAAAGTCGAACCGGCTCCCAAAGAGGTTCTCTCCGCGACCACGAAGACCTCCTCTCAAAATACGACATATCCAAGCAAACTCTACATCGAGCCGATCAACCGGGCATGGATCGGTATTCTCTATCTCGACAACTACAAAAAAAGAAGTTATCTGATCCGAAAACCGCTTCGTCTGAATGCGAAGAGAGATATGCTGATCATTTCCGGCCATCCACGTATCAAGGTTTATTACCGGGGTAAACGTATCCCGATCCGCTCCAAAAGAAAAGTCCGTCTTTTATATAAAGATGGCAAAATCAGAGAGATAGACAACAAAACATACTACAGTTACAGTCGGGGGATCACATGGTAAGAATCATCATAGCCTCGCTACTGATGGGCTCTCTCCTTTTCGGTGACGCACTCACGTCCCAAATCAGGGAGATGATCGGTTCGCGCAGTTATCAAAGCAATCAGAAGCTGATTCGTATTCTCTTTCATGACCATAGCCGCTATCTTACCCCTTATGGCGTCGATATTCGAAAGGTCGCCGCGAAACTGAAGGCCAACGGTCTGCTGAAACTGCAACTGCCCCATACGAGGCTGCTCACACTCAGCTTCGCCACGCCCCAGGATGACGAACCGGCACTTTTCACAAAACTCGTCAAAAATGTAATGAGCGACATCGGTTACAACAATCTCTTCACCAAAAAGGCGATGCGTGACAGAAGCGGCTTTCTCTGGAGTGTGACTCTCGAAAGCGATACCCTCATCGATCCTGAAATACTCGCTGCCGAATTTGCGAAACGGGGTGCGAAACTCGAGGAGATTCGGCACTTTTCTGCCAACGGATGGCGCTACAATATCGATATTTCCCGTGCCCACCTTCTTACTAGAAAAGTGATCTACAACCGAAAGAACAGTTACAGAAAACCGCTGAGCCCCTACTGGTTCGATGTCGAAAACGCCCGCACCGTCGTCATCAACAGCCACAAGGGTAACAGTTGGCACCCTTACATCGTCTTTTACGACCGCGCGCTCAACATGATAGACAACGTCTCCCAAGAGAAAAGAGGCTATAATATCAAACTAAACGTGCCTGAGCGGGCGAAATATATCAAGATCGACGATATCTATACGCTGGAAAACCTCAGACGCGGCATCAGTATCTATATTTCCAAAAGATAGGTTGTCACCATCATGTTCGACGAAATACAATTCAACACGATCAACCGCCTGCCAAACTACGTCTTCGCCGAGATCAACGAGATCAAAATGGGCGCCAGACGGGCGGGCGAGGATATCATCGATTTCAGTATGGGCAATCCCGACGGCCCCACCCCTCAGCATATCGTCGACAAACTGGTCGAAGCCGCCCTCAAACCCAAAAACTACGGTTACTCCGCCAGCAAGGGTATCTACAAACTGCGACTGGCGATCTGCAACTGGTACGAGCGCAAATACGGCGTGATCCTGGACCCCAATACCGAAGCGGTCGCGACAATGGGATCGAAGGAGGGATACGTCCATCTCGTTCAGGCGATCACCAACCAGGGGGATGTCGCCATCGTACCGGATCCCGCTTATCCCATCCATACCCACGCTTTCGTCATAGCGGGCGCCAACGTCGTCAAAATGCCGATGGCATACAACGAAAACTACGAGCTCGATGAAGATTTTTTCTTTCAAAAACTCTACACCGCACTCGACGAATCGCTTCCCAGACCGAAATTCGTCGTCGTTAACTTCCCCCACAATCCCACCACCGTCACGGTGGAGAAGGGATTTTACGAAAGGCTCGTGAAGGTAGCCAAAGAGGAGCGTTTCTATATCATCAGCGATATCGCCTACGCCGATATCACGTTCGATGGCTACAAAACCCCCTCCATCTTCGAAGTCGAAGGGGCGAAAGATGTCGCCGTCGAGAGTTTCACCCTCTCCAAAAGCTACAACATGGCCGGATGGAGAGTCGGTTTTTTCGTCGGAAACGCGCGGATGATCGGCGCCTTGCAAAAAATCAAGTCGTGGTTCGACTACGGAATGTTCACGCCGATCCAGGTGGCCGCCACCGTCGCCCTCAACGGCCCGCAAGATTGTGTCGCAGATATCATCGCAAAATACGAAAAACGGCGCAACGTGCTTTGCGAGAGCTTCTCGAAAGCGGGATGGGAGATCGAAAAACCCAAATCGACAATGTTCGTCTGGGCGAAACTTCCGAAAGTCGCCGCGCATCTGGGAAGTATGGAGTTTTCCAAACAACTGCTGCGCGAAGCGAAGGTGGCCGTCAGCCCAGGAGTCGGATTCGGCGAACATGGCGATCAATATGTGAGGATCGCCCTGATCGAAAACGAGAAGCGAACACGACAAGCCGCCAGAAATATCAAAAAATACCTCCAACAACTCCAGAAAGGAGCCTTATGATAAAGATCGCGATCGTAGGTGTGGGCACCGTAGGGGAGAGTGTCGCGAATATCCTTCAGCGCAACCGGGACATCATTACCGCGCGTGCGGGAAAAGAGCTGAGCGTCGTCAAGGGAGTCGTTCGGGATCTTTCACGAAAACGCGACGTCGATATTCCGCTGACGGACGATATCGACGAAGTGCTGAACGATCCCGATATCGACATCGTCGTCGAACTGATGGGCGGCGTGGAAGAGGCCTACAGAGTGGTCAAAACCGCCCTCTCCAAAAAAAAGGCCGTCGTCACGGCCAACAAAGCGCTGCTGGCTTATCACCGCTACGACCTGCAGAAGATCGCGGGAGACATTCCAATCGGTTACGAAGCGAGTGTGGCGGGAGGAATCCCCATCATCAACGCTCTCAAGGTGGGGCTTAGCGCCAACCATATCCTTTCGATCAAGGGCATCATGAACGGTACTTGCAACTATATGCTGACCAAAATGATGCAAGCGGGCGTCGCATACGAAACGGTTCTCAAAGAGGCGCAAGAGCTCGGATACGCCGAAGCCGATCCGACTTTCGACGTCGGTGGGTTCGACGCGGCGCACAAACTGTTGATCCTCGCCTCCATCGCCTACGGAATCGACGCCAAACCGGAGGATATTCTGATCGAAGGAATCGAAAACATCACGGCGGAAGATATCGATTTCGCCAAAGAGTTCGGCTACAGCATCAAACTCCTGGGAATCGCCAAAAAAATCGGCAGAAAAGTCGAACTGCGCGTCCATCCTGTTTTGATCCCCGAAGAGCAGATGATCGCCAAAATCGATGGCGTGATGAACGGTATCAGCGTCATCGGCGACTGCGTGGGCGAAACGCTCTACTACGGCCCCGGTGCGGGCGGCGACGCAACGGCGAGCGCCGTGATCTCCGATATCGTGGAAATCGCGCGGGCCGGACAGAGCTCCCCGATGCTGGGATTCAAGAAGCCATTTTTGGAAGAGAGCCTCTATCTGGGTGAAAAAGAGGAGATCGAGAGCAGATACTACCTGAGAATGCGCGTGGAGGACAAACCGGGTGTCCTGGCCAAAATCGCCAAAATCCTGGGCAGTCTGAACATCTCCATCGACACCTTTTTGCAAAAGCCTTCCCACCTGGATCGGAGTGCGACGCTTCTGTGCGCGACGCACAGCTGCCTGGAGAGAGAGATCAGAGAGGCCGTCGGAGAGATCGAAGATCTCGACGTGGTAAAGGCACCGCTTTCGATCATCCGAATAGAGACGTAAGATGCGGATCGATTCTGTCTGTACCTACTGCGGTGTCGGATGCGATATTTCGGCCACGGTGCAGGAAAACAGAATCAAATCGATTCGCGCACGCAAAGAGGGAGTCGTTTCGGAGGGCAAACTCTGTGTCAAAGGAAAAGAGGGGTTCGATTTCGTCCACTCCCCCAACCGCCTCAAAGCGGTGAAGATCAAAAAGAGTTTTCTCGATAAAAACGAGCTTTTCATCCCTACCCATCTAAAAAAGGCACTCAACAGTTACAGTGTCAATCCGGATGGCTATATCTACCCCTCTTTGGATCTGGCTTATCAACTGGTGGCATGGAAGCTTTCCCAAATCACCTCCCGATACGGAAATTTCTCCTTCGCGGCGATCGGCGGCGCGAGAACGAGCTGTGAAAGTTCCTATCTATTTCAGAAATTCACCCGCCATGTCATCCGTTCTCCCCATATCGACAACTGCGCCCGCGTCTGCCACGCCCCCACCCTCAAGGGTATGCGGGCCGTCGTGGGAGAGGGGGCCGCGACCAACCCCTTCGGAGATATCAAAAAGACGGATTTCATCGTCGTCATCGGATCCAACACCACCGAAGCGCATCCGATCGTCGCCAACAAGATCGTTTCCGCCGTCCGAAACGGCGCCGCACTCGCGATCTTCGACGTCAGAAAGATCACACTCTCCAAAGTGGCCGAAATCAACTGCATCCTGCCGTATGAATCGAATCTGCTCTTTTTGAATATGATGGCGCGTACGATCCTCGAGGAGAGGCTCTGGGACGAGGCGTTCGTCAAAGAGCGTACCACAGGATTCGATCGATACCGCGAGGAGATTCTAAACGACCCCTACGCCGATCCGGATTTTTTTCTGAAGATTCCGGGATACGAAGATCTGGCGGAAAAAATCAAGGCGGTTGCCAGACGCTACGCTTCCGGAAAATCGCTGATTCTCTGGGGGTTGGGGGTTACCGAACATCAGGACGGATCGTATGCCGTCAGCGCCATCTGCAATCTCGCTTTGCTGACGGGAAACATCGGCAAAGAGGGGGCGGGGCTGATACCGCTGCGAGGCCAGAACAACGTACAAGGCACCTGCGATATGGGTTGCCTGCCCTATTACGATCCGGATTACCGTCCTCCCCTCGTAGAGGGCAAGAAGACTCCCGACCTGATCGAAGCGATGCAAGAGGGAGAAATAAAAGCGCTCTTCAATATGGGTGAAGATATCGCGCATATACATGCCAATCAAACCAAAATCCACCGAGCACTGGAAAACCTCGAACTTCTCGTGGTCAACGAACTTTTCGACAACGAAATCACCCGATATGCCGATGTCGTCTTCGGCGTAAAGAGCGGTTACGAAAAGAGCGGTGTCTATATCAATGCCGAACGCCGACTTCATCTCTCCCAGCCCCTCGTGAACAACGACCTTCCCGACGACTGGGAAGTGATCCAGGGAATCGCCCGTGCACTCGGACACTGCATGGAGTACGAATCCACCCGCCAGATCTGGGATGAAGTACGCCGCAAAGCACCCGCCCGTTTTTCGGGCGCAAGCTACGAGAAACTGGAAGCCAAACGCGTCGAAGGGATGCAGTGGCCGATACTTGAGAGCGAAACACCGATCCTCCATACGCGGACGTTCCGTACCAAAGACGGCCTGGGCCATTTTCGCTACAAACGATATCTTCTTCGCGGTATGGTCAAAGAGTTGATCGAAAAGAGAAGACGGGATTTCTATCTGACGACGGGGCGTATCACCGTCCACTACAACAATGCCGCCCAGACGAAAGAGAGCCCCAGATTGATGGAGCGTTACAGTGAAGATGTCGTGCTGGCAAGCAGCGAAGATAGCGAATATTTCGGCGGGAAGAGATATGTCGTGCTCCGCTCCCGATACGGCCGAACCCAGCCGCTCAAACTCAAGCTCTCCGACACCATCAGAAAAGGAACGCTTTTTACGACGTTTCATCATGCCAAAAGCCGCATCAATTTTCTCTTTGGAGACGAGTGCGACGAGTTGACCAAGACGGCGAGATTCAAGTCGATCAGGGTTAAAGTTGAGCCGATCTAAAGGGGAGATCGCCGAAAAGAGGGCGGCGGCGTATCTCGAAAAAAGGGGATATGCGATTCTCGATCGAAATTTTCATTCCAGATTCGGAGAGATCGATATCGTCGCATACAAAAACGACACACTCCACTTCGTCGAAGTCAAAAGCGGCCCCAACCACCCCGCCGCCCGTATCACCCCGGCCAAACTCTCCAAAATTCTCAAAACGGCACGGATCTATATGAGCAAAAATCGGTTCGATTGCGATTTTTGTCTGGATGCGGTAATCGTGGACGAAACGATCGAACTGATCGAAAATATCACCTTCTAGGAGAGGATGTGGAGCTTACCTTTTTGGGAACGAGCGCAGGCAAACCGACCGGTGAGCGAAACGTATCGGCGATGGGACTCCGGCTCTCCCAGGAGCGGGGCTGGTATCTTTTCGACTGCGGAGAGGGTACGCAGCATCAGATACAAAAAAGCCACCTCTCCATCGGCAAGATCGACGCGGTGTTTCTCACCCATCTGCACGGCGATCATGTCTACGGGCTACCGGGATTGCTCGGATCGCGAAAGATGGACAACGTCACCCGCCCCCTCACCATATACGGACCGCCCGGTATCCGCCGGATGTTGGAGACGATCATAGAGATCACGCAGCTTCGTCTCGATTTTCCTTTCACAATCGTCGAATACGCCCCCCATCAGACCTTCACCTTTCCCAAATTCGAAATCGAAACGCTTCCGATGCGCCACAGCATCGCCTGTTACGGCTTCTATCTGAGAGAGCACACGATCGCCAACAAACTCGACGAAGCGAAACTTCGCGCCGACGGACTCGAACCCTCACCCCTCTACGGGAGACTCAAACGGGGAGAGAATCTGGTGGTAAACAAAAGACGCTATATCGCCGCGGAGTACATGAAAGAGCCGATTCCGGGCCGTCGTCTCATCATCGCGGGAGACAACGCCGACCCGGAAGTGATGGGAGAAAAGCTCGAGTATCTCGATCTGCTCGTTCATGAGTGTACCTACACACGAAGAGATTACGAACGGCTCGCGAAGAAGGTGCTACATACCACGGCCGAAGCGCTTGCGAAAAGCGCGCAGAAGCACCATGTCAAAAACCTCATCGCCACCCACATCAGTGCGCGCTACAACCGTTCCGCGCAGACAACGGCACCGCTGGAAAAAGAGCTAAAAGCCCACTATCGCGGGCACTGGTGTATCGCGAACGACTTTTCACGCTACCGCCTGGAGCAGGGAGGGATATGCAAAGAGCTGGAGGTAGCGGAGGTTTCGCTCAATAGTCGACAGGAACCTTGATCCGCCTATCCTCAAAAATCCCTTTTTCGAAACCGATATGGCATGCTTTGCAGTTGGACTTGTCCTTGACCTTTTTGTGCTTGAAGACCCAACGCGGAATCTCTTTGTGTACCTCTCTCCAGTAGGGGGTTTTCGTGATCGCTTTGGGCGCTCTTCCGTTGAGCGATTTGAGAATCTTGAAGGCCGCCTCGCGGGTGGAGTGTTCGGCGCTGTGCGATTTGAGATAAGCCAAAATATCCGCCTGCTGCGCTTTGGTGATGTTCGCTTCCGTGATCTCCTCGCCAAAATGGTTGTCCAAATCGGCGATGATCCGCTCCCATGAACGTGCGGGCAGCATATACGGCGGATAGGGTTTGTGACAATCCCCGCACTCTTCCGCAAAATTTTTGTTCTCTTTTTTGTAGTCTATCGGAGCGAATCGGCTCTTGACGAAGATATTGTCGTTGTCTTTTTCCACGATGTAGAAATTGACGAGCGCCGCCAGAATCGTCCCGTAGGAGATGACGTTTCTCCAGGGACACATCTCCGTATCGGGGCCTTCGCTCTTTTTGTAACCGGTGATCATCGCGAAAACCATGCTGGTTTTGTGGTAGAATTGCTCGATCAATACTCCGGTGATATGAATACACGCCCAGACGGCCAGAAAATAGGCGCTATATTTGTGCACGGCACCCAGAACATCCATATACATATAGTATTTGGGGTTCAAAAAAGCGAACAATCCCTTTCCCTCTTCGACGCCATAAAGCAACAATCCGGAGACCACGATCACCAAGCCTGTCGAAAGTACGAGCAGGGTATACCAACTGGATGCGGGGTTGTGGCCCGGAGGTATCTTTCGCCATCTGTCTCTTACTTTTTCGACGAAATAGTCTTTGAGTTCGACGGGCTTGAGTTTGAAAGTGTTGAACGTCGCGTAACGAGGCCCGATAAATCCCCAGATCGTACGGTAGATGAGCATAATCCCAAACAGAGCGCCCAGTCCTACATGGTAATGGAGCAGATGTTCGTAAAACGAAGTGATAAACGAGGAGGTAAATGAGAGAGCAATCATCCAATGGATGATACGTGTACAGAGCGGCCAGACAAAAACTTTTCCCGCTTTTCTGGGCATAAATTATCCTAATAGGCGAATTATATACTTTTATATATTATACATTAGCCAACGTTATTATTTGCTAAAAAAACGCCTGAATGTTCTAACAGAGAGCAAAAGGAAAAGATGCTCTCTGTCATAGCAAGAAGATTACTTTTTGAGGCCTTTGTAAAAATTCTTCTCGATATATTCGGCCATCGCCTTGGGATCGTAATCGTATCCTTTTTCGAGAAGTTTTTGCATATTGTGCTCCATCACTTCATGTTCTGTACCGGAGCTTTGGTTGGTGCCGCCGTTTTTGACATCATACAGATCGAGCTCGAGCTCGCCCGCCTGTCGATCGTTGAGCGCAGGTGCTTTTTTCTTCGGATTTCCTTCCGCATGCTCGCCATGGCATTTTTTACAGGAAGCTTGATAAACCTCTTCGGGTGTTTTGGAGTAGGTTTTCGCCTCTCCGGCATTCGGCGTGGACGAACACCCCGCCAGCATAAACATTCCAGCTACCGTCATCAGTAAAATATCTCTCTTTTTCATCTGCTATTCTCCTTTTCTTCTTTTATGCTCTACCGGAAAGCATGCCGTATTGTGTCATCGGCTTGAGCGCATAGACTTTCAATAGCCACCAGATATACCTCTCCTGCGTCGGATCGAGAGGGAACGAAGGGGTGGGTTTCTTGGTCCAGTTGAATTCCGCCAGCATTACCGTTCCGATACCTGTAATCAGAGGGCAGACCGTATAGCCGTCGTACTGCGCTTTGGGCTCTTTGCCCTCCATAACGGAGATAAGATTGTCGACGACGACTTTATACTGTTTTCTCGCACTTCCTCCGGTTTTGCCCATAGGAACGGCAGCGATATCGCCGAGCGCGAAGATGTTGTCGTATTTGACATGCTGGAGCGTCTCTTTGTGTACCGGTATCCATCCTTTACTGGAACCTACAGGAGACTTGCCGATCTCTTCGGGAGCAATCATCGGAGGGGTGATATGGATGAAGTCGAATGGAACCTCGACCGTTTCGACTCGGGGTACGATCGAATACTCTTCCAGATCGGGATCCCACTCGCCCTTCTCTTTCCAGTGGCGGTCGAAGATCGCGATTTTTTTCTCCAAATCGACACCCGTGAGGTTGTGTCTGTAATTCCACTTCATACCTCTTTTTTCGAACTGCTTGACGATAGCGTTGTGGTATTCGGGAACACCGAACATTCTGCTACCGTTGGGGAAGAAGATCAGCTCCGCGTTGTCTCTCGCGCCCGCCTCTCTGAGTCTCGCATCCGTCAGATACATGATTTTCTTCGGAGCGCCGCCGCATTTGATCGGCGTATTGGGGTGGGTAAAGACTCCTCTGACTTTTTTTCCGCTTTTGGCGGCATCCACGAATTTTTGCATCTCCCTCCAGGTATCCGCGGATCCCTGTTGAAAATAGATGGACGTGATACCGTTTTTGCCTATCACCTTGCTTACGGGGGTATGGTCTCCCGTACTGGTGATGGTTTCAGTGATTCCCAGCCCTTTGAGTCTGGCATAGTCGAGCTTGAGACCTGCAGCGATGATCATAAAGTCATAATCGATCGTCTTGCCTCCGCTGGTTTTGACTTTGTTGTTTTTAGGATCGAATTCCACCGCCTTCTCTTTTATCCATTTGACGCCATCAGGTACGAAATCGGCCGTTTTGTAAACCACCTGGCTTTTATCCCAAATCCCACCGGCCACCAGTGTCTGTCCGGGCTGATAGGAGGTCGCCAACTCTCCCGGCTCCAAAACGGTGATGTCGGGATTGTCGAGATGACGAGTCAGTCTCGCCGCGGTCGACATACCCGCAAGTCCACCACCAACGATCAGAATCCTTCCTTTGGCGCTACTGCTCGCTTTGGCTTCCGTCGCGGCGTTGAGCGAGGTTCCGCCGGTCAGAAAGGCGGCAGACCCGACTGCAGCCATTTTAAGGGCATCTCGTCTGGAGATACCCTCTTTTTTCAGCTCATGATCGATGATTTCCATCATCTTGTTCATATCATTTTTTTCCATGTGCATCCTTTTATTGACATAATCGGGAATGTTACCACGATTAATATTATTAATAACTTAAATCTGACAAAAAATATATCATTATTATATTTATAAATATCATATATAACCAATTCTTATATTATTAATCATTGGATAAAATGCGAGATGATAATATAATTTTCTTTAAAAAACAATAGTAAAGTACAAAAAGGGTGAGTTTCTATGGATTCCTCCGGGAAGATTCCCGGAGGTGGAAGTGAAAAAAACGACGAAAAATCAGTGCGCGGCACTCTCCTCTTCGTCGAGGTTGAAAAGCTTGGTTCCGACGTAGTAGAGCAGCAAGCAGATCCCCAATCCGCCCAAAGATATCATGATCTCGGTGGCCGAAGGGAAGTAGTGTACCCACTCGGGCGGAAGCTGATACTCTCTGATCTTGAGCATCTGAAGCGGTTTGAGCTGGGTATCATGGACCAGATTGTATCGCATGAAGAAGATACCCACCATACCGCTCAAAGAAGCCCAGAACATTCCCGTCACGTTTCTACCGCCGCTTTTGAGAATGACTACCAAAGGAATGATCATCGCGAGTATCACCTCAGTCCAGAATGGCGCGGATCCCAGGATGTGTTTCGCCACGTCGGCACGGTTGGGCATACCGCCATAAATGTCCGTCAGCAGTTTCCAGGTGACGAAAAAGATCAATATCGAAATCAGCAATCCCTGGATTTTCGCGAGGTTCGTCAACATTTTGGTCGTCTTTTCATCGAATTTCAGCTGATACCTAAAGCCCATCATGATAAAGGCGATAAAGATACCGGTAATGAAAGCCGTGAGGATGAAGTAAGTCGGATAGAAAACACCGTTGGAGATGGTCCTGGAGTTCAAAAATCCGAATACGCCACCCAGGTTGGAGTGTGCCGCCAAACCGACCAAAAGGCCGATCAGACCGAAAATCTTCGCACTCTTCATATCGTGTTTGAGCAAAAAGATGAATTCGATGATCATAAAGGTCAGGTAGAGCCCATAAAGCGTACCCATCCACCAGATCGCACTCGTCAGACCCGGAGTAAGAACGTTGTAGATCATCATCCGAATAGGATGTCCTATCTCGAAAGCGATTACGGCAAATCCCGCCAGAATCGTCACGATCGATCCGAAGATCGCCCTTTTGGAGATCATCATATAGTCTTTGAAGCCGAACACGTCTCCCAAAGAGCCTACGATACAAAGTCCCGTGGAGCTTACGACGAAGAAGATATAGACCGCGATCAAAAGCCCCCATGGATGCTCTCTGGTAACGTTGTAGGCATGATGTCCATGCGCCAGATATGTCGCCACACCTATCACGAACATCGCCAAAAACGCGACGATCATAACGGCTACGAGCATATTCCTCGGTGTCTTTTCGAAATCCATCAGATCTTTGATTCCGATTTTGTTGTAAGGAATCGTAGAGATGAACTCCTTGATTTTCGTTTTCATATCGGTTGTTTCTACTGTTTCAGCCATCTTCTACTCCTTATGTCAGATAGAAAAGTTTTGGTTTGGTGCCCAGATGGGATTTGAGCGAAAAGTGCTCTCTCGTTCTGAGCAGGATGCTGATCTCGCTCTCGGGATCGTCGAGATCGCCAAAAGTTCTGACTTTAGTCGGACAGGTATTCTGACAAGCCGTCGTCGTCTCTCCACGCGCGAGTCTCGTATCGCTGCAGAAAGTACATTTGTCGACTGTCATCGTACGATCGTCCACATATCTCGCATCGTACGGACAGGCGTTCATACAATAGCTGCAAAGAATACACTTGTCCGGATCGACCCGCACCTGCCCCTCTTCGCCATAATAGGTGGCGTTGGTGGGACAAACCTCTTGACAAGGAGCCACATCGCAGTGTTGACACTGGCTGGGCACGAACGTATTGGAGACTATATCCAGCAATGGGTACTCCCCTTCGATCTCTTTGACGCCGACCCAGATTCTGTGTTTGTCCGCTCCGAGCAACACACCGTTTTCTTCTTTACATGCCACTTCGCATGCTTTGCAATTGATACAGTTTTTATAATCCAATGCCATTCCGTATCTAGCCATGATTACACCTTCCTTATTTCTACGTTTGTTTCATGCATCGCCGCACCGCCGTATACCGGCTCGATATGATCTTCGATGACGGCGTTGTCGTTTCCACCGCTACGATAGGCCCAGGTGAGCGCTTCGGACTCTTCACCGAATCCATGGATGAAAAAGACCTGATCGGGCGCGATCTTCTCCGTCGGATAGGCTCGAAGCCGTGTTTTTCCCGCACCACTTGAGACTTCGATCATATCTCCGAAAGAGATTCGCATCTTTTTGGCGACACGTTTGTTGATCCAGATATAGTTTTCCGGAATCAGATCTCTGAGCATCATATTATTGGAGGTACCGCTTTGCGTAAATTGCGCGTGACGGCCGGTAAGCATTCTGAACTTGCCTTCGGGAACTTTGAAGCTGTACTCCTCTCGCCACGTCGGCATCGGGTCGACACCTTTCTTCGCCAGAGAGGGGAGATTGCACTCCACTTTGCCGGATGGTGTCTTGAGCTTTCCTTTTTTGACGGAGTAGTGTTTGCCTTTTTCGGGATAGTATTCGTGTTCGTTGGCACTTACCTGCTTGAAGTGTTTGTCCATATCCGGATAGAAGATCCCTTTCTCCTTGAGAATCTCCGCCGCGCCGGGATATTTGGAGACGGCGTGTTCGTTGAGCTCCTCCTGGGAGTGGAGGAAAGGCTGCGTGATATCGAAATCTTTGTAGACTTCCTCTTCGCCACGCTCCTTGATATCGTCCTGCACGTCTTCGTCGTACTTCTTGGTGATTTCGAAAAGTGGCTTGGAAATCTTCTGCGTCAATCCTCTCATAATCTCCATAACCGGTTTGGTTTCGAACATCGGATCGACGACTTTGTTGCGCTGTGCGATCGCAGGCTGGGGCCCTCCGAAAGTTTTGACCGGATCGGTCCTCTCCAGATAGGTACACTCCGGCAATACCACATCCGCGAACATTACCGTATCGCTGGGCATCGTATCGATCGTGACGACAAGATCCAGTTTCTTCAAAAACTCCATCGTCTTGGCGGTATTGGGCATATTCATAATCGGGTTGTGCTTGTAGACGAAAAGACCTCTGAGATTGTATGGCATCCTGCCCTCAAGGAACCTGTTTCTAAAGGCCAGCCACGAACCGCCACCCGATACGACGGCACAATCCGCATACCCTTTTCCACCTTTTTTACGATCGACATCCACACCCTGCGCCTGAGCGTACATCGGTGCGATCGTCTCATGTCCTTCGAGCGGAAGTTTCTTTCCGAAAACCAGGCCGCCTTTGGTGTCGATACCACCTCCGAGCGCCTGGAAGATCGCCATCGCACGGCGGAGTTGGAAATCGTTTTTCGCGAACGTACTTCTTCGGCCCGGATAATAGACGGCCTTGGGCGCATGCGCCATGAACTCCCTCGCGATTTTCACGATCTTCTTCGCCGGAATGCCGGTCTCCTTCTCCGCCCACTCCGGCGTGTATTTGTTGGAGAGAATATGCTCTTTGTATTTGTCGAAATCGTTGACCATAGTTTCGACATAGGATTTGTTGTAGAGCTCTTCAGTGATCACCACGTAGGTCATCGCCAGTACGAACGCCAAATCGGTTCCCGGTTTGATCGCCAACCACTCGTCCGCTTTGGCGGCGGTGTTGGTGAATCTTGGATCGATGCAGATCAGCTTCGCGCCTCTACCCTTGGTGCGCTTGAAAAGATCCATCGTATCGGGAGTGACGATCGCTTCGGCTCTGTTGGCGCCCGCCATAATGACATATTCGGCATTTTCAAGATCCGCCAGCGGATAACCTCCAATCGTGACACCGTAACCGGAGACGACCGTTCGCAGACAAAGAGATGCGTGATTGAGCCAGTTGGCGGAACCGAATGCGGTATAGAATGTCTTGTAGGTATGCTCCGCCATACCCTCACCGGCACAAAAAGCGATAGCAGATCTGTTGTCTTTCTCTTCCTCGAGAATCTGAGCCAGCCCTTTGAATTTGTCCGTCCCGTTCAAAATCGCCTCAAACGCCTCATCCCACGTCACTTTCTTGAATTTTCCTTCACCCTTCTCTCCAATTCGAATCATGGGGTATTTCAGACGGTCGGGATCGTAAAGCGCCTGTATACCGGCATTACCCCTCGGACAGAGCATGTTTTTGGATTTTGGAAAGAGTGGATTGGGATCAAGCTTGGTCACCACACCATCTTCGACTCTCGCTAAAGCGGCACATTTGTTGACGCACATTTCACAAAGTGTCGCGATCTCTTCGGCTTCGCCCGTACCGGTTTTCGTGGTTACGGCAATTTCACCATGCTCTTTTTCGTTGGAAAAGAGCGAGGTTGTCGACAATGCGGTACCACCCACTACAGTCAAAGCAACACTGCCTTGAAGAAATCTTCTTCTGGATACTTCAACCTTCATTAAATTGGCCTCCTTAATGATATAGATCATTGTATAATTAAGACAAAAAAGGTCTCAATTATAAACGGATCTTATTAATTATAGCACTAAATTTTATGTTTTTTTTGATTTTCATCAAAAAAATGACGAAAAAAAAAGAATTTTATATTTGTTGATTCGTCAATCGATATTCCGAGTGGAACATGATATAATTAGCACTTCTTTTCATCATGATAAGTCTTACAAAAGGTAGTATTAATGAAAGTTATAATGAAAGAGTTCGTGATTTTTTTCGTGATTTTGGTCGTTTTATCGCTCGGAATGCATTTTGACGAGTGGACGGACCATCCGGCCGAACATCTCGATGCCCTTTCGCACAGCTCGCTGGGATTGTGGCATCCACTGTTTCTGTCGTTCGGCGTCTATCTTCTCGTCGCTCTTTTGCGTTTCGTTTTCGGGATAGTGGGCAGGATTTTTCGCAAGGAGACGTAGAGGTTCGTTCCAAAAATCTCCATATTCTGCTAAAATGGAAAAAACCGAAGGAGAGATCATGAAGATCAAAACATGCCATTCACTGGAAGAAGTCAGAGAAGAGATCGACAAGATCGACGACAAAATCGTCGAATTGATCGCGGCGAGGAAAGACTACGTCAAACAGGCCGCCAAATTCAAGCACTCCATCGACGAGATCAAATCCGACGAGCGGATCGAAGACGTGATCAATCGTGTCCGACATCAGGCGCTCACGCTCGGCCTCTCGCCCAATATGGTGGCGGACATCTACAACAAAATGATCCACGATATGGTGGAGACGGAGATCGCACAGTTTCGAAACGCCAAAAATTTCTAACATACGACTCTCGGCGCCTCCTCTTCGCCGACGATCCCGCGGATTTTACGCTCCGCCCATAATATCGAGCAAAATGCGCGTTATATCGGTCGTCTCCTTTCGCGTAAGCTTTGTCATCACCCCTCTATTGACCATAATGCGGCTGCTTGCGACCAATCCGATCGCGTTGCAGACGACTTCGCTCGTTTTGGGCATCGCGTCTCTGGCTTCGATCCGATACCGATAGATTCCGCCGTACAACCTGGAGCTGACGGGCAACACGATAAGGCTGTGGTAGATACCGAGTGTCACGGCGCGGTTGAGCAGGTCGTTTTGCCAAATGACGACGGGGCGGATTTTGCCGCTACCCTCCGGATCGAGATCGGCATATCTGATCTCTCCCTTTTTGATCTCCACCCCTTCGAGCCCGGAAGCGATCGAATCGTCGGCCAACGCTTCCAGATAGGCTTTTTTCTGCGTTCTGGGACGGGTAACGAAAATCGCTTTGTTCGCGATCAACCATGCTCTATAGGCTTTATCTTCCACCTTTTCAAGCGCCTCGCGGAAGATGCGCTCTCTGGTCTCTTTCATCTGCGACATATCGCCTCTTTCACCCTCTTTTCGCACACCGGACAAAAACGGTATCCTTTGGCATCGGTATCGGCCAGCGAATTGGAAAAATGCATCACGCAACGCGGATTTTCGCAGTGGGGCAATCCGAGAACATGCCCGATTTCGTGAACCGCTTCGGTCAAAATTCGCCTGAAATAACGCGTATGATTTTCGGGTAGACCGTAGAAGCGGTCGTCAAGACGTTTGAGCGCTATCACACAAACACCCGCCGGGGAAGCCAAACCGAAGATGAAATTCATCCCGGAGGCGTAGAGATCCTCCCGGGTGATCCCCAGCAGGATTTCTCCGGACGCTCTCTCGAGCGAAAAAAGCCTTTGCAAGAACGGCTCGCCCGCATACTGTTTTCTCGAAGCGTCATACGCGCTCTGGGGCAGGGGGATCTGCGGACGATAACGCACCGGTACGGCGAAAATCTCTTCCAAAGAGTCTCGAAGCGCTTCATACCATGGCTGCTCCTGCATATCGAAAGGAATGATCGTAACGGTATCGTATCTGCACATTTTTTCACTCTCCGTAATTCTCATTAAACTTAAACCTACCTTGACAAATACTTAAAATTTGGTTAAAATCAGCTTAAGTTTAAGTTGTAACTATAAAGTTACCTTAGTAAAGGAGACTAAATGCAATATTATCGCACGGAGGAGGAGAGAGGGCGTATCGTCTGTCTCCTCTGCCGCCACTACTGTAAGCTCAAAGAGGGGCAGACGGGAATCTGCGGTGTGAACAAAAACGAAAAAGGCAAGCTGCAGAATCTGGTCTACGGACATCCGGTGGCCCTTAATGTCGATCCGATCGAAAAGAAGCCGATCTACCACCTGCTTCCGGGCTCCAAAGCTTTCTCGTTCGGTACCGTCGGCTGCAACTTCAAGTGTCCCTTCTGTCAAAACTGGCAGATTTCACAAGAGACGCAAATCGACGAATCGATCGAAGTGAGTCCCGAAAAAATGGTCGATCTCGCGATCAAGCACAGGTGTCGTTCGATCGCCTATACCTACAACGAACCGACCGTCTTCTACCCGTACGCCAGAGATATCGGCACACTCGCCAAAGAGCGGGGTTTGAAAAACGTCTTCGTCAGTAACGGTTTCGAAACGCCGGAAGTCATAGAGGATATGGCCGGTTGGCTCGATGCGGCCAACATCGACCTCAAAAGCTGGGACGATGCGTACTACAAGAAAATCCTCAAAGGAGGACTCGAAGCGGTCAAAGAGACATTGAGACTGATGGTAAAAGCGGGAATCTGGGTGGAGGTGACGACACTGCTGATCGAAGGCGAAAACGACAGCGACGAAGATCTGACCGCGATGGCGGCGTTTATCTCCGAAGAGCTGGGACCTTTCGTGCCATGGCATCTGAGCGCGTTTCATCCCGACTACAAAATGCGTGATCACCGATGGACCGGAATAAAGACTCTCGAACGTGCCGCCGCCATCGCCAAAAACGCCGGTCTACAGTATGTCTATATGGGCAACGTGCCCGTACACGGCGACACCCACTGCCCCGACTGCGGCGAACTTCTGATCGACCGCACCGGATACAGTGTGACGATCAACAATCTCGAAGACGGCCGCTGCCCCAAATGCGGCCGCATCATAGAAGGAGTATGGAAATGAGCACCAGAACGACAGCCGTCGCGGGAGGGTTTTATCCCGCGGAGGCTTCCCAGATCGAAGCGATGTTCGACCACTACAATACGATTCTCGAAAAACATCTCAAAGAGCCCGCGCTGCTCGAGCGTGCCTCGCGAGCGATCATCGTACCGCATGCGGGGTATATCTATTCGGGATTCACGGCCAATATCGCCCACAGGATTCTCGCCAACAGCGGCGTCAAACGTGTCGTCGTCATCGGCCCCAGCCATCGCGTCTATCTCACCGGTACGAGCGTAAGCGACTACGATGCGTACGAAACGCCGCTCGGAAAGCTGCCGATAGACAAGAATCTGGTTTCGAGGCTTCGCGAGACTTTCGGCCTCTCTTTCGTACCGGAGGCGCATCGCGAACACAGCACCGAAGTGCAGATGCCCTTTATCAAAAAGTATCTACCCGATGCGAAAGTGGTGGAGCTCGTGTACGGAGAGGAGAATCCCGAAAACCTCGCCTCCGTAATCGAGTATCTACTTCGACAGCCCGATATCGGAGTGGTGATCAGTACGGATCTGAGCCACTACTACGATCTGGAGCGGGCCAAAAGACTCGATGCCGTCTGTCTCGAAGCGATCAGGGAGACAAATCCCGAACTTCTTCACAGAGGATGCGAAGCATGCGGAAAAATCGGTGTGGAAGCGATGTTGATAGCGGCGAAAAAGCTGCATCTGGCACCTCTGTTGTTGGATTATCGCACGAGCGCGGACGCGAGCGGAGACGAATCCCAGGTGGTGGGATATATGAGCGCGGCGTTCGTTTGAGGCTAAATACGCTATGCTTCGGTCATGAACAAAAAAGAGATCGTCCTTGCGGGAATCAACTCCCGCTACTCCCACAGCTCGTTCGGATTGCGCTCTTTGCGGGCCAATCTAAAAGAGCTTCGGGAGCGTTCGGTGATCGAAGAGTTCGTCATCGGCGAAAATCCTCGTAACATCGCCGAAACGATACTGAGTCACGCTCCCAAAATCGTCGGAATCGGCACCTACATCTGGAACGCGACCGACGTGCGCGACCTGATCGGTATACTCAAAAAGATCTCTCCCGAAACGACGATCGTATTGGGCGGACCGGAAGCGAGTCATCCCCCCTATCGGGTCGACTTTTCGGCCGCAGACCATATCGTTCCGGGCGAGGGCGAGATCGTTTTCTACCGACTCTGCCGGGATCTGCTCGAAGGGCGGAAAATCAAAGAGCGCATCATAAGCCCCGTCACCCCCGACCTCAAAGAACTCGCACTCCCCTACGACGAATATAGCGACCATGATATCGCCCATCGCCATATCTATGTGGAGGCTTCGCGCGGCTGCCCCTTTACATGCGAATTCTGTCTCTCGGCGATCGATGAGCGGGTGCGGACGTTCGACACGAAGCGGCTGCTGGAAGCGTTCGAGACGCTCTGGCGCAGAGGGGCGCGCAGTTTCAAATTCATCGACCGCACCTTCAATCTCCATATTCGCTACGCTCTCGATCTGATCGATTTTTTCCTCTCCAAGACCGAACCGGTCGAACTCCATTTCGAAGTGGTGCCCGACCGCTTTCCCGAAGCGCTGCGGGAGCGTATCGGATCCTTCGGCCCCGCAACGTTGCAACTGGAGATCGGCATACAGACACTCAATCCGGAAATTTTGGCCAATATCCGCCGTCGGATGGATCTGCGGAAGGTGAAGGAAAATATCGCCTTTTTGGATCGGCACACGCATGCACACCTCCATCTGGATCTGATCGTGGGATTGCCGGGCGAATCGCTGGAAAGCTTCGCGGACAACCTCAACACCCTTAAGAAACTGACCGATGCGGAGATTCAGATCGGCATTCTCAAAAAGCTCTCCGGCACCACGCTTCACCGCCACGATGAAACCTTCGGAATGGTCTACAGCGATATTCCCCCCTACGATATTCTCAAAAACGATCTGCTCTCTTTCGATACGATCCAGAAGATGAAGCGGTTCGCCAGATACTGGGATATCGTCTACAACAGCGGCAATTTCCGCCAAACGGCCGACTTTTTGTTCGACGGTGAAGATGTGTTCGGCGGTTTTTTCGATTTCAGCGGGTGGATCTTCACGCAGACCGCTTCGACATGGCAGATTTCGATGGGGCGAATGTCGCAGTTGATCTTCGAATATCTGACGACCAGAAGGGGTTATGACAAGCGTAAAGTGGCCGATACTATCATAGAAGACATCATGCGGGTGAAAGGACGCTCGATCCCCGGATTTTTACGCCAATACGCCACGAAAATTCCCGATCTGCGCCCCCAAAAACTCTCCCGCCACAACAAAAGACAGGTACTGCGCACATGAGAGCTTTCGGATTGGCCATATCTTTGATTTCGTTTATCCTTTTCGCCTGTTCGGATGCCACCCCTCCCCTTTCGAAAAACCCCACTCCCCCGGAAAGAAATTCTCCTGCGCCTGCACCTGCTCCCGCTCCTGCCCAGCCACCCCATAACGGCCCCATTCCCCGTGCCGTTTCGGGGTATGCCGCGTTCGACCCCTCCACTGTAAAAGTCGAAAAGCTCTCCAATCCCTATTTTCCGGGCACTTCGATCGATATCTACATACCATCCGATATCTCTTCGCCCCGACCGGTACTCTTTTTCGCACCGGGGTGGGGAGATACGAAAAGTACTTCATACGAAATGCTTCTGCGTTTTGTCGCCGCGAAAGGAACGATCGCGATCTATGCACCCCATTCGATCGACTCCTATAATACAGACGATCTGTACAATGCATTTATCTATGCCGTTTCGTATTCAAACGACACAATCGATACTTCCCGCATAGCTTTCGCCGGCCACTCCTACGGAGGCGGAGCGATTTTCCATCTGTTGCAGAAAGTGGTGTCCGAAAAAGGGTGGGGATCGAACGGAAAATTTCTATACGCTATGGCTCCATGGATCGCTTTTGATATGCAACCTTCGGATCTGGCCGATTTTCCCGCCAATACCCGATTGATCATCTCTCAGTTCGAAGAGGATTTTTCGACCGATCCCAGGATACCGATCAGCCTTTTTGTCCACCTGCCGATTCCAGAACGTTACAAACGCTACCTCACTGCACGATCAGCCACGATCGACGGCTACCACTACTATGCCAATCATGGCACACCGGCCAGTTCGAAAACAAGTTACGACGCACTCGACGATTATGCGATATTTCTTCCACTGGGGATGGTGATGGATGCTGTTTTCAAAGAAAATACCGAAGCCGAAAATCAACTTTTCGGCATATCCGACACACTTTCCACCCACCCTCTATTGCCCGCCCAACTCTCCACTTCACATCCTGTTGCACTCCTACCGCCCGAACGATACGATTATGTGTGTGACGATCCCCGCAATCCGCTACGGGAACTTTGTGGGGAGTGATCAACTCCGACCCAAAATCTCCAATACCTCCTCGTCACTGACGTCGTACCACTTTTCGTATACTTGTGCGACCGCATAAAAGTCGGGAGGAGATTCTAGGACGACCACATCGTCGGCGACCTGCGAAAAGTAGGCGATCGTACGCGCACCCGCCACCGGCGCGGCGACGACGATACGCTTTGCACCCCGTTTGCGACACATTCGCAGGGCGGCGGTCATCGTCGATCCCATCGCGATACCGTCATCCACCAAAATCACCGTCCGCCCTTCGACGGGCGTAATCGGTCTACCTCCCCTGAGTCGCTCAATTCGACGCTCTATTTCCCGTTTTTGCTCTTCGATGATCCGCAAAATCGTTCCTTCGCTCAGATAGGCCGCCGCCGCTTCATTGATAAAGAGGGTCCCATCCTCCGCAATCGCGCCGAAACCGCTTTCGGGATTGTCCGGATAGGGGAGTTTGCGGCAGATCAGCAGATCGAAATCGGCTTGCAACGCTTTTGCCACTTCATACCCCACTTCGACACCGCCGCGGGGAATCGCCAACACCAGAGGATTTTGGTTTCGGTATCCCGATAGCGCCTCTCCCAGCCGTTTTCCGGCATCTTTTCTGTCTCGAAACATCACGACTCCTCCTCTTTGAGTGTATTGTAGCTGCGGTCACCTGCGTCTCCGAGTCCCGGCAGGATGAATTTGTCGGCATTGAGCCGTTCGTCTATCCGGGCGATATGGATCGCGACGTCGGGATGCCGACGTTCAACCCGCGCCAACCCTTCAGGAGCTCCGATAATATTCAAGCTCATAACGGATGCGGGTTTTTTACTCTTTAGCAGATCTATCGCATCCGAAAGAGAACCACCGGTAGCGACCATGACATCCAACAAAACGACGATTTTCCCTTCACAAGAAGGTACTCTGTCGTAATAGAGACGACTTTTTTTGGTGTGTTCGTCACGTTTCATCGCCAAAAATCCGCTACCCACATCGGGAAAGAGACGGTTCGCTCCCTCCAGCATCGGCAGTCCCGCGCGCAAAATCGTCACAAAGACAAACGCCTCTTCGTCCAAAAAATCGAAAGCCCGTCTCCCCTGCCAGGTATCGATTTTTCGCGTGAGGGTAGGCATATTCGTAAAGGCTTCGTAGATAAGCAGCGACGTGATCTGTGCCACCATATGGCGAAACCGAAGCGCATCTATACGCGTATCGCGCAGGCCGTTGACCAATGAACTCACAAGCGGATGGGTACTTTCGGTAATCATGGGAAGCCTTTTTTCCTTTTTGCTCCATTTTACCATATCGATATCTTTACATATTTTTAAATTTGAGATATAATTTTTCAAAAGGAGTCGTTTATGAGATATTTCAGAATCATAGTTTCACTGGTATTGCTCGGCACAACGCTTTGGGCAGGGGTAAAACGGTACGATATCAAATCGGGTATCGTGGAGTATTCGATAGGCGGTGGGGGTACGATGATGGGAATCAAATCGACCCTGGAAGGCCACTCCAAGGTGATTTTCAAATCCTACGGAAACGAGGAGTTGCACGACGAAACCACCACGACGACAACGATGGGACGTACGACAAAAAGCCGCAATCTCACCAAATTCGTAGGCGGAACGATCTATACGGTCGATTTCGACGATAAGCGGATCATCAAGATGACGCCCGAATACCTGAAAGGAAAGAAGGACTTGCAACAGTTCGGAAAAGAGATGATGCAAAAGATGGGAGGCAAAGTCGTCGGAAAAGGGAGCGTACTCGGATACCCCTGCGAGATTTGGGAATCGAAAGCGGGCAAAGTATGGCTCTACAAAGGCGTTCCTTTGAAAATCGAAACGACGATGATGGGCTTCAAGCACACACAGATCGCCACCAAGGCGAAATTCAACGTTTCCATTCCCGAGAGCGCTTTCAAACTGCCCGACTATCCGATACGTACGATGGATCAGATGATCCGAGAAGAGATGCGCGAATCAGGAATGCCCGAGGATACACCGCCTCCTCAGATGCCGAAAATCGATCAAGAGCAGTTGGAACAGATGATGAAAAGTCTCGGCGAGATGTTCGGCGGCGGTAAATAGACTACCCTTTCCCCCACATCTTGTAGGGGTGTAGGACGAGATTGGCGTTGTAATAACGCGGATCTCCCGTCACCTCCGCGCCGACCCAGGGAGGAAGCGGGGGGTGTCGGTTTTTTTCTTTCAGCTCCACCTCCGCGATCACCAACCCTTCGTTTTCGCCGAGAAACCGATCCACTTCCCAGACGAATCCTGCATATTCGATACGATAACGGTATTTGACGATGATAGGGCGAATAGCGAGTTTTTCGAGTATCTCCTTCGCATCTTCCACGGGAATTTCGTATTCGAATTCGAGCCTGGCGACACCTTCGTTTTTACCTTTGATCGTCAAATATCCACGATCGTCCGCCACACGCACCCGAACGACACGCTCGGTATCGAGACTCAGATACCCCTGCATATACAAAACGGGGTTCTTTTTCGGCCAGCTTTCCTCTTTTACCAAAAACTTTCTTTCGATCTCTATCGCCATAAAGCCATGATACCATAAACACTTATGTTACTTTCGATTTAATCTCCTGTAGTAAACTCTTCCCAAGGAGGATACGATGAGTGTCTGTAAAGATTACATATTCGCACTCTGTGCGATCGCAGTCGTAGGATGTGGCGGTGAAAGCGGCCCTTCGGTTCCAACGCAGGGCGGAAACGCCACCGGCGGCGAACGAAATCCCGTCTGCAAGGCGGGAGCGAGCAAAGCGGAAGTGTCGCGGCCGCTCTTTTGGAAAAATCTCCGAACCGAAACAGGGTGGTTCGCCTCGCCAATCGTCGCCGATTTGGATCATGACGGCTCCAACGAACTGATAGTCGCCTGTTACTCTCTCTTCGTGTATGACCGCAACGGAGAGCTTCTCGACAAAGCCGAAGGGGGAAAGGGGAGAATCTACGCACCCCATATCGTGGTGGATCTGGAAGGGGACGGCATCACCGAAATCGTCTATGGCAACGCAAACGAAGTCTACGCCTACGAATATAGAAACAAAAAACTCCACCTCAAAAGCGGATGGCCCGCCGACACCACCACCGCGGGAAATCCGCCGGAAATAAGAGGGCTAGCGGCCGCCGATCTGGACGGCGACGGTACCATCGAAGTCGTCGCGACCACCACCCAGACCGAAAGCACGGAAAACGGCGGTGCCCAGGTATTTGTCTTCGACGCAAACGGCCGAAGCTACCAACCGGCCGGCGTGAATTTTCCCGCCTGGCCAAGATACAACAACCGCACGGGCCCCGGCGGAGACGCGGACCGAAACGGAGCGGGACATCATGGATACGGCTGCTACGGTCTTAATGTGGGCATCGGCAATATCGACGACGACAGCGAAATGGAAATCATCGTCACCTACGACAACCACCATATTCAGGCGTTCGATCTTGACGGCGAAGCGATAGACGCCTCCCCGTGGTTCTCCAACCCCTCCCACGAATATCTGGACAATCCTATGACCTGGGGGCAATTCATACGGTGGGCCGATCCTGCGGTGGAAGAGGCACACTACCATCTGCATACCGGATCATGGCCCCATCCCAAAAACCAGGAGTGGTTGCAGTGGACCGCCTCTCCTCCCAATATCGCCGATTTGGATGGAGACGGGAAAAACGAAGTGATCGGCGTCCCGAACGTCGAAAAAGGTGTACCGTACGACACGGTGGCGTATGCGATAATGGTGCTGGAGGGAGCCTACGGGAACGCGGAGCGCTCCGCGATGCGAAAAAGCGGATGGGAGGAGTTGCCCAGAGGCGGTACGCCCGTCAAAGTGGCGGGGTGGTATCCGCCCAACGGTATTCCGGCTCCCGTAACGGTCGATATCCAGGGAGACAGCCGACCGGAGATCGTCGTCTCGCTCAACGACGGCTTCATGCATGCTTTCGGTAGTGATGCACGGGAGTTGTGGAGATACAACTATATGCATGGGAAATCGGTGATGTACGCTTCGGAGGCAACCGTCGCGGACCTCAATCAGGACGGCTCCCCCGAGGTGCTTTTTGCCACCTACGGCTCTCCCGATACGGAGGATTCGGGCTATCTGGTGATTCTCGGCGCGGACGGATCTTTGTTGTACGATATTCCGCTCCCCGATCCCGGACACAACGGCAACGGCAATGGTGCGCCCGCCGCACCCGCGGTGGGAGATCTCGATGGAGACGGCGATCTGGAGATTTTCGTACAGACTTTCGACCACGGCGTGGATATCTTCAGCGTACCCGATTCGGCGAACAACTGTATACTCTGGAGCGGTGCAAGAGGTGGACCTCTCAGGATGGGGCAACCAAGCGGCCTGTAAGCGTTTTCATAGGATAACGGATAAAACGAGATAGTGGCGGACAGGGAGGGATTCGAACCCTCGGTACCCTTACGAGTACGCATCCTTAGCAGGGATGTGGTTTCAGCCAGCTCACCCACCTGTCCATTCGAAGGAGCGTAATTTTAGCTCATGAATGTTTATATTTGGCTTAAAATTTTCTCCACGACCGCGCCCGGATTTTCCGCCCGATAGATCGGGCGACCCACGACGATAAAATCGACCCTCTCCTCTTTCGCCGTCTGCAGATCGGCCACTCTCTTCTGATCCGCGGCGGCTTCTCCGAAGGGTCTGATTCCCGGCGTCAGCGTCAGAAAATCCTCCGCCGTATCGTTTTTGATCATCGCGCTCTCGTATACGGAGCAGACGACACCATCAAGCCCGCTCTCGTAAGCCTCATTTGAAAATTGCCGCGCTTTCGTCCGGATATCCGCACCGTATATGTCTCGAAAAGTCGCATCGTCGAAACTCGTCAATGCGGTCACGGCCAAAACCAGCGGTCTGTGCGGCAGTTTTTCGAGCCGCTCCATCACGCCGCGCATCGCCTTCTTGCCGCTGGAGGCATGGATATTGAACATCTCCACACCGAGTTTCGCGATCTCTTCGGCCGCATCCGCCATCGTATTGGGAATATCGTAGAGTTTGAGATCGAGAAAGATTTTGAAGTCGGGGTTGATCTCTTTGAGCGCTTCGAGCAAAGATCGGCCGTCGCGAATAAAACTTCGAAAACCGACCTTCAACCAGATATCGTGCTTTCTCAGCGCTTTCGCGAGCGCGAGATTGGCGTCGTATTCGGCGTGGTCGAGTGCGACGCAGAGTTTCATCCGTGCTCTTTCGCGATCGCATCGAGTACGCCGTTGATCAACCTGGGTGCGGTATCTCCGGCGAGGTTTTTGGCCAGTTCGATCGCTTCGTTGATCGCTACGGCGTCGTCGATATCGGTCTTGAGGATTTCATACGCACCCAGTCGCAAAATCGCGCGTTCGATATGGCCGATCTGGTCGAGCTTCCACTCTTTGAGGTGTTTGTTGATCTCGGTATCGATCTGAGCCATATGCTCCTTTACCCCTTCGAGCAGTCCGACGGCAAACGCCTTTTGTCTGTTTCGGATCTTCTTCTCTTCGAAAAGTTCGTCGACGAATTTGTCGATTCCCTCGTTTCCGATATCTTTGGCATAGAGTACCGTGATCACACTCTCTCTGGCCTGATGTCTGGTCGCCACGCGCTATCCTCGAAAGTTTCGGTAAAGGCTGATCATTTCGATCAGTCCCGTCATCGCTTCGAAGCCTTTGTTCCCCGCTTTGGAACCCGCCCGTTCGATCGCCTGCTCGATCGTATCGGTAGTCAGCACGCCGAACGTAACCGGCTTGCCGTGTTTGAGGGTCACGTTGGCGATCCCTTTGGTCGCCTCGGCGGAGACGTAGTCGAAATGGGGCGTACTGCCGCGGATTATGGCACCCACGCAGCAGATCCCGTCGTAACCTCCGACCGAGAGCACGCGATCGAGTGCGAACGGAAGTTCGAAGGCGCCGGGCACGAGGATCAGGTCGAGATTGGCTTCGTTTCCGCCATGGCGCAAAAAGGCGTCTTTGGCTCCCTCCACGAGTCTGTCGGTGATGATATGGTTGAATCTGGCGTTGATGATCGCAATCTTTTCGCTCCCTTCTAATGAAAGCTGTCCTTCTATAATATTCATGATCTTCCTTGTTTTTGCGTTATTCTATCGTAATTTTCCAAGGTTAACAAAGCGTCTTTGTAGATCGGCTCGTCGATGAAACCGTAACGCTCGTCCATAAAACCGCTCACGTTCTCTTTCAACATCGTCTCGAATCGCTCTTTGATGTAGCGCGCGCGTTTTATCTCTTCCGAAGGGGGAAGAAAAACTTCATGGGCGATCGCCACCTGAGCGGGTCCCAGACAGCTTACGCAGCGATATCCCATCTCTTTTTGCAACTCGCACCACTTCTTAAATCCTTCCGTATCCCGATACTCCTGATAGGTGAATCCGATCGGATAGAGACCCGCGATTCGCGCATCGATCAAAAAACGTGCGAGCAGATGGCGAACCGTAGGATTTTGGAGGTGAAGCAGATGGTGGGGAAGTCCGAGAGAGTTGAGCATATCCATGATTCCCAAAGAGGCCGTCTCCACCCTCCCTTCCACATTCAGACGCGTGAGATTTTCGAGCGCCTCTTTCGTCTCGATGGAGAGGTTGAGTCCGATTTCCGGATCCAGAATCTCCAGCGTCTTTCGTACGTCTTCGGGCGTTTTGATTTTGGCGACACGGATACAATCCGGGCGCGCAGCGTTCAGCAGAGCGATCTCTTCGGCACCCCCTTCGTCGATCGGATTGACCCGCACGACGATGCGTGATCTTGATGCGGTGAGGTTGGAGATGAAAACGCAGGCAAGCAGCAAGGCTCTTCTTTTCATCGCGGGAGCGACACCGTCTTCGAGATTGACGACGATCATATCGGCATCCAGATCGTCGATTCTGTTCAGATGGTCGAGCTTGAGAGGATTGAGCATCATCGCGCTTCTGGGATTTCGAACCGCCGCTTTCTCTCTTTCGGGTGTGCGTATCAACCCCTCCAGCCACCTCTCGTCCATCTCCGAAAAGGGGGAAATATCCTCGAAAACCACCTTTTACCTCGCTCTTTTTTTCACATGGTATAATAATTTGATGGAAAAGATACTAAATTGCATCGAAGAGACGATGAACGATCTGGAGCGGGAAATCATGGCGATCGTATCGGATCAGTCGATTCCGATGACGGAAAAAAACAGATTGATGGCTCCGATCGTGGATCGGAAAAAGGTGCTGCAAAGAGCGCAAGCGGATCTGGAGAGAATCCAAAACACAACCTACGAAGCCAAATGCGGCATGCAGGCGTACAGAATGAAAGGCGAGCCGTGAAAACGAAACAGATGCTTCTGGAGATGTTCGAACTGCAACAGTTTCTCAACGACGAAACCAACGGCGAAGGGTGGGAAAAAGGGTATACGAAACAAGGTCGCATCATCAACTGGCGCCGCTGCATCTACATGGAGTGTGCGGAACTCATCGACAGCTTCAACTGGAAACACTGGAAAAATATCGATATCGCGCCCGATTGGGAAAATATCAAGGTTGAAATCGTCGATATCTGGCATTTCGTGATGAGTCTGGGACTCGAAGAGTACAAAGAGCGGCATCTGGGCACGATCGAAGATATCGTCGATTTCGTCCTGGATGCGCAGAATTTCAGCGAGTTTTGCAAAGAGCCGATCCATCCCGACGACGAAGACACTCTCTGTGTGGTCAACAGCATCGAGCATATGATGAAAGACGCCCTCGAACACGCCTCTTTCGACAAAATGGTCGACGATTTCATCGAAATCTCCCTACTTTGCGGCGTAAATCTCGATATCCTCTACCGCTACTATCTGGCCAAGAACGTCCTCAACCGCTTCCGACAGGAACACGGCTACAAAGAGGGAACCTACATCAAAAACTGGAACGGCAAAGAGGACAACGAAGTGATGCTGGATCTGCTGGAGGAGCGACCGCTGGGAGCCAAAGAGCTCTACCGGGCACTCGAACTCGCCTATAGCGACATCGACAAATGATCGAAGCGAAACTCTTCGGCAAAAGCCTGAGAGACTTTCTCTCCCCCGCCTTTCTCTCCCTCTCGATCGTTCCGTTTCTGATTACGTTCGTTCTTTTGGGTTTTTTCTACTTCGGATACGGCGGAGACCTTCTGCATACCCTCACCGACAGCATCGATCGGGGGGTCTTTCCCTTCATCGATCCCAAAGCGCATCCCTGGCTGACATGGCTGCTGACTTTTTCCGTTTTCAAGTGGCTTTTTACGATTTTCTACTATCTCGTGGGGGCGATCGCGGTCATTATGCTCAGTGTTGTGATCGCCGTGGTCGTAATCGGATTTTTCACTCCCGCCATCGTCAAGCTCGTCCACAAAAGACACTATCCCGATTTCGTGATCAAAAACGACGACTTCACGTTCGTCTCTTCGATCGGAATGTATCTGAAAATTTTCGGAATCTTCGGATTGTTGCTGCTGCTGGCTCTTCCTTTCATGTTCGTCCCGGCCGTCAACTTCATCGCCATCAACCTCCCTTTTTACTATCTCTTTCACTCCTTTTTGCTGCTGGATGTTGGATCTCAAATCGACAGTAAAGCGGAGTTCAAAAAGGTGACCAAAGCTTACAAAGGCTCCTTTCGTACCACGACACTCACACTCTATGCCGTTTCACTGATCCCCCTGGCCGCGATTTTCCTGCAGGTGTGGTTCGTCACACTCCTGGCACACCTCTTCTTCACCAATACGATTCGCGCCAGAAACGAGGGGCTGGTATGAGAATCCTTCTGCTTTTGATACTGCTGATAAGCGCGATGGATGCCCGGGCTCTCGATATGAAACAGATCATCACCCTCAAAATCGTCAAGAATATCGCACTGCGGTATCCGGATCGAAACGGCCGCACCTACGAAAAAGTGGCGATGGCGATCTGTATGAGCGAAACCCGCGCCGGAAAGGCGAAATTCGGAGACAAGCAGCTACTTAGAAGGGGAATCAAGGAGGCATCCTACGGCGTGATGCAGGTGCGTCTGGCCACGGCTCGATTCGTCGCCAAAACCTACCGCCTGAAAGATGTATTATGGATGAGCGATACGGAGTTGATCAAACGGCTGATGCACGATATCGCCTTCAATGCCAAAATCGCGGTGCTTTATATCGTCTGGCTCCATGAACACTCCAAAGACGGCTTCGAGGCGATCAGCCGCTACAACGGTGGCCATATCAACCATCCCTACTACGAAAAAGTCCGCAAAAACCTCCGCTATCTCAGCCGCTACAACATCTAATCGATCGTGCGTCCCTGCTGAATCTCCAACAACATCAGATTCTGGCACATCGCGATATATTCGGAAAGCTCCACCTGCGTCTGCGCATCCGGATAGATATTCAAGACGATTTGGTTGCCGAAGATTTTGTAGACCATCGCCTTGAGTTTGATCGCCGTCGTCGTCTTGTGGGTCGTCTCCAGATGAAATTTGAGCAAAAACTCCTTGTTGTGCAACCCTTTGGCCTGGAGTTCTTCGATTTTACTCAGCTGAGTGGTAAAAAGTATGGAGCTTTTGGAGAGATCGGCTACGATTCCCTCCACGACGAAACTCTCTTCGTATTCGAGAATCGCTTTGAGAGGACGGTGCGGAGCGACACGTACGTTTTGCCTGTGTACCGGAGAGTTGTCGATGAACTTGATATTCTCCAGCGTCAACTCCGAAGCGTTGAAATCGATGTGAGTGATATCCGCACGCATCACGTCCGGAATCATGAAGTGCTCCAGATAGATATACTCCTGCCGTTTGAGAAAAGGGATATACTCTTTTTGCGCACGGATTTTGATCATCCCCTCTTTCGCCTCCAGCACCTCCACGCGACTCATCAGCGGTGCCTCTTTGTAAAAGCCGTAGAGGTTGATTTTGGGCTCCTGTATCAAAACATTACGAATATTTTCGAAGCTTCCCAGATGTCCATATTCGAAATAGCGCGTCCCGTAATAGATATCCACATCTTTCATCACTTTCGATTTCATATAGAATCGATGGACACGGTCGAGTATATCCGCCAGATCGTCTTGCTCGTCATACCCCGTAATCCCCACCGTATTGATCACGATTCCGTATTTGATTTTGATACTCATCAACATGTTCTTGACGGTCATAACGGCGGTATGGAGCTTCATTTCATGAATGAAGAGCGTAAAGCTGTTGCCGCCTTCGTAGACGATCGGCGTGAAATTGAGAAACGAATACATAAATTTGACGATCTCTTTGAACTTGTCTCCCTCTTTGGGATCGAATTTGAGCTCGAATTTCATCACACTCAGGTGGGAATCGTAATTTTTGACCCGCTCGATCTGGGCTTCCAGAAACGCCTGATTGATATAGCTGGCGACCATGAGGTGTCGATTGTTCATCTGTTTTTCTCTTTCTTTTCGAATATCGTTGGGATAGTTGGATCCGTTTAGCTATAATTCGTCATTTGAAAGAATTTTTTTAGGGGTGGAGACGATGGAAAAACAATTTTTGGAAGATCTCGATGCGGTTTATCGGCTTGTCGGACAAAAGCAGCGGGAGCTGCATCGCTTCTACGACATTCTCACCGAAGAGAAAGAGAGCGAATTTCGCGACGTAATCGACGCTTTCCTCTCGTCGATCGACCTGGAAATCACACGCGAACACAGGATGGCGGCGATCACGCGACTTGTTTCGCTGCGAGACGACGCACTTTTGCAGGTGCTGAAAAAAGCAGGTTTTTCGCAAGAACAGATCATCCGAAAAAAAGAGCGGGCTTATCTGTGGGTCGCCGAATTTCATCTCAAACGCCATGAGGCGTTGATCGACGAAATCGAAGCGGCACAACTCCTCTCCCCTTTCTATCGGGCATTGCTAAGAGGCGTACACGAGGTGGGCAGAGCGATGAGCGGCTGGCAATCGAGTTGGAACGCCCATATCATCGAAGGTATCAACCGCGAACTCTACCGGCTCTTCAACGGTGACGAAGAGAAGATTTTCGAGATGCTGCACGAAAAGGATCTGCTGGATACGGGACACAAAGGCGAAAAAGCGGATCGCTCCTATTCGGTTTTGGTTATGCAAGAAGACGGCGGTTTCAAAAGCGTCTCCTACGCCGAAGCGTTCGCACAAGAGGTGGCCGAGGTGATCGATGCCCTCGAAAAATTCAAAGCCGATCTCTCGATCCACGAAGACGACGTCTTTTGGCAAAAAAAGGCGCATCTGGATTATCTGCAGGCGATCATCGACGCCTTCGGCGAAACGGACACTTCGAAACTGATCCGGAAGTGGGCCGAAGTGGATCGCAAATGGATGAAGATCACCGTACCGCTGCAGATCGGCCATCCACTGGAGTACTACGAAGACCACTACAGAAAAGCGGTCGCATTGGAGTGGGACCTCCGGATCGCCGATCCCCGAAGCGACGCGAGCGAGATCAAAAACAGGATTCAGGCGATGTATACCCTGCTTTACGCCGAGCTCAAACCCGAAGCTCCCGATACGCAAGCCATTTTCGAAAACTCTCTCGAAAACACGGAAAAGGTACAACTCTATCTGGGGCGTCCCGCACTCTGGTACGGAGCGGAATTCAACGGTCTTTTTTCCGCGCAGGTCGTCCCCAACGACGAAGTGGTCTCCCGGGAAGAGGGCAAAAAGATTTTCGCCTTCGCGGACAATGTACTGGAAGCGGCGCGCGCTAAACCTTTCATGAAAATCCAAAGGGAGGTTTTTCCCGCAGCGTTTCTGGAACAAAGCCGCGAACTGCTCTTCAAAAAGCCCCGTCTTTGGCATGAAATCTACAACGTCACGACGATCGGTCATGAATTCGGCCATATCCTCTGGATCGACGACGACACCGAAAGCGTCATGAACAGAAAGGGAAATTTCAAAAATATCGAGGAGTTCAAGGCCACCGCCGGAGGGCTCGCCGCTTTTTTCACCCACGAAAAGGAGGAACTCAAACCCCATATCCTCAACGATACGATCCGTCGTGCCGTCGGCCTGATCGCATGGAAGGAGACCGGCGAAGTCGAACCCTACTACTGCGAAGGGCTGATTCACCTCAGCGGCCTTTTCGAAAGCGGCGTGCTCGATTTCAAAAATCGTCTTACGATCGATATGAGCGAAGAGGCGTACGAACGTATCAAAAATTGGTATATGCGAACCTACAAAAAGCTCGCCCTGCACTACCTGCACAAAAAGGATGCCGGCGAATTTCTACACAGATACGCCCGAAAAGAGGGAAGATATTTTATGCCGACGGATGAAAAGGTGAAATATTTCGTCAACTACTACTGGAATCTCCACCGGAGTATCGGACAGACGATCGACGAAGAGAGCGACAAGGAGAGATGGCTTTCATAGATATAACGGAAAAATCAGACAGGATCGCGCTGGAAACTGTATTGCACCACACAGTTTCGGCCCGAATGTTTCGCCTGATAGAGCGCTTCGTCCACCCGTTTGAGAAGACTCTGTGTCGTATCGGATGGATGCAGCGTCGTCACACCGAAACTCGCTGTGATTTTCGCGATATTCGGAATTTGCATCTTTTCGATTTCCCTGCGCAGAAAACGTGCCTTGAGATAGGTCTCCTCGGCAGAGGCATATCGCATCACGACGATAAACTCTTCACCGCCCCATCTTCCGAAGAGATCGTATTCCCGTATATGATTTTCCACAAGTGACGCGATCACTACCAACACCCTGTCCCCTGCATCGTGTCCATAGGTATCGTTGATGTTTTTGAAGTGGTCGATATCGAACATGATAAGTCCCACTTGCTCTTTTCGGCGATCGCTGTAGCGGCAAAGTCTGGAAAAGAGTTCCTCGAGTTTCTGACGGTTGTAGATACCGGTGAGGGTGTCGTGTGTCGCTTTGTATTCGAGCATTCTCTGTTTGATTATCATCTCCGTCACATCGGTGAAAGAGATGATATAGTTGCCGTTTTCACCGTAACTTTGTACTCTGACACCAAATGCTTTGGCGACCATCTCATGGCCGATCATATTGACGACACGCTCTTTTTCGTCCAGTTTCTGGATCTCCTCTATCCAATGGCTTCCTTGCGGAACCATTCCCAGATGGAAATACCCCTCCTTCATGATGAAAAAGTCGCAGATACACGTATATTTTGCCGTCATCTCTTCGAGTGAATCAAATCCGAAAAAGTCGAGAACTTTCTGGTTGACTTCGATAGTATCCCTTCCATCGGTAATGAGGATCATAGTATCGAGCGAATCGATCATCGTCTGAAGCTTGCGGTTTTCTTTGCGTAGTTGTCTTTGAAACTCTTTCGTGCGTACAAAGCGCGCAACGAGCAATGAAAGGACGAGTACGACAGCGGTGAAGACAATCCAGAAGTTGTGCTCTATCTGGGAGATATACTTGCCATCCGAAACGATGACGAGATAGGCGCTGAGCCGATGCGTGACGGGATTTAGAATCGGGATGAAGTTTTCGACGTAACGCTTCTCTCCGATTTTCTGGGAGATGGCGAAACTCTTCTTCATCAGTTTCGCATCACTATAATGACGATGGAATCGGATATCCGGCAGCAGTGGAATCCTCTTCTCCTCGACATCTCGTATCGTCACGAAATCTTTATCGATTTTGCTGGCTTGATAGTTCGAAGGAAGACTTCGAGCATATTTGCCATGAAGCAACGCCTCCTTGTTGATGATGAATCGGGTATCTATATGGTCGTTTCTCAAATAGTCGCTCAAAACGTACGCATCGAACGAAATCTCCACACTCCCAAGATACTCTCCTGCTTGCCGGAGGGGAAAAACGAAACGGAAACCGTTGGAGGAAATCCCCTCTTCAAATCCACCGATAGGTCGATGGGTGGTATTGACATAGACGACCGTCGCACGAAAATCACTCAGATCGTCTCCGTAAAGCTGCGGTGCGTGCAGGCGGAGAAAGCTTCGGTTGTCGGGAAGGTGAAAATGAAACTGTTTGACTCCATATCGTTTCAATTCTTGATATACCGGCTGTAAAAGGCGATTGAGCTCCGCTCGATTCCGGTTCGCAAAAAGTGATTTTACCACGTCGGTATCGACGACCGTCCGATAGATGATTTTCGCTTTTTCATCGAATGACCGGTAAATGATATGGTATTCCGCATCGAAACTTCTGGCACTATCTTGCAAATACTCTTCGATTCTACTCTCTTTGTCGGCCGAGAGGATCAGATAGATTCCCGCTACTGCGAGCGGGAAAAGAAGCAGTATCAAAAAATTTCGTAGCTTTTCGGATTTGGGTGTTGCGATTTTTCATCCTTTCATTGGCTGTAGTAATATCGACTAAAACCATTTTTTTGTTACAATGTGCGAAAAAGGAGACTCTGTATGGAAGCGAAAATATTTTTCGGCGACGTCGAAGTGACGAAGACGAAAACCGAAACGATCAAAAACCCCTATACCGGCGAGGTCGCCTCCGTCTATCCCGTCTGCGACACCGCCGATGCGAAGGAAGCGTTGAAGATCGCGAAAAAGGCGTTTTATCAAAACAGACAGATTCCTCTCTCGCAAAGAGTGCTCTGGCTCGAAGATGTGATTGGAAGACTCGAAGAGACGAAAGAGGAGATGGCCCGGACGATCATGGAGGAGGTGGGCAAACCGATCCATTTTTCCAGAATCGAAGTCGAACGGTGCATCGAAACGCTCAAACTCTCCATCGCCGCCGGTATCGAATCCCATGGCGAAACTTTCAACTCCGACGCGATGCCCAGCGGCCGAAAGAGTATGAGCTTCTACAAAAGGGTTCCGGTAGGTGTGGCGGTATTGATCACGCCGTTCAATTTTCCCCTCAATCTCATCGCCCACAAACTCGGCCCCGCGCTGATCGGCGGCAACGCCGTGGTTATCAAGCCGACTCCGGAAGCGCCGCTGACCGCCTACAAATTCGTCAAACTCTTCACCCAAAGCCCGCACCGATCCCCCAACGCGATCAGCCTCGTCTACGGTGACGCGGAAGTCGGCGGCGCACTCGTCAAAAGCGATATTCCCCGTATCATCAGCTTCACCGGAAGCGTCCCCGTAGGCAAGATCATCAGCTCCCAGGCGGGAATCAAAAAGGTCGCGCTGGAGCTGGGCGGAAACGCCGCCACCTACATCGACGAAAGCGCCGACCTGGAGAGTGCGGCGAAAAAGTGTGCGTTCGGTTCGTTCTACAACGCCGGACAAGTCTGCATCTCCCTGCAACGCATCTACGTCCACGAAAAGGTGGCCGACGTTTTCGCCTCGATGATGGCGCAGGAGGCGGCCCTCCTGAAAATAGGCGACCCTGCGGACGACGAGACCTTTTTGGGTCCTCTGATCAACGAAGAGGCGGCACGCAGGGCCGAAAGATGGGTCCAAAACGCGATCGAAGAGGGAGCGAAGGCGCTGTGCGGCGGAAAGGCAGAAGGGAAAATCTTCCCGCCGACGGTCATGAGCGACGTGACGGACGAGATGAATATCGTCTGCGAAGAGGTTTTCGCACCGATCGTCTCCATCGTCAAGGTCGGGAGTCTGGACGAGGCGATCGGGAAGATCAACGACTCGCCCTACGGATTGCAATATTCGATTTTCACGAACGATCTCTCCCACGCGCAGCGGGCGATCGACGAATTCGAGTGCGGCGGCGTGGTCGTCAACGACATACCGACCGTGCGCTTCGATATTCAGCCTTACGGCGGCAGCAAACTGAGCGGAATCGGCAAGGAGGGGCCCAAATACGCCCTCGAAGAGTTTACGGAAATCAAATCGATTGTCATCTTTTAGGAGGAAACCATGCTGGAAATCGGAACCAAAGCACCCGACTTTTGTCTACCCAACCAAGACGAGACGGAAATCTGTCTCAGGGATTTGAGAGGCAAATGGGTGGTGCTCTACTTCTACCCCAAAGACAACACGCCCGGATGCACGACCGAAGCGTGCGATTTCACCGAAGCGATGCCCCGATTCGAGAATCTGGACGCGGTCATTCTGGGCGTGAGTCCGGATTCACCCGAAAAACACCGCAAATTCATCGAAAAGAAGGGGCTTGGCATCACGCTCCTCTCGGACGAGAGCAAAGAGACGCTCCAAACCTACGGCGTTTGGCAGCTTAAAAAGATGTGCGGAAGGGAGTATATGGGTGTGGTACGTACGACCTACATCATCGATCCCGAGGGCACCGTCGTCGCGGGATGGGAGAAAGTCCGTGTCAAAGGGCATGTCGACGCGGTTTCGAAAAAACTCGAAGCGCTGCAGCGGGGCTGATGCTCGTTCATATCTGCTGTTCGGTCGACAGCCACTACTTTTTGCAGAAACTACGGGAGCGTTACCCGAAAGAGAGACTCACCGGTTTTTTCTACGATCCCAACATCCACCCCTATAGCGAATATCGTCTAAGATTGCTTGAAGTACGGCGCTCATGCGAAATGCTCGGCATCGATCTGATCGAAGGGGAGTACGATACGAAGCGGTGGCTCGAAGCGGTCAGAGGATACGAGAACGAACCGGAAAAAGGAGCCAGATGCGATCTCTGTTTCGACAATCGGCTCGAAACGACGGCGAAAAAAGCGCGGGAGCTGGGCGAGGAGAGAATCACGACGACACTGCTCACCTCCCCCAAAAAATCGATCGAACAGCTTCTTTTCGCGGGAGAGAAGATCGCAGAGAAATACGGCGTGCGATTCGTCGCACCCGATTTTCGCAAAGAGGGCGGCACACAGGAACAATTCGCGCTCGCACGCAAGGATCGGCTCTACCGTCAAGATTACTGCGGCTGCCTCTACGCACTGAAACAGCAGCGAAAACAGCAAAACCGCCCGGCGGACGAACTCTTCTCTCCCCTCGGCGGCCAAATTCAGCCCGAATCGATCGAAGAGAGAATCGAACTCTACCGAAAACGGATCGAACTCGAAGCCGAGGGAAAAGCGTATGAAATCGTTCGCGAAAAATTTCTCAACTATCGCCTGCTTGGAGGCTGGCTGAAACAAAACGGCCGGATTCTCCCCTCCTATTTTCTCGCCTACTCCACAATGAAACGAAAATTTACAAAAGCGAAAATTTTTACGAAAATTGAAGATATTTATTATCTCAATCGCGAAGAGATACGCCTTGTACCGTTGACCAAATTCAACCAAATAATCAACGCATCTTATACGAATATCAAAGATCTTTTATTTAACCCCCCGACTTTCGAAAAAGAGCTGAAGGCCAGAAATGAAATAGTCGATACTTTTTTCTCACTTTCTGCAATCATCGTGATTGAAGATATTGATCCAAACGCGAAGTTTCAGGTCTTCTGCGACGCCCAAATCTACGAAGACGTTAGAGAACATTTAGTAATATTAGGATAGTATTAAGCCATATTACTGCTGGAGTTGCCGCCATGATGGATGTCGTCGAAATACAGAAAATTCTTCCCCATCGATTCCCCTTTTTACTGATCGACCGGGTGACGGAGTTGAGAGAAGGGGAGTTTATAGACGCCTATAAAAACGTCTCGATCAGTGAAAACGTTTTTCAGGGTCATTTCCCGGGTCATCCGATCTATCCCGGTGTCATGATCGTGGAAGGAATGGCACAGGCCGGCGGGATACTCGCTTTCAAAAGCATGAGCGAAGAGGATCAGGAAGATGTCGAAAACAAGGTCGTCTATTTTATGAGTATCGACAAATGCAAATTCAGAGCGCCCGTACGTCCCGGTGATCGTCTCGAATACAAAGTCTCCGTCCTCAAACACAAGGGGAAAATCTGGGTACTGCACGGAGAAGCGTTCGTCGACGGCAATCTGACTACGGAAGCGGAACTCAAAGCGATGATCGTAGAAAAATGAGCGCACATATTCATCCCACGGCAATCGTGGAGGAGGGGGCGATTGTTCACGAAAACGCGATCGTGGGCCCCTATACCTACATCTCGTCCAAAGCGATTCTGCACAGCGGCGTCGAAATCCGGCAGGGTGCGCAGATCCACGGACATACGGAGATCGGAGAAAATACCGTCGTCTTTCAAAACGCGGCGATCGGATCGATCCCACAGGATCTGAAATTTCACGGAGAGGAGGTGAAGCTCGTGATCGGAAAAAACAACACGATCAGAGAGTTCGCCTTTTTCAATCCCGGAACGGAAAACGACAAAGGGGAGACGCGCATCGGGGACAACAACCTCTTTATGGCCTATACCCATGTGGCGCATGATTGCGTCATCGGAGACAACAACATCTTCGCCAACAACGCCGCACTGGCCGGCCATTGCGAAGTGGGAAACCATGTCGTCATCGGAGGTCATACGCCCGTGCATCAGTTCGTCAGAATCGGAGATTACGCGATGATCGGGGGGGCGAGCGCCGTGACGCAGGATATCCCGCCGTTTTGTCTGGCCGAAGGAAACCGTGCCGTCGTCAAGAGTCTGAATCTGGTGGGATTGCGCAGGAGATTCGACAAAGAGGAGATCGAAGCGCTGAGTGCAGCCTACAAGAGGCTCTTTAGATCTCCGAAGCCTATCAAAGAGAGTGCCATCGAGATACTCGAAACTACCAACAACCAAAAGGTGGCTCTTTTGTGTCGATTCATACTCGATACGAAAAGAGGGATACCGTATGAGAGGAAAAACTAATGTCAAAACAGTGCAGTTTTTGTAAATCGACCGAAAGTGTAGACAACAGGCTTCTGGCCGGAGAGGGCGTCTATATCTGTGAAAATTGTGTGATATCCGCCTACAAGATCTTTTTCGGGGACGAACACGACACGGCCCCGCATCTGGATATGGATCTAAGCAGATTCACTCCCAAAGAGCTCAAAAAAGTACTCGACGACTTCGTCATCGGACAGGAGGATGCGAAAAAAATCTTCGCCGTGGGTGTCTACAACCACTACAAGCGAATTTTCAAGCAGCATTACGTCCAAAACGACGAAACGGAGATCCAAAAATCGAATATCCTCTTCATCGGGCCCACCGGCAGCGGAAAAACCCTGATGGCGCAGACTTTGGCGAAATTTCTGAACGTTCCGATCGCGATCACCGATGCGACCAGCCTTACGGAGGCGGGCTACGTGGGCGAAGATGTCGAAAACATCCTCACCCGCCTGCTGCAGGCGGCCGACAACGACATCGCCAAAGCGGAGCAGGGAATTGTCTTCATCGACGAAATCGACAAGATCGCCAGACTCGGAGAAAACCGCTCGATCACGCGTGACGTATCGGGAGAGGGAGTTCAGCAGGCGCTGTTAAAAATCATCGAAGGCTCTCAGGTCAACATCTCTCCCAAAGGGGGACGCAAACACCCCAATCAAGAGTTCGCGCAAATCGACACTTCCAACATCCTCTTTATCTGCGGCGGGGCGTTCGACGGACTCGCCGACATCATCAAAAAGCGGCTGGGAAGCAACGTTCTGGGATTCAATCAGCAAAAACGGGGCAAGGCCGAAGAGGCGAACCTGCTCAAACTGGTCGAACCCGACGATCTGGTGCAGTACGGTCTGATTCCGGAGCTCATCGGAAGGCTTCACTCTTTCGCTACGCTCAATCAGATCACGAAAGAGGATATGGTACGCATCCTTACCGAACCCAAAAACGCGATCGTCAAACAGTACAAAAAGCTCTTCGCGATAGACGACGTCACACTCACTTTCGAACCCGAAGCGCTGGATGCGATCGCCGAGCTCGCCCTCAAACGCCAGACGGGTGCGAGAGGTTTGCGTACGATCATGGAGGAGATCATGGTCGATATTATGTATGAGTTGCCTGAGTTGGCCGGATACGAAATTTTGATCACCGAAGATGTCGTCAAAAAAGAGGCCAAACCGATCTACGTCAAACCGCGCAAAAAGAGTGCGTGATGTTGCTGAACAAGTTTTTTGGACTTTTTTCGAACGATTTGAGTATCGACTTGGGGACGGCCAATACGATCGTACTGGTCAAAGGTGAAGGAATCGTCATCAACGAGCCTTCCGTCGTCGCCGTCCAAAAAATGAAAACAGGCAAAAACAAGATTCTCGCGGTCGGCAAAGAGGCCAAAGAGATGCTGGGAAAAACGCCCGAAAGCATCCAGGCGATCCGACCACTCAAAGAGGGAGTGATCGCAGATTTCGAGATCACCGAAAAGATGATTCAATATTTCATCCAAAAGACCCACAACCGAAAAAGTTTCATCCGCCCCCGTATTCTCATCTGTGTTCCCTACGGGCTGACACAGGTGGAGCGTAAGGCGGTCAAAGAGTCGGCCTACAACGCCGGTGCCAGAGACGTGATTCTCGTCGAAGAGCCCAAAGCCGCCGCAATCGGCGCGGGTCTGCCGATACAGGACCCAAAAGGCAATCTGGTCATCGACATCGGCGGGGGTACGACCGAAATCGGCGTCATTTCGCTGGGGGGACTCGTACGGAGCAAGTCGATCCGCATCGGGGGAGACAAATTCGACCAGGCGATCATCGACTACATCAAACAGAAGTTCAACCTCATCATCGGCGAACGAACGGCCGAGGAGATCAAGATAGAGATCGGATCGGCCATACCGCTGGACGAAGAGCTCACCATTTCGATCAAGGGACGCGACCAGATCACCGGATTGCTCCAAAGACTGGAGATATCGAGTCAGGATGTCAGGGAGGCGATCGCCGAACCTCTCAGGGAAATCGGCAACGCACTCAAAGAGGTACTCGAAGTGGTGCCTCCCGATCTTGCCTCCGACATCGTCGAAAACGGAATCGTCCTTACGGGTGGGGGATCTTTGATCAGAGGATTGGACAACTACCTGAGTCAGCTGGTGCAGCTTCCCGTCTTCATCTGCGAGGAGCCTCTGCTCGCCGTCGCGAAAGGGACGGGAAAAATGTTGGAGGAGATCGACCTGCTGAATCAGATTTCTCAGAATGAATAAAAAAAAGGCTCTTTTGGGCCTCTTTCTGATTCTTCTGTTTCTCTCCACGCTCGGCAGTATCGCTCCGCTGCAAAGGCATTTTATCTCGATCGCCAACACACTCAAAAAGGAGTATCTCTCTCTCGAAAAATCGATTCATGATAAAATCTCGCTCCATATACAGCAGAAATCGCAAATCGAAACATTGAGAAAAGAGGTCGAAAAACTTCGCCCCGCAGCCACACTTTCGGTCGCCTTCGCCTCGGAACTCAACGCATGCCTGAAAGAGCTCAATCTCACCGCATACGATCCGAAACTGATTCCAGCCAGAGCGCTCTCCCTGGAGCGTCTGGAAAACCCGAAGAGGCTCTGGATCGCATACGAAACGAAAGACCGCAACTACTCTCACGGTCTTTTGTACAAAGGGTTCACCGCGGGCATCGTCCGCGAAAAGCTCGGCCAGCCGCTGGCGATACTGCAAACCGACAAATCCGCACTCTTTTCCGTCATTGTCGGCAAAGAGAAAATCCCCGGCGTGATTTTCGGAAATGGAAAAAACATGATCATCAAATACATTCCTCTCTACAAACAGCCCAAAGTGGGCGACGAAGTTCTCACAAGCGGGCGTGACGGTCTTTTTTTCGAAGGGATCAAAGTCGGAAAAATCGTCAAAATCCTCACCAGAAAAATCTACAAGTCTGCCATCGTCGTCCCCTATGTCACGATAGAAAATCCCCGCTTTTTCTATGTGGTCGATGTAAACTGAGTTTCGCTATACTTTTGTAAGCCATTTTTAAATTTTCTAGAGGAAACCGATGCCAAAAAGAGATGATATCCACAATATTCTATTGATCGGTTCCGGCCCTATCGTCATCGGCCAGGCATGCGAATTCGACTACTCCGGTACGCAGGCGGCCAAGACACTCAAGGAACTCGGATACCGCGTCACACTCATCAACTCCAATCCCGCCACGATCATGACCGATCCCGAATTTGCCGACAGAACCTATATCGAACCCATCACCGAAGAGGTGATCGACAAAATCATCAAAAAAGAGAAGATCGACGCGATCCTTCCCACGATGGGAGGACAGACGGCACTGAACGTCGCGATGAAAATGTACGAAAAGGGGATGCTGGAAAACGTGCAGTTTCTGGGAGCCCATCCGGATGCGATTCAGAAGGGGGAAGATCGGCAGGCGTTCAAAGAGGCGATGATCAAAATCGGTATGGATCTACCCAAAAGCCGTTATGCCTACTCGATCAACGAAGCGTTGGAAGCGGCCGAAGAGATCGGCTTTCCCCTGATCATTCGCGCCTCTTTCACCCTCGCGGGCGGGGGGAGCGGCGTCGCCTACAATATCGACGAATTCAAAACTCTCGCCCAGGCGGGTCTGGACGCCAGCCCCATCAGCGAGATTCTGATCGAAGAGTCTCTGCTGGGATGGAAAGAGTACGAGATGGAGGTCATCCGCGATCGCAACGACAACTGTATCATCGTCTGTTCGATCGAAAATTTCGACCCGATGGGCGTCCATACCGGAGACAGCATCACCGTCGCTCCCGCCCTGACGCTGACGGACAAGGAGTATCAACATATGCGAAACGCCTCTTTCGCGATACTGCGGGAGATCGGCGTCGATACCGGCGGAAGCAACGTGCAATTTGCGATCAATCCCAAAAACGGGCGGATGACCGTCATCGAGATGAATCCGCGCGTCAGCCGCAGCTCCGCGCTCGCCTCCAAGGCGACCGGCTATCCGATCGCCAAAGTGGCCACCCTTCTGGCCGTCGGCTACACGCTGGACGAGATCAAAAACGACATTACCGGCACTCCCGCGAGCTTCGAACCGGTCATCGACTATATCGTAACCAAGATTCCCCGTTTCACTTTCGAAAAGTTTCCTTGCGCTGAATCGACGCTGACAACTTCGATGAAGAGTGTCGGAGAGGTGATGAGTATCGGACGCACTTTCAAAGAGTCGGTACAAAAGGCGCTCTGCTCGCTGGAAACCGGTTTGAGCGGCTTCGAGCGTAGAAGCGACGATCCCGAAACGATCAAAAAAGAGCTCAGACGTCCCAACGCCGAGCGCATCCTCTATATCGCGGACGCCTATCGGATCGGCATGCGTACCGAAGAGATCTTCGAATGCTGCCATATCGATCCGTGGTTTCTCTATCAGATCGAAGAGATCGTGATGTTCGAAAAAGAGATCGACAAAGGGTTACTGGATGACAAAGAGCGACTCAGGAGGGCGAAAACCTACGGTTTCAGCGACCTGATGATCGCCGAACTCGCAGGTGTCGAAGAGGAGGAGGTCTACCGTGCCAGAAAAACACACGGCGTAGAGCTGGAATACAACGAAGTGGACACATGCGCGGCGGAATTCAAAGCGCTTACTCCCTATCTCTATTCGGCCACGCCCGTCACCGCGATCCCCAAACCCAAGCCGCCCAAAGAGCGGGAGCGGGTCTTGATCATCGGGGGCGGCCCCAACCGAATCGGACAGGGTATCGAATTCGACTACTGTTGCGTGCATGCTTCGTTCGCGCTCAGCGATATGGGAATCGAAACGATCATGTACAACTGCAATCCCGAAACCGTATCGACCGATTACGATACGAGCGACATTCTCTACTTCGAGCCGATCGATTTCGAACGTGTGCGCAATGTCGTCGAGACCGAAAATCCCGACGGAGTGATCGTCCATTTCGGAGGACAGACCCCGCTGAAACTCTCCAAACCGCTCACGCAGATCGGTGCGAAGATCATCGGAACCTCCGCCGAAGTGATCGATATGGCCGAAGATCGGGAGAAATTTTCCGCCTTCATCAAAAAAATCGGCCTCAAACAGCCCGACAACGCTACGGCTACGACCAAAGAGGAGGCGATCGAAATCGCCAACCGTATCGGATATCCCGTGTTGGTGAGGCCCAGCTACGTGCTTGGCGGACGGGCGATGCGTATCGTCTACAACGATGACGAACTCAATGCTTATATGCAAGAAGCCGTCAGCGTCAGCCACGATTCGCCCGTTTTGATCGATAAATTCCTCGATCGCGCCATCGAGGTGGACGTGGATGCGATCTGCGACGGAAAAGAGGTCTATCTGGGGGCGATCATGCAGCACATCGAAGAGGCGGGAATCCACAGCGGTGACAGCGCCTGTTCGCTCCCTCCCGTCTCCTTGAGCGAAGATATCCAGAGGGAGATCGAAACGAAAACCAAAGAGATCGCACTCGGACTTGGAGTCAAGGGTCTGCTCAATATACAGTACGCCGTCTACCAAAATGAAATCTATATGATCGAAGTCAATCCCAGAGCGAGCCGTACCGTGCCGTTCGTATCCAAAGCCACCGGCATTCCGCTCGCGAAAGTCGCCACACGCGTTATGGTCAAGGGTGATTTGAAAGAGGCGCTGGCGTATTACGACAGATTCGGTGTCGTCCATAAGCAAAACGGTATCTTCAAACCGAAGATGAAACGCCACATCTCCGTCAAAGAGGCGGTCTTTCCTTTCAAAAAACTCAGTGGCGCCGATTTGATTTTGGGACCGGAGATGAAATCGACCGGGGAGGTGATGGGAATCAGCGACACTTTCGCCGCATCGTTCGCGAAGAGTCAGCTTGCGAGCGAAAACAGACTCCCCGTCACCGGCAAAGTCTTCATTTCGCTGACCGATATCGACAAGGTCTTCGCGGGTGAACTCGGAAAGGCGTTTCGCGATCTCGGATTCGATATCGTCGCTACGGGAGGAACGCACAAGGCTCTCGCCGAAGCGGGCGTGGAGGCTGAAAAGGTCCTGAAAATCAGCGAAGGACGCCCCAATATCGAAGATCAGATTCGAAACAACTCCATCAGCCTCGTCATCAATACGAGCGATTCCAAGGCGAGCAAAGACGACGCCAAACGCATCCGTCAAAGTGTACTTCGCATCGGTATCCCCTATGTCACCACCGTCGCGGCCGCCATCGTCGCGGCGGAAGCGATCGCCGCACTCAAAAAGGAGGAGTCGATGGAGCCCAAAGCGCTTCAGGACTATCTCTCTTGAATCCCGAAAAACTCTACCTGGTACAGACGGATACGACGGCGGGGTTTCTCTCGGGCGATCCTCTCAAAATCGCCCGAGCGAAAAAGAGAAACCCCGCTCAGCCGCTGCTTCTTTGTGTCGACAGCCTCGCCAAACAAAAACGGCTGCTTCGCACTCCTGCTTCGCATAAAAAGCGGGTGCGCCGAGCCGCCAAAACGACGTTCATCTATGCCGATCATCCCCGCCGACCCGCCATTCGCGTCGTCAAAGACGAAAGACACGCCAGATTTCTCTCTAAGTTCGACTTTCTCTACTCCAGTTCGGCCAACGAGACGGGCAAATCTTTCGATTTCAAAACCGCCGCCCGCGCGGCGGAAGTGATCCTTTTCGAACCTTGCGGTTTTTTTCAAGGTGAAGCCTCCTCTATCTTCAAAATCGGTAAACGGACGCTAAAAAGGGTCCGATAACTTTAGAAAAAATTGCACTTTACGGCTATTTTTTCTTCCTTGTGAAACTTTTCGTAACCTTTTTGTGCTTTTTTTGTCTTTTATTAAAAATTAATTTACATCTCTCTCTTAATGTGACTATAATGAAATAAACCGTTATACAGGGGGATTTCATGAAAAGGTCATTGATTTTACATCTCTTTCTGGGAAGTCTGATCTTCTCTCAGGCATCCGATGTTCAACCGCAACAATGGATAGCGGATCTCCAGACGATGATCGCTCTAGATACGCAAAAAGAGAACTCGATCGGGGGTATCGACATAGACCGAAACGGTATCAGGGACGATGTGGAGCGCTATGTCAGACTCAAATACAAACACGACCCCTTTCAAAGAGATCTTTTTCTCGATGCCGCCCAAAAAATACAGAAGATCATCACGCTGCCGAAAACGGCACCTAAGAAGCTTCATGAAGAGTTGGACAGAGAACTCCTTCTGCTCTATACGTGCAGAGATTATATCCTCTATCGCAACGAAAATACCAATATCGAAAAAGAGTTGGTGGACAAAACCCTTTTCAAAGCGAAAGTGCTCAATACCAAAGAACGCTTCAACGCATATGTCCAGCATAAACAGATGCTTCCGAAATCTTTTTACGATTTGACGGAAGATGCACTAAAAATGGGAAAAATTCGTTGTCAAGAGCGCTATAGCCGCTATCACAACGACGACGCAAAACCTCCGAAAGTGACACTCAACACTCAATGATTCCCGGTGCCTGTCGACCCCTCAGGCACCCTCTGTTATACTTTTTGTATGAAAAGATTGATCATATACGGCGATATTCACGGTTGCCTGGATGAATTCAAAGACCTACGAAAGCGCATCGCCCCCGAAAACGACGATATCGAAGTCTCCGTAGGAGATATCCTCAACAAAGGCCCCCACTCCCTTGCGACACTTCGGTTCGTTCGCGAACACGGGATTTTGACGGTGATGGGAAACAACGAAGAGAAGATGATCAAATACTACAAAAAATTTCAAAAAGAGAACACACCGTTTTTAAAGAAAATCACGGAAAACGAAAAAGAGACTCTGATCGGGATGGGTCCCGAGGATTTCAAATTTCTCTCACGCCTCCCCTACTTTCTGAAATTCGATACGCTAACGGTCGTACATGGCGGCATCCCCAACGACCTCGATCTGAGCAAGCCCCTCACCAAAGAGGCGAAAAAGGCGCTGACGCTCTATCGTTTTCTGGATAGAAACTACCGAATGATTCCTTATGGCGATTTCGAACACCGTTACGTCTTCTGGAGCGATATATACGACGGTCATGAGGGATTCGTCGTCTTCGGGCACCACCCGTTCGAACAGCCCAAGATAAGCCCGCATGCGATCGGTATCGATACAGGCTGCGTCTACGGAGGAGCGTTGACCGCAATCATCTACGAGATGCGGGAGAAGAGGGTACGACTCGAAAGCTACCGTTTCGAGCAGGTTCCCGCCAAAAAGCGGTATTGGCCCTAACGCTCCATCTCCTCTATCGTCACCTCTACGCTTTTGACGAGAGATTCTATGCGGTATCCCCCCTCCAGCAAAAAAGCGATCGGCTTTCCTTCCGAAAAGGCAAAAATCTTTCGAAGCATCGCCCTAAGTCCCTCGAAAGTGATACGCGCCGTACTGATCGTTTCGTCTTTCATCAGATCGTATCCGGCCGAAACCAGCACGATGTCAAAATCGAAATCGTCGGGCAATCGATCGTAGAGGGCCACGAACTCTTCGTCCTCGATGTCGTCATGATAGGGGATGTTTCGATTGTATCCGTACCCCTTCCCTTCTCCCTTCTCCTCTTCGCTTCCCGTGAAATAGGGGTAGTTGTTGCGCTCGTGCGTACTGAAATAAAACACCGTATCGTCGCGGTAGAAGATGTCCTGCGTTCCGTTGCCGTGGTGAACGTCAAAATCGATGATCATCACCTTTTCGTATCCGGCATCCTGGGCGTAGCGCGCCATCATCGCAACATTGTTGAAGATGCAAAACCCCTGCCCCATCTGGATTTCGGCGTGGTGTCCGGGCGGACGGATATTCAAAAACGCGCGTTTTATCGACCCCTCCCTGAAGGCGTCGATCACGTTTTTGGTGCTTGTCGCCGCTTCCAGCGCCACTTCGTAACTGTGAGGGCTCAAAACCGTATCGTGATTTAGGATCATTCTCACGCCGTTTTCGTATCCCGTCTCCACCCAATCGACGTAGGTAGGCTCATGGATGCGATAGAGATCCTCTTTCGGACCCTTTCTGGTGAAAATCGGCGTAAATTCGAAACGCGCATTCACCATCGCGTCGATCGATTCGGTACGCCGGCGGTTTTCGATATGGTCTCCCGTATCATGAAGACTGAAGTCTGGATCGTAGAGATAGCCGAACATTTTGACTCCTTTGTAATATAGTAACACATTTTTTCAAAAATAAAATTTTTATTATTTTCGTTAAAAATAAACTATTTTAATTTATAAAATTATTTTACTTTTTCCAAATAAAATCGAACTTTTTTCCTTGACAACTTAAAAAAAACAGAGTAAAATCAACAAACTTTTATTTTAAGGAATCTGATTAATGTACAAAATTTTTTCTCTCTTTTCTACGGTGTTTTTGATGTTTGTCTTCACAGGATGTGGTGGTTCTGCAAATCTCCAAGAATACAGACATACTCCTCCCGTAGCCATAGCGAAGAAAAACATATCGGGGAAAAATATCCGTACCGGTCAAACCGTTATCCTGGATGCGTCTGAAAGCTACGATCCCGAAAATCATCCCCTCACTTACAAATGGTTTGACACGAACAATCAACTTATCGGCGAAAGTAAACGTATCACGTGGACAGCTCCAGATCAAGAGGGGGTTTATCAGTTTTTTCTGGAAGTAACCGATGAGGAAGGACTGACGGACAAAACGGAAATTTCACTCACTGTCATCACTTCCGACCGATTTGCCGCCATTCAAAAATTGATCCAAAACAGTCAAAATGGAATTTCTCAGGATGTGACTTACATCTGTGTGGGAGACAGTATTCGATCTAGAGGAGAAGCATTCAAGGGGTATTACGTATTCGATACAATTGAAAACGAACTCGACCGATATGGGGTAACTTCGATTCTGCTCGCCCATTCAGGCGAAAAAGCCGCATATTTCGATCTAATTCCTTCGGAAGAATTTGATGCGATAGAGAGAAATTACGGAAACGATGGGTATCCGACCGATTTCGACACGGCCGGTTGGCCAAAATGGACGGATTTGGTATCGGATCGTTATGTAAAAAACGATGGAAACACGACAATCGTCGACATTTCTCTGGGGATCAACGATTTGCTCTATACCGACGGAGAGACAATAGAAAGAAGGGCGCAAAGAGTCAAAAACAATCTAAAAGACGCCATACAAAAGATATGGGAAAAAAAACCTTACGTACATTTTATGTTGACCGTACCATACAGAGGATATGATGACAATGCTTCGCCAAACAGTGCTGTAAACATTCGATTGGAAAAAGAGGCTCTGGCATTGGAAAATGCTTATATATCGCTTTCCGACGAGTTGAATATTCCTATAGTCGACATTCCGGCGAGATTTATGTCGGAAGATCCGGAGGAAAATCCCGATTGGATCCATTGGTATCGCCATACTATCGAAACCAATCCTCCCGAAGAGGATACGGCACATGTCCATTTGAAAATCGAATATCAAAAAGATATCGCAAACTACATTCTCGAAAAAATTCTACCCGAAAACTAATCTTTTCTGATCTTTTTCAGCCACTCCGATAGGGTTTTTTCAAACCCTATCTCGGAGCTTTCGTAAAACTTCAGCGCTTTCGGCAGGTAGCGCTGCTTCACCCACCCTCCGAAATCGTGTGGATAGAGATACCCTCCGGGCGAAGGACTCTTCAGATGATCGGGCACTTCGAGTCGCGGATGGGTGCGGATATACTTTTGTACGGCGTTGATCGCCTTGTAGGCGCTGTTGGATTTGGGGGAAGAGGCGAGATAGATCACGCACTGCGAAAGGATAATGCGACTTTCGGGATAGCCTATCGACGAGACGGCCGTCATCGTGCCGACGGCGAGAGTGAGCGCGTTGGGGTTGGCGTTGCCGATGTCTTCGCTGGCGAGTATCACCAGACGTCTGGCGATGAATTCGGGCGTTTCTCCCCCATCGATCAGGCGCCCCAGCCAGTAGAGCGCGGCGTCGACGTCGCTTCCGCGGATACTTTTGATCATCGCGCTGATAAGATTGTAGTGGGTGTCGTCGCTGCTGACGCCGTCTTTGAGCATCACGGGCCTGAGCGATTTGAGCAGATCGAGGGTGAGGTGGGTATCGACTTTGAGCGCGTATTCGAGCAGATTCAAAAAGGCCCTCGTATCTCCGGCGCTCGAATCGATCAGATAGCGTTCGGCATCCGTTTCGATCGTGAAATCGACCTGCGCCCGCACCCGCTCCAGCAACTGCTCCAGCGCCTCTTTGCCCAGTGGCTTGAACTCAAAGAGCATCGAACGCGAACGGATACCGGAAGTGAGCGTGAAGTAGGGATTTTCGGTCGATGCGCCCAGTATGATCGCTTCGTTGTTTTCCATGGGGATCAGCAACACCTCCTGCTGCGTGCGGCTGAGCCGGTGCACCTCGTCGACGAAGATCACCGGTTTGATCAGGCTCTGTCTGTATTGCGAAAAGATTTTCCGAAACGTTTCGACCTTCAGACTCGTCGCGTCGAGTTCGAAAAAGGGCGCATCAAGTTCGAGCGCTACGATTCTCGCCAGTGTGGTCTTTCCCGTACCGGGCGGACCGTAGAAGAAGGCATGCGGAATCTCTTTTCGTTTCAACAATTTGTAAAAAGCGCTTCGGGGTGAAGTCAGATGGGGTTGGCCCAGGATCTCCTCGATCTTTTTGGGGCGAAACAGACGACTAAAGCTTTCCACGTCGCTCTTTTTTCAACCCGTCCAGAAACGTATGCAGGCTGTGGTATTCGCTTTTGGAGAGAAACCGCACTTTGCCGGGCGGCAGCGTATCGAGACTGATACCGCCGAATTCCACGCGTTTGAGATCGACCACCTCCGCATCGAAATGGGCGAAAAAGCGTCTAAGCTCTCTATTTTTCCCCTCGGCGATGGCTACCTTGAGTTTGGTATAGCCGCCCCCCTCTTTCCGGATGCTATACCAAAGAAACGGAGCGAACTCCATCGCGGTGATCGCGCTTTTGGGATGGGCGCCTTTGGTGGCGTTTTCGATCCGGATACCCTCTTTCATCGCTGCAATCATCTCTTCCGTGACCGCACCTCTGATCTTGAGATAGTAGACCCGCTCCAGAGGACTCGTCATCAGCGCCGTGGCGACTTCGGGCGCATCGGTCAACAACACCAACCCTTCGCTCGCGTAATCGAGTCTTCCGACGGGAATGAAATGGCGGTATCTTTCGGGGAGGGTATCGTAGATCGTTTTGCGTCCCCGATCATCTTTTTTTGTGACAAGTTCACCCTTTCGTTTATGATATACGATCACAGTGAAATCGGTTTTTGGGTGGACCGGGCGTCCTTTGAGATAGACCTTTTCTCCTCCGTATACGCGCGTGGCGAGATCGGTGACGACTTTGCCTCCGATTTTGACATGCCCCTCCTTGATCAGCGTATCCGCCTCCCGGCGGGAGTATCGGGTGTTGTGAGAGAGGTATTTGTTCAGACGCATACCTTCGTTTTGCCCTTTTCTCATTTGATTCCCGCCTCCACGAGATCATGAATATGCAAAATCCCCCTGATTCGTCTCTCTTCGTCGGTGATGACCAGATGCTGGAGCTTGTAGGATTCGATAATCCCGAGTGCGTCACTGGCCAGCACATTCTCGTCACTGATATATTTGGGGTCGGTACTCGCATATGCGATCGCCGGGGTCTCCAGTGAAAAATCCTCTCTCATCAGCGCGCGCCTGAGATCGCCGTCACTGAGCACTCCCTCCAGACGCCCCTTTTCGTCCGCGATCAATACGTTTCCGAGCCTTCCCTCGCTCATCACGACGATCGCCTCTCTCAGGGGCGTTTGAGGGCCGACAATCGGAAGGTTACGGGTGCGCATCATATCTTTGATCTTCACGAAGAGCCGCTTACCCAGGCTTCCTCCCGGATGAAAGGAGGCGAAATCCTCCTTTTTGAAGTCGCGCTTTCTCATCAGACATACCGCCAGCGCGTCTCCCAACGCCATCGTTACGGTGGTGGAGGAAGTCGGAGCGGCATTCAGAGGACATGCCTCCTTCTCCACCGCGATGGAGAGAAAGATATCGGCATGTTTTCCCAGCGTACTCTCGGCGCTTTTGGCCATCGCGATCAGAGGGATATCGAAACGCTTGATATGGGGAATAATTCTGGTCAACTCTTCACTCTCGCCGCTGTAACTGATCGCAAGCACCGCATCCTCCGCTCCGATCATTCCCAAATCCCCATGCATCGCCTCGGTAGGATGCAAAAAGAAGCTGCTCGTCCCCGTACTGGCGAACGTCGCGGCGATCTTGCTGCCGACCAGGCCGCTTTTGCCCACGCCGGTGACGATCAATTTGCCTCGGATCCCGTCTATCAGTTCGACCGCGCTTTCGATTTCGTCGCCAAGACGTGAAGCGGCCCGCTGAAGCTCGGTCGCTTCGGTACGCAACACCTCTCGTGCGATACGAACATAATCCACACCCCTCTCCTACATCAGAAATATCGTCGGTACGATCGTGGGATACTTCTTCATCTTTCTGAAAATGTGTTTGCGTACCACCTGTCTGATCGCATTTTCGATGCCCTTCTGATCGGTGAAGAGCTCGGGTTTTGCGTTGATCAAAAATTGGTCGAGGATCTGCATCATCTCCTCGCTGAAAGCCTTGTCCTGCCGATCCGGCACGATACCGTAAGTCTTGACGATCGGCTTGCCGATGAGTTTTTTGGTCTGTTGATCGATCTGCGCGACGATCATGACCACTCCCGCTTCGGCGAGATTCTGCCTGTCTATGACTACATCGTCGTCGATCTGTTTGTTGATCTGGTTGTCGATATAGGTCTTGCCGGCTTTTACGCTTCCGACTTTTTTCAGATATTTCGGCGTCAGCTCCACCTGATCTCCGTCGCTCATCAAAAAGATATTTCTAGGATCCACCCCGCAGGCGATTCCCGTCTCTTTATGTTTGTGAATGTGGTTGTATTCGCCGTGTACGGGCAGAAAAAATTTCGGCTTGACGAGCCGAAGCATCAGTTTCTGCTCCTCCATGGCGGCATGTCCGCTCACATGGATTTCGCTGAAATCCTGATACGCCACGCTCGCTCCCGCCTGGATCAGATAGTTGAGCACGCGTGAAACGCTCGCTTCGTTGCCCGGGATCGCCTTAGCGGAGATGATGATCTGGTCGCTCGGCTTGATCTTGATATGGCGGTGTTCGTCCGTCGCCATCCGATAAAGAGCGCTCATCGTCTCCCCCTGGCTTCCGGTCGTGACGATCAAAACGTCCCTATCGTTGTACTTGTTGACTTCATGTGCGTCGATGAAGATCTTTTTGTCCAGATCGATATACCCCAACTCCCGCGCGATATCGAGATTGCGCTCCATCGATCGTCCTATCACGCACACTTTTCGATTGTATTTTATTCCATGTTTGATCGCCTGATAGACGCGGTGAATATTGGACGAGAAAGTCGACATGATCACGCGTCCTTTCGCTTTGGCGAAGATCTGATCGAATGTCGGACCTACGGAGCTTTCGCTTTTGGTGATCCCCTGTCTGTAGGAGTTGGTGCTGTCGCTGAGCAGACAGAGCACCCCTTTTTCTCCATAGTGCGCAAAGCGGTGCAGATCCGTCGGATAACCGTCTATCGGCGTATGATCGATTTTGAAATCGCCCGTATGGATTATCGTTCCCGCTTCGGTCGTGATCGCCAGCGACGAAGCGTCGATGATCGAGTGGGTCACATGGATCCATTCGACTTCGAAATCCCCGATTTTGTAGGTTTTACGCTTTTCGACCGGCCTGAAGTAGCTTTTTTCCTTCTTGAGTCCGTGTTCGTCGAATTTGTTCGAAATCATCCCCAGCGGAAGCGGTGTGGCGTAGATCGGATATTTGAATTGTTTGAAAAAGTAGGGTACCGCTCCGATATGGTCTTCGTGCGCATGGGTAATGACGATTCCGTCGATTTTATCCTTGATGCGTTTGATATAGCTGAAATCCGGTACCAGGATATCGACACCATGCATATCTTCCGAAGGGAAACTCATCCCGATATCGATGATGATGGCACTCGTATTGGTCTCCATAACCATGAAGTTCCCGCCGATCTCTCCCAATCCGCCAAGAGGCGTGATCTTGATTTTGGCATTGGTGTTGGTGTTGATTTTGCTATAGGAGGCAAGACGCTCTTTTTGTATCTTTTTGTTCGCTTCGATCGTCTTTTTGACCTCCACTTCCCACGCCTGGTTTCCCAGTTTTGCCGAAAATTTGGGCGGTCGTTTGCGCGAATTTCTGTTTTTGGTTTCTTTTTTCTCTCCGTTTTGGTTTCTGTTTTTGTTTCCTTGCTGTCTGTTTTGTTGTTTTCTGGGTTGTTGATTTCTAGCGGATTGCCGCTCCTCTTTCGGAGCTCGTTTATCGTTGTCTGACATCTGTTTCCTTTTATTTTAATCTATCGAATAAAAGGTGATAATTTTTGACAGAGAGTTGATGCGGTCTTGCCTGCCGGGCTATTTCAAGCTCTTCGAAGATCCCGATCAACCTCTCTTTCGGATATCTCCCGGAGAGGTTTTTCAGCAACTGTTTGCGCGGTGCGCGGAACGCTTCACGCAAAAAATCTTCGAAAAGGGCGAAATCCGTTTCGCTTTCGAAACATCCCGCCCCTTTTTCACCCGCGACGAAATTTTTGAATTTCGTCATTTTCAGCACGGCCGAAGTCACTTTCGGCGGCGGAACGAAAGCGTCCGGAGCCACTTCGAAAAGAATTTCGATATCGGCAACGCTACCTGCGAGCACGGAGAGTGCGGAGAAGCTTTTGTGCCCCTCTTTCGCCGCAAACTTTTCCGCGACCTCTTTTTGAATCATAATCAGCAAAGAGCGGCAATTTCTATCCGCCAACGCTTTTAGAACGATACGGGTCGCGACATAATAGGGGAGATTGGCTACCAGATGGTAGGAACGCTCCGAAAGGGAGTCCCCTTCCCATCTGCGCAATACGTCGCCGCAATGCAGCTTGAATCTCTCGTCCGCTATCGCTTCGGCAAACTCCCGTCGCAGGTAACGACATAACTCTAAGTCGATTTCGAAAGCTGTAACTCTCTTTTTGTCCGAAAGCAGCTTTCGTGTTAAATCACCTAACCCAGGTCCAATTTCGACGATTTTGAGATCGTCTTTGGGCATCGATTGGATGATTTTTTGCGTAATCGACTCATCTTTCAGAAAATTCTGACCGAATTTTTTCTTCGCCTCTATCAATATGAGCCTTTTATGAAAATCTAATTATACTCAAATGTACTTATAATCAGTTTAATTTTAGATAAAAATGACGATTTAATATAAAGGGGGTGCCATGCAGCGATCCATTGTCGTCATCGGTGGTGCGAATATCGAATATATCCTCAAATGCGACCATCCGATAGAGCGCGGCTCCAAAAATTTCGTCGACGTGGAGGAGCATTACGGAGGTAGCGGCGTAAACTATACGCTACGTCTGCTGAGTGCCGGATATGCGGTCTATCCTCTTCTTTTTCTGGGCAACGACAGTATCGGCCACCGAATCCGATCCTTGCTTCTGGATCGCCTCTCTTCGCATATGGCCCGGCATCGTCGCTTCATCGAAAGCGACGCCTTTTTCGTTCCGGGTTTGACGACTCCCAGATCGACCATCATCGTAGAAGGCTACCATCGTACGATACTCTCGCAGGATCTCAACGATCGTAATCTCTTCAGGCCTTTTATCGAAAACCGTCTCGAGCGAACTCTCGATGCGGACTCGGTCATCATCGGCCATATCCACAACGACCGCCCTATCGGAGCGTGCGACCCCTCTTCGCTCAGCACAAGTTATGCGATTTCCTATTTTCGCGAACGCAACGCACTGATATATCTCAACATGGGTGCCACCCAGCTTGGTTACGGTTTCGAATTTTGGAAACCCTATCTCGAGCAGCTCGATTTCATTCAACAGAATTATCTCGAATTCAGACGACTTTTCGGAAGCGACGATTATGTTCCTACCCTCAGCCAAATTATCCGACAACTTTCGATGCTGAAAATCAACGCGATCATCACACTCGACAAATTCGGTGCGCTCGCGATTTTGAAAAACGAACCCGAAAAGCTTTTTGTCCTCAGACCTATCGATCTCGGAGAGCGGTTTGTCGATTCGACCGGTGCCGGGGACGCTTTTTGCGCCGGTATGGTCGCTTCACTCGAGGGAGATCGCCATTTCACACAAAAACGATTCGTCCAAGCGCTCAAATACGCCAGGAGCTGGGCTGTTTTCGCCTGTCTCTCCTACGGCGGTGCCAATCGTTGTCCTTCCGGAGAAGAGATCACCGCTTTCGATCGCGATCTGCATACCGACAACAGTGTCGCCGTCTATGAAGGCGAACAGAAGGAAGATCTTCTTGCGCTTTTGGATGCTACAATTCCAAAAGCTCGCCGATAAGGAGTTTCTATGCGACGACTACCCGCAGAATGGGAGAAACAAGAAGCCGTACTTTTCGCTTTTCCGCACCCCGAAAGCGATTGGGCCGGGAATCTGCAAAGCGCCTACTCCGTATTTTTGAAAATGGTCAGTGCCGTCAGCTATCGCCAAAAAACCATCCTTCTCTGCCATGACAGGGATCTGGTCAAATCGATGCTCTGCTATCACGATAAAATCTCTTTCGTCGAACTAGATTACGACGACACCTGGATTCGGGATTACGGGCCGATTAGCGTTTACGAAAACGGAAAGCGACTGCTTCTGGATTTTAGATTCAACGCTTGGGGTGGGAAATTTCCTTTTCGAAAAGACGACAAGGTCACCCGTCGACTCGCCCGAAAGTGGTTTTTCTATCCATCGAACGTACAGTCGGTCGATTTTGTTCTGGAGGGCGGCTCCATCGACACAGACGGCCGTGGCACGCTGCTGACCACCTCCTCCTGCCTGCTTAATCCCAACAGAAATCCAGGATTGAGCAAATCCCAAATAGAAGAGCAACTTGCCTCCTATCTCGGTATCGATCGGATACTCTGGCTCGATCATGGCATGCTTCTTGGCGACGATACGGATGCGCATATCGATATGCTCGCCCGTTTCGTCGATCCCCGAACCATCGTACATATCGTTTGCGAAGATCCTTCCGATCCCCACTATAGGCCGCTTCGGGAGATGAAAAAGCAGCTTTCCACCTTCAGGACCAAGACGGGAGATCCCTATCGTCTCATCCCTCTACCCCTGCCCGATCCCATTTTTCACGAATCCAAACGTCTTCCCGCCTCCTACGCCAACTTTCTGATCACAAACCATGCGATCTTGCTTCCTCTCTACCAAGATCGAAAGGACGGCGAGGTCGTCGATCTTTTCAAATCGCTCTTTCCGGATCGGGAAATCATTCCGATCGATGCGCGCCGACTGATTCGTGAAGGCGGTAGCATCCACTGCTCCTCCATGCAACTGTGCGCCCTCAAGGAAGAGGAGTGAATCTTCATAATACGGTAAATTCTCCACCGCTACGAACACCGCTTTCATGATCGGTTTTTTAGCCTCGTTTCGCTAAGATGAAATTAAGACTGATTTAAAGAAGGACCGAATGGATTTTTTTGCCAAAAGGATCATCCCCTGCCTCGATGTGGACAACGGCCGCGTCGTCAAAGGCGTCAATTTCGTGGGCCTCAGGGATGCCGGAGATCCCGTGGAAGTCGCCAAAAGATACAACGACGAAGGAGCTGACGAGATTACGTTTTTGGATATCACCGCCAGCCACGAAAAGAGGGATACGATCGTGCATATCGTCGAGGAAGTCGCGAAGGAGGTATTCATACCCCTTACGGTCGGGGGCGGAATCCGCAAACTCGAGGATATCTACAATCTTCTGGATGTCGGTTGCGACAAAGTCAGCATCAACTCCGCCGCTATCAAAAATCCCGATTTCGTCGACGAAGCCGCCAAGCGTTTCGGCAGCCAGTGTATCGTCATCGCGATCGATGCCAAACGAACCGGCAATAGTTGGAACATCTATCTCAACGGCGGACGCATCGATACCGGTATCGATGCGATCGCTTGGGCCAAAGAGGTCTACGACAGAGGTGCCGGCGAAATTCTTTTGACTTCGATGGACGCGGACGGCACCAAAGCGGGTTATGACAACGAACTCAACTCGCTCGTCAGCGCCGCCGTGGAGATTCCCGTCATCGCCAGCGGAGGCGCCGGCACGATGGAACATATCTACGACGCGTTCCAATCGGGAGCGGATGCCGCCCTCGCCGCTTCGATCTTCCATTTCAGAGAGATCGACATCTTAGAGCTCAAACACTATCTTGGCCAACGCAACATTCCGGTAAGGATCTGAATATGAAAATCATTCTCGCACTCCCGCTACTTCTCGTTTCGCTGTTTGCCTACACCATCGAATTCGAAAAGAGTTTCGAACACGAGATCGTACCCGACACGCTGCAAGCTTCTATCTCCGTCACCGTCAAAGATACAGATGAAAAAAGTGTCATCCGTAAGCTTACACGTTACGCGAATTTCGTCAGAAATTTTCCCGATGTCGTCAAAAGAGGGGGTAATTTCAACGTCTATCCCGAATACAACTACGAGCGTAATCGTCGATACAAAACGGGCTATACCGGCACCCTCTCCTACCGCATCCAAAGCAAAGATCCCAAACAGATCGACACATTTCTCGAAAAACTGCATACGCTCAAAGAATCCAAAACCGAAGATATCAACATCGCCTCTCTTTCATGGATTATGAGCGACAAACAACTGCGCGGCAAAAAGGATCAACTCAGACTCGAGGCGCTTCTTTGGATCAACAGATACACCAAAAAACTCTCGAAGAGTCTCAAAACCTCCTGCCTTATCAAGGATGTCTCCTTCATCCCCGTACGCTACCCCTCTCCCTATGCCGAAAGTGCCATGCCCATCCAAAAGCGGGATTTCGCCCCGACACCGCAAAGGGATCTTCAAAACATCAGCATCAACGCCACCTTCCAACTGGAGTGTAAATGATCGTATGTGCGGGCAGAAACGAGACGTTTCCTTTCGCTTTCCCCATCGGTGTCGGTATGGTGGAAAGCGCGATCAATCTTACTCGGCTGGCTCTTTTCGATCCCCCCGACACGCTGCTATTCATCGGTACGGCGGGTAGTTACGGAAAATACAAGCCCTTCGACATCGTCCGTGCTACGGCAGCGGCCAATGTCGAATACGCTTTCGTCCAAAACGCCGCATACACCCCGATCGACAACGTCATCGATCTGGAAACGGCTGATGTTTCACGTGAAACAAACCCGAAAATCATCGTCAACTCGAGCAATTATATCACTACCGATTTCAACGCGGCGCAAAAATTCAGAAAATTGGGGCTCGAAATCGAAAATATGGAGTTTTTTTCCGTAATGAGCGTCGCGAAGGAGTTTGATATTCCCGTGGCCGGCATCTTCGTCGTCACCAACTACTGCGACACCAACGCGCACGAAGATTTCCTGGCAAACCACACCGAAGCGAAAAAACTTCTTACCGACTATCTGCAAAGCAGAAAGGAGACGTAAAACAGGTGAAACGGTGCATTCTCGATCTGACAAAAACCGAACTTGCGGAAACAATCTCTCCCCCGTTCAGGGCGACACAGATCTATCAATGGATCTATCAAAAACATGCGGAGAGTTTCGAAGCGATGCGAAACATACCCAAAAAATTGCGAGCCCAACTGGATGAGGCGTACGATCTTAGCCCTCTTCAAACCGTAAACGTCGAAGAGAGCGGTGACGGAAGCAAAAAATATCTGTTTCGATGCCGTGACGGCGTCACGATCGAATCGGTCCTGCTTCCGATGAAAAAGGCGCGTTACGACGATAGCGGTAAACTACTGCAAGAGACCAAATACACCGTTTGTGTCTCTTCACAAGTGGGATGCAAAATCGGATGCGCATTTTGTCTGACCGCCAAAGGGGGTTTTACCAGAAACCTCACGGCCGGCGAGATCGTCGCTCAGGTGCTGGAAATCAAAAAAGACAACCGTATCGCCCACAACCGCAGGCTCAATATCGTCTATATGGGTATGGGCGAACCACTCGACAATATAGAGAATGTGGCGAAGGCCGTGAAGATTTTCAACGATCCAGACGGTCTGTCGATATCCGCGAGACGCCAGACGATTTCGACCAGCGGTCTTAGTTCACAAATAAAGAAGCTGGGCGAGATGAATCTGGGCGTATTGCTCGCTATCTCACTCCATGCCGTGGACGATACGTTGCGCGAGAAACTGATGCCGATCAACAAAGCTTACAATATCGAATCGATCATCGACGCCGTCAAAAATTTTCCCATTGACCAACGCAAACGTGTCATGTTCGAATATCTGGTGATGAAAGGTTTGAACGACGATATCAAAAGCGCAAAAAAGCTGGTCAAACTTCTGCATGGAATCAAAGCGAAAGTCAATCTCATCTATTTCAATCCCTACCCCGGCTCACCTTTTCAACGCCCCGAAAAAGAAGATATGCTCGCGTTTCAGGAGTATCTCATCAAACACGGCGTACTATGCACGATCAGACAATCCAAAGGGCTCGACATCAGTGCGGCTTGCGGTCAGTTGAGGGAGAAGACGAAAAATGACCATTCTTGACATAGTACAAATCGTTTTTATTTCGATTGTTTTTATCGTCGGTGTCGGCGGAATGATCAAAGCGATCTTTTTCGACAAAGAGAAGCGATAAGCTTTTCACACTCCGTTTCAAAAGCATATTTCGATTTGATTTTGAATCTGTTTTTGTACCGAAACGCTATCCAATCGGCATGAAGCATCAGCCTGTTTGCTCCGGTTACGGCTTTTCTTTGCGCATCGTCCATCAAACCATCCAGATAAGCAGTCGCTTGCTCTTTATCCGTACCATAGATAGGGTCTCCAACGATGGGATGTTTCACGTGAAACAGATGGATTCGGATTTGATGCTGTCGACCCGTTAGCGGGATAGCTTCGACAAGCGTCATCTTCTGCTCCGGAAAATATCTGATAGGCTTGATGATGGTTTGGGAAGATTTCCCGTTTTCGTCTATGAAAACCTTCAGTTTGATTTCCGAAAAGTCTCTGTTTTTGCCGATAGGGGCATCGATGAAAATCTCCTCTTCGATAGCACCTTTGACAAGTGCGAGATAGCCCTTCTCTACTTCTCGATTTTCGAACGATAGCTTGAGTCTTCTCTCCACATCGGGACGTTTCGCACACAGTACCACACCGCTCGTCTCTTTGTCGATTCGATGGGCGATATTGGCCCTGGGACCGTAGCGAAACTTGAGCTCGTGCGTCAGCGTACGGGCGGAGTGTCTGTTTATCGGATGCACCGGTACGCCGCTGGGTTTGTCGAAAAGAACGAAATCGTCCGTCTCGAAAAGCGGCTCCAATCCTATCGTATCCGGAACGAAACAGATCACGCCGATTTCGCCTTCTATAAAGGCCGACTTTTGATAGAGCGGCATCCCCTCCTTCAACACCCTGCCTTTGTCGATCCAACGTTGCGCTTCGGAGATCGAAAGGTTGAATTGATCGATCAAAAACTTAAAAACTTTAACTTTTCTTTTGACCGAAAACTGCTTTATTTTATATGACAAATTTAATCCTTTTTTAACCGGTATTTAACGGCGAATGGGTTAGAATCTTTTTATACTAAAAACAATTAAATTATCTCAAATTTTAAGTTAAATCTAATAATATACAAAAAGGTACTGATGCATGGTCGAACGTTATGCCCGTGAAGAGATGAAGAAAAACTGGACGGTACAGGCCAAATACGACGCCTGGCTCAGAGTCGAAAAGTCGGCAGTCAAAGCGTGGAACAAGCTGGGGCTGGTACCGGACGAAGATTGCAAAAAAATCGTCGAAAACGCGAAATTCGATATAAAGCGTATCGAAGAAATAGAAAAAGAGACGCGTCATGACGTGATCGCTTTTCTCACCAGCGTAGCCGAATCGCTCGGAGAGGAGAGTCGTTGGGTTCATTACGGTATGACCAGCTCCGACTGTATCGATACCGCCGTAGCCCTTCAGATGCGCGATTCGCTGAAAATCGTCATCGAAGATGTGAAGATGGTGATGCGTTCGCTCAAAAAGAGGGCGTTTGAACACAAAATGACGCTGATGGTCGGACGCAGCCACGGCATTCATGGCGAGCCCATCACCTTCGGATTGGTACTGGCGATATGGTACGACGAGATGAAACGAAATCTCCGCAATCTCGAACAAGCGATGGAGGTCGTCTCCGTCGGAAAGATCAGCGGCGCAATGGGCAACTTCGCACACGCCCCTATGGAGCTCGAAGAGCTCGTCTGCGAGGATCTGGGGCTCAAACCCGCTCCCGTTTCCAACCAGGTCGTACAACGTGACCGTTACGCCAATTTGATGAACGCCCTCGCCCTTCTGGCCTCCAGTTGCGAAAAGATCGCGGTCAATATCCGCCACTATCAACGTACGGAGGTGTACGAAGCGGAAGAGTATTTTTCACCCGGACAAAAAGGTTCTTCCGCGATGCCTCACAAACGAAATCCCGTCCTGACCGAAAATATCACGGGACTTTGCCGTATGATCCGCTCCTATGCGATGCCGGCGATGGAAAACGTACCACTTTGGCATGAGCGCGACATCAGCCACAGCTCCGTCGAACGTTTCATCCTACCTGACGGTTTCATCACGACCGACTTTATGTTGCATCGTCTCAACGGCGTGATCGAAAAGCTCCTGGTCTATCCGGAAAACATGATGAAAAACCTCAACCTCACCGGCGGGCTCGTCTTTTCGCAGCGGGTGCTGCTGGAATTGCCCAAAAGAGGTGTCAGTCGGGAAGACGCCTACAAAATCGTCCAGCGAAACGCCATGAAAGTGTGGCAGGATCTGCAACAGGGCAAATCGGCGCTCAACGAAAAGGGAGAAAGCCTCTTTTTGCAATATCTCCTGCAGGATGAAGCACTGCGCAAAAAGTTGAAGGAGGAGGAGATCCGGGCATGCTTCGACTATGCCTACTACACCAAAAACGTCGATAAAATTTTCAATAGGGTATTTGGAGAATGACAAGTAAAATGTTAACCGTAACCAAAAGAAACGGCCGTATCGAACCGCTCGATATCACGAAGATTCAAAAATATACCGGTGAAGCGGTGGAAGGACTCGAAAACGTCAGCCAGAGCGAACTGGAACTAGACGCGCATATCCAGTTTCGCGATCGCATCAGTACGGAAGAGATCCAGCAGACACTGATCAAAACCGCGGTAGACAAGATCGATGTCGACAGGCCGGATTGGACGTTCGTCGCGGCACGGCTCTTTCTCTACGATCTCTATCACAAAGTAAGTGGTTTTACCGGCTACATACATCTTAGAGACTATTTCGAAAAAGGTGAAAAAGAGGGGCGCATTCTGCTTGGGCTCAAGGAAAAATACGATCTGGACGACCTGAACGCCTATATCGACCCAAAACGAGACCTGCAGTTTACCTATCTGGGAGTACGCACGCTATATGATCGCTATCTGCTCAAAGATCGCCGGGGCAATCCCATCGAATTGCCGCAGCATATGTTCATGGCGATCGCGATGTTTCTGGCCCAAAACGAATTCAACCCTCAGGATTGGGCGAAGAAATTCTACGATTTGATCAGCAAATTCGAAGTGATGCTCGCCACGCCGACCCTCTCCAACGCCAGAACGCCCAGACATCAGCTGAGCTCCTGCTATATCGGCAGTACTCCGGACAATATCGAGGGGATTTTCGACGGTTACAAAGAGATGGCGCTGTTGAGCAAATTCGGCGGTGGAATCGGATGGGATTGGACGGGAGTCAGAGGAATGGGCAGCGCGATCGACGGACACAAAAACGCGGCCGGAGGTATCGTACCGTTTCTCAAGATCGCCAACGACGTCGCGATCGCCGTGGATCAGTTGGGTACCCGAAAAGGAGCGATCGCCGTCTATATCGAGCCTTGGCATATCGATATACTCGATTTTCTCGATCTGAAGAAAAACTCCGGAGAGGAGCGAAGACGCGCACATGATCTCTTTCCCGCATTGTGGCTGAACGATCTATTTATGAAGCGTGTCGAAGAAAACGGAATCTGGACTCTTTTCGATCCGCTCGAAACACCCGATCTACCCAATCTGCATGGTAAAGCGTTCGAAGAGCGTTACGAGGCGTATGAAAGAGACCCCGACATACTCAAAGAGAGTATCAGCGCCAAAGAGCTTTGGAAAAAGATTCTGCTCAGCTATTTCGAGACTGGAAATCCGTTTCTCTGTTTCAAAGACAACGCCAACCGCGTCAATCCCAACACCCATACCGGTATGATACGCAGTTCCAACCTCTGCACCGAAATTTTCCAAAATACCGAACCCAACCGATATCGCATCAAACTCAAATTCGACGACGGCAGTACTGCATTCTACGATGAAGAAGAGGAGGTCGAAGTCGATACCGGCGTGACTAAAAAAGCCAAAAAGGTAACGGCTTTGGATAGTATCGGCGGCAAACAGGTGTTTATGGTCGAGAAGGAGAAGATCGACGGCAAAACGGCCGTCTGCAACCTCGCCAGCATCAACCTCTCCAAAATTCATACCAAAGAGGATATCGAACGCATCATGCCGATCGCGATTCGTATGCTGGACAACGTGATCGATCTCAACTTCTATCCGCTGGAAAAAGTCAAGCAGACCAACCTCTCCAGCCGGTCGATTGGCCTGGGCGTGATGGGAGAAGCGCAGATGCTCGCAGAGCAGCAGATCGCATGGGGCAGCGACGAACATCTACGGAAAATCGACGAGGTGATGGAGGCGGTCAGCTACAACGCGATCAAAGCCTCTTCCAATCTCGCGATCGAAAAAGGAAGCTATCCCGATTTCGAGGGCTCCAACTGGAGCAAAGGAATCTTCCCGATCGACCTGGCGAACGAAGAGGCGAAGAAACTGGTCGACCGGGGAGGGCTGTTTGGCTACACTTACGACTGGCAGGCACTCAAAGAGAAAGTAAAAAAAGACGGGATGCGCAACGGCTATCTGATGGCGATCGCCCCGACGAGCTCCATCTCCATTCTCGTGGGTACGACACAGACGATCGAACCGGTTTACAAGCGCAAATGGTTCGAAGAGAACCTCAGCGGGCTGATCCCCGTCGTCGTACCCAAACTCAGCCCCGACACCTGGCCGTATTACACTCCCGCCTACGATCTGGATCAACGCGTCCTGGTCAAAGCGGCGGCGATTCGGCAGAAGTGGATCGACCAAGGACAGAGTCTCAATATTTTCATCACCCTCGACAAAGCGAGCGGAAAATACCTCAACGATATCTATATGCTCGCCTGGAAACTGGGGCTCAAGTCGACCTACTACCTAAGAAGCCAGTCTCCGGAAGCCCAAAACGACGTCGCTGACCGCAGTATCGAGTGTTTGAGCTGCCAGTGATCCATGAAAGAGAGTGTGCAACACTCTCTTAGACTTTCATCTTTTTTTAAAAATAGATAATTATTTTAATTTATTATAGAAAATATCAGTGCTATACTTGAATGAAATACCTAAAGGAGGAGTCAAATGTCGAGCAAAGTGATTTTGCTGCTTGGGACTGTACTCTCCGCGTTGTTGATCTATCTTTGTGTCACCACCAAAAAAGAGGAGATCGCGGCCGCTTTGATGCCATCCCAAAAAGAGTCTGCCAATCCCACACAACACCTCGCGGCGACGACACCCGCAACACTGCAGAATGAAAATCTTCAAAAAATCGAAGAGTCCACGACTGCAAACGAAACACCAGAACCTGCCACTACAGAAATAAACGATACGAATCCGTCAAAAACCACCCCAACCCAACCGATAGCTCCATCATTCGCCTATATTTCGGGAGAGAAGCTCCAGGTCACCGCGATAGTATCCGATCTTGACAGGAAAAACAGGCTGCTTTCGCATATAGATTCCTACTGCGAATCCCACCCATGCGATTTGCAAATCACGACTGAAAAGGGGAGGGAAAGTGCCGAATGGATCGACGAGGCGTTGGAGATCGTAAAGCTTTTCGAAGAGGCGAAAATACCCCAATCTTCGCTGATGATCAGAGACAAGGAAGTGATCGTCGACGGAGTTTTCAATCAAAAAGCCGATTTCGACAAACTTTCGCGGATCGAAGAGAGATTTGGAGCGAAAGGATACCATGTGGATGATAGAAGTTTTCTGCAGGAGGTCGTAGAGACAGTACCCAAAGAGGAGAAAGAGGTCCAAAAAGCGAACGCAACGGAGAAAAAAATCGCAGAGATTCTGGTGGGAGAGCCGATCACTTTCAAGCTCGACAGCACCCAATTGAGTGAAAAGAGTAAAAGAACATTGCGCAAAATCGCCCGTATGCTCGACAAAGAGAGTGGAATCACGATTGAGGTGGCGGGTTACACCGACGCTAGAGGAGATGCCGACTACAATCTAATGTTGAGCAAAAAAAGAGCCGAAGCGGTCAAAAAATTTCTTCTCTCGCATATGAAAAGAAAAAAGCAAATCGTCGCCAGAGGATACGGAGAGAGCGGATTCATCACCGAAAATCCAAACGACCGTAGAAATAGGCGTGTCGAAATATATTTACTGAAAAGAGGAGTATGAAAATGGAAATCATCATCACGAAAATGGTTCTGTGCTTGCTGGCAGCCCTCATTCTTGGCTTTCTTATCGGTTATCTATTGGCCAGGGCTTTTGCAAAAGAGAAATACGAACCACAGATCGCTTCTCTTCATGAAGAGTTGAAACGTACCCATAAGGCTCTTGCGGACAATAACACACTTTTTGAAGAGACAAAACAACGCCTACTCGATACGGAGATAAAGAAGGAGTCTCTTAGCGCCAATATCGAAGAGTTGACGGAACAAAACAGAAAACTGAGCGAAAAGGTCGTCCAACTCGAAAAAGAGAAAAACGACCTCGATCAGGCACTGCTCGACAAAGAAGAGGCTCTCACCGCTCACACAAAAGAGCAGGGTCTTTTGAAGAAAAAACTTCTGGAACTCGAGAAGAAATACGAAGAGACCGCGGAGCATCTCCGTGCTAAAATAGCGGATTTGCATTCTTTCGAAGAGATAAAGAAGAGACTCGAGACACAACTTTCGGAAAAAGAACAGCATCTCGCCAAACTCGACGAAACAAGGAAAGAACTTCTGCAGCGTATCGAAGCGAAAGAGAAAAACCTCGCGGAGATGGGGGAAAAACTCGCATCGGCACTTCACAACCTCACGTCCAAGGAGGAGATTCTCAAAAAGATAGAGGGTGAAAAGGAAATTCTAACGGGGGAATTCCACTCACTTCAAAAACGTCTCTCTTCCCTCGCTCATGTCGAAGAAGCCAATCAACATCTTCGATCGGAGATAGAAAAAGCGAAAAAGGAGGCGGCACTCTGGAAAGAGAAAATCGCACTCAAGTTTCGCGAAATCGAAGATACGATGAAGGGATCGGGGCGTGTCGATCCCGAAAAAGTCGCCGAACTCGAAGAATTGGAAGAGGAGTTGCAGACACATTCTCAGCAGAGCGAAGCGATCAGCTCCGAAGAACGCACAGATATTTCCACAACGGGGTGGTGGAAGAAGATCAGGGAGAAGCTCGTTCCCTCGTCGCTAGATATCGACAAGATCTACGAAGAGGCAAAAGAGCGGTTTGAAAAGGAGCGGAAAAAGAGCTGATCACCATTGAAGGTAGCGGATACGGAAAGAGAGCGTCTTTTTGGAAATATGTCCGGCTCCGCTACTATATTCCATACTCCGAGATCGTCCTATCGGCACTATTTACCACTCTTCTGCGATACCGGTCAAAAGTGTCTACAACTTCTCGAAAAATACTCGCGGCTTTTCATTTCCAGAAAGCCGCCCAATCCGATCTGCCACTATCCTTAGGCAACTCCATAGCGTTTCGGGAATAGTATGACTCCCATACGACATACATTGTCGCAGCGATATCCGAATACCCCCGCCATATATCGATTTTCTTCCTTGGAGTGTTACGTCCACACAGCAATTTCTCCCATCATATACTCCGCCAAAGGATCACCTTTCGCATACAGGTGGCAATAGCGGGCCGCTTTGAGTGAAAATGCCTCCTCAATGTCTCGAAAAGGGTTTCATCGAAAGGAAAGTCCAGAAAATAAATCCCTACTGCCATCGTCACAAGTGCGGCGGCACGATATCCCGCCAACACGAGCCGGCCTATTGCACATCTCGTAACGATTCTCAATCAAATAGTTTATATGAATATCAGATTTGAGAGGAATATATTTAATAAATTAGGGGAAGGGAAATCGCCGGGAAGAAAACCTCCACGGCGATATGCTCTCTATTGTTTTTTGATCTTTTTCTCGTAGAGATCGAGTCTGGGGAAGACGAATGTCGTATTTCTCTTGACAACGACTTTGTCCTTCGCATCGACGGCATACGCTTTGATCGTAATCGGTATCGGCGTATCTTTGGTGGGATTTTTAACCAACACTTTATCCGTAGAGAGGACTACGACTTTTTTCGCTTTCTGGCGCGCTCTAAGTTTGAATGGCTTTTTGGGTCTTACAATCTTGATCTCCGGATGACCTTCGACCTCGAAATAGTAGGTATGGTCTTTCGACTCCGTATTTTGGAAGAGGAAAGTGTAAGCGTTGGTCACGGTACCATCATCATGGATTTTGTAGAGCTGGGTTGTCCTGTTGATATTCAGAAGCATATACTCTTTTTTGCTTCCCATCCAGAAGAGTCCCACCAGCGCGAGTGTCAGCGCGACACCGTAGGCGATCGTCCTGAATCGAAGGAATTTCGGTTTTCTTCCCTCCTTGACAGCCGAATAGCTGGTCCAAGTGATCAGGGAAGGCTTGCCGAGTGCCGCCATCACTTTCGTACACGCATCCGCACACTCCAGACAGTTGATACACTCCAGTTGGGTACCGCGTTTGATATCGATATGTGTAGGACAGACACGCACGCAACTGTCGCACATCGTACACTCCGCATCCGGCTCGCGTTCATGCAACTCTTTGAGGTTGTGAACGAGTTTGACCTCCTGATCTTCACTGTAGATATGGCCGCCGCGGTAGGTATTGTAGATCGTCTGTATTGTCTCTTCGTCGTACATAACCGACTGCACCCTCGCATAGGGACAGACATAGATACAAAAATCCTCTTTCAGCTTGACGATGTCGTAGATCAGAAAACCGGCGACGATGAAAAGCGCCCCCATCAATACGCCGTGTTCGCTCGGATTTTTGATATATTGGAAAAAATCCTCCGGCGGCACGAAATACCAGAGAAAATCCGCCGCCGCGATAAAAGAGAGCACGACCCAAATCAGGAAACCGATCGCACCCTTGACTCTGTTTTCGGGCTTGGAATAGTCGGGCTCTTTCTGCTTGTTGAGAATGTTTTTACGGATTCCCAGTAGCTTCGTCTGGATCAAATCTCTATAGATGACCCTGAAAATCGTCTGCGGACAGGCCCAGCCGCACCAGACACGCCCTCCGAGCGTCGTGATGAAAAAGACACCCAAAAAGCCGAAGATGAGCAGAAACGGCATCAGATAGAGTTCCTGCATATCGAATCTGACGAAAAAGAGATGCAACTGTTTGTGGTCGAAGTTGAGCAGAAAGAAGTGGTTGCCGTTGATCTTGATAAACGGCAGCACCAGCGCTACGATCGTGAGGAAAACAAAAAAGTAATATCTCTTGTATCGGTAGGGAATCCACCCTTTGAGATACTCTTTCATTCGCTCTTTGGAGCTTTTGCGCGGTTGCGCGACGGCTTCGGCCATAGTCTATCCTTTGTGTGAAATTTTCGTGTTTACTTTCAACGGACATTCGTCCGTGACATTCGAAGAGAGCGACTTCACCCGGGCTACGGCACCTTCCGATCCCATCTTCTGGGAGTCGACGATCTCTTTGAGTGAACGTGAATTGATATAGTCTTTCAGAGAACTCCTGCTCACCTGCAACTTTTTGGCTATTTCGCTGACAGAGAGATTCTCTTCGAGCATTTTAACGATTTCACTCTTATAAGGATCGAATTTCGACCGGGAAAAACTCCCTTTCGGCCTCCCTATCACCCGTTTGGTACCTTTGAGGTTCTGCTCTCTTTGTGTCGAGAGAATCTCCATCATGATCTCCAGCGGTATCTGACGGTCGATGACAATATCGCGCTTACAGATATGGATACTTGTATTGTTTTTGAGTGCGCAACTGAAAATTTTCGCCAGTTCGCCCACTTTCTTGCTCAAGACCCAAAGATCGTAGATCAAAATGGTATCTCCACCCTTCAGTCGATGGATGAGGTCGAGCAGATGTTCCCGCTTTTCGAGTTCGAGCGTCGGCAGATCGTCGTCGATCTCCGTGATTTCGATCGCGATTCCGTGTTTATAGGCATATTCGATCAAAAATGCCTGTTGGTCGGAGATGGAACATGTTCTGTTCTTCCCTCGAAGAAGTGCTACTACCACCTGTGTTTTCTCCTATTTCGGGCAGATATCCTATCTATCCCGTGGCGAAAGTATAACACTTTTGACGATAATAGTCAATAGTATCATATACTATTATCGTCATTTTTACGATTCACTACACTCTCAGCGGGTGATATAGTTGGGATCGCTGAACTTTCTCAGTTTCTCTTCCAGATCGAAATCGAAATGGGCCTGTTTGTAGTCGCTCCCCTCCAAAATACGACGCTCCTCTATCAACGCTTCGAAGGCCTCGGCTTCGAGCGGCTCTCCGAAAAAATACCCCTGCAGAATTTCGCATCCCTGTTGTCTGAGGTGGGCATACTGGCTCTTCTTTTCGACTCCTTCGGCGATCACATCGAGTCCCAGGCTGTGTGCCATCGCGATGATCGCATTGACGATCACTCTGTCGTTTTCGCTGTTGTGAATATTTTTGATAAAGGATTGATCGATTTTGAGTGTATCGATCGGCAATTTTTTCAGATAGGCGAGGGAGGAATACCCCGTACCGAAATCGTCGATAGAGAGGTGTATCTCTCGCTTCTTGAACCGCTGCAGAAGGGAAGAGGCGAGTTCGATATTTTCCATCAGAATGCTTTCGGTCAACTCCAACTCCAGATATCGGGGATCGAATCCGGAACGCTTCAAGATCCTCTCGACGGTTTCGAAAAGATTGCTCTGCAGCAGTTGCACGCCGGAGATATTGATGGAAATTTTCAAATCCTCATAACCCATCTTATGCCAGCGTTGCATCTGCTCGATCGCCTCTTCGAGAACGATCTGCCCGATCTCCAGAATCATTCCGGTATCCTCCGCGATCGGAATGAAATCCAGAGGGGGGATTCTGCTGAGCTGGGGATGGTTCCACCGTACCAACGCTTCGGCTCCGACGATCTTTTTGGTTTGGGTATCGATCTGTGGCTGATATTCGACGAAAAATTCTCTGTTTTCGATCGCTTTTCTGAGGTTTCTCTCCAAAATCACCCTTTTGGTAATCTCTTCATGCATCTCGTGTTTGAAAATCTGAAACGACGTACCGGGCTGTTCCTTGGAGCGTTGCATCGCCAAATTGGCGTTTTTGATCAGTGTTTTGGGATCGTTTCCGTCGGAAGGGAAAAAGGCGATCCCCATGTTCGCCGAAAGAAAGAGTTCGTTCCCTTTGATCAAAAAGGGTTTTTTGAAAACCTCCATCACCCGTTTCGCCAAAGAGGCCGCATGGATTTCATCGTCGATCTTTTCGAACACGAGCACGAATTCGTCTCCGCCGAACCGGGCGATCGTATCGTAATCCCTGAGCCTGGAGTAGAGCCTGTTTGCGACCGATTTGAGCAATTCATCCCCTACCGCATAACCGAGTGTATGGTTGATCGATTTGAAATTGTCGAGATTGATGAACATCGTCACGAGCCGTTCGTTCGATCTGGCCGCACGGTTGATCGCATTGCCGAGCCTCTCGTAGAGGAGATTCTTGTTCGGAAGGTCGGTGAGGGAGTCGTAATTGGCCAGATACTCCAACCGCTCCTGAAGATGCGTATCGTTGCTGCGTTCATGACCGATCAGCAAAAAGCTGTTTCCCTGTCTGTCCCGATCGCTGATGACGGAGTATTCCCAGTAGAGAACTTTCTTGGTACCATCCTTGCAGATGATCGGAAACGCATCCATCTGCTGCGGTTTACGCTCTTTGAATGCTTTTTGAATGGTCGTCATCATCTTTTCATGATAACTTTCCGGCAAGAAAAGGGTGATGAAGTTTCGCTCCAAAACTTCATCTTTGCGATATCCGGTCAACTCTTCGGCAGAAGGGTTGAAGCCGTTGATACGACCATTGCGATCGAAAGAGACGACGACCATTTTGGATTCTTGAACTTCGGATTTGATATGGACCGACCGCAACATATACTGCAGCGTTTTGATCTGTCGCAGTTTTGTCATGTCGACACTGAGACTGAAAAATCGCCATTTTCCATCCGCATCCGCGACAAACGCCCCCCGCTGATATACGAGCAGTATCGTTCCCTCTTTCTTCTGATGCTCGGTCTCGTCGCGCTCAATCCATACATCAGGAGAAAATGTTTCGACAAACCGTTCTCTGTCATGGAGAGGGATGATCAAATCTTCTATCTTTTTTCCGAGCGCTTCGCTGCGACTATATCCGTAGAGAAGTTCGCTCGCACGGTTCCATTCGACGATCTCACGTGCGTCATTTGCACAAAAAAATGCAATATCTTCAATGGTATCTAAAAATTTATTTTGTAATTTGAAATTCTCTATTTGCTTCAGCAACGTCTCGCTAAGCATTTGCGGGGTATCCATTATCACTTTCCTAAAAGTAGTCTAGGATACATATCGGCATTACGGATCAATTCTTTAATCGTTTATTAAAACTTCAATATAATATTTTAAACAAAGAGAGCTGTTATGCCAAGATATTCATGATATGGGTATACTGTACCATTACCCTCTATATGAGAAGAAATGTAACGTATCACACTACAAAAGAAACATGGAAGAGCCGCAATACCTACCGGCGTAGCCATCACGAGAATCCCGAAGGATGCGGATCACTGCAAAATGACCGTACCGCTTCCCTCTATCAGTTCGCCGATGATATACCCGTCGCTCTTCTCCAAAACCTCGTCGATATTTTCGGGAGAGACCACGAGCACCATCCCCACCCCCATATTGAAGGTGCGGTACATCTCCGTCTCATCGACGAAACGGCTCATATATTGAAAAATGGGCAATATCCGTATTTTGTCCCTGTAGACGACCGCATCCAGCCCTCGGGGCAATACACGGGGCAGGTTCTCGACGATACCCCCTCCCGTAATGTGCGCCAATGCGTTGATGGAGTCTTTGAGCGCTTTGAACGTACGCACGTAGATACGGGTGGGGCGCAGAAGGATATTGATCAGCGTATCGCCGTCGATCTCTTCGTCAAAACCCACCCCCAGCTTTTCAAAAAAGAGTTTTCGCACCAGCGAATAGCCGTTGGAGTGGATACCGGAGCTTGGCAGCGCGACAAGCAGATCTCCCTCTGCGACGCGGGAAATTCTCTCCATTTCCGATCGCTCCGCTATGCCGACCGCAAATCCCGCCAGGTCGAAGTCGTCGGCGGCATACATACCCGGCATCTCCGCCGTCTCACCTCCGATCAGCGCACATTCGGCATCCTGACACCCCTCGGCGATTCCCTTGACCACCTCCGTCGCGATCCGTGTCTCCAGCCTACCGGTCGCGTAATAGTCGAGAAAAAAGAGCGGTTCGCCGAAATTGCAAATCAGATCGTTCACGCACATCGCGACCAGATCGATGCCGACGGTATCGTATTTCCCCGCTTCGATGGCAAGCTTGAGCTTGGTTCCCACCCCGTCGGTCGCGGCGAGCAAAACCGGCTCCCTGTAACCTTTGGGCATCGCGTAGGCACCGGCAAACGATCCGATCCCTCCGACCACGTTTTTATCGAACGTCGCCTTGACGAAAGGTTTGATATTTTCAACGAACCGATTCCCCGCATCGATATCGACGCCCGCATCCTTGTACGAAAGATTTTTGTCCACCTATTTTTTCTCCCATTCGCATGGCGGAAAGATCTTTTTGAAAAACCAGATCGAAGGGCAGAAGTTGGTAAACGCCCAGATCAACATCATGATGATCACGAAAATTTGCAATACGACCGCGATCGTAAAGTGGATGCTCTCTTTCGCTCCGGCCTGGAAATCGTGCGCTCCCATCGCGAAAAAGTAGAGGATCACTCCCAACATGATCGATGTCAATATCCGCTGCATTCTCTCGGCACACATATTTCTGCTCCTTGTATTTTTTTTTGCACAGATTCTAACAAAAGTCGTTTAAAGAGGTTCTTAAGCTCCACTTAAAAGTGGAAATTTAATCTCGCTATGCTAAAATTTGTAGCTTTAATTATAAAATGAAATTATAGGGGAAAGAGATGTGGTTTGAAGAGAATCAGGGGGATTTTTTTAAACAATCGCTCAAGGTCGAAGAGAAGATCTTCGAAAAACAGAGCGCGTATCAACAGATAGAGATCTATCGCAGCGACGAACTGGGCCATATCATGGTACTCGACGGCGCGGCGATGCTGAGCGAAAAGGATGAATTCATCTATCACGAGATGCTCGCCCACGTACCGCTATGTACCCACCGCGAACCCGAACGGGTGCTGATCGTCGGAGGCGGGGACGGAGGTACGGCCAGAGAGGTGCTCAAACATCGGGAAGTCAGTGTCGATATGGTCGAGCTCGACGAAGCGGTAATCGAAGCTTCGCGAGCCTATTTTCCGGCGATGGCGGAGGTGTGGGAAAACGAAAGGCTGCATCTGCATATACGAAGCGGGCTCGATTTCATCGCAGATGCCGAAGAGTGCAGTTACGATATCGTTCTTGTCGACGCGACCGATCCCAAAGGCAAGGCCGAAGAGCTTTTCGAAGCGACCTTCTACGCCCAAGTCCACCGCGTTTTGAAAGAGGACGGATTGATCGCCACACAGGGAAGCAGCTGGTGGATGGCGCCGGAGGAACACAAAAAGATACTCGCGAACGCCGGAAGTCTCTTCCCGATCGCGATGCCCTATCGCTACGAGATGATGGTCTATCCCGGATGCGTATGGAATTTCATCCTCGCCTCCAAAAAATACCATCCCACGGCCGATATCAATCTGCAGCGGGCCGACCTGCTCGAACCGGTACGCTACTACAACAGCGACATCCATCGTGCCAGTTTCACCGTACCCACCTACATCAAAAAAGCGCTACTGGGAATCGCCAAAAACTGATGGAGTTTCGTCATGCCGTCGTACTCACCGGAGGGATCGCCACAGGTAAGAGCAGTGTTTGTTCACTCCTGAAACTCTACGGTTTCCAGATCGTAGACGCCGACGCCATCGCCCACCGAATGCTCGAGAAAGAGAGCCGAAAGATTGCCGAACTTTTCGGCGATGCCTACCTTATCGACGGAAAAGTGGAGAGAAAGAAGCTGGGAGCGTTGATCTTTTCGGACAAAGAAGCGAAAAAGAGACTCGAAACGCTACTGCATCCTCCCATTCGCGAAGAGATTTTCCGACAAAGCCGCTTTTGCGAAGAAAGAGGCGTGCCCTATATCCTCGACATTCCGCTCTTTTTCGAGACGAACCACTACCAAATCGAAAAGGTCGCGCTCGTTTACGCGACACGGCGACAGCAACTGGAGAGGCTGATCAAGAGGGAAGGGTACACCGAAGAAGAAGCTCGGCGCAGGATCGAAGCTCAAATACCGATCGACAAAAAGCGCGAACTCGCCTCCTATGTCATAGACAACACCCGGGATCTGAAACATCTGCAAGCGGAAGTGGACCGCTTCGTGGAGTATCTGAAAGAGAACTATCGTGAGCTCAAAATCTGAAACACGTTTTTGCCCGAAAATCCATATCGAAAGAAACGACTGCTTCACCTTTCTGGAGAAGATCGAAAGCGAAAGCGTGGACCTGATCCTGATCGATCCTCCCTACGAGATCTCCAGAAAGACCGGATTCCAGTCGGTCGTCAACGGAGTGGAGCGTTTTAGCGTCTCGATGGATTTCGGAAGATGGGATCATGAAAAGCTCGATCTGGAGATGATCATTCCCGCCTTCTATCGGGTCCTTAAAAAGGGAGGAACCGCGATCATCTTCTACGATTTGTGGAAGATCACGCCGCTTTCCGAAGCCCTCAGGCGATTCAAATTCAAACAGTTGCGCTTCCTGGAGTGGCTCAAAACCAACCCCGTCCCGCTCAACTCCAGAGTCAACTACCTCACCAACGCCAGAGAGATCGCGATCAGCGCCGTCAAAGGGGGCAAGCCGAAATTTCACTCCAACTACGACAACGGCGTCTACGAATATCCGATCTATCAGGGGCGCGAGCGCACTCACCCCACCCAAAAGCCGGTCAAACTCTTCGAAGCCCTGATAGAGAAACACTCCGATCCGGGAGATACGGTACTGGACTGTTTTCTGGGTTCGGGCACCACCGCGATCGCCTGCAAAAAAACCGGCCGCAATTTCATCGGCTGCGAACTGGACGAAACCTACTGCCAAAATGCCATCGAAAGAGTCGATTCGCTAAAATAATCCCACCATTCCCGAAGGAGACGCCATGCAAGTGACCAAATACAACGCCAGCGGCAACGATTTCGTGATCTTTCACACCTTTTCGCGTCAATCCCGGAACGAACTGGCGAAAAGAGTCTGCGACCGCCACAGAGGCGTCGGCGCCGACGGAATGATCGTCCTGGTTCCCCACCAAGGCTATGACTTCGAATGGGAATTTTACAACAGCGACGGCAGCGACGCCGAGATGTGCGGCAACGGAAGCCGCGCGGCGGCACACTACGCCTACACCAACGGTCTGGCGGGCGAAAAGATGAAGTTTCTGACACTGGCGGGAGTGATCGAGGCGACGGTCGAAGGAAATCTTGCCGAGGTGAAACTCACCGAACCCAAAATCATCGACGAAGTGATCGTGGAGGAGGGAATGCGATGGAAACTCTTCGATACCGGCGTACCCCATCTGGTCACCTTCGTGGAAAATCTGAAACATTTCGATGAAGAAAAAGCGCGTATCATGAGAGAGAAGTACAACGCCAACGTCAATTTCGCCAAAATCGATCCGGAAAAACGTACGATTCATGTACGTACCTACGAACGGGGTGTCGAAGCGGAAACCCAGGCCTGCGGCACCGGCATGGCCGCCGCCTTCTACGCCGCTTTTCTGGAGGGGAGGGTGGATGCACGTACACAGGTGTATCCCACCAGCCGGGCGGAATTGACACTGCGATTCGATGAGGGATCGATCTATTTCAAAGGAAGCGTGGAGAAAATCTTCGAAACCTCCGTCTCTCTCTGATGCATCGTGCGATTTTGCGGCTCGCGCTGCCCAATATTCTCTCCAATATCTCCGTACCGCTTCTCTCGTCGGTCGACACGATCCTGATGGGCCATCTCTCCAGATCGCATCTGGCGGCACTCGGTATCGCTTCGATGATTTTCACCTTTTTGTACGGCAACTTCAACTTTCTGCGAATGGGAACGACCGGATTGACCGCACAGGCTTTCGGCAGGGCCGACAGGGAGGCGATCTCCAACACCCTCTACCGTGCGCTGCTGCTCGCGTTCGGATCGGGAATCGGGCTTATCATGCTGCAGCAGCCGATCCTGGAGTTGGGGTGCCGCTGGATGAACGTATCGCCCTCCTATGCCGATATGGTCGCCGACTATTTTTCGATTCGCATCTACGCGGCACCCGGAGCGTTGACGCTCTTCGTGTTGATGGGGTGGTTTTTCGGATTGCAAAACGCCCGCTACCCACTCTACATCACCCTCTTCGTAAATATCGTCAATATCGTGTCGAGTTACTGGCTGGTCCGAAAGATGGATCTGGGAATCGACGGGGCGGCGTACGGCACGCTCGTTGCGCAGTATGCAGGCCTGGGACTCGCCTTGATATTGACGCTTCGGTATAAAAAGAGGCTCATCCCGCCCAAAATCGGGGAGATTCTCCGCAAAGAAGCACTCACCGCTTTTTTACATATCAACAAGAATATCTTTATCCGTACAATCGCGCTGACGTTCGTACTCGCTTTCTTCTACGCCCAATCGGCTAAAGCGGGAGAGGAGATACTGGCGGTGATGATCATACTGCTGCAGTTTATGATCTGGATGTCGTTCGGTATCGACGGATTCGCCAACGCCGCGGAGAGTCTGACCGGGCGTTATTACGGTAGCGGTGAAACCGAAGCGTTTCGTCGTGCAATCCGCTATTCGCTCTACTGGGGCGGAGCACTGGCGGTGGGCTTCGCGCTCTTGTACGGCTTTTTCGGGGAAGAGCTGCTCGCCCTCTATACGGACGATACTCGTCTGATCGAGAGAGCCGAACGGTTTCTACCGCTGGTGACCATACTTCCTCTGATAAGCTTCTGGGCCTTCATCTGGGATGGAATCTTCATCGGAATGACCGCTTCGGTTTCGATGCGCAACACGATTCTGCTTTCGACGGCGCTGTTTATGCTGCTTTTTTATCTGACGAAAGGATACGATTTCGCTTACGCCCTCTGGATCAATTTCATGCTCTTTTTCCTCTATCGGGGCGTGTTTCAGTGGTGGCTGTTCAAAAAAGAGGGTGAAGCGTTGCATTAACGGGGGGTCAAAATCCCGCCGCTTTCATCTGCTCGGCCTGATAGTGGGCGATCAGGGGATCGATGATCTCGTCGAAAAGTCCCCCCTCCATGATCGCATCAAGACGGTAGAGAGTGAGGTTGATCCTGTGATCCGTGATCCGATTCTGGGGAAAGTTGTAGGTACGGATACGTCCGCTTCGATCTCCGGTACCCACTTGAGATTTCCGATCGGCACCCTCCTCCTCCAGTTTTTTCTGCATCTGCAGATCGTAGAGTCTCGCCTTGAGAACCTTCATCGCCTTTTCCCTGTTTTTGTGCTGCGATTTCTGATCCTGGTTGGTGACGACGATTCCGGTGGGAATATGGGTGATACGTACCGCTGAATCGGTCGTATTGACGGACTGTCCCCCGCACCCGGAACTGCGCATCACATCGATTTTGAGGTCGTTGGGGTCGATTTCGATCTCCACATCCTCCACCTCCGGCATCACCGCCACCGTGATCGCGGAGGTGTGTACGCGCCCCTGTGATTCGGTGGCCGGTACACGCTGGACCCTGTGGGTACCCCCTTCGTATTTGAGTCGGCTGTAGGCGCCCTCACCCTTGATCAGGGCGATGATCTCCTTGTAACCGCCCATCACGCTTTCACTGGCGGAGACGATCTCGACCTTCCACCCTTTGCTTTCGGCATATCGTACGTAGGCTTTGAAGAGATCCGCCACGAAAAGCGCCGCTTCGTCTCCCCCCGTACCCGCACGCATCTCCAGATAGATGTTGCGGTTGTCATTGGGATCTTTGGGAAGCAGCAAAACCTTGATCTCCTCCTCGAGCCGTCTCTTTCGGGGCTCGAGCTCCTTGAGCTCCTCCTTGGCGAGTTCACCCAGTTCCTTGTCTTCGAGCAATTCTCTATTCTCTTCGATACTCTCCAAAATAGAGAAATAAGCTTCCGCTTTTTCCCTGATCGGTTCGATAGCCGACTGCTCTTTGGAGAGTTCGGTCATTTTCCGGATATCGTTGACGATTTCGGGCTGGCTGAGTTGTCGTGAAATTTCGTTGTATCTTTCGAGAAAGGGTTGGAGTTTGGATTTTAGCATCTATAGAATGTTTTGGGACGGAAACCGACAAAAAAGCCGCGATTACGCGGCTTCGTTCATCGCATTGACGATTTTAGCGAGCCTGCTGACTTTTCTGGCTGCCGTATTCTTTTTCAGCACCCCTTTGCTGACATAGGCGTGGAGATTTTTGTTCGCCTCTTTGAACGCCTCCTGAGCTTTCGCGCTGTCGCCCGCCGCGACCGCTTCTCTGACCGCTCTGGTGAGATTTTTGATTCTGGTTCTGTAAAATCTGTTTCTCTCGGTTCTTTTGATCGTCTGCCTGGCTCTTTTCAATGCCGACTTGTGATTTGCCATCATCTGCCTTTATTGGGATTTTTAGAAGTGGATTTTATCCAAAAGTCCTTAATTTAAGCTTAATTTAAGGACTTTTTTATTTTTTACCCCGGTTTATGTCAAATTTAAGAAACTTTTAATAACTGCCGATATATAGTAACAACTTTAAAATAAAATTATTTTTATAATATGACTATTAAATTTAAAGGCTGGGTATATGAAACTTTTCGGAACGGACGGTGTACGCGGAATGGCGGGAGAGAAGCTCACCGCGATGCTCGCCATGCGCCTGGCGATGGCGGCTGGAATCTATTTTCGCAAACAATCCATCACCAACAAGATCCTTGTCGGTAAAGACACCAGAAAGAGCGGCTATATGATCGAAAACGCGATCGTATCGGGTTTGACGGCGGTAGGTTACGACGTACGGCAGATCGGACCGATGCCTACACCCGCGATCGCTTTTTTGACCGAGGATCTGCGGTGTGATGCCGGAATCATGATCAGCGCCAGCCACAATCCCTACTTCGACAACGGTATCAAATTTTTCGACAAACGGGGAAACAAACTCAACGAAGCGATCGAAGAGGAGATCGAAAAGATCTATTTCGACGAAGAGCTCATCAGTAAAAACCAGGCGAAGAATATGAATGTCGGAGCTTCCAAAAGAATCGACGACGTAATCGGACGCTATATCGTCCATATCAAAAACTCCCTTCCGCGCGCGATGACGCTTCATGGACTGCGGGTCGTACTCGATACGGCCAACGGCGCAGCTTACAAAGTGGCGCCGACGGTTTTCACCGAACTGGGTGCCGACGTCTTCGTGATCAACGACAATCCCGACGGCCGAAACATCAACGAAAGCTGCGGCGCGCTCCATCCGCAGAAACTGGGGGAAGAGGTGAGAAAACTGCGGGCGGATATCGGTTTCGCGTTCGACGGAGACGCCGACAGAATCGTCGTGGTGGATGAAAACGGAGAAATCGTCCACGGAGACAAGCTCATCGGTACGCTCGCCTGCCATCTCAAACAGCAGGGGCAACTCTCGAACAACGGCGTGGTCGCAACCGTCATGAGTAACCAAGGATTGGCCGATTTTCTTAAAGAACGCGAAATAGAGCTCTTTCGCTGCAATGTCGGAGACAAATACGTTCTGGAGACGATGCAAAAGGAGGGGCTCAACTTCGGAGGAGAGCAGAGCGGACACGTGATTCTCAGCGACTACGCCAAGACGGGCGATGCGCTCGCCGCAGCACTGCAGGTGGTCGCCTTCGTTCTCAAAAAAGGCAAAAAAGCGAGCGAAGTCCTCAATCCTTTCGAACTCTATCCGCAGATTTTGGAAAACATCAAAATCAAAAAGAAAATTCCGCTCGAGGATATCGATGGGTATCCCGAGATGATAGAGAAGATCAAAAAGAGACATATCCGTCCACTGATTCGCTATTCAGGAACCGAAAATCTGCTGCGCGTATTGTTGGAGGGAAAAGATACCGAAATCGTCGAAAAGACGATGGAAGAGTTGCTCGATTTTTTCAGCGACAGACTCAATGGTTAGAAAATATCTCCTTTTTCTGGCGGTTTTCGCAGCGACCTTCGCTGTGGATCAAGCGATCAAATATCTCTTTCTGGCTGGATACGAATACCAGACCGAATGCATTTCGCTGACACTGACTTTCAACAGAGGGGTCGCCTTTTCGATGTTCGCCTTTTTGGGGGAGTGGCTGAAGTATCTGCAAGTCGTGCTGATCGGCGGCGTGTTGGGTTATCTGCTCTATCGTAAAGATCTGATGGAGCGCTATGCCGTCGCGATCGGCCTGATACTGGGGGGAGGTGTGAGCAATCTTCTCGATCGGTTCATTCATGGGGGTGTGGTCGATTACGTCTACTGGCACTGCGGATTCGATTTTGCCATCTTCAACTTCGCCGATGTAATGATCGATCTTGGTGTTTTGATCATTCTGATTCTCTCATTTCGCCACAAAGAGGAAGCCGAAAATATTTAATATTTCTTTTAGAAAACATTTGTTATTATTCGCACTCCACAGCAAATCCTCTTTTGTTTTTGCTTGTTTTAGTGAAAATAAAAGATCATTTCGCTAATATACCTCTTTTCGTGGTCGCGTAGCTCAGTTGGTAGAGCACTACCTTGACATGGTAGTGGTCACAGGTTCAAGTCCTGTCGTGGCCACCATTTTTCAATCAAGAAAACTAATATTCATCATCAAATCATTGACAGAGAGGATTGTGTGGACGACAATATAGTTATCGGTATAAAAAAAGAGGGGAAGATCTACGATACCCAAACGGCACGGTTGGAAGGTATCGAGGGCGAAAAGATCTATTACGACAACTCCCAAGAAGCCCTGGAAATCATCAGACACTCCACAGCCCACCTTATGGCGCAAGCCATCAAATCTCTCTACCCCGATGCGAAATTCTTCGTCGGCCCCGTCATCGAGGATGGCTTCTACTACGACTTTCGAACCGAGGAGAAGATCGGCGAAGAGGATCTCAAAAAGATCGAAAAGAAGATGCAGGAATTCGTCAAAAAGAGACTTCCGATCGAGAAACGCACCTACACTCGCAAAGAAATACTCGAAAAGTTCGGAGACGACGACCTGAAGATGGAAGTACTCAAACGGATCGAGGACGACAGGCTAAGCACCTATGTCCAGGGGGAATTCGAAGATCTCTGCCGAGGTCCGCACGTCCCCAATACCAAATATCTGAAATTTTTCAAACTCACACGGGTGGCGGGCGCCTATCTGGGGGGTGACGAAACCAAAGAGATGCTCACCCGTATCTACGGTACCGCATTCGCCGACAAAGAGAGCCTCAAGAACCATATCGCGATGATCGAGGAGGCGAAAAAGCGAGACCATAGAAAAATCGGAAACGATCTGAAACTCTTCACTTTCGACGAAGAGGTGGGGGCGGGGCTTCCCATCTGGCTTCCAAACGGCGCGAGATTGCGCTCCAAACTCGAAACACTCCTCTTCAAAGCCCACAGAAAACGGGGATACCAACCGGTACGAGGTCCCGAGATCCTCAAATCCGAAGCGTGGAAAACGAGCGGCCACTACGCCAACTACGGCGAAAATATGTATTTCACCGAGATCGACGAGGTGGAATACGGTATCAAGCCGATGAACTGCCTGGGACATATCAAAGTCTATCAGAGCCAATTACGAAGCTACCGCGATCTGCCGCTGAAATTCTTCGAATACGGAGTGGTCCACCGACACGAAAAGAGCGGAGTGCTGCACGGTCTGTTTCGGGTACGGGAATTCACGCAGGATGACGCCCATATCTTCTGTACGCCTTCCCAGATCAAGGAAAACGTACTGGAAGTACTCGGTTTCGTGGACGAGATCATGAAGAGTTTCGATTTCAGCTACGAGATGGAGATCTCCACGAAGCCCCAGAAGGCCATCGGAGACGACGCGGTTTGGGAGATCGCGACACAGGGGCTGAAGGAGGCGCTCGATGAAAACGGCATCTCCTACGGCATCGATGAAGGGGGCGGTGCCTTTTACGGGCCGAAGATCGACATCAAGATCACCGACGCGCTCAAACGCAAATGGCAGTGCGGAACGATCCAGGTCGACTTCAATCTGCCGGAACGCTTTTTGCTGGAGTATACCGACGAGCACAACGAAAAGGCGCGCCCGGTGATGCTGCACCGTGCGATCCTGGGCTCTTTCGAGCGCTTCATCGGCATTCTGATCGAACACACCGGTGGAGAGTTCCCCTTTTTCATCGCACCCACCCAAGTGGTGATCGTACCGATCGGCGACGCGCATCTTCCGTACGCCAAAACACTTGCGGAAGAGTTGGGAGCGATGGAGATCGATACGGAAGTTTTCGCCAAAAACGAGAGTCTCGCCAAACGCATCCGCACGGCCGAAAAACAGCGGGTGCCTATGATTCTCGTCATCGGCGACGAAGAGGTGGCCAACGGTACGGTCGCACTGCGCGACAGGCGGACCAGAAGCCAGGAGACATTGGGAAAAGAGGCATTTTACAACAAAATAAAGGAGAAAATGGATGAGGTACACTTTTGAATAGAAACAGAGGCGGACGTACGAAAAAGGACGAAACACTGCTGAACGAAGCGATCAGGCTTCCGGAGGTGAGATGCATGAGCGAAGATGGTGAGCAATACGGCATCATCTCTTCGAGAGAGGCACTCGAAATCGCCAGAGAAAAGGGGTTGGATCTGGTGCTGATCGCGCCCAACGCCAATCCTCCGGTCTGCAAGATCATGGACTACGGGAAGTTCAAATATCAGCAGGAGAAGAAAAAGAAGGAGGCGAAGAAGAAGCAGAAGAAGATCGAAGTCAAAGAGATCAAACTCTCCGTCAAAATCGCCGACAACGACATCAACTACAAAGTCAAACACGCCCGTGAATTTCTGGAAGCGGGCAAACATGTCAAATTCCGGGTCTTTCTGAGAGGACGGGAGATGGCCAATCCACAAGCAGGTGTCGAAGTACTCAATCGTGTCTGGCCCATGGTCGAGGATATCGCCAACAAAGAGAACGAGCCCAAATTCGAAGGGCGCTACGTCAATATGCTGGTGACACCCAAAAAAGAGACCAAAAAGTAGCCTCTCGTTCGGAGAAGCGACATCGCTTCTCCACTTCCCGATTAAGCCAAAAATCAATAAAAAAAGATATAATTGCAATCCTTCGATGCAGCCACACTGGATCGGAACCATTTCAAAGGAGATCGTATGCCGAAAATGAAAACCGTCAGCAGCGCCAAAAAGCGCTTCAAGATGAAAAAAAACGGTACCATCAAAAGAGGCTCGGCTTTTAGAAGCCACATCCTGACAAAAAAGGACCAGAAAAGAAAGAGACACCTCAGAGCTCCGAAACTGGTCGACAAAGCGGATGTCGCAGCCGTCAGACTGATGCTGGGAAAATAACTCCCTACACAAATCCTCCTGCGATGCAGGACAAGTTCACAGACGTGACACCACTAAAAAGGTAAAGGAAAGAAAAAATGAGAGTCAAAACAGGATTCGTCAGAAGAAGAAGACATAAAAAGCTTCTCAAACAGGCCCGAGGATTCTACAGCGGTAGAAGAAAACACTTCAGAAAAGCGAAAGAGCAACTCGAAAGATCCCTCGTTTACGCTTACAGAGACAGAAGACAGAAAAAAAGAGATTTCAGACAACTCTGGATCACGAGAATCAACGCAGCTTGCAGACTCAACGATATCAGCTATTCACGCTTCATTCATGGCCTCAAAAAAGCCAATATCGAATTGGACAGGAAGATTCTCGCCGATATGGCGATGAACGATCCCGCGGCATTTTCCAAAGTCGCCGAAGCCGCCAAAGCGGCCCTCTGATCGAACGGACGGGGCATAAGCTCCGTCTTTTACAATCCCCTTAAAACCACGCCCAGAAAAACCTCCGCGAGACCCAAAGCGATATTGATAGGCAGCAGTAGATTCGGCAACCGGCTTATTTGCGTTTTCGCCGCCGAGAGATTTCCCTCTTCGAAAAGCCGAACCGCTTTTTTTCTTTTGAAATACATATAAGTGAAATTGAGCGTCATCACCGCCCAGATTCCCTCTTTGATCAAAACTTCCGTTCCCAGGCCGCTCTCCGCAAGCCCAAATCCCTCCTGCATCGCCACGCCGGTCGCGATCAATATCACGATGAACGGCATCACCAGATGAAAGAGTCTGCCAACGATCTGCAGCGTCTCTTGAAGTCTGATTTTGGGATCTTCGAGGCTTTGCAATACCGGATGCACGCTTACCCTGATCGCGATCATCCCCCCGATCCAGACGATCGCCGAAACGATATGCAAAAAAACGATTTTGTCGGCGAATTCTCCAAAGAGCGTCATCATCTCTCCTTTCATACCGCTTTGGGCATCCTAGTATCTGATTTCGAATCCGTCGTAGAGCAAATCGTCCTCTTCGAGCTCTTCGATATCTATCTCCTCCACCTTACTGGCAGGCGAACCGTTTTTGAGAATCCTGAGAAAATCTTCCAATTGATCCTCGTGCAAAGCGGCGACCACTTCGACACTTCCGTCCGGCAAATTTTTCACATATCCCTGGATATGGCCCAGTGAAGCCATCTGCTGTATACTTTTACGATAAAAAACACCCTGGACCCGTCCTTTGACGATGAAGCGATAGACTTTCATTTCCGTACTCCTCGCGTTTGTTTCGAAAGTGTACACCACTAAGGATTAAAAAGTTAAAATAAAAACAACTTCATACAAAGAGGTGACCATGAAAAGAGTTTTCGAAGAGGTCGCGAGTCTCGATCGGAAATGTTACGATATCTATGGATTGAGCGAAGATCTGCTGATGGAGCATGCCGCTTCGGCTCTCAAAAGGGCGATTCCGCAAAATGCGGGAAAAGTGACGATTCTCGCGGGCCCCGGAAACAACGGAGGGGATGGTATCGCGCTTGCGAGGATGCTGGCGAAAGAGAGGGATCTTTCGTTGGTGCTTCCCTACGGGGCGAAATCCGCTATGGCGAAACTCCAACTCGAACGCGCCAAAAAAGCGGGCGTTTGCGTCAGTGCGGAACCCGCGGAGGCGGATGTGATCGTGGATGCGCTTTTCGGTACGGGGCTGGACAGGGATCTTGACGAGAAGATCCTCGCGCTGATCGACTGGGCGAACAGCCAAAACGCATACAGAATCGCCTGCGACATCCCTACCGGCATCGACCTGCACGGGGCGGTTTCGCAAACGGCTTTCACGGCCGATATCACCGTCACGATGGGAGCCTTGAAACACTCTCTCTTTTCGGATACGGCCAAGGACTACACGGGAGAGATAGTCGTGGCGAACCTGGGTGTCTCAGACGCCCTCTACGAAAACGAAAGCGATATGTTTTTGCTCGAAACAGAGGATCTCAAGCTTCCGATCAGGAGTAAAAAGAGCGCACATAAAGGGGATTTCGGCCATCTGGCCGTGATCGCGGGACGCAAAAAGGGGGCGGCCGTTCTGGCGGGCAGAAGCGCTTTCGCCTTCGGTGCCGGACTGGTCACGATCGTCGAAAACGAACCCTACCGCATCCCGGACGAATTGATGAGTTGTAGCTCCTTGCCCAAAAACGCGTCGGCGATCTGCATCGGAATGGGACTGGGCAACCAATACGACGACGAATATCTCTCCCGCTTTCTTTTGGGACATGATCTTCCGATGGTGATCGACGCCGATCTTTTCGGCTGCCATCTGCTGGTCGAAGTGCTTTCGGCTTCAAAGCGGCTCGTGCTCACTCCTCATCCCAAGGAGTTTTCCAGACTCCTGGGAATCACCGGAATCGCGATCGCCGAAGCGGAAGAGATCCAGAAGGACCGCTTCGGATTCGTGAGGATGTTCGGCGAAAAATATCCCGATGTCGTTTTGCTGCTCAAAGGGGCCAACACCCTCATCACCCACAAAAACCGCATCTACATCAACACTTTTGGTACCAATACCCTCAGCAAGGGAGGCAGCGGCGACGTGCTCGGCGGTCTGATCGGTTCGCTCCTCGCACAGGGATACGATCCGCTGCATGCGGCGATAAACGGCTCTTTGGCCCATGCGATGGCGGCCAAAAACTTCTCCAAAAACAACTACGCGATGACGCCTCATGATTTGATCGAGGGGGTTCGGTCTCTTTGAAAAAACGCATCGTCATACTTTTCAGCGGAGAGGGAACCAACCTCCAAAACCTTATCGAAAAACTGCATGGGAAGAGATTCGGCGAAATACGGATCGAAATCGCGGCCGCAATCACCAACAATCCCTATGCCGGAGGAATCGATCGGGCGCGCAGATTGGGGATCGAAACGAAAGTGATCGACCATAGAACATACGCTTCCAGAGAGGCGTTCGATGCGAAGCTGGTCGAAGAGATCGGGAGCTTCCGTCCGAATCTGACCGTTCTGGCCGGATTTATGCGGATATTGACCCCGATTTTCACCCGTCAAATAGAGGCGGTCAACATCCACCCCTCTCTTTTGCCGCTTTTCAAAGGAGCCAACGCGATCGAACGAAGTTTCGCTTCACAGATGAAGGTGGCGGGCGTGACGATCCATCGTGTCGACGAAACGCTCGACGGCGGAACCATCCTCGCGCAACGCTGTTTTGAAAAAGAGGAGAGGGAGGATCTGGAGAGTTTCAAAAACCATATCCACGAAATAGAGTACGAACTCTACCCGGAAACGATCGTGAGGATATTGACGAAGGGGCACTGACGCCCCTTGTCATCTCCTTACGCACTCGGTGCATGGACAGTGAAGCATACCTCTTTGTAGAGATTCTGGATTTTGAGAATCGCCTTGATTTTGACCATCCTGTCTTCACCACTTTCATTTTTGTCGATGATGACAGCATGATCTCCATCCGTTTCGATATCCACCAGCGATGTATCACAGGATATCCATTCGATTGTCACATCGCCTTTATTCAGCGGCAACGGAGGATAGACCCCTTCGTTCATGTCGATGATATCGTGCAGTTGTGCCTCCAGATCTTCAGCCGCCTTTTTCAGCGCATCACACGCCTCCTGCTTCGTCATCTCCTTGGTTTGCGGCAGGATATACACCGTAAAGATCGCGGTTTTGTTGCTCTCCCCGTATTGGAAAACACCCTTGATTTTGACACTGGTTTTTTCCGTTATCAAGCTGGGATCGGGTACGGTGAGATTGGTACCGTTTATCTCCAGAAGATCGCTGTTGCAGGAAATCCATGTGATATTGGAATCATTCGCCCCTTTTTCCGGCAATCCGCAGTTTTGATAGGGATCGGTGCTATTGAGATCGATCGTGATCGGAAAGTCGTTTCCGCAGACAATCTTCGCATCCTGTTCTACTTTCTCTTTATCCGTCTTCGCTTCCGGAAGTATCGTCACACAAAACTCCTTGGTGCGGTTCGCTTCTTCCTGAGAACTGTTGAGATCGTAGTTGATGAAGGCTGACAGCTTCGCGTATTCTGTCTTGTCTCGGGAAGAATAGACCTCCAGTGTCGTATTGTCGCCACTGATGCTCAGGGAAAAATTATCCCCCATATTGAGCAGACTCCAGTTGATATCCGACCCTGCCGCCCCCTCCGTGGGAAGTTGCAGTGAAGAGATGATATATTTGGGCAACTTCAACGTCGCGTAGTCATGATCTACCGCCTCCTGGTTGCTATAGCCTTGGCCTCTGTCCACCATTCTGGTAGAGAGTATAGACAAAACACCCTCATGCTCTCCCGCCAATCCGCTTTCACCGGTGGCAGTTCCACCACATCCACTCAACCATACGGCCACAGCCATACCAAAGATGATATGTTTGTATGTTTTCATCTTTTTCTCCTTTTATAAATACGGGTCCATTCGGGACCTCTCTTCTTACAATTTGATTCTACAAGATATTAAATTAATTTGAAATAAAATATTAATTTCTTATTTTAAACTATATTCAAGACAATTTAAAGATAGTCGTATTGCCCGTCGAAAGCGATTTTTGGGGATATCATGAAAACTATTATATGAAAATAGAAGATTTTTAAGTCTGTTTCTTTTTTTGGGTATTTATAGCCATTGGGTGTCTATCAAGCTTGTCGAGTAAAATAACCTACTTGTCCCATTAAGAAATATTTCAGTGATTTTTTTGGAAATTTATCGTTTAAAGAGAGTAGCACATGTCAATTTCTTGACATGTGCTAGTGAGAAAATATTCCCGTTAACTTATTTGGATGGTACATCCACCAAGAAACAGAGAGTTTTACAATGCCCCTGCAGTTTGAGTTCTGCCCGGATTTTCACTTTTTTGTCATTTCCGGAAGTGTTGTTGTTGGTCATATTGCCCTTTTCGTCGATGGAGAGTGTCTGAGCATCGCAGGAAGTCCATATGATGGTAACATCTCCAATCGATTGAGGGAGTACGGGATAGCGTCCTTCCGAATCCATCTGAATCTCTCCCGGGAATTTCTTCTTGAGATCATCCGCAGCCGCCTGGATCATATCACATATCTCTTGATTGGAAAGTATCTTTTTTTGCGGCAGGATATACACCGTAAAGATCGCGGTTTTGTTGCTCTCCCCGTATTGGAAAACACCCTTGATTTTGACACTGGTTTTTTCCGTTATCAAGCTGGGATCGGGTACGGTGAGATTGGTACCGTTTATCTCCAGAAGATCGCTGTTGCAGGAAATCCATGTGATATTGGAATCATTCGCCCCTTTTTCCGGCAATCCGCAGTTTTGATAGGGATCGGTGCTATTGAGATCGATCGTGATCGGAAAGTCGTTTCCGCAGACAATCTTCGCATCCTGTTCTACTTTCTCTTTATCCGTCTTCGCTTCCGGAAGTATCGTCACACAAAACTCCTTGGTGCGGTTCGCTTCTTCCTGAGAACTGTTGAGATCGTAGTTGATGAAGGCTGACAGCTTCGCGTATTCTGTCTTGTCTCGGGAAGAATAGACCTCCAGTGTCGTATTGTCGCCACTGATGCTCAGGGAAAAATTATCCCCCATATTGAGCAGACTCCAGTTGATATCCGACCCTGCCGCCCCCTCCGTGGGAAGTTGCAGTGAAGAGATGATATATTTGGGCAACTTCAACGTCGCGTAGTCATGATCTACCGCCTCCTGGTTGCTATAGCCTTTTCCGACATCCGTCATACGAGAAGCGATCGAGACGACCGGCGTCTCCATCGCTTCTCCTGTCTGTACCATAGGCGTTTGCGCCCCGTCCGTTCCCGTGGAGACCGTTCCGGCTCCGCCACATCCGATCAGGGAGAGCGCAAGAGCCGATCCCAAAATCACTTCTTTATAGTAATGCATACTATTTCCTCCTGTTAAAAAATTTGTCAAAAAAAATTTCACACAAGTCATCGCTGACCCACATAGAAAAGATCGGTATTTTTGCAATATGTTTAATAGATTTACGAAAAAATTTTATAAGTTATCCTAATTCGGTATACAGGACATACTTATGGATTACATCATCGTCCAAAAACCCCGAATTCACGATATTTTTGGAGGATTAAAAGTGCGTTTATGGATATTTGGAGAGGGAATCTCCCATTTGTGGGAACGATACGTATCCTACCGAAACAGGAGTTGTCATGAATGGGAGCCATAGTTGTCCCAAAGAGAGAGTTGAGCGAAAAAAAAGTATTAATTCGCTATAAATCTATACTTCAATAGAGGGGAAGAATATGAAAGATATCCTAAAAATCGGTAAATATGAATTTACCAGCAGACTGATCGTAGGTAGCGGAAAATATCCCGATTTCAAAACGACCAGAGACGCCACGCTCGCCAGCGAAGCGGAGATGATCACCGTCGCGGTCAGACGGGTGAATATCACCGATCCGAACGAAGAGAATCTGATGGATTATTTCAAGGACACCGATGTGCAGATTTTGCCCAACTCCGCCGGTTGTACGACAGCCGAAGAGGCGATCACCCTCTTTCGGATGGTCAAAGAGGCGACGGGAATCGATATCATCAAGATGGAAGTGATCGGCGATACGGCCAAAACGCTCTATCCGGACGTAATCGACACGCTCAAAGCGACGGAGGTGTTGGCGAAAGAGGATTTTACAATCCTCGCCTATACCAACGACGATCCGATCATGGCCAAACGCCTCGAAGACGCCGGTGCCGCGGCCGTAATGCCGCTTGCCGCTCCCATCGGCAGTGGATTGGGAATCCAAAACCGCTACAACGTTTTGTTTATCAAAGAGGCGGTGAGCGTTCCCGTGATCGTGGATGCCGGAATAGGCTGTGCGAGCGATGCGGCGATCGCGATGGAGATCGGAGCCGACGGCGTACTCACCAACACCGCCATCGCCCAGGCGAAAAACCCCATCTTGATGGCCGAAGCGATGAAACTCGCCGTCAGAGCGGGACGGATGAGTTACAAAGCGGGACGTATCGCGAAAAAACCTTTTGCGACTGCAAGCTCGCCGACGGAGGGTTTGATAGAATTCGGACAAAAGTAGCAAAATATAGAAATCACGTCAATTTCTATTGACAAATCAGCTGTAATTGGATAAAATCTCACACTCAAAAACACCATTACAGCTGGTTTTTCGGAGTGTAGCGCAGCCTGGTTAGCGCACCTGGTTTGGGACCAGGGGGTCGAAGGTTCGAATCCTTTCACTCCGACCATGTATAAAATTGTTAGAAATTATGGTGGGATTAGCTCAGTTGGTTAGAGCACTGGTTTGTGGTGCCGGGGGTCGCGGGTTCGAATCCCGTATCTCACCCCATTGTAAACTGTAGAAACCTAAGCTGTTAGTTATTTATAAAGTTGTGCGCTCGTGGCTCAATTGGATAGAGCAACAGACTTCGGATCTGTAGGTTATAGGTTCGACTCCTATCGAGCGTGCCACTTTTTATAATTATATGAGCGCTCGTAGCTCAGCTGGATAGAGCAACGGCCTTCTAAGCCGTAGGTCTCAGGTTCGAATCCTGACGGGCGTACCACTTTTTATATGCGGACGTGGTGAAATTGGTATACACGCCAGACTTAGGATCTGGTGCCTCACGGCGTGGAGGTTCAAGTCCTCTCGTCCGCACCACTTTCATTTTAACTTAACATATAAAAACAAATCAATGCGCACGTGGTGGAATTGGTAGACACGCAAGATTCAGGTTCTTGTGCCTTCGGGTGTGGAGGTTCGACTCCTCTCGTGCGCACCACACTTTTTATCCTCCCTGTGTTATACTCCAAAATGCTGAAACTTATACGCAATGATCC
>CAYUEN010000002.1:0-121637 GCA_964443745.1 uncultured Campylobacterales bacterium | reverse complement strand
GTTATGGTGACCCGTAGGGGACTCGAACCCCTGTTGCCGGCGTGAGAGGCCGGAGTCCTAACCGCTAGACGAACGGGCCACATGAAGTGTCGTTAGGACATTTAGGCGGTGATTATATCCGATCGGGACTTAAACTCTGCTTGCATACGCTTCGTAGCCGAACCTCCTGACCACTTCGATCGTTCCATCCTTTCGCTCTATCGCAAGATCGGGAAGTTTGATGCCGTTGAAGGTGGTATTTTTGACGATGGTGTAGTGTATCTGATCTTCGAAGACGATTCGATCTCCGACTTGCAGCGGCTTATCAAAAGAGTAATCACCCATAACATCCCCCGCCAGACAGGTGTTGCCCGCCAGGCGGTAGGTATAGGGCTTCTCTCCCGCCCTACCCGCGCCCCGCACTTCGGCACGGTAGGGCATGATGATCGTATCGGGCATATGAGCTTCGGCGGAGGTGTCGAGGATCGCGATATCGACGCCGTTGTGTACGATATCGAGCACCGTCGCCACCAATACGCCCGTACGCCATCCCACCGCTTCTCCCGGCTCGAGATAGACATCCACCCCGTAGCGAGATTTGAAATCACCGATCAACCCGATCAGCTTCTGCAGATCGTACCCCTCCCGCGTGATATGGTGCCCTCCTCCGAAATTGACCCACTTCATACCGGCGATCAGATGGCCGAATTTCTCCTCCACCCCTTCAAGCACACGCTCCAGCGCGTCGGCATCCTGCTCGCAGAGCGCATGAAAGTGCAACCCCTCGATTCCCTCGATCTCCTCTTCCCTGAACTCCGCGCGGGTGATACCCAGACGGCTGTAGGGAGCACATGGGTTGTAGATATCTTTGGGCGCCGCAGAGACTTCGGGATTGATCCGCAGACCGCACGAAACGCGTCCGATCGCACGCTTTTTGAAACGTCTCCACTGATCGAAAGAGTTGAACACCAGATGATCGCTGAGGGAGAGGATTTCGTCGATCTCCTCCTCTTTGAAGGCGGGTGCGTAGGTATGCACCTCTTTGCCCATCGCTTCTTTGGCGAGTCTGGCTTCATGCAGGCCACTCGCGCAACACCCATGCAGATACCGGCCTATCAGATCGAAACTCGCCTGAAACGCAAATCCCTTGAGCGCAAGGAGGATTTTCGCACCGCTTGTCTTCTGTACGTAATCGAGCAGCTGCAGATTCTTCTCCAAAGCCGCCTCTTGAAGAATGTAGACAGGCGTATCGATCCGCGTTTTAGTATCCATACTTCTTGAGTATCCTTTCGATATAGGAGAGGTAGCTTTTGCCAAAGGCCCTCAGATGCACCAGATAGGGATAGAGGTTGTAGATATCGCTCCGCTCTTCGAAAAACCCCTCTTTGATCGGAAACATTTCACTATATTTGCGGAAAAAACGCTCCCCGAAAGTCTCGAACATCCGGATAAAGGCGAGCTCCGCCTCGTGATGGCCGTAGTATATCGCAGGATCGATAAATCCGACAAGTTCCCCCCGATCGACGAGTATGTTTCCGCTCCAGACATCGCCATGCAACAAGGAGGGAAATTCGGGCTCTTCCAGATAACTTCCCAGATGTTCGCAGAAGGTGATCAGCCTGTCGTAAATCTCTCCCGGCAACACCTCCTCTTCCAGCGCCCTGTTCGCAAACGCAAGCAGCCGCTCCCTCTTGAAAAATTCGATCCAGCTTTCGTGTTCTTCGTTCGACTGTACGAAAGGGCCGATCGTCGTATCCATGAAAAAGCCGAACTTCTCCCCCGAAATCCGATGGAGTGTCGCCAGCGCAAACGCCGCGTCCTCCTCGATTTCGTGACGGCCGACCGAATCGTTTCGGATATATTCGGTGATCAACAGATTAGGATGTTTTTCGATCACTCCGGGTACGCGCAAATTGGTGAAATCCGCCAGATACTCCAGCATCTCCTCTTCGCTTTCGAGCAGCCAATCTTCGCTTGAGTGTTTTACAAGGTATTTATTGTCACAATTGTAGATATGCGCGACGCGGTTCTGCGCGATCAATTTACAGTTATAAAGTGAAATATTTAGAACTTTTTCTATTTTTTCTTTAATATCTTGCAATAAACCGACTTTTTATAAAATATATTTTACTATTATAACAAATCAATCCCAAAGGAAACATGATGCGTTCGATTCTGTTTGTCTGCCTTGGAAACATCTGCCGCTCACCGATCGCGGACGGTATCGCCAACAGCCTCGCACGAGAACACAACCTGGAGCTTTTTATCGATTCCGCCGCGCTCGGCCCCTGGCATGCGGGCAATCCTCCCTGCGAAAACTCCATCAAAGTCGCCCGAAAATACGGTGTGGATATCAGCGGGCTGCGTGCGAGAGAACTTACGGCGGAGGATCGGAGCTTCGACTATGTCATCGCGATGGACGAAAACAACCTCAAAGAGTTGAAAGAGAGGGGATTTGAAAACGTGATCAAACTGGGCGGTTACGCCGGATTTGAAAACGCCTGCGTTCCCGATCCCTACTACTTCAACGGATTCGCGGGATTCGAAAAGGTGTGGGAGATGATCGATCTATGCGTGCGGGACATGTTCAGGAAGGAGGGGTTTTATGATCTATAAAACGTTTGTAGCAGCGCTTTGTATATGGATAGCCGGATGCACGCAGAGCCCGGGCCGTGTTGTCGCGGACATTCCCGAAGCTTCCGGGATTTGCTACCATACCGCATCGGGCACGCTCTTTGTCGTGACGGACGAAGGGTCTCTCTATCGTCTCTCCACGGAGGGAGAGATTCTCAAAAGCAAACATCTGGGAGATTACGATCTGGAGGGGATCGCCTGCAAAAACGACGGACTCTATCTCGCCGTGGAGGGAAAGGAGCGGATTTTGGTGGTCAATCCCCACACCTTCGCGATACGAAAACGAATCGACATCCGACGAAAATACCGAGGCAAAGAGTTGCTGAAAAAGGATAAAAAGCGGGGTATCGAAGGGATCGCATTCGTCGAAGACACCCTCTTTCTGGTCAATCAATCCGACAAAAAATATCCGGCGAAAGACGCTTCCGTTTTGTTTAGCGTCCAGTCCCCCCTCAAAGCCAAAGTCGCGATCACCCGCGTCCTGGATACGGGCTTTTCGGATATGGCGGGGCTCGATTATCACGATGGGCTTCTCTATATCGTCAGCGATACGGACGATCTGCTGATCGCCTACGATCCGAAAAAGGAGAAAGTACGCCGCACTTTCGAACTTCCACCGTTCGCGCAGGAGGGGGTCGCTTTCGACGACAAGGGAGACATCTTTTTCGCGGACGACAACGGCCATGTTCTCAGATACAAAACAGAGGAGTTGGGTATCGAGTAATAGCACGACTTCAAAACTTTCGAAGAGGATTTTACACCCTTGGTCAACGATTGACCAGTATCAATTTTCTCTTCATGCACCTTTGGTATAATCAATCTATATTCCAAAACGAAGAAGGAGCGAAAATGTCTCAAATGCAAAAGATCGATGTCGACGGTGCAACGGTCGATTTCTACACGTTCGAAGAGGATGGGGTCACCTACTACCAGTTCGACACTTCACGCTGCGGACCACCGGAACCGATGGTCAACGCGATGGCGGGGTTGAAACTGATCGACGGTCCGAACAAGAAGCTAATTATGATCAACCACAAAAAACCGATGGGGCTACTCAATAAAATCGGAGAAAATTTCGATATCGAAACACAAACTCTCGAAGACGGAAACGTCAAACTGATCTTCTCCTACAAATCGGGGGCTTCGGACAAAGCGGATCTCAACGACGCCAGCTGCCACGGATAGGAAAAAAGATGTCGAAAGTTACCAAAGAGCAGGTCTACGACGCCATCAGCACCGTCATCGATCCGGAAGTGGGCTTCAATCTCGTCGAATTGGGATTGATCTACGATGCGATCATCGACGACGAAAACAACGTCAAAGTGATCATGACGCTCTCCACACGCGGTTGTCCGCTTCATCAGATGCTCACCCAGTGGGTCAAAGAGGCGGTCGAAAAGATACCCGAGGTCAAAGAGGCGGAGGTGGAGATCGTCTGGGAACCGGCCTGGAACATCTCCATGGCCGCCGATCATGTCAAAAAAGCGCTGGGGGCGGCTTGAAAACGCCCCTTCTTATCCTTCGATCGTGACCATTCGCTCCCAAAGAGCGCGCGAAAGCAGAATCTCTTCCACTCTGCTTTGCCACAGCTCTTTGAAGCGTCTCTTCTCTTCCGGTGTCGCAGCCGATTGCATGATCTTTTGCATCAGCGTCATCTGCTCCGGATTTGGGGGCACGATCGAAGGGTCGTAGGAGAGTTCGACGCTTTTGCCGCTGTCGACTCTGCTCAAGCGCACTTCCGCTCCGATATCGATACCGAAACGGAGTTTGCCCGCACGGTTGAATCTGCCGCCGATCCCCTTGAATCCTCCTTCGTTCGTCGCACCCGTCACCAGGCCGATACAGTTGGCGACGACACCCACGACACCCTCGTCCAGCGCACCGCGCATCTCCACGACGATTTCACCTCTTTGGGGAAGCTCACCCTCAAACAGCCTCTCTAGCCCGAGTTTCGCCATCAGATAGGCTCCGGCGACCGTCGGACAGGAGTGTCCGGCAAGCTTGACCATATCGAGATAGCGATACTCCAATACACCCCCTTCGCTCGCTCCCAGAAAATCCGCCAGCGCATCCTGTACCACAATCGGCTCTATTTCGTCGAAAAACTTCGGATAGTTCATAAATTCACCTTTTTTTGATGAATTATAACCAAATACTCCCAAAGACTTTACTTGATACTCCTTTTATGATAAAATTAATAAATTTTCTTAAGGAATAACGATGAAAAAATGGATTATGATCATTATCGCCCTCCTTGTCCTACTGCCGCTGGGATATAAAGGATACCGTATCTTCAAACATGAAATGGCTGTCAACAAAGCGGAAGAACTCTATATCGGACACCCGGTACCCGCTGCGACAGGGATGACGACGACAGGGGAAACCTTCACCACAACCGATCAGAAAGGGAAAAACGTCATCATGGTCTTCTGGGCGACATGGTGTCGCTACTGCGTCGCGGAGATCCCGCAGATCAAAGCCTTTTACGAAGAGATCAAAAACGATCCGAACATAAAGCTCATCAGTATCACGATCGACAAAGACCCCCAAGTCGCCAGAAAATTCATCGAAAAAGAACAAATCGCCTACCCCGTCATCATCGACAAACGGGATAGCGAAGGCAAAGGGGAGTTTTCCAAAAAATTCCGAATCATCAATCTCCCCTCGCTCTGGGTAATCGACAAGGAGGGAATCGTACGGGGACAGAACCTACACCATCTCGAAGAAGCGAAAAAGCTTCTCAAAACGCTGAAATGACGACTCCCCTCGGATCGTCTTTATTCCACTTTCGCGAGTACTCTGTCCATCATACGGCTACTTAGCAGCCTCTTGAGATACCAAAAGAGCGTCGTCGGAAAGGTGACGCGATAGCGCGGTGCGGGATTTGGGCTCTCCAGCGCTTTTTTGAGTACGGCATAGACCGCCTCCGGCCCCAGTGTAAAAGGGGCGTCCTCCTCGCTTCGCAAAGCGGAGAGTTTGCCTTCGTACGCTTTTGCGAAAGGACTCTTGGCCCGATCGATATTTTCGAGAAATTTTCGCAACGCGTTTTTACGAAAATCGCTCCGGATCGGTCCCGGTTCGATCAAGACGACATAAATCCCGCTTCCCGCCAACTCCAGACGCAACGTATCGCTGAGCCCCTCCAGGGCGTATTTGCTCGCATTGTAGGCGCCACGAAAACGCAACGATACGAATCCGAGTACCGAAGAGTGCTGGATGATTCTGCCATACCCCTGCTTTCGCATCACAGGCAGCACGCGCGCGGTCAATTCATGCGTCCCGAAGAGATTGGTCTCAAACTGCTCCCGAAGCACATCGCGACTCAGATCCTCCACCGCTCCGGGCTGACCGTACGCGGCGTTGTTGAAAAGCGCGAAAAGCTCCCCGCCGCTCGCTTCCAGGACTTTTTCCACGCTGTCTCGGATCGTTTCACTCTCGCGAAGATCGAGTCGACAGGCCCAAAAACCCTCCTCTTTGAGCCTTCGGACATCTTCCTCTTTCCTGGCGGTGGCAAAGACGCGATACCCCTCCTTTCGAAGCGCCCCCGCACAATAGTAACCGATCCCGCTCGAACAGCCGGTGATCAGTACCGAACGCGACGCCCTCCCTTTCATCGTCATTTCTCCGAAGTCGGACAGTTGGCCACGCACTTTTTGCGTACGATCACCTTTCCACCGCATGCCTTGAAGCAGTCGATATAGCGCTTTTCACACCCGCAATCGATTCGACACATTCGCATTTCGGTTTCGGTTTTGATCGTTTCGTAGTTCGGTTTTTTGGGTTTGGCAAGCGGTATATAGGGCGGAAACGGCTCCCAAATCCAGCTATAATAGGGACCGCAACCGTATCCGAAACAGCCGTCGTAGTAGTAGAATCTCCGCTCGCACGGATAGCGCTCCAGATCTTTCGTGTACTGCTCCAGTTTCGCGGTGTAGGTTCGCATCGCCTCTTCGTAGCGTTTTTTCGCCACGGCGTCCGCCTTTTTGCGACAGATGGCAAAATCCGCTTCGCAGATATCCCTGCAGGTCGCCCTCTCGTCGGTACACTTCTGGATACACGCCTTCTGGGCGGGATCTTCGGGAAGAACGAGGGCCGTAAGCACCTTGTATTTGGGGCCGCATCCCCAAAAAAAGAGTATCATCACAATCGCAAGATAGCGCATTTGCACCCCCTTGAAGGTTTCATCGTATATGAGTGTAGCATGTTTTGGTTCGCTGCGCAACCACTCAAACTATTTGAAAAAATGTCGATATATCGACAAAACCCACCCGAAACAAAGGCCCATCATGATCAAACGAACGTCCATCGTTCTTTCGACGCTTCTACTCCTCTTTTTCGGAGGATGCGGCGATACGACGAAAACCGAAACGGAAAACGGCGCGCAAGGACCCATTTCGCAAAACGCCCTTTCGGAAAACGGATTGGGTACGCTCTCCAACGATGCGGCCGATTATAGCGCTATCCTCACCGGCAATATCTGGAATACCGTCGAAATCGACCTGCAAAAGATAGATCCTCTTGCAAACTATACGGAGGGTGAAAAAAGCTATCCGGTACAGATCTCTTTCATCTCAGATCGAGCCGTCGCCTACGCCAACTGTTTCAAGATCACGGCCGATTACGAAGTCGACGGAAACACTCTCTATTTCTACCGACCCGAACAGCAACCCGATACCGACCATGCGAGTTGCCACGACTACGAAAACGCCGACGAAGCGGTTTTCGCTCTCTTTTCACACGACTATCGTATCCAAACAACCGGCACGAAAAGCCTGCTTCTCAAGGCGACCGATCTTCCCGTCACGCTCTCACTGTCGAGAGATTAATCTTTTTGGTGCGTTTTGACGTATTCGGGTGAGCAGAAGATACCGCAGTGGCAGACGCCCTCTTCGGGAATCTCCTTTTCGATTGCGGGTTTACAGGGGCAGATCCGGTCGTCGGCGCTTTTGTGTTTACCCGTCTCGGGATCTTCTACGACCATATAGCAGGGACAGAAGCGTTTACCGTAGAGCAATCTGTGGCGAGCGAGCCCCATGATAATCGCTTCGTTGACCTCTTCGTTGGGATTGTATTCCCACCCGAACTGCTTACACACCTTGTCCGTAAACCGTTTCGTCTTCTCCAGTTCGTCGTGAAATTCCTGCGAATTCATATCCAACTGCTGCATGTTCCCTCCTCATCCGATGATATATTTTTCAGGATCGATCTCCTCCACATGCCATGGAAGGCCGTATCTGTTCAACGCGTCCATAAACGGATCGGGATCGAACTGCTCCAGATTCCAGACACCGGGTTTCATCCAGATCCCCTCCATCATCAGCTTCGCGCCGATCATCGCCGGAACGCCGGTGGTGTAACTGACCGCCTGCGCTCCCGTCTCCCGGTACGCCTCTTGATGATCGCAGATATTGTAGATATAGATCGAGCGTTTTTTGCCCTCCTTGGTTCCGGTGGCTACGATTCCGATATTGGTCTTTCCTTTGGTACGCTCTCCCAGGCTCGCCGGATCGGGAAGCAGCGCCTTGAGCACATGCAGCGGGACCACCTTGCAGCCGTCCACCTCGATCTCGTCGATACGCAGCATCCCGACATTCTCCAGACATCGCATATGAGTCAGATAGCTCTCACCGAACGTCATGAAAAAACGGATCCGTTTGAGCCCTTTGATATGTTTTACCAGCGATTCCATCTCTTCATGATAGAGCAGATAGCTCTCTTTGGGGCCGATTTGGGGATAGTTCCAAACCATCTTGATCTCCATCGGCCGAGTCTCGATCCATCTGCCCTCCTCCCAGTACCGACCGTTACTGCTCACTTCGCGCAGATTGATTTCCGGATTGAAGTTGGTGGCGAAAGGATACCCGTGATCGCCGGCGTTACAATCGAGTATGTCGATCGTCTCGATTTCGTCGAAGTAGTGTTTTTGCGCATAGGCACAAAAGACGTTCGTCACGCCCGGATCGAAACCGCTCCCCAACAATCCCATGATTCCCGCATCTTTGTACCTCGAATCGTAGGCCCACTGCTCCTTGTATTCGAATTTCGCGGTATCGGGGTGCTCGTAGTTTGCGGTATCGAGATAGTGGACTTTCGTCCTCAGGCACGCCTCCATGATCGTCAGATCCTGATAGGGAAGCGCGATATTGAGAACCATCTCCGGTTTGACCGACCGAATCAGCGAAACCAGCTCCTCCACACTGTCCGCATCGACTTTCGCGATATCGATATCGACGTCGTAACGCTCTTTGACTTCCTTCTGTAGCGCTTCGCACTTCTGCAGTGTCCTACTCGCCAGCGTGATATGCGAAAACGTCTCCGGTTGCTGGGCGCATTTATGCACCACGACCCGTCCGACACCGCCCGCACCGATAATCAAAATATCTGCCATCATTTCGCCTTTTGGATCTTGATATTATTGAGAAAAATTATACCCTAATTTCCTCTCCTATTTGTTACAAATCGGAAGTAAAGCGAGATTTTTTTGGGAAAAGAGTAAAAACGACTATACAAATGTAAAAAATAATATTATATTAAAGAAGAAAGCAAAAAAAGGAGTCCGAAATGGTGTTACGTTTTTTTACACTTTCGATATTGCTATTCGGATTTTTCGGTTGCGAAACCTCAACGACGATGACGATCGGCGGTGATATCATGCTTTCCTCCCGTCAAGATGGCCCTACGGCTTATGGTTACAAAAATTATTTCGAACCGACATTGCAAGAGATATCCAATTTCGGTATTTCCGGAACGGCCGTGGATATCACGCTCTCGAAAGATGGAAAAATCGCCTATATCGCCAGCGGCAGCAACGGACTGGAGATCATCGACGTCTCCGATCCCGAATATCCTTTTCTGATCGAAAGCTACGATCTTGATGCCTACATCAACCGCGTCGAACTCGTGAACGATCTCGTCTACGCCGCCTATATCCCTCAATCGGCAGCGGATTACTACAATATTTCTCTAATCGATGCCCAAAACCCCTACAACCCCCACTATCTGGGTACGATCGAAGGTACGCTAAACCAGCCGCACACCTCACTGACCGAGGGAGACTATCTTTTTACCGTCACTCAAGAGGGGATCGCGATCTACGATCTGCGCGCAGGTATCGGTGAAGATACTATGGTGAGCGAATATACCGCCGGGGACAGCGTCTACGCATTCGCACTGTATGGAGATTATCTCTATCTGGCAAATGGGAGATGGGGATTGACGATTCTTAAAATTATCTAAAATTTTTCCACCATATATTGCATTCTTAGATTTTTCATGTTATAATGCGGCAACTTCTGACAAGAAATCCCCCGATTACATTTTATTGTCAACGAAAAAGGAAGCGAAAAATGGAAAAAATTGTCAACATCATAGAATCTATTGCCCATGAAAAGGGGTTGAAACTCGAAGAGGCCAAAGAGGGCGTCACGGCGGCGATGATCAATACCGCACGGAAAGTCTTCGGCGAACAGTACGACTATAGCGTCGATATCGACGAAAAGAGCAAAGAGCTGACACTCTATCAGAAAGTGTTGGTCGTCGCGAACGACGACGAAAGACTCGAAGAGATCGAAGAGGACGACGAGCGGTTCATCACGGTCGACGAAGCGAAAAAAGTCGATCCGGAAATCGAAGTCGGAGACGAGCTCACCTACCAGCTCTCGCTGGACAATATGGGGCGTACCGCCGCGGCGATTCTCTTCCGCGAATTGGAATACCACCTACAGCGACTGCTGGAGCGCAATATCTTCGAAAAATACAAAGAGCGCGTCGGCGATATCATCAGCGGAACCGTCACCCGCGTGGACAACGACGAAAACACCTATATCGAATTTCGCGAAGTCAGGGCGATCCTCCCGATGAAAAGCCGCATCAAAGGCGAAAAATTCAAAGTGGGAGACGTGATCAAAGCGGTGATCAGACGCGTCTATATCGACAAGAAACTCGGTATGCAGGTCGAACTCTCCAGAACGAGCCCCAAATTTCTCGAAGAGTTGCTCCGTCTGGAAGTGCCGGAAATCAAAGACGAAATGGTGGTCGTACAGGGCGCCTCCAGAATTCCCGGAGAGCGCGCCAAAGTCGCCCTGACGGCACTCTCTCCCAACGTCGATCCCGTAGGAGCCACCGTCGGTACCAAAGGAGTCAGGATCAACGCCGTATCCAAAGAGCTCAACGGCGAAAACATCGACTGTATCGAATATAGTTCGATCCCCGAAAAATATATCGCCAGAGCTCTCTCCCCCGCGATCATCTCCGCGGTGAGAATCGAAGACGAAAAAGCGATCGTCACGCTGCCGGCCGATCAAAAATCCAAAGCGATCGGCAAAAGCGGAATCAATATTCGTCTCGCTTCGATGCTGACAGGTTATGAAATCGAACTGGTCGAACAGGGCGGCATCGCCACCCGTGACGGAGAAACCAAGACGGGAGAGACCAAAGAAGGCGGCTTGGACGCGCTCAAGGCACTCTTCGGAGAGAGTTGATCAAGCTCCGCTTCGCCTGAAGTGGGGGTTGAGCTTCAGCAGGATCAGATCCGCGACGACATTGCCCAGCAGCGTCAGAAAAGCGGAGATGATCAAGATCCCCATAATCACCGGATAATCCCGACTCAGCGCGCTCTGATAAAAAAGCAGCCCCATCCCGTTGATCGAGAAGATCGACTCCAAAATCACGCTTCCCCCGATCAAACCCGGCAAAGAGAGTCCCAAAATCGTCACGATGGGGGGCATCAGATTGGGGAGGATATAACGCCAAAGAATCGTACGCTCATCCAGCCCTCTGGCTTTGGCGAAAAAGAGATAGTCGCTTTTGAGAATATCGACGCTCAAACTTCGCACATACATCATCAGGCTCCCGATCCCTCCGAACACCACCACGAAAATCGGCAATACCAGATGCCAGAGCCGATCGAAAAATTTCGCGATACCCTCTTTGGGTTCGATCGATTCCAGTCCCGAAATCGGAAACCATCCCAACTTCACCGAAAAGAGAATAATCAAAAGCAGTGCCAGATAGAAGGAAGGAAGCGCGTAACTCAGCAGCGCGAACTGCTTCATGGAACGATCGAAGAGGGTATGCTGACGCATCGCCGCCTTGATTCCCCACCACACCCCCAGAACGAAGACGAAAAACATGCTCGTGAGGTTGATGATCAGCGTGATACCGATGCGATCGAGAATCTCTTCCCTGACCGCTTTTCCGCTCGCGAACGAAATTCCGAAATCCAGATGCAGCAACGCTTTCATCCATGAAAGATACTGCACCCAAAGCGGCTTGTCCAACCCGTAGATCTGTCGCAGATGTTCGATCGACTCCTTGGTGATGTTCGGATTGAGCTCGCCGGAAGCGAAAAAGGAGTTGGGGGCCAGATGAATCGCCCCGAACGAGATGGCGGAGATGATGAGCAGCATCAAAACGATATAGAGGAGTTTGCGTGCCAGCAGCATCATCTTCGGCCCTTTAGCCGTGCAGATCCCAGCTTAATCTCGTTTTCCCCTCTTCATCCTTCTCGACCGCTCCCATACCCATGATGTTGTATCCCGCATCCACATAGTGCACCTCTCCCGTGACACCCGAAGAGAGGTCGCTAAGCAGATACATTCCGCTGTTTCCGACTTCGTCGATCGTGACGTTGCGCTTCAGGGGGGCGTTGACTTCGTTCCATTTGAGAATGTTGCGAAAATCCCCGATACCGCTGGCGGCCAGCGTCTTGATGGGACCCGCGCTGATAGCGTTGATACGAATTCCCCGTCCGCCCAGATCGACCGCCAGATAGCGCACACTCGCCTCCAGCGCCGCTTTGGCCACACCCATCACATTGTAGTGGGGTATATACTTCGGACCGCCCAGATAGGTGAGTGTGAGGATCGAGCCCCCGTCGTTCATCACCGGCTCGCACGTGCGGGAAAGCGAAACGAGAGAGTAGACGGAGGTATTCATCGCGATCTCGAAATCCGCCTGTTCGGTATCGATGAAACTCCCCTCCAACGCGCGCCTGGGAGCGAAAGCGACCGAATGGACGACAAAATCGATCTTGCCCAAATCCCTCTCCAGACTCTCTTTCAACGCTTCCAGATGCTCGGGTTTCGTCACGTCCAGTTCGTATACCGGACCGTTACCCAACGCTTCGGCGATCGGGCGCACCCGTTTTTCCAGCGATTCGTTCAGATAGGTGAACGCCAGCTCCGCCCCCTCTCGGTGGCACGCTTTCGCGATTCCGTACGCGATCGATTTGTTGTTGGCGATTCCAACGATCAACCCTTTTTTACCTTTCATAAACATAGCGTCTCCTTAGTGTGATTGCGCCATTTTAACCAAATTTTGCTAAAGCGGCCGGCTTCAGACAAGCAGTACGTCCACGCCGATCGCACCATGCGCGCCGATGACGAGGGATTGCTCGATATCGGCCGTTTTGGAAGGACCGCTGAGAAAGAGGCCGTAACGCAAAGGTGCCTCTATCCGCCTGTACGCTTCCGCCATCGTATCGACGATCGCTTCGCGTTTTACGACGATCGCCAGACGGGGGACGATCGTATAGAGGGCGCGATGTCTGTTTTGCGCTTCGGCTATCCAGACCGCGCCGTTTTCGGCCACCCCGAACTCCCCATGTACGATCGCCGCATCGATATCCTGCAGCGCACGCGGATCTTCCATTCGGTTGGGATCATGACTTCTGCATCCGTAGGGATGGATCGAAGCGATCGTGGCGGAGCCGAAGAGTTCCGCGATTTTTTCCTCTATCTCCCCCTCTTCGATCACGAATCCTCTTCCGCCCGCCTTCTTGAGCGCCTGCAAAAATCGTGAGAGCGGATCGTCAAAACGAATCGTATCGATCGCCGCGGGCTCCAGCGGTTTAGGCGTCTCGATTTTTCCGAGCCGTTCGAAAATCCTCTTTTTATCCATCTTTTTTTTCGTAGCGTTCATCGAAACTCCTCTTCGCCGGCCTGGGCGGCTTTCGTCCCTCTCCCCACGGATGTAGGCGTTCCACGAGCGGATAGCTCCACCGCATGATCGAAAGCAGCAGTCTCATCATACGCGGATGCGCGAGAATCCGCGCGGCCAGCCGATAAAGACGCCGTTTGGAGGAGGGGAAATACCCCTTTTTGACATATGTTTTTCGCCATGCCAACAACTGCCGATGCAGATCGATCTTGACCGGACAGATATCGGTACATGATCCGCAGAGTGTGGAGGCGTAGGCGAGATCGCCGTATTTTTCGGGACTGCGCGCATTGGCCAGTACCGATCCGATAGGCCCAGGAATCGTATAGTGATAGCTGTGTCCGCCGCTTCGGCGATAGATCGGGCAGGTATTCATGCATGCTCCGCATCGGATACACTGCAACGCCTTTTTGTGTTCGGGATCTTTGAGAATCGCGCTTCTGCCGTTGTCGACGATCACGACATGAAGCTCCCGCCCCTCGGCCGGTGCGCCAAAATGCGTCGTATAAGTCGTAATCGCCTGCCCCGTCGCACTTCTGGCAAGCATTCGCGTAAAGATCGCCAGATGCTCCATCGCCGGTAACACCTTTTCGATCCCCATGCAGGCGATATGCACCTTCGCCAAAGATGTCCCAAGATCGGCGTTTCCTTCGTTGGTGCAGACGACGATCGTACCGTTTTCGCTGATCGCGAAATTGACGCCGCTGATCGCCCCTTCGGCTTCCAGAAACTTCTCTCTCAGATGCGCTCTGGCCTGCCGTGTCAGATAGAGAGGATCGTCGTTGCCCGGCTCGGTATGGAGTTTTTCCTCGAAGAGTCTGCCCACCTGCTCTTTTTTCAGATGGATCGCGGGCAAGACGATGTGGCTCGGACGGTCTCCTCGAAGCTGTACGATCCGCTCGCCCAGATCGGTATCGGTCACTTCGATTCCATAGGCTTCCAGATAGGGATTCAATCCGCACTCTTCGGTCAGCATCGATTTGCTTTTGACGACATGTGTGATACGATGTTTTCGAAGAATATCGAGAACGATACGGTTGTGCGCGTCGGCATCTTCCGCCCAGTGTACGACGATACCGTTGTTTCGGGCGTTTTTTTCGAACTCCTCCAGATAGTGGGGCAGATACTCCAGAGTGTGTCGTTTGATCCGGTCCGCCTCCCGTCTGAGTTCCTCCCACTCCGGCAGGGATTTGGCTTCGAGGTCCCGCTTTTGGCGAACGAACCAGAGCGCCTCGTCGTGCCAGCGAGCGTATGCGGGATCGGAAAGAAAGGCTCTGGCTCCTTCGCGATGGCTCACTTGCAATCTCCCGCGAGAATCTGGGCGATATGGATTACTTTCAGCGGCCGTTTCTGCGCTTTGATGATCCCCTCCATATGCATCAGACAAGAGAGGTCGTATCCGACGATATACTCCGCGCCCGCCCGTTCATGATCGGCGATTCTATCCCTTCCCATCCGGATCGAAATCTCGGGTTCGTTGATCGAAAAAGTCCCGCCGAACCCGCAACATTCGTCCGGCCGTCGCAACTCCACGATCTCTATATCGCGCACCATCTCCAACAGCTTTCTGGCTTTGGACGAGAAAGAAAGCGCCTTTTCGCTGGAGGTTCCCAATCCCAGCTCTCTTAGACCGTGACAACTCTGATGAAGCCCCACTTTGTGGGGAAAAGAGACATCGAGCTTCTCGAGGCGGACGACATCGTGCAAAAACTCGCATATTTCGTAGATGTTTTCGCGAATATGGCGCAATTGGGGTGAATCCGGAAGATATTCGGGGTAGTGGTGCTTGACCATCGCCACACAACTCGCTCCCGGGGCGACGATCGTGTCGTATCGTGAAAAAAGATCGACGAATCTCTGTGCGAACGCCCGCGTCTCCTCCTCCATCCCGCTGTTCGCGAAAGGCTGGCCGCAACAACTCTGCGCTCTGGGATAGACGACCTCGTATCCCAGATTTTCCAGCAGACGCAGCGTCGCCATAGCGGCATCCGGATAGAAATGGTTCACATAGCAAGGGACGAAAAGAGCTATACGCGGCCGTTTCATTCCGATCGCATCCCGAAAATCAGTCGACCTCTTCGGCAATGGCGATCATCGCTTTGAAGTTCTCCACATCCCAGCTGGCGGTTCCGACCAACACCCCGTCGCAATCTCGAATGCGCAGAATCTCTTCGATATTCTCCACCTTGACGCTTCCGCCGTAAAGCAGCGGTTTGTCGATATCTTCGCGAAGCTTGCGCAGCGTCTCGTCGATCTGCTCGATGGTGGCGCTCACGCCGGTCCCGATCGCCCAAACCGGCTCGTAGGCGACGATCAGATTCTCGTAGCCGGTATCGATCCCCCGCAACTGTTCACGGTTGTACGCTACGACGCTCTCTATGCCCGCTTGACGAATTTCCAACGGCTCGCCGATACAGTAGACGATCATAAATCCCCTCTCGGCGAAAAAGGCGAACTTCCGTGCGATCAGATCCTGGGATTCTTTCAGAATATGGCGTCTTTCGCTGTGGCCGATCAGGATCGTCGATATGCTAAACTCCTCGATCTGCTGCAGACCGATCTCTCCGGTGAAAGATCCCTTTTCCACGGGATAGGCGTTTTGTACGCCTACACGGATATTTTCCGGCAATTCGAAACGATCGAGCGCAGTCGCCGGAGGAAAGACCAGAATCGTCTCCTCACTCCTAAGCGTCCCAAGCGCTTGGAGATAGGCCGCCGTGGACGCGCGGGTGTGGTTGGTCTTGAAATTGGAAGCGATGATCATGACGCCATCACCGCTTCGACGCCCGGCAGCGTTTTGCCTTCCAGCAGCTCCAGACTCGCGCCGCCACCCGTGGAGATGAAGGTCATTTCGTCTATGTCGCCCGCACGCTGGACCACATCAGCGGTATCACCGCCGCCTATGATCGTCGTCGCATGCGATTCGGCGATGTAGTGGCTCATCATGAAACTCCCTTTGGAGAATTTGTCCATCTCGAAAACCCCCATCGGCCCGTTCCAGAGAATCGTCTGGGCGTCGTTGAGCGCCTCTCTGAAGAGGCGATTGGTCGCAGGCCCCACATCCAGTCCCATCCACTCCTTCGGAATCTCCTGGATCGGAAGAAATTTGACGGGCGCCTCTTCGCTCATTTCGGGAGAGACGACCAGATCGACCGGCAGGTAGAATTTGACGCCCAACCCCATCGCACGATAGATGATCTTCTTCGCATCCTCCATCAGATGCTCTTCGACGAGCGATTTGCCCACTTCGTATCCCTGCGCCTTGAGAAAAGTGAATGCCATCCCGCCGCCGATGATCAGCTTGTCGACCTTTTCGATCAGATTCACCAACGCTTCGAGTTTGCCGGAGACTTTCGATCCTCCTACCACCGCGACGAAAGGGCGGCTGGGATTGCTGATCATTTTGTGAAAGAAATTGACCTCTTTTTGCATCAGAAAACCGGCCGCTTTATGGGCTTTGTCATAGAGTGCGGGAAGGGCGTAGATGGAAGCGTGCCGTCTATGGCTCGCGCCGAAAGCGTCGTTGATGTAGATTTCGCCCATCAGCGAAAGACGTCTGGCGAACTCTTCGTCGTTGGCGGTCTCTCCGGGATTGTAGCGCAGATTTTCCAGCAGCATGATTTCGCCGCCGTTGAGATTGCGTGCCCGTTCTATCGTATCGTCCCCCACGACGTTGTCCGCCATGATGATATCTTGCTTGAGCAGCGTATGCAGCCTTTTAGCGACCGGCTTGAGCGAATCTTTCTCTTCGTTCCACTCTCCCGGCTTGGGTCTGCCGTAATGGCTGGCCAGAACGATCTTGCAATCATGATCGAGACAGTAGCGGATCGTCGGCAGGGCCGAACGGATACGGCGGTCGTCGCTGATATTGCCGAATTCGTCTTTGGGGACGTTGAAATCGCATCTGATGAAGACGCTTTTACCCTCTAAATCCAGATTTTTGATCGATAACAGTTCCATTGAATACTCTTTCTCCTAATGTGTTGCGACATATTTGGCCATGTCGATCAGCCTGCAGCTATACCCCCACTCGTTGTCGTACCAGGCGATCACCTTGACCATATTCCCTTCGACCACCTGAGTTAGATCGGCCGCGACGATCGCACTGATTTGTGTTCCGAGAAAATCGCTGCTGACACGTTTGTCGTAATCGACCGCGATGATACCCTTGAGATTGCCGTTTTGGGCGGCCTCAAACGCCGCGTTGACCTCCTCTTTGGTCGTCTCCTTCTTCAAAACCACATTCAGATCCACGAGTGAGACGTCCGGCGTGGGAACACGGATCGCCTGTCCGTTGAGTCTCCCTTTCAGATGGGGCATCACCAGTCCGATCGCCTTGGCGGCACCCGTGGTCGTGGGGATCATGTTGACCGCCGCGGCTCTGGCGCGCCTGGGATCTTTCTTGTGCTTGACATCGAGAATGTTCTGATCGTTCGTATAGGAGTGGACCGTCGTCACGAGCCCCTTTTCGATCCCGAACGCATCGTCGAGCACCTTGGTCACCGGCGCGAGGCAGTTGGTCGTACAGCTGGCGTTGGAGATGATCTTCTCTCCGGCGTAGCGCTCTTCGTTGACACCCATCACGAACGTGGCCGTCTCTTTGTCTTTCGCCGGTGCGGAGAAGACCACTTTCTTGATCCCGTTGTCGATATACACCTGCGATTTCTCCTGGGTATAAAACGCCCCCGTACATTCGAGCAACACCTCCGCGCCGTAATCGGCGAAATGGAGATTGGCGGGATTTCTGTCGTTGAGAAACTTGACCTTCGATTTTCCGATTTGCATATAGTCGTCTTCGAGTATCTCCACCTCTCCCCCGAATTCTCCATGGACACTGTCGTATTTGAGCAGATATTTCGTCATTTCACGATCGGTGGTGTCGTTGACGGCGACGAGCTCTATATCGTCTCTTTCGTCCAGAATCCTCGCCACACATCTTCCTATTCGTCCAAAGCCCGTAATCGCCACTTTGATCGCCACATTGCCTCCTTTAGTCCGTTTATAGTATACTTCGTTACATTCAGTATCGTCAATTAACATTTTAATTTAAATAGGATTTTAAACAGATTAAATGAATATCGCAGTCTTCGGAGGAAGTTTCGATCCTCCACACATCGGCCACGAAGAGATTGTCAGACAAGCGCTCCGAAAGCTCGATATCGGTCGTCTTCTCGTCGTACCCGCCTGGCGCAACCCTTTCAAGAGAAGTTTCCGCGCACCGCCGGCTCTTCGATACGCTTGGGTAAAAAAACTGCTCTCGCGCTATCCCAGAGCGAAAGTGTGCGATTACGAAATGCGCCAAAACCGCCCCGTACCCACGATCGAGACGATCCGATATCTGAAAAAAATCTACCGTCCGCAAAAAATCTACCTCATCATCGGAGCGGACAACCTCGCCTCCCTCCACCGCTGGCACGACTATGAAAAACTGGCCTCGCTCGTCACTTTCGTCGTCGCCACCAGAGAGGGGGTGAAAATCCCCGAAAATTTGCAAAAACTGGACATTCATGTTAGTATCAGCTCCACGGAACTCAGACGTCGTCCGAGGCGCGATCGGCTACCTGCGAACATCGCGGACGACATACTGGCATACTACTACGGACACAAGGAGAAAGATGAGCCGAAGAATAGAAAAAATCGTCGATGAACTCGATCGAAAAAAGGCGGAAAACATCCAGGTATTCGATATGCGTGGGAAGGATTATTTCGTAGACGACGTGATCATCGCCACCACCCTCGGAGGCAAACACGGCCTCGCCCTGCTCGACCATATCAAAAGCGTTCTCAAAAAAGAGGGAGAATCGCTGCTGAACGTGGAAGAGAGCGACGAGTGGAGCGTGATCGATCTGGGAGATCTGCTGATTCACCTGATGACTCCCGAATACCGCACCCGCTACAATCTGGAAGAGTTTCTCGGCGAACGCAAAAAACCCGATTCATTCGACGATACGGAGAAATGATGCCCAAAAAAGCGACACGAAAAGAGATCGAAGAGATCAAGAAACGGCTGATAGAACACTACAAAGGAGCGCACACGGAGCTAAAATACCGCAATCTGTACGAATTGCTCGTGGCGGTCATGCTCTCGGCCCAATGCACCGACAAGCGGGTCAATATGATCACCCCCGCTCTTTTCGAAAAATACCCCTCCCCCAAAGAGCTCGCCGAAGCCGACCCGGAGGAGGTGAAAAACCTGATCAAAAGCTGCTCCTTTTTCAACAACAAAGCCAAAAACCTGATCAAAATGGCCAAAAGCGTGATGGAAAACTACGGCGGCAATATCCCGCTGGATGAAAAAGAGTTGATCAAACTATCGGGTGTCGGACAGAAAACCGCCCATGTGGTCATGATCGAATATACCCAGGCCAACTTGATGGCCGTCGACACCCACGTCTTTCGCGTCGCCCACAGGCTGGGGCTGAGCGATGCCAAAACCGCGAAAAAGACCGAAGAAGATCTTGTTAAAGCCTTCAAGGATCATCTGCACGAACTCCACCAGGCGATGGTACTCTTCGGCCGCTATATCTGCACCGCCAAAAACCCCAAATGCGAAACCGACTGTTTTTTGAAAGAGTTTTGTAAAAGCAGAGAGAATTTCAAGGCCGCATAGTCTTCAGCGGTAGACGACCCACCGTTTCGAAACCGCGGTCGCTTTCGTCTGGCCCGGCTTTTTGATATAGAGCGTTTCTCTGCCTTCGTAGAGAATATCCGCCGTGATATTGGTATCGTAGAGCCGAAGCTCCCGGTTTTTTTCGACAAAAAGCATCTCCCCCACCGCCCGTCCGACCGGCGGATAGAAGGTGGAGGCGAAAAGGAGAATCAATACCAGATAGATACGGTCGAAAACCGCCGATCCCCTCAGATACAACATCGCGTATCCGAACAAAAACCCCGCCGCCAAGAGCAGAAGAAGCGATTGGTTGTCCGCGAAAATCGTATTGAAATACTCCTTGATCCCGTAATGGTCGAAATAGTTGATTTTGAGTCCGCCAAAAAGCAGAAAATCCAATACCAAAACGAATATCATCCCAAGAAGCAACGCGTTGAAAATCTTTGCGGCCATATCGACTCCTCGTTTGGGTACGTTTAAAACATGATATCACAAAAACGTATGCGGTGCCGATATGCGGTGCCGTTTAGACCTCAAAAAGTGTAATTGAGAAACAGGCGGGTATTTTCGAAGCTCCTCTCAAACACTTTGTCATCCTCGACGTCGCTGTAGATCAGATCGACCGTCAAGGCATCGCTTGCCGCGAAGGAGAGATGATAGTCGAACTCCTCCGCATCGGCTTTCGGACCCGAAAGATCGAGTCTGGAAAGCGCGATCGAAATCCCATCCGCTCCAAAGGAGGCCAGATCCCACTCCAACCCGATACGCCACGCCTTGCCGTCTACGTCGGCATCTGCGAGCGTGAGGTGTTCGCAACTGGTGAAGAAGGGTCCGCCTCCGTAGAAATTGTCCGCAACCCCACCGTTTTTGGAGTCGGTTTCGTTGTAGGCAAACTGTAGATTCACCCCCCAAGGCGTATATCCGATATCCGCCGCCATACCGTATATATCCGCTTCGCCGCCCCCGTCGTACTCTTGGATGGAATATTGCAACGCGACGGTGTAGCCGATATCCCCCCTTAATCCTTCGTAACTTCCTTCCAGATAGGTAAGATCGGCTTCGTCTCTTATGCGGGCATACCACCCCTCCAGCGTAAGTCCGAAATCACCTTCCCAAACGATACCCGCAACCTGCGCACCATGTTTTCCTATGTCGGTGAAACTCTCCGGTTTCGGGGCGTCCACTCCCGCCATCCGCGTGATCCAAAACGCATGGAGCGCGATTCCCGACAGATCGCGGTTTGAGATGCGCAGGGCTTCGAAAGTGTTGGGTACCATTCCGATATCGTCCGTATCGAAATAGGGGATATCGATTCGCTGCCTACCTGCGACCGCTTCGGTCCCGGCCCATTTTCCTTTCAGATAAGCTTCTCCCAAAATCGCGTAGGAGTCGTTTTCGCTTCCGTAGAAGGGAATACCGATATTTTCACGATCTTTGAGTCCGTTGCTGGTATAAAAACCCGCCCCCGCGGAGATTCCGCGATACGGTTCGCTTTCGATACGGAGCATCCCTCCGATTGCCAGATCGCTTCGCTCCTGATATTGATACCCCAGTCGCAACCATCCCTCGGTTTTGGCATCCGCCGCAAAAACGGCCGGAGCGATCGACGCCATCGAAAACAACATCAAGATGCATCTGTTGAATCTAAACCGTTTCATCTTCGACTCTCTCCACCTCTATTTTTTCCATCTCTCCCTTGCGAAGGGCAACGAGCGTCTGCCCCACCTCCAGCTCCACATTGTTCTTCCCCAGCGAAAAAGCACGAATGCGAAACGTCACTCCGGGATAAATCCCGAACGATTTGAGTCTCGCTTTGAGCGTCTTTCCGGCATGGATTTTGACGATCCTGCCGCGATCACCCACTTTCAGATGGTAGATGTTGATCATGTGAGAACTCCTTGTGCGATATGGTAGGCGAGAAAACTCATCACCCAGGCCGTCGAGGTGGTGAAGAGAAAGAGATAGACCAGATATTTCACCCCTCCCGCCTCTTTGGTAAAGACCGCCGAAGCCGCAAAACACGGCAGATAGATCATCACGAAGACGATAAACGCCACGGCCGCGGGCAGCGGGATATGTTTTTTGATCTGCTCCTTGAGCCCCTGTGAGGATTCATCGGTCTCACCCAACGCGTAGAGTACGCCCAGCGTGGATACGACCACCTCTTTCGCCGCCAGCCCCGCTTCGAGCGCCACACTCATCTTCCAATTCATACCCAAAGGCGCGAAAAACGGTTCGGTCGCTTTTCCGAACAACCCCAGATAACTCTCTTCGAGTCGTTTCATGTTCAACTCGTCGGCAAGCTTTTTTTTCACAGCGGTATCGTCTGTTCGTTCGATTTTGATCCGATACTGCTCTTCGAGTTCGGGTTGCTTGGGATAGTTGCTCGCGAACCACACCAGAATCGATGCCGCCATGATGAAGGTTCCCGCCTTTTTCAGATACATCATTCCCTGCGTATAGACGGTATGCCAAATCAGTTTGGCCGAAGGCCACCGATATTTGGGCATCTCCATGACAAACGGCTCATCCTCCCCTTTGAATACGAAGATATTGAGCACCTTCGCCGCCGCCAGCCCCAGCAACGCCCCGGTGATATAGATTCCAAAAAGTACGTTGCCCGCCACCGCTTCGGAAAAGAAGGCACCCGTAAAGAGGACATAGATCGGCAATCTCGCCCCGCAGCTCATGAATCCGATGATAAAAAGCGTCAACAGACGATCTTTTTCGTTTTTGAGCGTACGTGCCGCCATATAGGCGGGTACCGAACAACCGAACCCCGTCACGAGCGGGATGAAACTCTTGCCGTGCAGACCGAATTTGTGAAAAAAACCGTCCAACAAAAAGGCGACCCGGCTCATATAGCCGGTCGTCTCCAGCAGCGCGATCCCCAGAAAAAGAATCAGAATGTTGGGCAAAAACATCACCACGGCCCCCACGCCGCCGATGATGCCGTCGCTGATCACCGAACCGAAAACCCCTTCGCCGAAGAGTTTCGTCGCCCCCTCCGCCAATGCGGTGAAGAATCGGTCGATCCAATCCATCGGGATCGCGCCCACGGTAAAGGTGAGTTGAAACAATCCCCACATCAAAAAGAGAAAAATCGGGATACCGAAGTAGTTGTTGATCAATATCGCGTCGATCTTTTCGGTGAGTGTCCGAGGCCGCTCTTTTTTGATTTTCATCACCTCCAGCGCCGCCCCCCTCGCAAAAGCGATCCGCTCGTCCTCGAAAATCTCTTCCAGATCTTTCGTACCGTAGTGGACGTAGATGTGGTTCAACGCCTCCCTGATGATCGGCAGCAACTCGATCCAGATCGGATCGTCATGCAGCTTCTGATAGACCTCTTTGTCCTCTTTGAGCAGTTTGACCGCTACCTTCTTGTAGGGCATTTTACAGTTGTATCGCTTCTCTTCGAAAAACGAGACGATCCGTGCGATCTCCTCCTCGATCACGTCGCTGTAAACGATTTTGGAGTCGGTGCGGGGTTTGTTGTGCACCTGGATGATCGCCTCTTTGAGCGCTTCGATTCCGCTATGTTCTTTCGCACTCGTCTTGATACACGGAACACCGAGAATCTGACTCAACTGTTTTTCGTCGATTTCGATCCCCTCCTTTTGTGCTTCGTCGCTCATATTGAGCGCGACGACCATCTTTCTGCCCGTTTCGAGAAGTTCGGCGGTGAAAAGGAGATTGCGCTCGAGGTTCGTCGAATCGACCACGTTGACGATCAGATCGTACGCTTCTTGCTCCAAAAAGCGTTTTGTCACCTTCTCCTCGATCGTGAAGTCGTTGAGGGAGTAAGCACCCGGTAGATCGATGATGTGAATTTCGTAATCCCTGCAACGCTTCTCGTCGCAGTAGTTGAACGCCACCTCCGTCTTGTCGACGGTCACGCCGCTGAAATTTCCCACTTTGAGTCTGGCGTCGCTGATCGCGTTGATCAACATACTCTTTCCGACGTTGGGCTGGCCGGCGAGAACGACCGTAATTTTTTCAGGTTTCATCGTAATTTTTCCTCTCCGGAAATTATGATATTGAAATTGTTTTTCAAATTCAAAAGAATTGTAGCAGCCCCTCTCTTAAAAGGCTCTTAATAATGAAATCGTTTTTCAAAATCAAGAGCCGCGTTTCGACGGGTTACATGCGGTATTTGGCTTCGATCCCCATCAATCTCAGACCCGTGCGGAGCGATAGGGCCACCATCGCGGAGAGTTTGAGCAGCGAATCCTCCCGCTTTGTGCCGATGACTTTGTGTTTGTTGTAGAATTGGTGATATCCCGCCGCAAGCGCTTTGAGATAGTCGCTTAGTTTGTTGAGTTGCCTGGAGACGAAGGCGTCTTCGAGTACTTCGGGAAGCAAAAGGGCATTAAAAAGCAAGTTGTGGGCATCTTTATGCAGATTCTCCAGAGGCACTCCGACCACATCTTCGACCTTTTTTCCGCTTTTTTCGAAGAGTTGGTTGATACGTGCATGGGCGTACTGGATATAGTAGATCGGGTTCGAACTATCCTGCTGTTTGAGCTGATCCACATCAAACTCCAGATGGGTATCGCTTCGCTTGGTCAAAAAAACGAAACGCAGTGCGTCCGCACCGATCTCATCCACGACATCGCTCATCAGAATGAAATTGCCCGCACGCTTGCTCATCTTGTAGGGTTCGCCCCCTTTGAGCAAAGAGACCATTTGCGAGAGGATCACCTCGAGTCTATCAGGGTCGTATCCGAGAAACTTCACGGCCGCCTTGACTCTCGCGATATAACCATGATGATCGGCACCCCAGATATTGATATAACGTTCGAAGCCGCGCTCGAATTTGTCGTTGTGATAGATGATGTCTCCCGCCAGATAGGTGGGTCTGCCGTCTTCCCTGACGATCACCCGATCCTTTTCGTCACCGTATGCGCTGGATTTGAGCCAGATTTTCCCCTCTTTTTCGTAGACGGCATCATGCGCTTCGAGCTTTTCGAGCGTCCGGGGCCATTTGGAAAAGAGCGCTTTTTCACTCACGTACCGATCGAATCTGATTCCAACGTCCGCCAGATTACGGCGAATCAACTCCAGCATCCGCTCCTTGCCCCATTCGCTCAGCTTCTCGACGGAGGCTTCGTCTTCGAAAATCTCCACACCAAAATGCACCTTGGCCTCACTCGCGAGATCCTGGATATACTCTCCCCGATAATACTCTTCGGGCCACGCCACTTCCGTATCGGTGAACCGCTCTTTGCCCGCCAGGAAAATCGAAAGCCCCAGCAGATAGATCTGGTTACCAGCGTCGTTGACGTAATATTCGCTCTCTATCTCGCACCCAAGATGCTTGGCGATCCTATAGAGCGTATCGCCGAAAACCGCTCCCCTGGCATGTCCGATATGAAGGGGTCCCGTAGGATTGGCGCTCACATACTCCAGCAGTATCTTCTCTCCCAGCTCCGCCCTGCCGAACTCCGCTTCGTTTTCGATCGCGTCGGTCGCCAACATATCCAGAAACTTGTCGCTGAGTTTGAAGTTGATATACCCCTTCAGCGCTTCGGCGCTTTCGAAGATCTCTTCGCGATCAAGAACCGCGGAGAGTTCCTCGGCGATCAGCATCGGGGATTTTCTGTGGATTTTGGCCAACGAAAAGGCCGCGGGGGTCGCATAGTGGCCGAAAGCGGCCTCTTTGGGCTTTTCGAGCGCGAAGTCGCCTTCGATATGTTTTTTGAGGATCTCCTTGACTCTCTTTTTCAAACGTCGTGATCCCTACGCTTTGGTCTGCTCTTCGCTCTTGGCAGACGACGCCGTCTCCTCTTTGCCCTCGATCTTCTCTTTCGGAGCTTCGGCTACCTCATCGTCCTCTTTGACCGCCTTTTTGAAATTTCGGATTCCGCTGCCCAGACCCTTGGCGAGCTCCGGTATCTTCTTGCCTCCGAAAAGCAGCAGTACGACCAGTGCGATGATCAGCAGTTCCATTCCACTTGGCATTCCCATATTGTATCCTTCGATAGTAAGTTGAGGAGATATTATAGCATTAGTTGATAAAAGCTTTACCAGTTGCGGTAGAAATCCTCCAGATCCTCGAGGGGGTGTTTCAATCTCGCCGTTTCGATTATGGAGCAGAATCGATCGATCGTCTCGTCGAATTTGTCGTTGATCAGCAAAAAGTCGTACTCCTCCATCCGCTTCATCTCTTCCCTGGCGTTTTTCAACCGCCGCTTTATCACCTCCACAGAATCCGTGCCACGCTGCATCAGACGCTCTCTGAGGATCTCCTCGGAAGGGGTCGTCATAAAAAGAGAGGTGGTGATACGGGGATATTTGGCGCGTACGATCGCATGGCCTTGTACATCGATATCGAACAAAACCAGTTTGCCCGCATCCAGCGCCTCTTCGATCGGCCGAAGAGAGGTACCGTAGTAGTTGTCATGCACCTTCGCCCACTCCAGAAAACACCCCTCTTCTATCTCCTTTTCGAACTGTTTTTTGGAGATGAAATAGTAATCCACACCATCTTTTTCGTGCGGACGTTTCGGTCGCGTGGTGGTGGAGATCGAAAAGTGGATATCCCCGAACCTCTCCAGCGCTTCAGAGATCACCGAACTCTTTCCGCATCCGCTCGGGCCGGAAAGTACGAGGATGTTCCCTCTCATCTACTGCTCCTTCGGCTTGAAAGTGATGTTGACCGTCACGTCCATGTTTTTGAAAGCTTCAGAGATCATCTCCGCCGTCAACGCCTTGGCGACCGCCTGCTGTATCATCTGCTCCATATCCTGCGGCTGAATCACCTCCTCTTCTCCTTCGCTCTCGTACCGCTCCTCGATGATCTCTTCCGTTCCGACTTCCGAGAGATCCTCACCGCTCTCACCCAATATCCGTTTGATCTCCTCTTCGTTGAGAGAAGCGAAATCCTCCGTCAACTCCTCGATCTCCTCCTTCTCGTCGGTAATCAGATAATCGCTCTCTTTCTCCGTGCCCTCCACACCTTCGAGAATATCGGCAATCGCCTCTTCATTTTCCGCCTCTTTTCCACTTTCCGCGTCTGTAGAGGTCGTAGCTGCCACGGCACCCGCCGCTGCAGCTGCGACCATCGTCGTCAAACCCACACCGCTCTCTTCATTTTCGGTTTTCTCTTCTCCGGAAACCGCCGCCATCACCGCCTCTTCCGTCATCTCGTCGAACGCCTCGGGATCTTCGAGAATCTCCCGCTCCGCCATCTCTTCGATCTCTTCCGTTCCTGCGGTTTCTGTCTCTCTCTCCTGGAATGAAGCTTGTTCTTTATCCATCTTTTCCGCTTCCAGATCGAGCAGTGTCTCTTCCTCCAATGGAGGCAATTCCAGATCTTCATCGGAAACATGCTCTTTTTCTTCCGCTTCGATCTCTTCATGCATCTTCTCCGCCTCCAGATCGAGCAGCGTCTCTTCCTCTTTTGCCGAGGTCACCTCTTCATCACCTTCGGAGAGTTGCGACGACTCCGTCTCCGACACTTCCATCTCTTCGATCTCTTCGAGCATATTCGCCAAATCTTCGGTTTTCGTCTCCCCCTCATCCTCGGCGATGGCCGATGCCACCTCCGAAACGATATCGGGATGTGTCTCTTCGACCGTTTCCACCTCTTCGATCAACGTACTCTCCACCTCCATAGGCTCCAGTAATTCTTCGAGCTTCTCTTCGGATACCTCCCCCTCTTCGAGTAACGACTCGTCGATTTCATCCAAATTGAAAAGCTCATCCTCCTCCTGCTTTTTCTCTTCCGCTCCAACCTCTTCAGACAGTGGACTTTCCTGAGATACCTGGTAATTTTCTTCGATCATTTTCACGAAATCCGTAGGCAAAAACGGCTTTTCTATCTCCAGATCGAATCCATCGGGAAGCGTTTCGTTTTTCATACCGATATAGACGAGTTTTTGAAAATGGAGCGTGTCGCGTATCTGTTGCAACAATGCTGTATCATACTGTTCACTATCGACAAAAACGAAATCGTAGGTATCTTTCGAAGCTGGAAGCGCCGTCACCTCTTCGAGGTCGTAACCGTTTTTCTGCGAACTCAGCTTCAAAAGTCTGGAGACGATTTTATTGTCGTTGATCAAAAGGATGGAAGCCATAGGGTACTCCGGTTTTAAGCTTTTTTGTTACAATTATAGCAATTTTATATTTGAGGCAGGATTCTGGATGGCCGCTGACGCTTTTTCAAAAAGATCGATCGTATCGATTCTGCTGCTTCTGTACATCTTTCTCTCCCCACTGCACGCCACACGCGCCACCTCCCATCTCTATCTGATGCCGGAACAGAAAGAGGCGGCACTCGATGCGATGCTCAGGGAAATCGATCTGGCCAAACACTCGATCAAAATAACGATTTATAATTTTACCCATAAAAAGATAGCAAACAAATTAAAACACGCCGCCAAGCGAGGTGTCAAAATCGAAATCATTTTCGACGAAAAATCTTCACATGAGCAAAGACGTCACTCGATGCTCTACTATCTCGCAAAGTATCGCAATATCACGGTCTATCGCCTCAAAGGGCGTATTTCCCAAAAGGGAGATTATTATGGCAAAATGCATATCAAAGCAGCGATTATCGACAACAAAACCGTCATCTTCGGATCGGCCAATTGGTCCTACAGCGCTTTTGGACTCAACTACGAGATTCTCTATATCACCCGAGACTATGCACTCGCCAAAAAAATGAACCGCTATTTCGAAACACTCAAAAAGCAGAGCCGGCTTTTTAAATAACCTCGCCTACCAAAAGTGCTTGAGAAATTCGAATGCACTCAAAAATTCTCTTTTGAAAATCGTCATCATCGATCCCAGAACTACGGAAAGCACCACGATCGAAAGAAAGATCTTTATCGGAAAACCTACGACGAGCAGATTGAACTGCGGCATCGTTTTCATCAACATACCGAAGATAACATCGGACAGAATGGAGAGTGCGATGATGGGAAATGAGAGAATGAACCCCATCACGAACATATGGGCGAATCCATCGATCAGATACTCGGCAAGATGGTGCTTCGGATAAAACCCGCCCAATCCGATATGGGTGATACTTTCCCCGAGAAAAAGAAGCATAAGATGATGACCGTTGAACGCGAGCAGTATCATAATCCCCATCAACGTCAGAAACTGTGCGATAATCGGCGTGGATACACCCGTAACCGGATCCATCACCGAAGCCATCGAAAAACCCATCACCATCGAAATCTGCATACCCGCGATTCCCAAAGCTCCGAAAATGAGTTGCAAAACGACACCTGCGATCAAGCCGATCATCAGTTCCGTGAGCACCAACAACACCACCATCGTACCACTCTGAGGCAGATGCGCCAGATGGGCATCGGGAAAAAAGAGGAGTGTCAGATAGAAGGCCAATGCCGTCTTGACGGTGACAGGTATGGAAAGGTGGCTGAAAAAAGGGAAGGAGACCATCACTCCGCTGATTCTGGAAAAGAGAAGAATAAAGAGGATCGCGTTGTTTTCGGTGATGAAATCGACGATCTGCATCAGAGTATGACCGGCTGAAGCCTCTTGTCCTGCAGACGATAGACGGTATCGCACATCGCCGCGATCTTTTCATCGTGGGTGACGACAAACAAGCCGCCATCGTTTTGTTTGGTGTAGTGGATCAATACTTTCATCACTTCATCGGCTGTACCCCGGTCCAAATTTCCGGTCGGTTCGTCCGCGAAGATGATTTTCGGCTTCTTGATCAGAACTCTCGCGATCGAAACACGCTGTTGTTGGCCACCGGAGAGCTCCGAAACATTCTGCGCCAGATTCTGTTCTATCTTCAAATGCTCGAGGAGTTTGTAATCGATTTTTCTGTTGGCGACGATCGACGCCACTTCGAGGTTTTCCAAAGCGGTAAAACCCTTGAAAAGGTAGTGCGACTGAAAAATGATTCCAAACGCTTCGCGCCGAATCCGCAGCAACTCCCTGTCACTCTGCTCATAGAGGTATCCTTTGTCGAAAATCACTCTCCCTTTGTTTGGTTTGAGTAGTGAAGAGAGTATATGCAACAGGGTCGACTTCCCACTTCCGCTGACACCCAGTACGGCGATCGTTTCGCGCTGGTGGATACTCAAATCTACATGTTCGAAGAGGGTATAATCGAAAGCGTGGGAGATATTGGAGGCGACAAGCAGTAGTTTGTCACCAACGGGGAGAGAAGAGTCCGGAATCTGCACTGCCTCTTCCATGCTCTTCTCCTTCGAAATCTATTTCAGTTGTGCCGCGACTTCGGATGCGAAATCGTCCGCTTTTTTCTCCAACCCTTCACCGAGTTCATAACGTACATATTCGACCAGCTCGATCTTTCCTCCAAGCTCTTTGGCTTTTTCATCGATCACTTCCTGAACCGTCTTTTTGTCGTCCATGACGAATTTCTGCCCCAGAAGCGTGTTGTCACTTTTGAATTTCGCGATTTTTCCTGGAAGAATCTTGTCCCAGATTTTTTCCGGTTTGCCCTCTTTTTTGAGTTGCTCCTTGGCGATCTCTTCCTCTTTGGAGAGTACCTCCGCTGGAATCTGATCTTCACTCAGATATTGGGGATTCATCGCCGCCGCATGCATCGCGATATTTTTCAGAAGTTCTCTCGCCCCTTCACAAGTCTTTTCGCTATCGCACTTGGCCGCGAGAATCACGCCAACCCGACCGTTGGAGTGGCAATATCCGTTGACGACACCGTTTTCGCCCGCTTTGAGCGTCGTGAAACGCCTAACGACGAGGTTTTCCCCGATCGTGGCGATCTGAATGTTGATATACTCTTCGAAAGGAGTACCATCGATTTCGGTCTTCAGAAGCTCTTCTGTGGTGACGACGTCGCTCTCTTGCATATGCCGGGTCGCTTTTTTCGTCATACTGATAAAGTTTTCGTTTTTCGCGACAAAATCGGTTTCTGAATTGATTTCACTGATCGTCGCCTTTTTGTAATCGTCGCTGACGACCACGGTGATCAATCCCTCGCTGGCGAGTCTGTCGGATTTTTTCGCCGCTTTTCCCAATCCCTTCTTTCTCAGAAGTTCGATTGCCGCATCGATGTCACCTTCCGTCTCGACCAACGCCTTTTTACAATCCATCATACCCGCACCGGTGAGCTCTCTGAGCTCCTTGACCATCGCCGCTGTTATGTTCGCCATTCCTACGCTCCTATTTTGCTTTTGGCATCTTTTACCGTCTCGGTAAAGTCACCTTTGAATCTATGTTCTTTTTCCATCGCTTCGATCTGCTCCGGTGTCATGTTCGCTACCTGCGCGAAAGTGTGGATACCCATCGCGTTGAGTTTCGCCGCATACGCCTTGCCGATACCTACGAGCTCCGTCAAATCGTCCGGCTTGACGATCTCCTCGATCGCTTCACCCTCTTTGACCGCCTCTTCGATCAGCTTCTCCTTCTCCTCTTCGGAGATATCTCCCACCGGCGTACTCTCTGTCGCTTCCGAAACCTCTCCTTCTGGAGTCTCCTCCTCCTGGGCACGCAGCTCTTTACCTTCGATGATCGCCTCCGCGATCTCTTTGCAGAAAAGCTGTACCGATCTGATAGCGTCGTCGTTGCCCGGAATCGGAAAAGTCACGACATCCGGATCACAGTTTGTATCCAGCGGCGCAATGACGGGAATATGCAGCTTGTTGGCTTCCTGAACGGCGATTTTCTCTTTCACGGTATCGATGATGAAGATCATGTCGGGCGCCCCCTTCATGTTGCGGATACCTCCGAGATAATCAAGCAGTTTCTCTTTTTTTCTCTGCAGCATCAGGGCCTCTTTCTTGGTCAGAAGATCCATCTGCCCCTCTTCTTCCATTTTTTCGATGATATCGAGTTTTCTGATAGATTTTTTGATTGTCTGGAAGTTGGTCAGCATACCGCCGAGCCATCTGTGGTTGACATAAGGCATACCACACTTTTCGGCATACTCTTTGACGGCGTTTGCAGCCTGCTTTTTCGTGCCCACGAAAAGAATCGTCTTCCCTTCCGCCGCCGCGTCGCGTACTACATTATATGTATATCTGAAGTATCTGAGCGTCTTTTGAAGATCGATGATATAGATATTTTTTCTCTCTCCAAAGATATAGGGTTTCATCTTTGGATTCCATCTTCTTGTCTGGTGCCCAAAGTGCACACCGCATTCGAGTAGATCTTTCATTGTAACCATGACAATGCTCCTTGTGTAAAATTTTGGTTTAGCCTCCACACCCCTTAGTGACCTGTGTCACAACCTTTCAAGGATTGATGTGTGTGAATTTTAAGGCGCTCATTTTACTCAAAAGTTCTTTAATTACAGTTTAATTTCGATACGGTATCGCCTTTTGGAAAAATATTGCAAATTATTTGATTTTTTTGAAAAAAATAATTAGATTTTCAGTTTGAGATCTATATAATCTTTTATTCAATTTTTAGTTCTAGGATTTAAGTGTGATTAAAATTTTTCAGAGCGTCAAATTTAACGACCCCTATTGGCAAACGGGATTGTTTTTTTTGATTTTTACTATTGCACTTCTCCTTCGAACCCCTTCGCAAATATTGATTTTTCTTTTGAGTATATTATTGATAATTTCATATTTCCTATTAAAAATAAAGTATATTAAATTACAAACCGAATTCTCCCATCAAAACAACCTCCTTGGCGGTTATCGGGATATCATGGAACACAGTGGGTGTTTTGCCAAAGTCGATTCCGATTTCAACCTTCTCTACACCAACAAGGCGTTTCAAAAAAGCCTCTTTCCCACCACTTCCGATTTGAAAGGCAATCTCTTCGATCTTCTGGAAAAACGTCTCAACAATCGACAGATTCTGGATGAGATCAAATCCAAGCTTAAAGATGAAAACAACTATAAAGGCGTTTTGGAAATCAAAGAATCGGCTGAAATTCGTTATCTCAGTATCCTTATCTATCCCGCCACCCGACAAAACAGGACCAAATATCTCCTGCTCTGTAACGATATCACCTCCGTTTTTAGAAGCGATCGTGAATTGAAAAAGCAGTTTTTCATCGATCCACTGACCAAACTTCCCACCCGACTGAAACTTCTCGACGACCTGAGAGAGGCGAAAAAGAGAAAGAGCAACCACGCCTTTACGCTTATCTATATCCATATCGATGCATTTGAGGAGATCAACGAATTTTTCGGAATCGATACAGGCAACAAACTTCTCGAACATGTCGCGCTCTGGCTCTCCGGTCAGCTCCCCAACAGAAACGCCTCTCTCTACAAATTCGAACACAACAACTTCGCGATTTTCACGGCATCCCGCATTACGCTTTCCGAACTCGAAGAGTATCTCAAATCACTCTCGTCATCGATTATGAAAGAGAACTTCTCCTATCTCGGAGCCGATATCGATATCTCTTTGACGATGGGAGTCTCCAGAGGAAGAGAGCAGATGCTCAAAAACGCCTATCTCGCACTGCAAGAGGCGAAGAAACAGAAAAAACCCTACCGAATCTTCAACAAAAAAAGCCACAACGAAGAGCGATTTCTGGAAAATATCAAAACCAACAAAAAGATCAAAGAGGCACTCAACGACAATCGCGTAGTCCCCCTCTATCAACCCATTATGAATCTCGAAACGAAAGAGATCGAAAAATTCGAATCCCTGATGCGTATCCGTAACAAAGACAACTCCTATCAAAGGCCTATAGATTTTCTCGAAATCGCCAAAACATCGAGACTCTATCCCGATCTGACCCGGGCTATGATCAAAAACAGCTTCGAAGAGATCAAAAAAAGCGATCAAGCGATCACGATCAACATCTCGGTCGAAGATATTCTCGATCCCAAAGTCTCCGGCTTCATCCTCAGACAGTTGGCGCGTCATCAGGTGGGTGAAAAAGTGACGTTCGAAATTCTCGAGAGCGACCAGATCCAAAACTACCGAAAAGTGGCCAATTTCATCAAAAAGGTCAAGGCGCATGGCTGCAAAGTGGCGATCGACGATTTCGGAAGCGGTTATTCCAATTTCGAACAACTCCTCAAACTCGACGTCGACTACATCAAAATAGACGGCTCCCTGATCCGAAATCTCACGATCGACAAAGAGAGTGAAATCGTCACCAAAACGATCATCTCCTTCTCCAAAGAGCTCGGTATCAAAACGATCGCGGAATTTGTCAGCTCTAAGGAGATCTTCGATAAGGTGAAACAACTCGGCATCGATTATGCCCAGGGCTACTACATCGGAAAACCAGGGAGGCTTTCATCATGACCGAAGCACTCAAAAAGCGAATCGTCCAGATAGCCAGGCAGGCGATCAAGGACGAACTCACCGGCCAAAACACCATCGACAAAGAGGCGTTGATTCGCGAATTTCCGGAACTGGCGAAAAACGGCGCGGCTTTCGTCACGCTCACCGAACACAACGCCCTTCGCGGCTGTATCGGATCGATCGTCGCACACCAACCGCTCATAGACGACATCATTCACAACGCCAAATCCGCCGCCTTTTCCGACCCGAGGTTCACCCCTCTGCGCCCGGAAGAGTTCGACAAGTTGGAAATCGAAGTCTCCATCCTGAGCGAACCCAAACCCCTCGCCTATACCGACACCGAAGATCTGCGCGCCAAAATCCGTCCGGGAATCGACGGCGTGATCCTCAGGCTCGGAGGACATCAAGCGACCTATCTCCCCTCCGTTTGGGAGCAGTTGCCCAACTTCGACACCTTTTTCATGACGCTTTGCCAAAAAGCGGGTCTTCCCGCCAACTGCCTCGATGCCCACCCCGACATCTACGTCTATCAGGCCGAGAAGATCACCGACTGAGTTCCGCCTTCTTTTCGCTTTTCATCAACCACACGAACACCTCCGCCACCGCCTGATAGAGAGCGGGGGGAATCTGCTCGTCCAGATCGAGTTTCAACAAGCTCTCCGCCAATGCCGCGTTTTGAAAGATGGGCACATCGTATGCCTGCGCTTTTTCCATGATCTTTTTGGCGATCTCCCCCTCCCCTTTCGCGACCACTTTCGGCGCCGAACCGCTCTCCTTGTCGTACTTGAGTGCGACGGCTTTCTCTCTCATCGTAGCATCATCACGCCGGCGAAACGACCGGTCGTCCCCTCTCGCCTATAGGAGAAGTATTCCCGCTCGCAACAGCTGCAACGGGATGCGATTTCGATATGCTTTCGGGCCACCCCCGCATCCCTGAGCTGATCGAAATTCATCCGCGGCAAATCCAGGAAAAATCTTTCGCCTCTTTGTTCCACGTACTTCTCTCCATAGCTTTTGACCACTATATCGACAATCTCCCGCCCCACTTCATAACAGCAAGCATGAATACCCGGACCGATACCGACCAAAATCGCCTCTTTATCGCATCCGTACCGCTCATGCATCCTCTTTGTTACTTTCGAAGCGATTCCCAGAAACGTTCCGTTTCGTCCCGCATGTGCGACGGCGATCACTTTTCGTTGCGGATCGAAAAAGAGCAGAGGCAGGCAGTCGGCGACCATCACCATCAGCGGAATATTGGATCTGTCGGTGATCAGCGCGTCGCATTCGGGAATTTTGTTGTAAAAGGGGTGGTCGATCTCCACGATGCGATCTTTGTGGACCTGCTCCATATAGATCAGATTTTCTATCAAAAACCCCTCTCTTCGTGCCAAAATCGTGCGGTTTTCGATCACACTTCGGGGGTCGTCGCCCACATGGAGGGCGAGATTGAGCGTATCGAAAGGAGAAGCGCTCACTCCTCCCGTACGATCGGTAACCGTATGCAACAATAGGTCATCATAAGCTTCAAACAGCGAAAACCGCATCAGTATCCCGCCAGAATCCGATCGACCACCTCCCAGCTGAGCGACTCCTTCTTGCCGAACAGATGGTAGAGATAGCGGGCGAACATGTCGGTTTCGATATTGACCCGCCTTCCCTGCCGATACTCGCGAAAGAGGGTGTTTCGCATCGTGTGGGGAATGATCGTGAGGCGAAAATACTCGCGAAAGACTTCATTGACCGTCAGGCTCACACCGTCGATCGCGACGCTGCCTTTGGGAATGACGAATCTAAGGAAGCCAGGATCGAGCTTTACGAAAAAATCGTGACTGTTTCCGCTCTTTTCGATCTTTACGATCTCACCCGTCGTATCGATATGTCCCTGTACGATATGGCCCTCCAGCCGATCGCTCGGCCGCATGGCGGGTTCGATATGGACTTCTCCGTACAGATTCTCCGTGGCGATCACCGCACGCGTTTCGGGCGAAAGCTCCACCGTAAACGTACCGTCGCCGCTTTTGACGACAGTCAAACATGCGCCGTTGACCGCGATCGAATCCCCGATCTTTGGACGATAGCCGCTGCGAATCGTCAATAAATCGCCACTGAAACGCTCGACCGTGGCCGTCTCTCTGATAAGTCCCGTAAACATAGACTGATTATACCATGGTATAATAAGGAGCACCTCCAAAGCGACTACAACCGGGAACGAAAGTTATGAAATACGACATTATAGTCATCGGCGGCGGACACGCCGGTATCGAAGCGGCACTCGCTTCGGCCAGAATGGGAAAAAAGACACTCTTGTTGACGATTCTCGTGGAGCAGATCGGTGCGGCCAGCTGCAATCCCGCCATCGGCGGGCTGGCCAAGGGACATCTGGTCAAAGAGATCGACGCACTCGGCGGCGAGATGGGACGCTGTACCGACGAAACGGGCATTCAGTTTCGAATCCTCAACGCCTCCAAAGGACCCGCAGTCAGAGGAAGCCGCGCCCAGATCGACATGGATCGCTACCGCATCCGTATGCGCAATCTCTGTCTGCACACCGAAAATCTCTCGATCAAACAGGAGATCGCCGATACGTTGATCGTGGACGATGGTGTGGTACTAGGCATTATCACCCATCTGCAAAACCGCTACTACGCCAAGAAGGTGATCGTCACCACCGGAACCTTCCTGCGCGGCCTCATCCATATCGGCGAATTCAAACAAGAAGCCGGAAGAGCCGGCGAATTCCCCTCCAGAAAGTTGAGTGAAAGCCTCGAAGCGCTGGGCCTTTCGATGGGACGCCTCAAAACCGGTACCTGCCCCAGGATAGACGGCTCCACAATCGATTTTTCGGTGATGGAGGAGCAGGGGGGAGACGAAAACCCCACCCCTTTCAGTTTTCGTACGGACCGCGAAAGTTTCCGTCCCACCCAACTGCCATGCTACATCACTTACACCAATGAAAAAACCCACGACATCATCGAAGGAAATTTCCACAGAGCACCGCTCTTCACAGGACAGATCGAAGGGGTCGGGCCGCGCTACTGCCCCAGTATCGAGGACAAGATCAACCGCTTCCGAGAAAAAGAACGCCACCACCTTTTCGTCGAACCGCAAACACTGGATGCGACGGAGTACTACATCAACGGCCTCTCCACCTCTCTTCCGCCCGACACCCAATTGGAGATGCTCCATACGATCAAGGGACTCGAAAACGCGAAAATCACCCGCTACGGCTATGCGATCGAATACGACTACGTCGACCCCACGGAGCTTACGCACACGCTGGAGACCAAAAAGGTCGAAGGGCTCTATCTCGCCGGCCAGATCAACGGAACGACCGGATACGAAGAGGCGGCCGCACAGGGATTGATGGCGGGTATCAACGCCGTACTCGCCATCGACGCAAAAGAGCCGCTGATTCTAAGAAGGGACGAGGCCTATATCGGTGTTTTGATCGACGACCTGGTGACAAAAGGAACCAAAGAACCCTACCGTATGTTTACCAGCCGTGCCGAATATCGCCTGCTGCTGCGTGAAGACAATGCCGATTTGAGGCTTTGCCGTTATGGATACGAGCTGGGATTGATCGACGAAACGCACTATCGAAATGTCGAAGCCAAACGCAAAGCGGTCGAAGAGGTCATGAGCTATCTGGAGCGAACCTTCATCACCCCCTCGAAAGAGAACAACGCCAGACTCGCCGAAATCGACGAAGCGGGCGTAACGGACAAAGTGCCGCTTCAACGTATCGTCGCCCGCAAATCGTTCACCATCGAAAAATTCGACGCACTTCTCCCCAGATACGCCGATATTCCCGAAGATGCGAAAGAGCAAATCTTGATCGAATCCAAATACGCCAGCTACATCCGAAAACAGCAGAGCCAGATCGACAGGATGAAAGATCTCCTCGGCATCAAAATTCCCGAAAATTTCGATTTCGCTTCCGTTTCGGGGCTCAGCAACGAAATCGTGGAGAAATTACAGACATTCAATCCTCCCACACTCCATGCCGCAAGCCGGATCAGCGGTGTCACACCGGCGGCGATCGACATCCTCCACATCTATATCCGTATGCACGAAAAAAAGCGTTCCTTATCAAAAAAATAACGCCTTCTTGTAAGTACGTCACTTTCTCTAAAAATTGTGACGAACTTGCGTCATATCAAGGCGAATTAACGCACAAAGGGCTATAATAGAGTTTACCAAAATTTTAAAGGAGTGCATATGGCTGTTGAAAAAAACAGACGAGACTTTCTCGGCATGGCTTTGGGCGGCTTTACAGCACTGGGCGGTATTGCAGCGCTTGGTGCTATGAAGCGTACCTGGGATCCGCTGCCGAGTGTCAAAGCAGCGGGTTTCACGACAGTGGACCTAAGTGCGGCTGAGCCGAATGTGTTAAATGTGGAGAAGTGGCGTGGTAAGCCTATCTTCATCCTCAAGAAAACACCGGATATGAAAGCCGACGAAAGAGACGTGGTCGTGGGAAAAGACAGATTCCATGTCTCCATCGGACTCTGTACGCACCTTGGCTGTATTCCCGCATACTTTCCCAAAGATCACAAATTCATCTGTGCTTGTCATGGAGGACAGTTCGATGCAAGCGGCAAGGTACTGAAGGCTCCCCCACCGAGCCCCCTGGTCATTCCACCGTTCAAACTCGAGGGAACCAAACTGGTATTGGGTGAAGAGGGACCGGAGTACAAAAAGATGAAAGCTGCCGGCTTAATCGCATAAGGAGGAGTAATGGCACATTTTACAAAAGCGACCAGCATACATGACTGGCTGAACCAACGCCTCGCGATCGACACGGTACGCAGGGTATTGGCTACGGAGTATTGGATCCCCAAAAATATCAACTTTTTGTGGGCAATGGGAATGGTGTTGGCGGTGACTTTCGGTCTGCTGCTGATTTCGGGTATCTTTTTGTTGATGTATTACAAGCCGGATGTCAAACTGGCATTCGATTCCGTCAACTATACGATTATGAGCGAAGTGGGATACGGATGGCTCTGGAGACATATTCACGGTGTCGCGGCATCTGTCGTCTTTTTGATCATCTATATCCATATGTTCACGGCGATCTACTACGGCTCCTACAAAAAAGGGCGGGAGATGATCTGGATTTCCGGTATGCTTCTTTTCATCACCTTTTCGGCCGAAGCGTTCAGCGGATATATGTTGCCGTGGGGACAGATGAGTTACTGGGCTGGTATGGTTATCACCAACCTCTTTAGCCTCGGTTCCTTGGAACTCAACGGACTGGTCGAGTGGATCAGAGGTGACTATGTACCGGGCGATGCGTTTTTGACGCGATTTTTCATGTTGCACGTACTGCTGATGCCGTTGATCATTCTCGCTCTGATCGTCTTTCACTTCGCGACACTGCGGATTCCGCACGTCAACAACCAAGATGGCGAAGAGATCGATTTTGACGCGGAAGCGAAGAAATATCTCGCGGGCGATACGAAAAACGCCAAGGTGATCCGTTTTCAGTGGGATTTTCTTGCGAAAGACATCTTTGTCCTGGCGATTTTTCTGATTTTCTTCTTCTATCTGGTCTTCTACCATTTCGAATTCGCGATGGATCCGGTCAACTTCGACCCTGCCGACGGACTCAAAACACCGCCGCATATCTATCCTGAGTGGTATTTCCTCTGGAGTTACGAAATCCTCCGACCGTTCCCGAAAGATCCGGGACTCGTCGCCTTCGGTTTCGCACAGGTAATCTTCCTGCTGCTTCCATTCCTCGACAGAAGCCCCAACGTCGCCCCTGCGAATAGAAGAGGACCGTTTAAATACTGGTTCTGGATTCTGCTTGTGGATATGATCCTGTTGACGGTGATGGGTAAACTTCCACCTCAGGGAATATGGAACGTAATCGGTCTGATTGCCGCAGTGATCTTCATCGCTCTATGGGTACTGCTGCCGATTATCACCAAAATGGAAAAACCGGTAGGAGGTGCTAAATGAAAGAGTTGAAGATATTAGCGGTAGTCGTATTCTTTTCACTTCTGGTATACTGGGGTGTCGAACCGTTTGCGCATTCCCAGATGCACAAACATGTGGAAAGCGAAGATTTCACGTATAAAGATTTGCCCGCTCTGAGTAAAAAGGGTGATCCAGCAAAAGGAAAAGAGCTGGTAATGGGTGCGGGTGCCTGTACGGGATGTCACGGCCTCAAAGCAGCTGGAATGCCGGCACCGATGGACCCGCTTACAGCGGCTGCCAGCTACGGAGTGAATCCGCCCGATTTGAGCAACATCGGCGCACTGCTGGATGATCGTTTCCTGGCCGCCGTCATCAAAAACCCCGCACATGCACTGAAAGTAGAACACAAATTCAGCCAGGAAAAACCTCATCCTATGACTCCGTTTTTCGGTGCGGGTGGAGATATCGACCAAGAGATCGCCGATATGGTCGCCTATTTCAAATCGATCGCTCCCAAAGAGGTCTCTCCGAAAGAGGCGTACGAAATGGCTTGCGGAAGATGTCATGCGATGCGCTATGCCAAATGGACACAAATGGGTGAAACTCCAAAATTCAAATACGAAAAAGACGAACTCGCCTATAAAGTCAAAGTACTCGAATATCAGGATCATCTGAAGAAGTATATGGGCAAACTTCCGCCTGATCTTTCCATTATTATCAGAGCCAGAAGCGAGAATTTCCTCGAGACTTTCGTGGAAAATCCACAATCCCAGCTTCCCGGCACGGCGATGCCGCGTGTAGGTCTGACGAAAGAGGGATACGAAAAAGTGGTCAAATATCTCGAAGAGATCGGAGATCCTAGCAAACCGAAGCGTGAAGCTCTGGGACCATGGGTCATTCTCTATTTTGTCATCTTCGCCGTTTTGGCATATCTGTGGAAAAAATCCGTCTGGAAAAAACTCCACTAAACCATTACGTATAAAGAGGGACACTCCCTCTTTATACTCCTCTTATCCATTTTCACTTTCGATCGCTGCTCTTTTGCATTTTGTGACCAAGACACATTGCCATTGGAATATTCACTTCGGACAAATCGCTTTTTTTAAAAAGAGTAGAAATATAGAACGGAGTGGAAAAAGGAGGAGAGCGGCTAGTCGCTCTCTTTATCTTTGTCGGAGGATGAAGGCTGGATCTTTTCAAGCAGCGAAGAGAGTGCACTGGGCTCCTCTTCCTCTTCACCTTCACTGAACGCACCGGCTGAAATCAGCTTTTGATAACGCTCTTCCAGACGCGTCACGTCGTCGAGTTGTTCCAACTCTTCGACACTTTTGAGAAAATAGGATTTTACCGCATCGATAGCACCCTGTTTGTCCCGATGCGCGCCGACAATCGGCTCGTCGATCACATCGTCGATCAAGCCGAGTTCTTTGAGATCCTCGGCCGTGATTTTCATCGCCTTGGTAGCCTGCTCCTGTTTGGAAGGATCGTTCCACAAAATCGCGGCGCACCCCTCCGGCGAAATGACGCTGAAGACGGAATATCGCATCATCGCGAGTCTGTCCGCCACACCAATCGCCAACGCTCCACCGCTACCGCCCTCTCCGATGACCACGGAGACCGTGATCGTGTTGAGTTCGCTAAGTTCGAAAAGATTGTAGGCGATCGCTTCGCTCTGACCCCTCTCCTCGGCGCCGATTCCCGGATAGGCACCGGGCGTGTCGATCAGAAACAGAACGGGGATTTTGAACTTTTCGGCGAGTTTGGCAACACGCAGCGCCTTTCGGTATCCCTCCGGATGGGGCATCCCGAAATTGCGTTTGAGTTTGTTTTTGGTGCCCCGCCCTTTCTGTTCACCGATCACGATCGCTTTTTTCCCGCCGATTTTGCCGATATAGCAGACAATCGCCGGATCGTCGCGAAAACAGCGGTCACCGTGGAGTTCGTAGGCATCTTCCATCATACCACGGATATAATCGAGCGCATAGGGACGACTCGGATGACGCGCCAGTTGAAGCTTTTGATAATCGGAGAGATTTTTGAAAGTTTTGCTGATCTCTTTTTCGAGGTTTTTCTCAAGAATCTCCACCGCATCCAGATCTCCTTTGGCTTTGGCTTCATGCAGATCCTGATCGATCTGCTGAATCCCCTTTTCGAAATCAAGATACGTGACCATCGTGCGATCCAGTTATCCGATTTTTTTGAAAATGACCGAACCGTTCGTCCCGCCAAATCCAAAAGAGTTGCTCATAACAACCTCCAGATCCGCCTTGCGCGCTTCGTTTGGCACATAATCGAGATCACAGTCGGGATCGGGAGTGGTGTAGTTGATCGTCGGAGGGATGATACCGTCTCGCATCGCCATCAGGCAAATGACCGCCTCCATACCGCCGGCAGCCCCCAGGCAGTGGCCTATCTGTCCCTTGGTGGAACTGATCGGCGGGCAATTCTCTTTACCGCCGAAGAGCTTCTTGACCGCCATCGTCTCGTACCAGTCGTTGTATTTGGTACTCGTACCGTGCGCGTTGATATAGTCGATTTTCGGCACACCGGCCATCTGCATCGCCGCCTTCATCGCCCGATAGGCACCCTCTCCTTCGGGTGCGGGTGTCGTGATGTGGTTGGCATCGCCGCTCTCTCCGAAACCGACCACTTCGGCATAGATTTTCGCTCCTCTTTCGACAGCACTTTCATACGCCTCGAGCACCAGTGCCGCACCGCCCTCTCCCATGACAAATCCGTCACGCTCCGCATCGAAAGGCCTGGATGAGCGTTGCGGGTCGTCGTTTCGGGTGGAAAGCGCCTTCATCGCCGCAAAACCGCCGATACCGACATCGCAGATCGCCGCTTCCGCCGCCACTACGAGCATTCGGTCCGCGCCGCCCAACATGATCGTTTTGGTCGCGTTGCTGATGGCATGGGTTCCCGCCGCACAGGCTGTCACGTCGGAAAGATTCGGTCCTTTGAGATTGTGCTCTATCGAAATGAATCCACCCAGCATGTTGACCAGTGCCGAGGGGATGAAAAAGGGTGATATCCGTCTTGGCCCCCTGGTGCTGCTGATGATCGCGTTTTTTTCGATATTGGTCAACCCCCCGATACCCGAAGCGGAGACGATACCGAAACGGTCGTAATCGACCGATCCCTCCTCGATATTCGCATCCTCCATCGCTTCACGCGCCGCTTTTATACCAAGCTGAATGAAACGATCGGCTTTTTTGACCTCTTTGGGATTCATCACGGTTTTGGGATCGAAATCCGATATCTCACCCGCGATTTTCACGGAGTGGTTCGTCGTATCGAACAGAGTAATGCTTTTAATGCCACATTCACCCTCTACTATAGCTTTAAAAGAACTCTCTTTATCTTTCCCAACGGAATTGATCATACCTATTCCCGTAACAACTACCCTTTTCAATCCATCTCCTTCGTCTTACTCACTCCCGAAGTTCCGAAACGAACTTCGGGCTTACTGTTTCTTTTTACGCGCTGTGCTCTTCGATATACTTGATCGCGTCGCCGACAGTCGTGATCTTTTCCGCATCACTGTCGGGAATTTCGATATCGAATTTCTCTTCGAGCGCCATGACCAACTCTACGACGTCCAGGGAATCCGCGCCGAGATCTTCCACGAATTTGGAGTCCTCTTTCACCTCGTCCGCATTGACGTTCAGCTGCTCTACGACTACCTCTTTTACATCATCGATTAATGCCATTGTTTCTCCTTTGAAAAAGTGAATATCATCATATCAAAAAATTGTTAAAAACTGTTAGCGCGCATGTCACATATACATACCGCCGTTGACCTTCAGAATCTCACCCGTGATATAGGAGGCTTGATCGCTCAACAAAAAGGCGACCGCTTCGGCTACGTCCTTGGGATCGCCGAAGCGTCCCAGCGGTATCTTCCGCGTATAACTCTCCCGAATTTCATCACTGAGTCGATCGGTCATCTCCGTCGCGATGAAACCGGGTGTGATCGCGTTGAAACGCACGCCCCGCGCAGCCCCCTCCAACGCGAAACTTTTCGTCATCGCATTCATCGCCCCTTTGCTCGCACTGTAGTTGGTCTGTCCGATATTGCCGCTTTCACCGACAATGGAGGAGATATTGACCACACTCCCAAAACGCTTCTTGCTCATCGCCTTGAGTGCTTCGCGACAACCCAAAAAGGCGGAATCGAGATTCGCCCTGATCACCGATTCGAAATCGGAAAGCTTCATCCTGAGCGCCAGTTTGTCGTTGGTGATACCGGCATTGTTGACCAGATAGGAGAGTCCGCCGTCACTCTCGACGATCGTCTTGACAGCCGCGACAAACGCCCCTTCGTCACTAGCGTCAAATCCGATCACCGCCGCTTTGCCGCCGCCGTTTTCGATCTCCTCCTTGAGTGCATCCGCAAGCTCGGGTTTCGAGCGGTAGTTGATCCATACCTTAAGCCCGTATCCCGCCAACACTCTGGCGATATCCGCCCCGATACCTCTGCTCGCACCCGTAATCAATACATTCTCTCCGCTAAAGCGCATACCTCTCCTTTTCGAACTTTTCGATCATGATAATATAAAGCTTCTAAATCTTCCGGCCCGAACCGACCGCAAAATCTCGAAAGAGAGGTTAAAGAGAGGCTTTTTTTAGATCAAAGGAGCGTCCATCTCCGAAGGTATGGGCAGACGCATCAGTTTGAGAATCGTCGGTGCGATATTGTTCAACCCACCCGGCTTGACCCGCTGGACTCCTTCGGCCATCACGAAACACCAGACATCAAAGAGCGTATGGTTGGTCAAAACTTTACCGTCGGCGTCTTTCATCAATTCGCAGTTGCCATGATCGCTGGTAAGCACGAGACTGTACCCCTCCTCCCTGGCGACCTGAATGATTCTCCCCAACTCGCGATCGACCGCCTCGACCGCTTTGATCGCCGCTTCGTAATCCCCCGTATGGCCGACCATATCGCCGTTGGCGAAGTTGACGACGATAAAGTCGTATCCTTCATGCATGGCGGTGCGGACACTCTCCCCCACCTCCGGCGCACTCATTTGCGGCTTTTGATCGTACGTTTTTACCTCCGGACTGGGAACGAGCACCCGCGTTTCGTTGATGAACGGCTCCTCCACTCCGCCGTTGAAAAAGAAGGTGACATGGGCGTACTTTTCCGTCTCCGCAGTATGAAACTGCTTCAGTCCCGCTTCGCTGATCACCTCCGCGAGAACATGTTTTGGAAGCTCCTCTTTGAAGAGTACGGGATAGTCGAACTCTTTGCTGTATTCGGTCATCGTCGCGATAGCGACATCGACATATTTACGTTCGAACTTGTCGAAATTGGGATTGCCGATCGCATCGGTGATTTCACGCATCCTGTCACTTCGAAAGTTGGCGAAAACTACCGCATCACCCTCTCTCATACCGTCATAATCCGCCATCGCGACCGGTTCGATGAATTCGTCCGTGATCTCTTTTTCGTATTGTGATTTGACATACGCTTCGGGACGCAAACGGGTTTTTGGAAAGGCTTCGACGATCGCACGGTATCCCCGCTCGACCCGCTCCCATCTGTTGTCCCGGTCCATCGTGAAAAAACGCCCGCTTATCGTGGCGATACGGATACGGGGATCCCCGATTCCTTCGATCTGCGCGATAAAAAGAGGAGCCGATCTGGGATCGACGTCGCGGCCGTCGGTGATCAGATGTAAAAAGACCTCTTTGCCTTTTGAACTGGCGATCTTCGCGAGGGCGATGATATGGTCGATATGGGAGTGGACGCCGCCATCGCTCAAAAGCCCCACGATATGCACCCTTCGACTTTTTGACAACACTTTTTTCAACGCATCGTTTTCGGCGAGGCTCCCATCCTCTACCGCCTTGGAGATTTTGACCAGATTCTGATAGAGCACCCGCCCGCTACCGATCGTCATATGACCCACTTCACTGTTGCCCATCTGCCCTTCGGGAAGCCCTACGGCCAACCCGGAAGTTTTGACGTAGTTGTACGGTACATGTTCGAAAAGATAGTCGTATGCAGGCTTTTTCGCATGGCAAAACGCGTTGTTTTCGCAACTGCTGTTGTGGCCGATACCATCGGTAATGATCAGGATCGCTTTTTTCGTTTCCATCGGATGATTCCCCTCCATCGTCTTAAGAAATATTTTACTACAATTGCCTTTTAATTCATTTAAGGAATGATATGTTCTATCTTCTTTATCGGCTTTTTGAGATAAATATTTTGCAATATATCACCGTTAGAGCCGGTTTGTCCTTCTTCATTTCACTCGGACTCACACTCTATCTGATGCCCCGTTTCATCCAGTGGGCGCGCAGAAAAAAGGCGAACCAACCCATCTATGCCCATGCTCCCGAATCCCACCAACTCAAATCGAGTACACCGACAATGGGGGGATTGGTCTTTTTGTTTTCTACGATCGTCGCGTCGCTGTTCAGCATCAAAATCAACAACTTTTATGCCTTTGGAGCCCTACTGACGCTGGTACTTTTCGCACTGATCGGCATCAGGGACGACCTGGCCAAAATCAGTGCCGCGAAAAACGAAGCCGGCCTCTCTCCCCGGACCAAATTCTGGATCCAGGTCGGCGTTTCCATCCTCATCTCCCTCTACCTCTATTTCGGAGGATTTATGAGCGAACTCTATATTCCGTTCTACAAATATCCGCTTTTTGACATGCACTTTTTCGCCGTGATATTCTGGGTGGTTATTATGGTCTCCACCTCCAACGCCGTCAACCTTACCGACGGACTCGACGGACTGGCTACGGTCCCTTCGATCTTTTCGATCACTACGCTCAGTGTATTCGTCTATATCATGGGTCATGCGATCCTCAGCCACTATCTGCTGCTTCCCAACATCAAAGGAATCGGCGAGGTCTCGATCGTCGCGACCGCACTCGTAGGCTCTTTGATCGGATTTCTGTGGTACAACTGCCACCCCGCGGAAGTCTTCATGGGTGATAGCGGCTCACTCGCACTGGGCGGATTCATCGCCTATATGGCGATCATCACCAAAAACGAAATCCTGCTGATTTTGATCGGCTTCGTCTTCGTGATGGAGACGGTTTCGGTGATACTGCAGGTGGGAAGCTACAAAACACGCAAAAAGCGCGTCTTCAAGATGGCGCCGATACATCACCATTTCGAACTCAAAGGGTGGGCGGAAAACAAGATCATCGTCCGCTTCTGGATTATGGCGCTCATCTCCAACATCCTCGCACTCATCACGATAAAGATCAGATGATGACGCTTTTTGGATATGGCAAAACGACCCGGGCGATCGCCGAAAAATTCGGCAACTGTAAAATCTACGACGACAAATTCGGTGCGGTCACTTTCGATGCCAAAGGCAACGAATACCTCCCCGCGGAGATGTTCGATCCCCGAAAGAGCACGCTTGAAATAACGAGCCCCGGCATACCGCCTTCACATCCTCTTATTCAAAAAGCCGAACACCTCATCAGCGAATACGATCTTTTCGCCGATACGATGCCCTATACCGTCTGGATCAGCGGCACCAACGGCAAAACCACGACAACCGATATGATCACCCACCTACTCGCCTCCAAAGGTGCGATCAGCGGCGGCAATATCGGCACCCCGCTGGCCGAAATGGATCCCGATGCGCCGATATGGGTACTCGAAACCAGTTCCTTCACCCTCCACTACACCCAAAAAGCCAAACCCGATCTCTATCTCCTTCTTCCTGTACGCGAGGATCATCTGAGCTGGCACGGGGATTTTTCCTCCTACGAATCGGCCAAACTCAAACCGCTGGCCCGGATGCGGGAGGGAGAAGCGATCATACTGCCGAAAAAATACGCCGCACTGCCGACGGAAGGATTCAAGATACCCTACGAAACGGCCGAAGATCTGGCACGCTATTTCGGTATCGAAATCGAAAAAGTACGCTTCAATGGCCCTTTTTTGATGGATGCCCTGTTGGCTCTGGGCGTAACCAAGATACTCTTCGACGAAATAGATTACGATCTGATCAACGCCTACCGCATCGGCAGGCACAGAATCGAAGAGTTTTACGATACAAACGGGCGCCTTTGGGTAAACGACTCCAAAGCGACCAATATGGATGCCACCATCGCCGCATTGGAGAGTTACCGCGACAGGCAAATCCATCTGATATTGGGAGGAGACGACAAAGGGGCCGATCTCGAGCCGCTTTTCGATACCATGCGCAATTACGAAGTGACGATCTACGCTATCGGTACCAACGCCCGAAAGATCACCCGCCTGGCTCGAAAATTCGACATTCCCGTTCACCTCTGCGAAACGCTTCAAAAAGCGGTCGCTATGATCGACGCCCACACCGCACCCGGGGCCGTCAACCTTCTCTCGCCGGCTGCCGCCAGCCTCGATCAATTCGACTCCTACAGCCAAAGAGGGGAAAAATTCATCGAAGCGATTGAGAATTTAAGTTGATTTTCAAATGATTTCTGTATAATTTCTTCTCACTTCCAAATGATGGCCAGATAGCTCAGTCGGTAGAGCAGGTGACTGAAAATCACCGTGTCGGCGGTTCGATTCCGTCTCTGGCCACCACCCGCAGGATATATCCGGATTTTTCTATGTACGCATCGTTCTTTTTTCGTTTCGATTCGCCTCTTGGCATACCCTCAAAAACGCCTCTCCGTATCTTTTGAACTTGACCTCTCCCACACCGCCGATACGCAACATCTGCGTTGGATCCTGCGGAAGGGTTTCAGCCATCTCCAGCAGGGTTTTGTCGTTGAAGACTCTATATGCGGGAAGATTCTCTTCGGAGGCGATTTTTCGACGCAGGCTCCGCAACTTTTCGAAAATTTCGTTCTGGGGTGTACCGTATGAAGCTCTCTTTTGGGGAATGCGGGTTCTAGAAGGGGCGATTTTCTCAAAATCGATGACCACCCTCCTCTCTCCTTTCAATATCGCCGCACCCTCCGGCTCGATCTTCAATCCCAAATGGGCGTTGTAACCGATGGCATCCAATTCGAAAAGACGGTCGCAAACGGCCATCCAGTAGGCTTTTTCTCTTGTTTTGCCGATCCCGTAGACAGAAAGCTTGTCATGGCCGAGCCGACTTATCTTTTCCGCCCCGGAGCCTCTGAGAATATCGATAATATGGTGCCGTCCGAAAAGCTGGCCGGTGCGATAGATCGCGGAGAGGATTTTTTGTGCCTCTTCGGTGATATCCACCTCTGCGACGGGCAAACGCGTGCAACTGCTGCAACGCTCTTTGCATATATCGACCTCTTCTCCGAAATAAGCGGCGATCATCTGATGTTTACAGCGTGAAGCCGCCGCGAAACGATACATGCCGGCAAGTTTCTCCATCATCAAATTCCGATACGCTTCGCTCTCGATCCCATCGATAAATCCTCTTTTTTGCACTTCGTCGGCCTTGGTATACAGCAACAGCGTTTCGCTCGCCAATCCGTCACGACCCGCACGACCGATCTCCTGATAGTAGTTTTCAACCGTTTTGGGCAAAGAGGTATGAACCACAAAACGAACATCGCTTTTGTCGATTCCCATTCCGAAAGCGATCGTCGCGACGACGATATCGATACGGTCGTAGAGAAAATCCCTCAATACCGCCACTTTGCGGGCAGGATCGAGCCCCGCATGGTAGGCTTCGGCGACAAATCCCCGCCTTTTGAGAAATTCCGCCGTCTCTTCGGCCTCTTTACGGGTGAACGTATAGACGATTCCGCTCTCTTTGTGGTGAGCCCGAAGAAAATCGATCAGCTGCTTTCTACCGTTGCCGATACGCACGGCCGTCTTGATGTGGAGGTTCTCGCGTATGGGCTTCCCCCGAATCGACAAAGGCTCGCAAAGCTCCAGCGCCGCGACGATATCCTCTTCGACCTTCGGTGTTGCGGTGGCGGTGAAAGCGGCGACGGGAATCTTCGGAAAATTCCTCTTCAAAAGTCCGAGCCTGCGATAGTCTCCGCGAAATTCATGCCCCCATTCGCTCACGCAGTGGGCCTCGTCGATCACGAAAAGCGAAACCGGCACCCGCCGCAAAAAGTCGATAAACCCCTCCGTTGTGATTCGTTCGGGCGCCACATAGAGGAGCTTCACATTCCCTTTTTCGATCCGCCGATAGACTTCTTTGATCTCTTCGCTTTCCATATCCGAATGTATCGCCGCAGCTTCGATGTCGTTTTTGACGAGTGCGCGCACTTGATCCTGCATCAGTGCGATCAGCGGACTCACCACTACCGCCACCCCCTCCATCATCAGTGCGGGCAGTTGAAAACAGAGCGATTTGCCTCCACCCGTAGGAAGAATCACAAGCAGATCGCGCCCCCGTAAAATCGCCTCCACCGCCTCTTCTTGGAAAGGGCGAAATTTCTCGAATCCGAAAACTTTTTTGAGAATTTCATATTTTCGCATACACCATACTAACACAAGATTCACAAAAAATACACATAGGTATGCTACAATCTCGTTTTTGAAACAGATATCATGAAATGGGGTAAACAATGAAAAAGATTTTATGGCTGATAGCTGTACTGCATACGTTTTTGATGGCGGATTTCCAGGGGATCGATTCCGCCAGACTCGAAGAGCTGATGAAAAAAGGTGTCCCCGTGATCGATATCCGCACACCGGGCGAATGGAGAGAGACCGGTGTGATTCCCGGCAGCAAGCTAATCATGTTCTACGACTATCAGGGGCGTTACGACATCGACAGATGGATGCGCGCATTCAAAAAAGTGGTCAAAGACAAACACCAACCCTTCGTACTCGTCTGCCGTACCGCCAACCGCACCAAAACCGTCGGACGCTTCCTCTCCCGAAAATTGGGTTATGACAAAACGATGGAGCTCGCCGGCGGAATCACCTTCGGATGGATCGCCAAAGGCAAACCGGTCGTCCAGCCGACGACGGAAAGACTACGCCCCTAAAAGGGGGCGATTTATCCTCTTACCACTCCATCTTTCGATTACCTTGTTTGGAGATGTTTACATCCAGCGTATGACCCAATTCTCCTCTTCCTCCCCATTTTTTGCCACCCGAATAAAAATGAATATAAAATGACGGATCTACGATATGCTCGCTGAGAGGATTAAAAAGAAGCCAGGAATCTGGATGCATAACAATCCTGTCACTATGTGGTGGTTTTAGACTTCCGAGAGAAAGACTTATATGTCCTAGTCTAATATCCGTTATCTCGGTATGGTTACGGGATATCGCACTTTTAACACTTCCCTGCAAAATAGAGGTATGAAGATTATTGATAATATACCAATGTACTGAATCTGCACTTTCATGATTGGTTTGGGTCAAATAAACAGATTTATTACACTCTTTACAATACATTTCATAATATATCGGTACACTGCAGTCTGTTTTAGACGTATGATATTCCACTGCATGAACTCTACCGTAAAAATAGGGAACGGTTTGATCGGAAATCCTGTCGAAATCGGCACCGCTGACATTTCCGTCCGTAACGGTAAGATTGAAATCGTTTCGATGGAGTGTGAAAGGCTCCTGAGGTTTGGAGCGCTCTCTCCGGAAATTGACGTATACGGGCACGTTCGCCGCAATTCCGGAATTAAAGAAATCGGCCCCCACTTTGAAACTTCCGTCTTGAAGCGATCCCGTATTGACGGTGCGATTACCGTCACCGAAAAATCGAATACGTGTATAAACGTCACCTCGTCCGTTCCAATCCTGCGGTTCTTGTAAAATGGAGAGCCGCAAATCGACATCTTTGGCAAAACATCCCGCTGTATAATTGGTCGCGGGGCCGGCACTATTGACCAGCATCGCTTTGAGGGTCAAATCGAGCTCGCCGCTCATCTTCGGATCTTCCGAAAGATAGACGAAATTTCCTACCCGAGGCGCAAGATGGATATCCGTCTCGAACCTATCCGGAACGAATTCGAAATTCTCAACACCCTCAACGTCGCATCCCACTTTCCCCTGTGCGTTCGGAGTGTTCGAACCGCTTCCTATGACACAGTCGCTCATATTCGCATCGGTGCTGTTTTGATCGATTAGCGTCCAGAAGCTCTCCTTGTAGGTAAGGGTGATATTTCCGACATTCGGATAGTTGAATGAGGGTAGAGCGGCTTTACCGTTCGTAAATACCAGCGAGGAATTCAGGAGATTTCCGGAGGTCGCTTGAGCCGCACACCCGGAAGGTGCTACCAATTGATACTCCAGAACACCTTTTGGCGGAAGAATCACGGGTTCGTAATAAGTCGCGTTCGCATCGATATCCAGACGATAGAGCGCACCCCCTTTCAGAGGCGGAGTTTCGTTTACATCGAGCGAAATTTTTTCTGGCTTGATGGAAAAGGAGTCGGTCGCACACGAAACTTTCGCCAAACCGCCATCGTCGATATTTTTATATAAACACTCTTGGCAGCTTTTCAACGTAGCCGAAACCCCTTCGCAACTATTTTGACATCTTCCGTCACGATATCCCGAAAGTTTCAGGATTTCACGCAACCGATTCAGATCCGACCCATTCGGATCCCACTGCAGATATCTTCCGTATTTATCCACCAGATATCGTACTCGAAAACCGCCGTACCTGAGAGAATCCGGATATTCGAAAGAGGCAACCGCCCTGATCGCATCGTCGAAACTCACGGCATCGGACATTCGGATCGGAAAACTCTCACAGGAGGCGGTCGTATTCAAATCGACCAGATCGACCATAACGACTCCCCTAAAAGGCGTACCGCGGACTAGGGAGAAGTTACCGTCGTCCATACCGATTACGTCGATCGAAAAAGCTCTGTTTTGAACCTGGGTAAAAAGATGGTTTTCGTTATTTGGCTTCGTGTGATCCCCGTTCGTATAGCCGTCGTTGAGGCCGTCTTGCAAACCGCCGTGATGCGTCACATCAAAACCAGTCGTGTGGTTTTTAAGGATGGGGGGAAGTATTTGTTGATCCGAACATGGCGGAACCATAATCTTTTTGTTGCTCGGCTCGTAACTCACTTCGTACAGATTGAGGGTTCGGTTGTCCTCGTTGAACGCATCGACTTTTACCTTATATCTGAAAAAAACGCTCATTTCACCATAAAGATCTCCACCTTTCGTTTTCGTCGCTCCGCTTCCGGCATGAATGGTCACTTCGGTCAAATTTTCATCCGATTTGCTCACCTTCTCGAAATGGAAGAGATCGGGATCGGACACGTAATTGGGCTGCAGGTTTCCATTGGTATCGAGATTTCTGATTTCGAAACTGCTGTTGTCTTCGATGAATATCGGATCTATAGTCACAATCGTCTTGAAATTTTTTACGTCTTGAACCTCTTTGTTACGCATTTCGACTTCGATTCCGATGGTATCTCCCAAATGGATTTCCGAAGGGAGTGCGGAGGCAAAATCTTCGGTCATGTATCGCTGCAGATAACAAACCGGTTCGTAAAGATAGGTCGAAAAGGCGAACATACCCAGAAAAAATCTGTCTCCGTCGGATCCGATCGAAATCTCGGTGGAGGTCTGCGCGTTGTTGATGATCCCACTTCCCGTTCCGTTGACATCCCCCAAGTAGAAGGCGTCGATATCGATACCCAGACTGTTGTTCAAAGAGGGATTTCTGTCCGTAACGCTGACGCCGTTGTTAGACACGGTACCATTGACCACGTCGTCCGAAGGATTCAAGCTGTTCGAAAGGGTGTGCATCGTTCCAAATTTATCGGAGATTCGAATATAATCTTTGAATGTTTTATCTCCTTCGAACGCGAAAAAATAGAACTTTGAATCTATCGAACCCGCCGCGGGTGTCAAAAATCCTCTCACGGTTTGATTGACCTCGTCGGGGTATTTGTTATCGATATCCATCGATGATTTCCAGACCCCCTGAAATCCGTCGAAAACGGTGATATTGCGAAGCTCTCTGACGGGCACGCTGGAGGTGTCTCTGACGATAACCACGAGGTTCCACCCCGCACTCAAATTGTCACCTTCACTCGATTGAATATCGGCCACCCAGTAACGCCCGCTTTTGTATTTCCTGACATATTCGGTCACATCCGCCATTCCTTGATAGTCAAAATAGGTGGTACCGTTTATGAAGTTAAATTTATCAACACCATGAATCAGCATACCGTTATTGTCGATCGCATCAGCATTTCTTTCGCTCAGAATTTCATGATAGTCGGTATCGCTCTCGTGCCTGAAATAGACTCGAAACGCTTTTTCCATTTTCGCGCGATATCCTTGTTGATTTTTATCGATTCGACCCATCCAATAGAGTCCTGCCCAAATGACATCGTCGTTGGGTTTGAGTTTCAACTCGGCATTTGTCGAATTGATAAATTTGGCTCCGTATCGGGTATCGAGCTTGACATAAGTCTGACTGATGTAGTTGTTGATGGGATACGTCGGCTCTTTGCACTCTCCTTTTTCATCTTTTTCACAAATAGAATGGGTTCCGATACTGAGAATGTCGCCGAAGAGATTGGCATCTTCCGCCCCCTGTATGGGAACTCTCGTGAAATCCCGAACGTTATCTCCCGAAAAATCTGTTTTTATGATTTTGGTTTTTTCCAAAACATGGTTGTCGGACGGATTGGGATCGTTCAAATAAGGGCTCGAGACGGTCGCATTCACTTCGATCGTGGTCTCTTTGACGGGGGCGATCGCCTCCAAGGTCAACGCCACTTTGCTATCAGCCTCGAGAGGGTGTCGCATCAAGCACAGGACCGTATCGCCCACCTGCGCACAATTCCAATCGTTGTGCGAAACGAAGCCGTTAAGTTGGAAGTTGTCGACGGAAGTGGTATTGAGCTCCAGCTTCAACTCCTCAATCGCTTTGGAAGGATGCGTATTTTGAACGATAATTTTGTAGCGATAGAGATTTCCCCCCTCTACGGGATCGGGATTGTCGCTCATAGAGAGCTTCACATCAGCTTCCACGACCTCCTTTATTTCAGTCGAGATCGTGGTGTTTTCATCCGTTACCGACTCTTTCGCCCGCACGCTGGCGACGGAAATGGCCATACCGGGTGTAACGGCTTTGTATTCAATTTCGATTTGCGGAGAAATCTCTTTGGGTTGCAAAAGCGGTAAAATACAGGTGATATTTTTGTCTCCGCTGCACTCCCATCCGCCACTTACGATGGAAAGATAACTCAGATTTTCGTCCGGTATGAATCGCAGGGTAACGTCGGTGGCATTGATATCCGTCTTGTCGGAATCGGCCGTATTTTTCACTTGAAGAATATAGTGAAAAACGTCATTGGGCTTGAGAGGATCCTTGTCCGTTTCCGCTTTCGTGAAAACCAGATGGGTATCTCTTCCTTTGACGACCGTCGTCGCGTTTTTCTCCGTCGGATCGCTATTGATTTCGGAAGTCAAAACGGCACTGCATGTGAGATTCTGTTCGGTTTCGGGCGCAGTTACCAAAAGATCGATCTCCCGCTGTCCCGGTGCGAATGTCGTATTCAAATCACATGTAACAAGGCGGTCGGAAATGCTACAGCCGAACTCATCCGACTCGTACCCGCGGTAATCCACCTCATCGGGCAGACGGGTTTGAATATGAATCGTACCGATATCGTCGTCGCTATTGTTGGAAAGGAGTATTCTGTAGCGATACGCCTCTTTCGTAAACAACTCGACCGGATCGCTCAATAAGTTCATCTCTAGAGCGCTGGATGCGGAAACCAACGCGACAGTCGCGGAAGCCTGCCGGCCTTTCGTCTCTCTCGAAGAGGTGACGATCGCACTATTTCGAACCGACTTATCCGCAACGATTTTTGACGGAGCTTCGACGCTTATGACGATATCGCTCGCCTGTTTCGCACTGTCAAGCTCCGAAAGTCTACACTCCACGGTCTGATCACTTCGATTACAACTCCACCCCGAAGCCGAAATTTGTAAAATTTTCAAATCCGAAGGTATTTCGTCGACGACGCTCAAATTGTATTCCGCAGCAAGTCCTTCGTTTTTGACCGTTATCGTATAGTTGAAATCTTCACCGTCAAGAATCTTTACGCTGCTTGAACTTTTGGAGATTCGCAAATCGGAATCGGGCGGCAAAATCGTTACATCGACCGAGGAGTTGTTTTCGACGGTTTTGTCCGGAGCGTCCGGAATTACGACCACTCCCTCCGTTTCGGCGTAATTGGTCACGACCTCGTTCGCAGTGACCAAAGGAGCTTCCACTTCGATCTCGAAAGACGCCTGCATATGCGGATCGAGACGATCAAGCCGGCAATTTATCTCTCTTCCCTCACCCACCGTACAATCGAACGCTCCCTTTTTCACGGTAAACTTATCCCCGAAAATTTCGGGCAACGTATCGGAGATCGTTACGTTGTTTTCCGCCACGTTTCCTTCGTTAAATACGGTAAGAGTGTAATTGAACGTCTCGGGGTGTTTAACACTCGATTTGTCGCTAATCTTTACAAATGCCAAACCGATTTGAACCGGACGGACATTCACGGAGGCGGCATCTTGGTTTTCAACATTCCCGGCATCGCTGGAGCCTCTTGTCACGGCGGTATTAGCAATGGTTATCGCACTTTCCGTGTAAGGTGCTTTCATCTTCAACATTAACACCTGCGCCTCATTTCCAGGAAGAACGGTTTCATTGCAAGTACATTCGAAAGAACGGTCGTTTCTTTGGCAACTCCAAGAGGTGGGCACGCGATCGTTCCAATCGTCCGGAATGATCCATCTGGAATCGACCGTATCGGAAAGGGTGACGGCATTTAAGCTCTCCGTTCCGTTGTTTTCGACCCGAAAAGAGAAGTAGAAACTCTCCAGAGGATCGACGGGGGAAGGGGCACTTTTGGTCAAACGGATCGAAGGTTCGGGTGAGACGATTTCCACGGTCGCGACCGAAGTGGCATCGGGTGCTTCGTCGCATTCGACCTTTGCTTCGTTTTCGACGTTTTGAGCCACTTTTTCGGCAACGGCAACAACCGTAAAATCCGCTTTCTGGTTTTGATTCAGAGGCGAATTGAGGGTACAATCGATTTTTCGCGCACCCAAATCGGATGCCGAACAATCCCACTCCTGATCTCCTTCGATCTCCTGCGGAGCAAGCTCCGGCGGAAATATATCCGTTACCCTCACTCCGTTCAATTCGCTGTTTCCGCCGTTGGTTACTTCGATACGATAACGAAGCGAATGACCTTTAACGACCGTGGAGCGATCCGCACTCTTTTGAATGGCGATCACATAGTAGGCGGGTTCGATATTGAGCGTAATCGAATCGGCATCGTTCACCTCTCCCACAATCGTATCGGCGATGGTCGTCGCGTCATTTTGCTCTCCGCTCTCCCCGACGGCTTTGGCACGGATACGAATCTCTCTCTTTTGAGAAGGCTCCAGTGGAGACAGCAGGCGACAATTGATCTGCTGACCGGAACTTACTCCGCAATCCCATACCGAGCTGTCGTAATTTACGCTTTCCACCTCGTAACTATCGGGCACCAGATCGCTCAACGTCAAATTTTCATCATCGATGCTTCCGGTGTTGGTCACTTCGATTCTATAATCGAAACTGTCGTTTTGAACGATACTGGAAATAGTCGTGCCGCTGCCGGGAAGTGTAGTCTCGATACTTATGTCGACGGAGGGATAGACCTTTTTGATCAGGATGGTACGCGTATTGTTCTTTTGAATTTCGGATCCGTCGGCATAGGTTGCGGTCATTCGAGTGGTATTTTGGACCGTTCTGTCTTCGGTATCGTAATCGGCTCTGTATTTGAGCTTCAATTCGATGGTTTCGCCGGAAGCGATCTCTCCCGACGTCAGATCACAAACCACTCTGTCGGATTCGGTTTGACAACTCCACTCGGAAGCGTCTACGGGTGATACGAAATTTAGATACTGAGGCGTCGGAAAGGGATCTTCGATACGGATCCCGTTGGTTGTTTCACTACCGCTGTTTTTGATGTGAAGCGTATATACGATCTCCTCTCCCGAGGAGATGGTCGTAGGACTCGTTCTCCAAAAATCAATCGACTTCTCCGGCAAGGAAGCGGTAAAATCACTTTCAACCTGAAAATATCCTTTGGCCAAAGAAGAGCTGCTGTCATCCAGTTTGACTTTGTTGTAGACTTTCAGAAAATAGGTGCCGGCTTCAAGCGTGCGATCGATTTCGAAATACCTGGGTGTCTCCTGCACCTGGGTGTCTTCGTAAATTTCCTGACAGTTTTCATCCAACAATTGACCGTATGTATTAACCGTATCATCACTATGGACCCTGTCACGATCGGTTTGCAATCTCAATCGTCCCTCGGAAGAGAGTGTAATCTTGTAATAAAGCGCCTCTCCGCCCCCCAATCCCTCGACAAAAGGATACTGGATTCTTTGCGAATCGAGAATTCCGTTCAACGAAAGTGTGGCGGTGGGATTCTGACAATCCGCAGCTTGAAGGGGAAACGATAAAGCAAAAAAGGTGAAAACCAATAATGAATAGAGTCGTCGCATTATTCTCTTTTTAATAATTTTGGATTGATTGGTACGAATCTCACGATTCGTCTGCCGTCGGGACCGATATATTTGAAAATTTTAAAATCGGCATTCAGGCGACCGTCCGTTCCGGTTTTTTTAAACAGACCCGACGCAACCTCCGGAACCCGTAGAAGATATTTGATACCGGGCGATGAGTCGTCGGACGTAAACTCTTTCAATACGATCTCTCTTCCGGCGATCTTTCCGGAAGCGATCTTCTCGCTCACTTTTCGATCCAGATTGATATGTACGATCTGTCCGTCTCGTTGATTTATCGCTTTTTCCAATGAGGAGATCTCGACAGGAACTTCCAAAGAAGCAGAAGATGTTGCAATTTTTTGATTTTCAGAGATATTTCGGATAACGAAAATAGTACGATACAAATACATACCGACCACTATGATAAACGTGATCAGAAGGAACGTAAAAATTCTGACAAGTGTGGAGAGTCGCATCTTTTGGCCGTACTTCTATATTTTTTCGGGTTTTTCGCATAGAAGTATCGGCCAGATTTCGGAGCGCTTAATCCCGAATCGTTCGTTTTCGCTACAAATGTGCAGCCATTGTTACACTTTTCCTTTCAACTCCTCCAGCCGGGCGATTCTGTCTGCGGTGGAGGGGTGCGTGGAAAAGAGAGTCTGAAAAGAGATGCGATGCCCACTGAAAGGGTTGACGATAAACAGATGCGCCGTTTCGGGCGTAGCATCGTGTATCACTTCCCGATGGGCGTAATTTTCGAGTTTTCTGAGGGCTGACTGCAGCCATTCGGGATGGTGGGTCAGACGTGCCGCTCCTTCGTCCGCCTGATACTCCCTGCTACGACTTACCGCCATCTGGATGATCGAAGCCGCGATCGGCAATACGATCATGAGTATCAGCATCACTATCGGGTTGGGACGCTCTTCGTCGCTCCCCCCTCCGAACATATACATGAAATTGCTCAGCATCGCGATGGCGCCGGCGATTGTCGCCGCGATCGTCCCGATCAGGATGTCGTAGTGTTTGACATGGCTCATTTCATGTGCCAAAACCCCCTCGATTTCGTGTTCGTCCAGCAAATCCAACAACCCCTCCGTCACCGCGACGGCGGCATGGCTGGGGTTTCGACCGGTGGCAAAAGCGTTGGGTACCTCGTCGGGGATGATGTAGACTTTGGGCATCGGTACTCCCGCACGCTCACTGAGACGGCGCACGATCGCATACAGACCCGGAGCATGCGTTTCGTCCACTTCCACCGCATGGTAGTGGCGCAACACCAATTTGTCGGAGTTGAAATAGCTGAAGAAATTCATCGCCATCGCTATCAAAAAAGCGATCACCATCCCCTGCGTTCCGCCGATCATCCCTCCGATCCACACAAAAAGCAGTGTCAGCAGGGTAAGTAAAAAAACCGTTTTAATCACTTCCATATTCGATTCCCTCCTCGAAAAGCATTCCGTCTATACCCGCTTCCGCGGCCCACTCCAAATCCCGCTCGTCGCTCGCGTAAAGCAGAATTTTCGCATCGCACAGATATTCGTTGGCAAACGTCTGCGCCTTCTTCGCCAGCGATCTGTCGACGACGATAAAGGCGCTCCCCAGCGCATTGGCGAAAATCACCTCTTTGTAGCTATCGACGATCATCGCAAACCGCACGCCGTTTTTTCGGCAGTGCTCCGCCAAAGACGCCCCCTCTTCGGAAAAGGCGAAAACGACCGTACTTCCGGACGGTGTCTTGTCGATCTCTTCGATATGTTTGACAAAATAGAAGGGGCGGTAAGCGATTTGTGGATGGCCTATCAATATCATGTAAGCCCCGCACACTTTTTCGAACAGTAGTATTTACCGTCCTTGATAATCGCCTCTTTCGTCGAAATATAGACACCGCACCCGCTACACTCCACGACCGTTTCACTCTCTTCACGCTCTTTTGTTTTTCGTACCTTTTTGCCCGTATTGTCGGACATCTGCTGCAAAAGACCGCCGTTTTTGAAAAAAAGCAGATAAACCCCGTAGATCAATCCGCCCAAAACCAGTAATTTGATGATCATCCCACTCCTTTGAGTATCAGATAGTTGCGCTTCTCTTTTTCGATGATTTCATACGACATCGACGTATCCACTTCCTCGAAAACACTGCTTCCTTTATAAAGCAATATCCGTGTTTTCGGCATAATGAAATCTGCAGCGAGTTTTATGAGCTGATCGGTCCTGGTAACAGCACGCGAAGTGATCAGATCCACTCCAAACGGCGAGATATCCTCGACTCTTCTGGTCTGGATATCGACGTTTTTCAATCCGTAAGCCACCTTGACCAAGTGCAAAAAAGCGGCCCGTTTCGCGATCGGCTCAGCCAGCGTAAAACGCACTTTCGGATAGGCGATCGCCAGCACCATACCGGGAAATCCCGCCCCCGTACCGATATCCAGGCAAGTGGAAAAATCTCCCACGTACGGAATCGGATAGAGCGCATCTTCGATATAGGCTTGTATATCCGCTTTGTCACGTACTCCGCTGATACGGTGAGTACGATTGTATTTTAACAAAAGTCTACAAAACTCGTCAAATCGTTCCATCGGCTGATTATAACACACTTCAAAATATTTTCGGAGCGACGAAGTATACACACTGGCCGAACGTACCCAATCTCCCCTTTTTCAAAATAGTGCCGCAATAAAATCCGTTCGGAAAATGGAAAATGTCAAAGAGGTGGGTTCAACGAATTTCACCAGTGGTCGATATAGAGACAATCGCATATCAAGAAGAAGGAGATATTTATGTTCGGAAAAAGCAACAGTGCCGTTATGGATAGAAGAGAAGAAGAGATTGAAAGACTCAGGGCTGAAAACAGTGAACTGAGAGATCGTGTCGCACAATTGGAAAGTGCCCTTGCCAATCATCACGACCACGAAGCTCAGATTAGGAACGATATCCGGGAAGAGTTGTTACAAACACTGATAGAAAGTTATGAAGATGGTGTCCGATTTCTGCAAAACACGATCGAAGAGAATCTCTCCATGCTGGGAGAAATCAACGAACTCAACTCCAAAACGACCGAAAGAATCGGCGAAGTGGAATCCCAAACGGCGACGATCGAAAACTCCGTGGAGAACATCCAGCAGTATACCGAACAACTCCGTGACGACTCCGCGACACTCAACAACTCCGTTATGTCGATCGCCGAGATCATCAACCTGATCAAAGATATCTCCGACCAGACCAATCTTCTTGCGCTCAACGCCGCGATCGAAGCGGCACGTGCCGGCGAGCACGGACGGGGATTTGCGGTCGTAGCCGACGAAGTGCGCAAACTTGCCGAACGCACCCAGAAGGCGACACAAGAAGTGGAGATCAATATCAGCGGCTTGAAACAAAACTCCAACAATATGCTTCAGATCAGCGAAACATTCGGAGAAGAGAGTGAAAAGATCATGCATGTACTCGAAACGTTCCGAACCAACGTCGACTATGTACAGAACAACTCTTCCCAAATCACGGAAGAGACCCGCAACGTCACCAACGAAATCAACGTCAGCAACGGCAAGATCGACCATATTCTTCTCAAACTCAACGGATACAAAGCCGCTCTCAAACACGAAAAAGTCTCTCTGCCGGACGAAAACAGCTGCCGGTTCGGCAGATGGTTTACGGAGGTTTCCCGCGATCTGTTCAAGAATAACACCAAAGCGATCAACGAAATCAACAAAGAACACGCCCATGTCCATCAGGGGCTCAATCTCGCGGTCGAATGTTTTTCAAAAGAGAGTACGGCGGATCAGAAAAAGGGTCTGGAGTACTTCAAAAGTGTCGAAAAATCGAGCAAAGAGGGATTCGAAACCCTGATTCAGGCCATCAAACAAGAACAGCGATAACAAGGCGGGATGCAATCTCTTTTTTTAAAGGAGATGCCCCATCTTCTTCTTCTTGGTCCGCAGATACTTTTCGTTGTATCTGTTGGATCTGACCACGATCGGGATCCGTTCGACGATCTCGATCCCCTCGAGTGATTCGATCTTTTTCGGATTGTTCGTCAAAAGACGGATCTTCTCTATCTTGAAATAACGCAACACCTCCTCCACCATCTCGTAACTCCGCTCATCCGCCGAAAATCCGAGCTGATGGTTCGCCTCCACGGTATCGAGCCCCTGATCCTGGAGCGCATAGGCGTTGACTTTGTTCAAAAGTCCGATATTGCGGCCTTCCTGCCTGAGATAGAGCACCAATCCGCCCTCTTTCGCGATCGTCTCCAGTGCAAAGTGCAATTGCGGCCCACAATCGCATTTGAGACTTCCCAACGCATCCCCCGTCAGGCACTCGCTGTGTACCCGTACGATCGGCGCATCGCCGAAGGGTTCTTTGAAGATCACCAGATGCTCCTTTTCCCCTTCTTTGAATGCCTGTATCAAAAATTCACCATATTCGGTCGGAAGCTGTGCGATTTCCGAAATCTCTATCTTCATCTCTAAATAAATTTCCTGAAGTTATGTTAGAATATTACTCAAATAGTCACGGTATGATCGAACCATAAAAAGCTTAATCATACCTTAGCCAATCGGTTAAAGATTGTACCCAAAAGAAGGAAAAACTATGTTTAAGCGCTTCCGCCGTACCAGATTGCACCCTAAACTCCGCGATATGCTCACCCAAACGCATCTTTCGACGGACGACTTCATCTACCCCCTTTTCATACGGGAGGGCGAAGGCGTCAAAAACGAAATCTCCTCGATGCCGGGAGTTTTCCAGATGAGTATCGACGAGGCGGTCAAAGAGTGCGAAACGCTCAAATCGCTCGGGCTGTATGCCATCATTCTCTTCGGAATTCCCGACGTCAAAGACAGCATAGGAAGCGATGCGCTCTGCGAACACGGCATCATCGCCAAAGCGATCCGTGCAATCAAGGAAGCCCATCCGGAGATGTTCGTCGTCACCGATCTCTGCTTTTGCGAATATACCGACCATGGCCATTGCGGTATTCTCGACCCCACACACCACACCGTCGACAACGACGCCACCCTCGAAATCCTGGGAGAACAGGCGATCGTACACGCAAAAGCCGGAGCCGATATGATCGCTCCCAGCGGAATGATGGACGGGATGATCACCGCTATCCGTACCTCGCTGGATCGGGCGGGTTTTATCAATCTGCCGATTATGAGCTACTCCACGAAATTCGCCAGCGCCTATTACGGACCGTTTCGGGACGTAGCCGAATCGGCTCCCAGCTTCGGAGACCGTCGCAGCTATCAGATGAACCCCGCCAACAGGAGAGAAGCGATCAACGAATCGATCGAGGACGAGCGGGAGGGGGCAGATATTTTGATGGTCAAACCGGCCCTCGCCTATCTGGATATCATCCGAGATATCAGAGAACGTACCTTGCTGCCGCTGGCCGTCTACAACGTCAGTGGAGAGTACGCGATGCTCAAGGCGGCGGACAAGGCGGGCGTGATCGACTACGAACGCGTCATGATGGAGACGCTTCTGGGTTTCAAACGTGCCGGAGCGGATATCATCATCACCTATCATGCCAAAGAGGCGGCGAAACTTCTTTCCGGACAAAGTGATTAACGGAAAGTTAACTCGAATTTGGATAATATAAGACAGATTTATTTAAGAAGGAGTAAGACATGACTTTACCTGCTATTCCGGATCTTCCGATACCACCCTTGGGATTCGATATCCCCACGATGATTCACTCCCCGGTTGTACACTTCGCCATCGTGCTGCCAATCGTCATTTTGCTATTGGAGATCTACAACCTCTTCACCCGGAGAAAATCTATCTCCGTATTTTCTTTCATTTTGCTGGCGCTGACGATCGTAATCTTCGTCGCGGCCTGGCTAACGGGAAAAGTAGATGGGAAAAACACCCTCGACCTTCTCACGACGGAGGGAAAAGAGACCCTCAAAGAGCATAAGTTGATCGGGACCTATCTGGTATACGGAACGGGTGTATTGCTTCTTTTCAAAATTTTCGCGATATCTTTGAAAGGGTGGAAATCGACACTTCTTTATATTCTGATTTTGATCGGTTTCATCGCCGGAACACTCTATCAGGGTAAAGAGGGTGGTGAGCTCGTCTTCGAACATGGTGCCAACAACGCCAGAGTCCAGGCACTCAGTGACGAACTCTTCGATCTCAAGGACGAGATAGAAGATCTCAAAGCACAGAAACAGGAAACCGCTCCGGCAAAAGAGGAGGAAACAAAACCCGCTCCGGCCGTCGAAGAAACACCAAAGGAGGAAACGCCCAAAACGGAATCTGCACCTGAAAAAGCGGTAGAATCTGAAAAGAGCGAGGAGAAACCTGCTGCCGAGACAAAGCCTGAATCCAAAGAGGCTCCAACGACCACCGAAGAGAAAGAGGAAGCACCTGCAGCTGTGGAAGAAAACCACGATAAAGGTGAAACTGCCCCGGAAAACAACGAAACACACGAATGACCCTCTGGGGTCCGCACATCTGTGCGGACCCTACCGTCTCTCCGCTCTATTCAGGGATTTGTCATTTAGGCACTTTTTCGCTAAAATATCTCTTTTTTTAATGTAAGGACGACAAGGTGAGACATTTTCTGACGCTTCAAGACTACGAAAAATCCGAAATCCAGGAGATCATCGACCTGGCTTTCAAAATCAAGAACGAAACGAAAGCGGGTACACACCACCCCTATCTCAAAGAGCAGACACTGGGAATGATCTTCGAAAAATCGAGTACCCGTACACGCGTCAGTTTTGAAGTGGGAATGTATCAGCTTGGAGGCCATGCTCTCTTTCTCTCCTCCGACGATATCCAGCTTGGCCGGGGTGAACCGATGAAAGACACCTCCAGAGTCCTCTCCCGAATGGTGGACATGGTGATGATCCGCACCTTTTCACAGGCCAAACTCGAAGAGTTCGCCATATATGCCGACATACCGGTGATCAACGGGCTGACTGACAGCTATCATCCTGTACAATTGATGGCAGACTATATGACGATGATCGAATACGGCAAAGGAGAAAATCCAGTCGTCGCCTACATCGGCGACGGCAACAACATGGCGCACTCCTGGCTTATGATGGCGTCCCGACTCGGATTCGAGCTTCGCATCGCCACTCCGAAGGGATACGAAGTCGATCCGGGCGTACTCGAAAGCGCCCTGGAGATGGCCAAAGAAAGCGGCGCGAAGATCCTGATCACGGACGATCCCAGACTCGCCGTCGGCGGCTGCGACGTCGTGACGACCGATACCTGGATCTCGATGGGGCAGGAGCGGGAGAAAGAGCGCAGAGTCAAGGATTTCAAAGGCTACGAAGTGGACGAAGCGATGATGAAAGAGGCCAAAAAGGATGCGATTTTCCTTCACTGCCTGCCGGCGTATCGTGGATACGAAGTGAGCGAAGCGGTTCTGGAAGGACCCCAGAGCGTGATATTCGACGAAGCGGAAAACAGGCTTCATGCCCAAAAAGGCATCATGGTCTGGCTCGATCAGCAAAGGAGAAAACGATGAGCGACAAAGAGAACGAAAACAACCATACCGACTTGATCAAAAAAATCAACGCGCTTTCCGAAAGTCTGGGTTTCAAAAACGGCGAAAAGACGATCCTGGAGATCAAAAATACCGAGGATCCCCATATCAAACAGCTGATCCTCAAAAGCGGAGAGTGGGGAGACGACAAACCGATGTTCGCGATCGACGCGGAGGACGGAAAGCGCGCCTACGCCTTCATCCCCGCGGACACTTTCGCACAGATCGTCAACGCGCTCAAAGCGGCCCAGACGGAAAATTTCAACCTCAAACTCGAAAAGACCATCTGGCAGCATGTTCCGGCCGACTTCGAAGATGTCTGGGTCGTGGCGATGGATCAGATCAAGAAACTGACACAATCGCAAAAAGGCAACAAGCCCATCAGTATCGATCTGGACAAATTGATCCGCGATATCAAAAAAGAGCATCCCAACCTCTTCATCAACCTGAAGGATCTCTACGCACACCACCCGATGTTGGGCAACGAAGGCTGAGGGAAAATGATCGATTTCAACAAATTCACCAAATATTCGAAACCCGGCCCCAGATACACCAGCTATCCCACCGCATTGGAGTTTGATGAATCTTTCGATGCCGACACCTACGTCGCCGAACTGGAAAAGCAAAAAAGAGAGCGTCCTCTTTCGCTCTATTTTCACCTTCCGTTTTGCAGAAGCGCCTGTTATTTTTGCGGGTGCAATGTCGTCTACACCTCCAAAGAGGAGAAAAAAGAGCGTTATCTGGGTTATCTCGAAAAGGAACTCGATCTTCTCGTTAAACATCTGGACGTTTCCAGAGAGGTGATTCAACTCCATTTCGGCGGAGGTACGCCCACCTTTTTCGATGCCAAACAGCTCGAACGCCTCATTCGGATGATCCGTGCACGCTTTAGCCGTTTCGCCCCCGACGCCGAGCTTAGCTGCGAAATCGATCCGCGATTTTTCACGGAGTCGCAGATGGAGGTACTCAAAGAGGGCGGCTTCAACAGGATCAGTTTCGGTGTGCAGGATTTCGATCCGAGGGTGCAGCAGGCGATACACCGAATCCAGCCGTTTGATATGACCAAAAGAGCGATCGACGTCGCCCGGGAAGCGGGCGTGGAGTCGGTCAACGTCGATCTGATCTACGGACTGCCCTACCAAACATTCGAAACCTTCAAAAAGACGCTCCAACTCGCACGCGAACTCGACGCGGACCGATATGCCGTCTTCAACTACGCGCATGTGCCCTGGATGAAAAAGACGATGCGCAAGATCGACGAAACGACCCTCCCCAAACCCGAAACGAAACTGGAGATTCTCAAATACACGATCGATTTCTTCGAAAATCACGGCTACAAAATGATCGGCATGGACCACTTCGCCAAACCGGAAGACGAACTCTTCAAAGCGATCGAAAAGGGAGAATTGCACCGCAACTTCCAGGGATACACCACCAAAGGGGGAGCGGACCTGATCGGCGTAGGGCTGACGAGTATCGGCGAAGGAGAAGACTACTACGTCCAAAACCACAAAGAGATGCGCGACTACGAAGCGGCGCTGGAAGCGGGAAGACTGCCCGTACAAAGAGGTATCAAACTGACCGAAGACGACAAAATCCGCAACTATGTCATCATGGAGTTGATGAGCAATTTCAAACTCGATATTCCCCGTACGGAAAAACGTTTCGGAATCAATTTCGCCAAATACTTCTCGGAAGCGCTGGAGGAGTTGCAGACCTTTCAGGACGAAGAGTTGCTGCAGATCAGTGTCGATGCGATCACCGTATCTCCCACCGGCACACTGTTGATCCGAAATATCGCGATGGCGTTCGATGCCTACTTGAAGAAGATCCCCGAAAACAAACGCCGCTTCTCCAAAACGGTATAGAAGATGAATCCGCAACGCCGAGCTTTCGACTTCACCCAAATCACGGACGATTGCATCAAGTGCGGAAAGTGTATCCCCACCTGCACGATCCACAGCGTCCATCCGGACGAAACCACCTCTCCCAGAGGATTTCTGGACCTTTTGGGCGCCTATGGGCGCGGAGAGCTCCCCCTCGACAAAAACGCCAAGGATATTTTTGAAAGCTGTTTTCTCTGTACCAACTGCGTCGACGTCTGTCCCAACGACCTGCCGGTCGATATGGTCATCGAACAGGTACGCAACGATATCCGAAAAAAATATGGTCTTGCATGGTATAAAAAGGCTTTTTTCTTTCTTCTCAGACATAGAAAAGCGATGGATTGGCTCGCGAAAATGGGATATCTGTTTCAAACCTGCGGTTTCAGGATCGAAGCCGAACGGGAGGCGATGCAGCCTAGATTCTCCCTCCCCCTGATCAAGAAGGAGCGGCTGCTGCCTTCCGCCAAGTCGTCGACTTTCCTCAACTCCCATCCGGACGTGATCGAAAACGGCGGCAAAGGCAAAGTGGGTATCTTCATCGGCTGCCTGGCCAACTATGCCTACACCGATATCGGAGAGTCTCTCCTGCAGATACTGCATGAACTGGAAATCGACGTCTATCTGATCAAAAAGCAGCTCTGTTGCGGCGCACCCGCCTACTTTACGGGGGATTTCGATACGGTCGACTACCTGGCCAGGCACAACATCGAATATTTCGAAAGCTTTATCGAAGATCTCGACGCCATCATCATCCCCGAAGCCACCTGTTCGGCGATGATCAAAATCGACTATCCCCACTTCTTTCATGACCGTCCCGAATGGAAAGCGCGTGCGATGAAGCTCAACGACAAAATCTTCATGGCGACCGAATGGCTCCGAAAACATACCGACCTTCAAGAGCGACTCGATCGAAAAGGGGCGGTTTACGACGAAAAAATCACCTATCATGATCCCTGTCATGCGAGAAAGATGCAGGGAATCTTCCGGGAACCCAGAGAGTTGATCGCAAAAAACTACATCCTGACGGAGATGAGCGATCCGAATAGATGCTGCGGTTTCGGAGGCGTGACGATACAGAGCGAAAAGTATCATCTCGCACGTGCGGCGGGCTTGCCCAAAGCGGCGATGATAGAGGAGACGGGGGCTTCGATCGTCTCCTCCGAATGCAGTGCTTGCCGTATGCAGATCACCAACGCGCTCGGACTCAAAGGCTCGAAAGCGATCTTCAAAAATCCTCTCGAACTGATCGCCAAAGCGCTCAAAGAGGCAAAATGAACCATTGGAACCATATCTATACACAATTCGATCCCGTAGCGTTCGATCTTTTCGGACTTCAAGTACACTGGTATGGTATCATGTACGTACTCGCACTCGTCGTGGGAGTCATGGTCGCCAAATGGATCGTCAAAAAAGACGCGCTTCCGATTTCCCAGGAGTTGCTGGACAACTATATCGTCTGGGTGGAAATCGGCGTGATTGTGGGGGCCAGACTTGGCTATATCCTCTTTTACGATCCCCACGCTCTGTGGTACCTATCGCATCCTTGGGAGATTTTCAACCCATTCAAAAACGGAGAATTCGTCGGAATTCGAGGAATGTCCTACCATGGGGCGATACTGGGGTTCATCATCGCTTCCACGATTTTTTGCAGACGTCACAGGGTAAACCAGTGGTTTATGCTCGACATCGCTGCGATCGCGGTTCCTGCCGGATATCTCTTCGGACGGATCGGAAACTTCCTCAACCAGGAACTCGTGGGAAGAGTCACCGACGTTCCTTGGGGCATCTATGTGGATGGCATACTGCGCCACCCTTCCCAACTTTACGAAGCGTTCGCCGAGGGGATCGTGGTGTTCGTCGTTCTGTTTCTCTATAGGAAACGCAAGCGTTTTAATGGAGAGTTGATCTCTCTCTATGCGATTTTGTACGGTCTCGCCCGCTTCATCGCCGAATTTTTCAGAGCTCCCGATCCTCAGCTGGGCTATATCTGTTGCGGCTGGATGACGAGAGGACAGGAGTTTTCTCTGATGATGCTCTGGGTCGGAGTCGCCGCCTGGATCTATCTCTCTTTCAAATACCGCCGTACTCGCAACTCCTAAACAATTCCCCACTCCCGTCGATACTACTCCTATATAGAAGCGTATAAGGAGGGTTTATGACATATATGGTGGTGGACGATTCCCGTATGGCACGCAAAATGGTACTCCGGGCATTGAAAAAATATATCGACGAAGATAGGGATTCGGTGATTCAAGCTTGCGACGGAGCCGACGCCGTCGCCCTCTATCGCGAATACGAACCCGATTTTGTATTTATGGATCTGACAATGCCTGTAATGGATGGATTCGAGGCACTCGAACAGATCAGAAATTTCGATAGCGAAGCACGTGTCGTGATTCTCAGTGCGGATATCCAGCAAGGTGCCGTTGAAAAGGCACTTGCAAGCGGTGCACTCCAATTCGTCAAAAAACCGATCGATGCCGCCAAAATGGAAGAGATCTTCGAACAACACATCCATCAGGAAGCGTAAAATGGCTGAAAAGACGCTCGTCTCGCCCCATTTGAGCGAAGACGAGAAGGATTGTCTGCAGGAGATGATGAATATCGCATACGGTACCGCCACGGCGGCCATCAGTGAAATCATAGACGCTTTCGCGACATTGAAGATACCCCATATCGATATCATCTCCACTATGGAACTAGGAACTTATCTCGAAAAAAACGTTCAAACCCATCGACCTCACTACATCTCCAGACAGATCATCAGCGGAGAGATTGCGGGAGAGAGTCTCTTCATTATCGACGCCGCTTCGGCCCACAACCTCATGCTCGCTTTCAACACATCCAACGGTGCGGGTGACGAAGATGACGAATGCAGGGAAATCGTACTGGAAATCACCAATATCCTCTCAGCCGCCACGATAGGCAAGTTTTCTGAACAACTCAACTCCAGCGTAGCTTTCAACCCTCCCACGATCCGCCAAATCGCCACCCTCTCCCAAATCGATCGGTCTCTGGTCAAAGGGTACGAACAACTGATCATCATCTCCACGGAGCTGGAGTTCGAAACACAGAAAATCCAGGGCGTCTTGATTCTGCTGACACATGATGACTCGATCCTCTGGATCAAAGAGCGATTGCAGGAATTGCTGGATGAGTTTTAATCCCACGCTTATCCGACCACAGGAGATTCTCGAAACTATCGACAACGGTATCATTATCCTGGATGACTCCCTCCATGTTCTCTTCTGGAACCGATGGCTCGAATTCCATACCAAAATTCCCGCTCACGATATCGTCGGAAGAAACCTTTCGGAACTCTTCCCCTACATACAGACTCAAAAACTCAAACGCAAAATCAAATCCGCCCTGTTGCTCAATACCCCGACTTTCTACAGCGTAGATCCTCACCACTATCTAATCGATATCAAACTCACCGCCATTACCGACAATACGTTCGAGAGTATGCAACAAAATGTCACGATCGTCCCCTACGATCAAAAACAAAAACTGGTCTGCCTCTATATCTACGACCAGACTCCCCTCTCGGAAATCAACCAAAAACTCTCATCCACACTCGAAGAGCTCCAGCGCTACAAAGACTCTCTGGAATCGAAAGTACGAGAAGAGGTGCGGAAGAATCTCGAAAAGGACAAAATGCTGATGGTCCAGTCCAGGCTCGCCGCGATGGGGGAGATGATCTCGGCTATCGCCCACCAGTGGCGCCAGCCTCTAAACGCACTCGCACTCAACATACAATTCTTGGAGGAGGATTACGAGGAGGGGTCGATCGACCTGGAATTCATCCGTAGTTTTACCCGGACAAACATGCAGTTGATCACCTATATGTCCCAAACGATCGACGATTTTCGAAACTTTTTTCGGATAGACAAGGCGAAAGAGCGATTCAAGGTAAAAGAAAAATCGATGCAGATCACCGCCATACTCGACCAACAGCTCTCCGCACACGACATCCGTATCCTCTTCGAAGGGGAGGAGTTCGAAATTATCGGCCATGCGAGCGAATTCCAGCAAGTGATCATCAATATCGTCAACAACGCCAAAGACGCCCTGATCGCACGCGCTGTCGAGGATGGATATATCCGTCTATCTTTCCGCAAGGAGACGGAGGGAGGTATCATACAGATATGCGACAATGCCGGCGGAATTCCCGAGGAGATCATCGACCGGATCTTCGATCCCTACTTCACGACCAAAGGACCAGAACAGGGAACCGGTCTGGGACTGTATATGTCACGCATGATCATTCATGAGAGTCTGGGTGGAAGCCTCTTGTGCAAAAACAGCGACGAAGGCGCATGTTTTCTCATCACCGTAAGGAGTGCCTATGCTGCGTAACGACCTCCTCAAACGGATCAATCTCCTCTATGTCGAAGACGATCCGATGATCCGGTCGATCTTCGAAAAGCGACTCAAAAAAAGAGTCCGCAAACTATTCGTGGGAGAAAATGGAGCCAAAGGGTTGGAACTTTTCGAAAAAGAGTCGATCGATATCGTTTTGACCGACATCAATATGCCGATCATGAACGGATTGGAGATGATCGAAAAGATCCGCAAGCAAAACCCGAAAATCCCGATCATCATCATGTCCGCCCACCAGGAGAGCCACTATCTGCTCGATGCGATCCATCTAAACGTGACAGGATATCTGACCAAACCGATCGATAGTGGACAACTCGACGAAACGCTTCAAATGCAAGCTAAAACGATCCTTTTCGAAAAAGAGTGTGCCCAGCAATACGCCGTACTGCAGAAGATCATCGATACAGACCCCAACATGATCATTATCCGTGATCGGGAACAGATCCACTATGCCAATAAAACGTTTCTGGAATTTTTCGCGAGCCATGATCTGGAAAACTTCTACACGATACATCGCTCTCTCACTTCGACATTCGTGAAAAACAAAAACTATCTCCACTCCGGGCTTTGCGCTCCCGGCGAAAGTTTCATCGACCTGCTGTTGCGTACGCCACATCACGAGAGAATCGTTTCGATGCTCGATATTCGCAGTTTCACTCCCAAAACATTTTTGATCAAGATTTCCCTCTTGGACGAGGTTCAGGAGACCTACCTCTGGAATTTCGTCGACATTACCGATATGACACTCGAAAAGATCAGGATGGAGGATATCGCCTATCACGACAAACTCACCGGTGCCTACAACCGCCAGAAAATGGATGAAGTCATCCATTACGAAATGTTACAACAAAAACGTTATCATACCCCTCTGAGTTTCGCGATATTGGATATCGACCACTTCAAAAGGGTCAACGACACCTTCGGCCACAGAGTCGGAGATGAGATTCTCAAACAATTCGCACGGACAATCGAACAAAATATGCGCAAGAGCGATACCTTCGCAAGGTGGGGTGGAGAGGAGTTCGTGATTTTGCTGACGCAAACCGACCTCAGCCAGGCGAGAATCGCGCTGGAAAAGCTGCGTAAAGTGATCGAAGAGACCATACATCCACTCGCAGGACGTGTCACCGCCAGCTTCGGCGTCACACAAATCGACGAAACGGATACTTTCGACGAAGTCTACAACAGGGCCGATATCGCACTTTACGAAGCGAAAGAGAAGGGAAGAAACAGAGTGGAAATCTCCATATCCGCCCACTGTACCATCTAGGACATCTCTCAATAGTCGAATCCGGCTCTTCTCAAAGCCTTTCCGATATCTTTCATCTGGGTATGCTTGCAGCGGCACCATCCGGGTGCAAGTAGCGAATCGTCATTGATGCCGGCAGTGATACGCTGGATCATGACCTCTTCGGGCAGCGACTCGAAACTCCGAATCAACATCTTCGTATAGCTTTCCAGCGTAATGGGAACAAAGCGCCCCTTTCGGTAATCGATCGCCAGGGCGGTATTTTCCGTCACATACATCGGATGGATCTTCAATGCATCGGGTTCTAGCTCTATTACACGTTCCAGAGTCCGTAGCATCATCTCTTCCGTCTCGCCCGGAAGCCCGTAGATCAGATGGGCACAGAGTTTGATATGGGGATAGGATTTGGTCTTTCGTATCCAAGAGAGCATCTTATCAACATCTTCACCGCGATTGATTCTGTCCAGTGTCTCTTGAAAGAGGCTCTGGATCCCATATTCGATCCAGATCTCCGTATCTTTCCCGAGACGATCGAGATAAACCAACAACTCTTCCGTTACCGAATCGGCACGCGTACCGATACTCAAGCCGACGACACCATCCAGCGAAAGGGCGTGCTCATAAAGAGTCTTGAGCGTTTCAAAAGGTGCATAGGTATTGGTAAACGACTGAAAATAGACGATGAATTTCCGGGCGCCGAATTTTTTGGAAAGTTTGGCTTTCGAGAGAAAAAACTGGCGTTCCAACTGCGACAACTGAGCCTCTATATAGGGATTTTCGACCGAATCCGGATTGAGGGTGAAACGCCTGGAAACTTTCTGCTGGAGGTTGGGGCTGAAAGATTCGTTTTCACAAAAGCTGCACCCTCCCTTCGCGACCCTGCCATCGATATTGGGACAGGTAAATCCCATAATGGAAATCGGAGTTTTATAGACACTGCACCCAAATTTTCGCCGGAAATATCTTCCGGCGGTCAATATTTCACGCACGCTATTTGATGAAGTAGTTTCCGTCGAAACTCACCAGAGAGTAGGTGCGGTCTTCTCCCAGGCTCTTTTTGAGCCCATCCAGACTCAAAAAGGAGAGCGAATCGGCACCGATCATCTCTTGAATCTCTTCACGACTTTTGTTGGCGCTGATCAACTCCGCTTTGCTGGGCGTATCGATTCCGTAAAGGCAGGGAAATCTGATCTCCGGGGAGGCGAGTTTGAAATGGACCTCTTTCGCCCCGGCTTCTTTGAGTATTTTGACGATCTGTTTGGAGGTGGTTCCGCGTACCAGCGAATCGTCGATGATCACGACCCGCTTACCTTCGATTACCGATTGGATCGGAGAGAGTTTGAGTTTGACCTTCAAATCGCGCATCTCCTGTATAGGCTCGATGAACGTTCTACCGACATAGTGGTTGCGCACGATTCCCATTTCGAAGGGAATGCCGCTTTGCTGCGAATATCCCAACGCGGCCGCCACACCGCTGTCGGGAACGGGAATCACGATATCCGCATCGACGGGATCCTCGATCGCCAGCTCTCTTCCCATACGCAGACGTTTTTGATAGACGTTTTTGCCGTCTATCACGCTGTCGGGTCTGGCGAAATAGATGTATTCGAAAGCGCACGGATGCGGATCGGGTTCGTAGAGTTGAATCGATTCGGGCTCTTTTCCCTTTTCGAAGATCAGCATCTCTCCCGGCCGCACGTCACGCACGAATTTCGCCCCCACCAATTCGAAAGCGCATGTTTCGCTCGCAACGATATATCCCCCTTTTTCGAACTTGCCCAAAGAGAGGGGTCTGACACCGTATCTGTCTCTGATCGCGAACATCTTTTTGCGACTTTGGATCACCAAGCAGTACGCCCCCTTGATTTGATCGAGCGCTTCGGTGATACGATCCTGGAGATGGTCTTTTTGACTTCTGGCGATGAGATGGATGATATTTTCCGTATCCATATAGGATTGGAATATCGCTCCCTCCTCTATCAGTCGCCGGCGTACCTCTTCCTTGTTGATCAGGTTGCCGTTGTGCGCGATCGCGATCTCTCCCAGCTTGTATTTGGCCGCAATCGGCTGGGCGTCCGCGATCGAATCGCTCCCCGCTGTGGAGTAGCGGTTGTGGCCGATCGCCATGGATCCTCTAAGATACTCGAAAGTATCTTCGTCGCTGAACACGTCGGTGACAAGTCCCCTCCGCTTGCGCGTATGGATGGTAACACCGTCACTCGCGCTGATTCCTGTCGCCTCCTGGCCGCGATGCTGCATCGCGAACAGCGCATAGTAAGCGACTTTCGACGCTTGTGGAACATTGAACACCCCGACTACTGCACACATCTTCTATCCTTATATTCCCAGACAGTCTGTAATCTTGTAAAGCCCGCTGTTTTGGGAAACGAGCCATTTGGCCGCCTTGATCGCCCCTTTCGCGAAGGTATCGCGACTCGTGGCGGTGTGGTTGAGCTCGATGAACTCCCCGTCGTTGTAGAGACCGAGGGTGTGGCGTCCGACGATATCGCCACCGCGAAGTGCCATGACGGCGATTTCGTCTTTGGTACGCTCGCCGATATTGCCATCACGTCCGCTGACGCGCACTTTGTCCAGATCGAGTCCGCGCGCACGGGCGACATGTTCGGCCAGTGTGAGCGCCGTCCCGCTGGGAGCGTCCTTTTTGTAACGGTGATGCATCTCGACGATCTCCGCATCGAAATCGTTGAGAATTTTGGAAGCCATGAAAGCGAGCTTGTTCAAAACCGCCACGCCCAAAGACATATTGGTCGCATAGAGAATCGGCATCTTTTTGGACGCCTCTATCAGAAGATTTTGTTGATGTTTGGACAGGCCCGTCGTTCCGATCACCAGCGGTTTGGGATGCTTCAGCGCCGCTTCGACCAGACTCTCCGTACCATCCGGCAGCGTGAAATCGATCACCACGTCGCACTCTTCCAGCAGCGTTTGCGTATCGTTCGTGATCAAGATCTTTTCGTCGACCGGAAAATCGAATTTTTCGATCGCATGCAATACGCTCACCTGAGCCACATCGTCTTTTTTGAGATTTTCGATCAGCAATCTTCCGACCCTTCCGGTCGATCCGTGAATACCTACGTTTATCATCTCTCCCCTCTCTTCAGTGTTGCTCTCTGGCGATCACCTGCAATGCCGCCGTCGCGCCATCAGCCGCCGCACAGACAACCTGTTTGGACGCATCGATTCGAATGTCCCCCGCGGCGAAAAGCCCTTCGACGGAGGTGTGCATCTTCAGATCCACGACCACTTCTCCCCGCTCGCTCATTTCGCACAGAAAACTTCCGTCTTCCTGCTTCAAAACACCGTTGTTGACATTCATGCCTACAAAAACGAAAATTCCCGGGACTTTCAGGTCTCTCTCGTTTCCCTCCGTATCGACGACCAAAACACCCTCTACGCCCATCGCTCCGCCGTAGACTCTCTTGACGCTACTATTAAGAACCAATTCGATCTTCGGATTTTTCACCACCCGCTCCACCGTCGCGGGTGCGGCTCGAAATTTGTCTCGGCGATGGATCAGATAGACCTTCGAGCAGATATTGGCAAGATAGAGCGCCTCTTCCAACGCCGTGTCCCCTCCGCCGAGTACGGCCACTTCACGATCTTTGTAGAAAAAGCCGTCGCACGTCGCACAAGTACTGACACCTTTGCCGAAAAACTCCTCTTCACCCTCGAAACCGGCCCGCTTCGGCGTACTTCCGGTACAAACGATCACGTTTTTCGCATCGACCCTATCACCACCCGCGAGCGTGATTTCGAAGCGATCCGCCTTTTTGCTCACTCGCAATACCTCATCCATGACATGCTTGAGACCAAACCGCATGCACTGTTCGGGCCAGGGCTCCATCAGCTCCATTCCCGTGACCACCTCTTTGATACCCGGATAGTTTTCGATTTCACTGCTTTGCGTGATCTGTCCGCCCGGCATCCCCTTTTCGTACATAACGACATCTTTCAATCCGCCTCTGGTGGCATAGAGCCCAGCCGTCAGTCCCGCCGGACCTCCGCCGATAATCGCCAAATCGAGCATAACTCCCCTCCTATTCGATAATCTCTATCATACTGTTTTGTTTGTATCTGCTTTTTTTGTATCGTTTGATTTCGAAAGCGCAAGGTACTTCATAGATATTGAACCGCTGCACAAACTTCAAAAGCGTATTGATTCCGCTGGTTACGGGAATGATACTATCTTCTTGATTAAATCTCTTTTGGTAGAGATCGATCGCCAGAATGGGGTTCTCTTTTTTGAGTTTGTCTGCCACTTTTTTCGCGGACGTCATGTTCGAACTGTAGACCAAAACGGTATATTTGGGCGCTTTGGGAACGAAAATATCCCGTTTTTCATAGAATGTCATCTCGTCGAAATCGAAAAATCTGTATTCGGAAAATTTGTAGTTGTAGTAGGCGAACGCGCCGGCGATCATCAGCGCACCGAAAAAAGAGGCGAAAAGATAGTTGAGGGAGAAGAGTCTTCTCCCTCCGGATGGACGTCTCAATTACAGAAGTGCATCCAATTTGTCGGCGATCACCTGCTTACCGGCGGCACCGATCATTTGGTCGACCAATTCTCCATCCTTGAAGAAAAGCAACGTCGGGATAGAGCGGATACCGTACTGGATCGCGATATCCTGCTCTTCGTCGGTATTGACTTTCGCGATAGTCGCTTTTCCGTCGAACTCTTCCGCAAGCTCTTCGATAATCGGTGCGATCATTCTGCACGGTCCGCACCACGGCGCCCAAAAGTCGACGAGTGTAACACCTTTAGCAATGGTATCGCTGAAGTTGGAACTATTTAATTCTACATATTTTGCCATCTATATTCTCCTGTTGTGTTCTTAAAATGCCTTGACATTATACATATTTAATCTTAGTTTAAAGTTAATATCTACTTATTCCAGATACCGACTTCCTTCCTCTCTTCTTACACCAGAGCGAACGATATGTTCTTCACTCTATCGTGATTTCGATGCGTCTGTTCTGCGCTCTACCTTCTGGAGTGTCGTTGTTGGCTATCGGACTGAGTTCTCCTTTGCCGACCGTAACGATCTTCTGTGCTGGAATACCTTCCGAAACGAGAATCTTCTTGATTGCGTCCGCCCGCTTCTTGGAAAGGATTCTGTTTTGTTCGAAATCTCCGCTGTCGTCGGTATATCCTTCGAGTTTCACGCGCTTGAAAGTGCGTTTTTTCAAAGTGGCCGCCAACCTGCGTATATTCTCCCGCGATGCTTCATCCAATTGTGCACTCCCCGGTGCGAACATAGGATGAATTACCATATGTCGCATCGACGAAAGAGATCTTTCCGTCACATTGGGCGCGGTTTTCAGCGCTCTTTTTTCGGAAAGGGATGAAAGCCTGGATCTTTCGGATTTCGGGATGCATCCATGCTCGTTGACTTTGGAATGGGGAGGGGTAGCCGGACAGACATCGAGTGCATCCGGCACACCGTCACCATCTTTGTCGTTTCTCTGCATCTGAAGCTCGGGAGCGGTGGATTCGGGTGCGGGTACGGCGACCGTTTTGCTTCCCGGTATCAGATAATGTTCCTGCAGCGGGATATTTACACCGACAAACAGGGTAAATTCATCACCCTGGTCACTGCCCGAGAGTTCCAACACGTGCAATCCACGGAATTCTCCCACCAGATCGGTATCCTCGAAGAGCGGATAGCGTACTCCGACACCTGCTTGAAGAAATGGATTGCTTTTCAAATCGCTGGTACTGTTATGGACGTATTCATATCCCAGACCCGCATAGAGATAGGGAGTCATCGTATAGAATTCACCTTCGAACGTATACAGACCGTTGAGCGCCAGCTGCCAGAGCGATCCGGCTCCATCTTCATCGGAAAGGTTGACGAAAGTCATATTGACCATCGGATCGATGGAAAACTCTTGCATTTTCAGCAGGAACGATGCCTGAAGCGTATGTTTGGAAAAATCCCATCCTCCGCTGTTGTCTATCGACGTAAGGCCGTACATCAATCCAAAATCGATATCGTCGATATGATAACGCTCTACCGTATTTTGGGCAAAAAGACCCACCACTCCCGCCAGCAATATCCCGATACTTTTTTTCATCGAATCTGCCCCTTTTTGAAAAAGTAAACTATTTTAACAAAAGTTTTATAAGGTTAAGCAGATTTGTGTGTAGGAACGATAATGACCGGAACTGGCGAATGACGTACGATCGCCTCACTGACACTTCCAAGTAAAACGCGCGCCATGAAGTTGTGCCCATGAGAACCGATCATGATCATATCGATCTTCTCCCTCTCCACCTTTTTCAAAATCGTTTCGACGATATCTCCCTGCAACATCTGGGCTTTGCAACGAATACCGTCGTCTTCGATCTGCGCTTCGAATTCGCCCAGTTCGCACATCTCTTTGTGGAAACGCTTCGCGATCACTTCACGCATTTGTGGAGTGTCGACATCGAATCCCACGAAATCGGGCTCGGGCTGAGCTACATGAAGCAGCCAGACTTCATCCCTCTCTTTGTCGACACAAGCCCTGATCGTATCGATGATCTTCTGTGTCGGTTCGGATAAATCTACCGCAACGAGAAATTTCATCGTACCTCCTTTTTGACTATTATAGCGATTTTTTTCGCCGAAAGCATACCGGGCTCACCGCATTCGACTTCTTTCATGATCTTTTTCCAATCTCGGTCGAAATGCTTCAGGATGTAGCTTTTGTGGTGTGGCAGGGTACAGCCGCTGCAATCTAGATGCCACCCATCGGATACCCTCACCCATGTAGCGTGTCTCGAGTCGATCGCGCAGTAGCTGTAGAGTTTTTTGCCTTCATATACCCCAAATCCTCCGTCACAGAAACGAAATTCGGGACAACCGCACAGATAGCAGTTGAGATCTTCCATCCGATGACATTTCGTCCCGGTGGCATAGAGGGGACAGTAATCGGGCTCCTTCTCCACCATGTTTTCATACAGAAAATAATCCACCAGTGCATCGTCACTCAACCTATGGCATTTTTCGACGATAGTCCGGTGTTTTTCCGCCAACTCTTCGAACCATTCATGATACCCCATGAAAAATCCTCCACTCCAAAATGAAATAGTCTAACAAATTCTGACCTTGTTTATGCTATGATTGAAACAAAAAGGAGAAACCATGCTTCGATCGATCGTATTTCTATTACTCGCCGGATGGATTCTCACCGGATGTGCCCCGAAAGTAGCGCCGGAAATCACGGCTCAGCCGGAACTTCCGCCCAAACCGAAGCTCGACAAGAACATTCCCTACTTTTCACTGGCGAAAGAGCATTACAAAGCCTACCTCCAAACAGAAGACCGGACTATGCTGGATCGGGCGCTCGAAGAGATCGACGCCGCCCATACGCTCAATCCGAACGATCTGAAGATCCAGCAGTTCTACTCCGCCATCGCATTGACGAAAATCGCACTGGAAAAAGACCGAGCGCTCGCGGACAAGGTGATCCCCTTTTTCCCCGCGCTCCAAGCCGCGCATCTCAATACCGCTCCCCCCTCCTATATCGAAGCGCTCTTTCTCGACCGTGAACGCGAACGAGACAAAATCGCCGACCTGATGCTCGGAGCGATCGAAGAAAATCCGCGATTCGCCCCCTCCTATCAGATGCTGGCCGACCTCTATCTCGACCAGAAGGCTTACAATGCGGCGATAGAGACACTCAAGCGCGGACTCAAAGTCGATCCGAACAACGTCACGCTCCATCTGATGCTCGCTACCGCCTATCTCTACAAAACGCTCGATCTGGAATCGAAAAACCTCTGTGGCGTCAAAAACAACCTCCTGAACAAAAAGATTCTCTCCGAAGCGAAGAAGGTGATCGCTTTGAGCCCGAAAATGACCACAGCCTATTCGCTGATGGCGATCGCTTACGAAAGATTGGGCGCGAGATCCGAAGCGATCAACAGTGCGATCAAACTCTACCAGGCAGACCCCCAAAACGACCGATCCCGACTCTTTCTCGCCGACACTCTGATCGAAAACGGTCAGAAAAACGAAGCGATGAAATACATTCCCCATACCGAATCGATCGAGCGATACAATACCCTCGGCCATTTCTACTTCTATTCGCAGGTGTGGGAAAAAGCGGCGGAAAATTTCGAACACTACATCCAACAAACCACCAATCCCTCTTTTTCGGATTATCTGATGCTGGCACTTGCCACCTCCAAAAAGAGTCCGGAAGCATCCAGACGTATCCTTCAAAATCTCCCCGCTTCGGTCCACCTCACGAAATGGCAAGAGGAACTCGTCGCCTACTGGCTGGGAGACCAGGATGCGACCGAACTCCTCACCAGGGCGGACAATCCATGCAAACGGGCCGAAGCGCTCTTTCTGGTCGGATTCGATCAGTGGAACAAAAACGGAATCGAAGAGGCGAAGACGTTTTTTCAAAAAACTCTCGATCAGCGCTGCTACTCCTATGAGCAGCACATCGCCGCGAGCTATTTTCTACCGACACTCTAGAGGCTCTCGAGCACCTCTTTTTTGAGAGCTTCTTTGTCGATCTTTCCGTAATGGCGCGGAATACTCTTCTTATAAAAGATTTGTGAAGGAAGCATATAGTTGGGAAGATGTTTTTTGAGTTCGAAGAGTATTTCGTTTCGGGGAATCTCCGCCAAAGCGCTATAGACAAGTACGATCTCCTCTTCGATCTCTTCGTTTTCGACTGAAAAGACGGCACAATCTCTGATACCGGGTACATGATTCAAAACGGCCGTTTCGATCTCGTAAGGGCTGACACGATACCCCATCGTCTTGATCATATCGTCTTTGCGACTCACAAAATAGAGATATCCCTCTTCGTCACGATAGACGTAGTCTCCGCTTGCGACGACGATTTCGTCACACAGATCTCCCTCCAGATCGATCACCTTCTCCAAAATTCTGATACTTTTAAACCGCTTGGCCGTCTCTTCCGGACTCTTCCAGTATCCTTTGTAGATACCGATTCCGCGATGGATCAGCTCCCCGATCTCCCTGGGCTTGCACGACTCACCCTCTTCGTTGATCACGTATAGATCGACATCGGGAATCGCCTTGCCTATCGAAGTGGGGCGAATCCTTATCTGTTCGGGATCGAGATAGCTGCACCGAAAGGCTTCGCTGAGACCATGCATCGAATAAAAACGCGCTTTGGTGAAATAGCGTTCGATATCTTCGAGCATTCTGTTCGTCACTTTCCCGCCGGAGGAGGTGATCGCCCGGATATGGTCGAGCTCCTCGGGTCTGGGAAGACGGTGGGGATCTTCGTCGAACATCTGCGTGATATGTATCGGCATCAGTGCCAGCAGCGTGACCCCGTCCCGGATCAGATGGGTGAAAAAGTCTCCCGGAAGCAGCATTTTATGGATCGCGAGCGTCGCTTTGGCATAGATCGCGCAGAAAATCTGATTCAGACCGTAATCAAGATTGAACGAAAGCAGCCCCGAGAGGACGTCATCGGCCGTGATACCCAGATATTTGCTCACAACCCGCGCCCCGTCCGTGAAGTTTCGATGGGTCATGACGATCCCTTTGGGAAATCCGGTCGAGGTGAAACTGTAGGTCATCGCCGCATTGTCATGCCCTTTGATACTGCAGTCGAAGTTACCGTTGTAGAGTTTGTAGATCTCCTCGAACGTCACGCACTCCATTTCGATCGGATCGTAGGAAATCACCCTTCCCCCGAAATCTATCGCCTCTATCGTCTTGGCCTTGACCTTGTCGGTGATGATGCAGTCGATTCCCGCATCCTCGATGATGTAGGAGACCTGTTCGGGCTTGAGAAAGCGTGTGATCGGAACGAAGACGTATTCGGTCGAAAGGAGGGCGAGAATCGCGATCACCTGATCGATCGACTTGTTGGAATAGATACCGATCCGACTCCCTTTCGGCAATCCCAGATCGTTGAAGTAGTGGGCGATCTTGTTGACCCTCTCGAAAAGCTCCGCATAGCTTAGACGCTTATGCTCGTAGATCAAGGCGATTTTTTCCGAAGAAGCGACGACCGCCTCTTCGAGCAGATTTCGGATACTGTTGACGGACATGACGACTCCTTTATTCGCTTTCATATGCGGGAACAAGCCCCAGGGTCCAGATCGCATACGCTCGGTCGATCACCAGTTGCGGCACGGTGTGGTAATGTAGAATCTTCCGATAGAAAAAGAGGACGATCTCCTCCACCTCCTCGTCCGTGAGCACTTTGGTGATGCCACCGGTCACCACGATCGATTTGAGCCGCTCCAGACGCAACGAGAGATACCCTTCATGATGACGGGAGACCTTGTAGAGCACCAGAAAGATCGCCAGCTGCATTAAAATTCGCGTCGCCTTTTCGCTCTGCTCTTCGAGGATGTTTTCCGTGACGTTGAGATAGTTGAGCAATTCGTAGACGAATTCGTTCTGTCTGGCGCTGAAGACGAGGCTCTCTCTTGACTTGTAGACACCCAGTTTTTTGAAAACCAGCCTGTCGTATCCTTCGTCACTTACGCGGTTGTCCATACGCAGATCGCTGCTGTAGTGGATATCGGTGGTCGCCCCGCCGATATCGATCAGGATAAACGGATCGACCACCTCGGGCAGACTCGCGGCGAGCGAACCCATCGCGCGGTTGACGACGTAAGGGGTGGAAAAGATCTGATTGGCGGTGATTTCATAAAGCTCCTTGATCTCCTCCTTTCCGATGATATCGGCTTGATAGAGATTGGTCAGGTAGGTTTTGAGCTCCTCCTCTTCCACCTGCAGGCGGTCGTTGAGAATATTTCCCAGAATCGTGATGTTCGGGATCTCTTTTTCAAGCCTCTTCGCGTCTTCGTCGCTTCCGGCATAGACGATATTGTCGTATTTCAGATGCTTCAAATAACCGAACAACTTCTCATCAAAACGTCCGCCCACACCGTCGATCCCTCCCGTAACGATCACGACATCCACCTTCTCTCCCGGAATCGGATAGGATTTGATTTTTGGAAAAAGCAGCGTATCGATGATATTGATTCCCGAATTGTAGGCGATATTCGTCGCGTAACGGAGACTGAAAGAGTTGGTCAGGCCGATGATCAGAGTACTCAAACCCCCGTTGGCCGAACTGCAGATATAGATATCCTCTTTGGCGTACTGATCGATCAACTCCCCGCATTTCTCCCGCAAATCGCGGTAGATATTTTTCTCGAAACTTCGGGGGTACTGCCGTATCTCTCCCATCGCCATCACTTTGAAATAAGTGCTTCCCACATCGATCAGCAACGTCTCTCTCATAACATGATCCCTATATCCTTGATGATCTTGTCCACGACCGAATCGCCTCCCAGCGCGATTTTTTCGCGCTCGACTCTCCAACATCGATCGGAAATCGGCATTTTGCCGCGTTCGTAGATCCGGATGTTCTTTTGCGGATCCCTGATCGTGATCACTTCGTTGGCGTTGATGACATGCGGGGAGAAAGGAACATCGATATACCCCTTCTTGATCGCATTGAAAACCTGCCGCCAGAGGGTGTCTGCACTGTCGTTGAAAACCGCCTCCATCACACTATCGACCATCTCCTCCAGACACGCCTCCTCCTCTTCGTTGCCCACTTTCGGCAAGCCGTTGAGAATTCCGAGCGTATATTTCGTATTGGCGACCGCCGAAGCGTTGGCCTCTTTGGTCGGAATACCGAACGCCTCCTCTTTGGTTTTGGTGATGATCTTGTCCGCACCCACCAGAGCGGCGATCACCGTGGAGGTGGTGATCAGCGATTCGGAGTAGGCTTTGTCTCTCGGAAAGGCCCCCATCCACTGGTGGTAGACCAGATGGAGCTTCGCATCCGCGTATCCGAACCGCTCGGCATACTTTCTCGCCGTACGTTTGAGTACGTTGGAGGTGACGATATCCTGCTCCACCGATCCCGTCTGGGCGAAGCTGATCGAAAAGGAGCGTACCCCCTCTTCCAGCGAAAGGAGCATCTCGAGCAGTTGAATCACGATCACCACCACGGGAGGAGCCATCGTGGCCGTCAGCGGTCCGAAAGATTCCCTGTTGATCGGCTCATTGAAAGCGGAGTAGTGGGCACACACCTTCTCGACATACTTCCAGTACAAAAAGGCTTTGTCCAGCGGAAAATTCTTGGAATACGGCAGCAGATAGGTGATCGGACCCCCTTCTATCTCGAAAATCCCGGATGCGAGCGCGATCTCGATCAAAAGCCGTGCGTCGGGCGTACCGTGACGTAGACTCACAGGCCTGTCGAAATGGGTCATCATCCGTCGCGTGGTACGATAGCCGTGGATGATCAGCGGATAACCGTTGAGCATATCGACTTCGTTCTCTTCCGAAAGAATCAGCATTTTCCTGGCGGTGGCGTAATCGTTCAGGCGGGTGTTGCTGTCTATCGTCAGCGGCAGAACATCCACCCCCGCGTTCGCAAACGCTTCATAGAGAGCGAAAACCTTTTCGTAGGTCGGGAAACCCCCGCGGGGTTGCACCAATGTCCTCTCGCTCGTTTCGAACCGGTGGGAGATGAAGAGGTTTTTGCTGGCGTTTTTGACAAACTGCTCCACTTCGGCGAAATCGAAATGGTCGACATATTCGTTCGTGAGAATCGCTTCGCGTTCACGTTGTAACAAACTCATGCGCGCATCTTCTCATTTTTCTCTTTTTGGGCCAGAAAGGCTTCGAGCGCATCGAGCCCCTCTCCCAGTTCGACCTGATGGAAAACCAGATCGAAACCGTAGTTTTCGAACTTGGGAACGATCTCCTCGGGAGAGACTTCGCCCACCGCCAGATTGCCTCCCACCATAAAAGTGACGCCTTTGAGATCGTATTGCCGCTTCAGATGAGGCAGATCGCGGCACCACCCCTCCGCTTCACCGTTGAGCGAAGAGATCAGCAACACATCCGCATCCGTCTCCACCACCGCATCGATAAACTCCTCCAGATAGGTATTGACACCCAGATTGAAAACCCTAAAACCCCGCTCCCTCAAAGAGATGTCGATCAGCCTGTTCGCGACCACATGAATATCGTTTCCCACCACGCCGGTGACCACTTTCATCGTTTGCCCTTCAAAAAGAATGCTCTATTTTACCCAAAATCACGTTAAGCGGCTTTGGGTACGCAAAAGAGGGAATCGACCGAACGACACCGCTTCACAAAGAGGCTTCGAAAGCGAAGTGGTTAGTTTAAACTCCAAAATGGGATAATACGCTATCTAGACGAAAGGATTGCGTATGCTCTTTTATACCGCCGATCTGTGCGACCACCATCCCGACGAAATCGAAGTAGTGGCTCCTATGTTCAAAAATTTCGGGGGATCGCCCCACTGCTACGGAGAAATCGTCACGATACGCCTGGACGAAGACAATACCGACCTTATCGCCCTGCTCAAGGAGCGGGGAGAAGGGCGGGTCGTCGTCGTGGATGTCGGCGCCGCCTACTGCGCGGTAGTGGGAGAAAATCTCGCGAACCTCGCACACGAAAACGGATGGTCCGGTATCGTGATCAACGGCTATGTGCGCGATATCGAACACACCGTCAAAATCCGAACCGCAATCTGGGCTCTGGGTACATATCCTCGCAAAAGCGCCAAAAAATCGAAAGCTGTACGAAACATCCCCCTTCTATTCGGCGGTGTGACATTCACGCCCGGCCACTATCTCTACGCCGACTGGGACGGCATCGTGGTCAGCGAAAAATCACTCATCCAAACGTAACGAAACGATACTGTACACTGCAGTATCGTGGTACTCTTCCTCAAAAACAGTAAAAATAAATTGACAAAATTGTAATATACAGTAGCAATCTTCCCGGGATGGAGTCATACAGATGGAGCATGTCGATCCAAAAATCGTAAAAAAAGCGGTCCGAAAATATCTGGAAGAGGAAGAACTCAAACCCTATCAGGCGGAACTGATCAAACTACAAAAACAGCTGGAAGAGACGAACAGAAAGATGATCATCCTCTTCGAAGGACGGGACGCGGCCGGCAAGGGCGGTACGATCCGCCGTATTACCCGTTATATGAACGAAAAACACTATCGCGTCGTCGCATTGGGTAAACCGACAGAGGAACAGCGTACCCAATGGTACTATCAAAAATATGTCCAGCACTTTCCCAGAGGCGGAGAGATCGTCCTTTTCGACCGTTCATGGTACAACAGAGCGATGGTCGAATCGGTCTTTGGCTTCTGTACCCAGAAAGAGTACGACGATTTCATGCGTGGAGTGAAAGGTTTCGAAAAGGATCTCATCCGACAGGGAACCATTCTGATCAAACTCTACTTCAGCGTCACCAAGCAGGAGCAGGCAAGACGTTTTGAAAAACGAAAGAACGATCCGCTTCGTCAATGGAAACTGAGCGAAATCGACGTCCAAGCACAAGAACGGTGGGACGATTTCACCAATACCAAATACGAGATGCTTCGACAAACCCATGGACACAAAACCCCCTGGACGATCATCCGCTCCGACAACAAACACAAAGCCCGCCTCGAAACGATCAAAGTCATTCTCAACAGTATCCATTATGGAAAACGAAACGACTCTCTCGATTATGTCACCGATCCCGAAGTCGTCATCTCCGGCTCACGGGAACTCGAATTGATGGAAGCCGAACGAATCAGAGAGGGAAAATTTTTGGGATAATCAAATCTCCCTATACGCCCTCTCCAACCGCTCCATCGCCTCTTCGAGTACCTCTCGACTCGTAGCGAAATTGAGCCGCATAAATCCCTCTCCGCCCCTACCAAAACTGATACCGGGATTGAGGGCCAGTCCCGCTTTTTCCACGAACCACTTCGCTAGCGCTTCGTCACCCATTTCCATCTCTCTGCAGTCGATCCATAGCAAAAACGTCGCTTCGTTTTCCAGCGCTTTGAGTTTGGGCATACTATCAAACCGCTCCAACAACCATCTCCTGTTTTGCGAGAGGTACTCCCGCAACGCATAAAGCCAGACTTCTCCCCGCTCGTAAGCGGCGATAGTCGCCTCCACACCGAAGGGATTTGCCTGAATCAGGCCGAATCGACGAAAAATATCCAGATATCTGCGTCTGAGGGAGTCGTTGGGTATGACGGTATAGGCGTTTACGATACCTGCGATGTTGAAACTTTTGGAAGGGGCGTTGAGAGTGATCGTGATATCCTTCGCGGATTCGATCGACCCGATCGGAATGTGGGTATGGCCTTTGAAGATTAGATCGGCATGGACTTCGTCGCTGACGATGATCACCCCGTTTTGGCGGCAGATTTCGGCGATGCGCTCCAACTCTTCACGACGCCATACCCTACCGGTCGGGTTGTGGGGAGAACAGAAGAGAAAGAGTTTCGCCTCTTTCGCTTTGGCTTCGAAATCGATAAAATCGATTTCGTATCGTCCCTCTTTCAATACCAGCTCGTTTTCGAGCAGACGGCGTTTCTGTTTTCGGATCGCTCCGTAGAAAGGGGGGTAGACGGGCGGCTGGATCAAGATGGCGTCTCCGGGATCGCTCAGTCCCTCCACAGCCAGATTCATCGCCGGCACGATACTGTTGAGCGGAGCCAGCCACTCCCGTCGGATGGGCCATTTGTACTTTTTGGTTATCCACCTCTCCACCGCTTTGAAGTAGCGTTCCGGATATTGCGTATAACCGTATATAGGATGGTTGACGCGACGCATCAGCGACTCCCAGATCTCCTCCGCCACTCCAAAATCCATATCCGCCACCCAAAGCGGAATCAAATCCTCCCGCCCGAATTTTTCGAGAAGTGCATCATATTTTTCGCTGTACGTTCCCTCTCGTGGGACGATCATGTCAAAATTCATCGCTTCCATCATATCCGCCTTACCCGATCGTTTTCACGATATCGTCGAAATCACGGCGATAACGGATTTGCTGAGGTTTGACGCGATATCCGAATGCAATCAGATACGCGATTTCGTAACGGTCGGTATCGACATCCAGCAACGCTTCGACTTCCCTCTTCTTAAATCCCTCGATCGGACACGAATCGATCCCGATGGAGGCGGCGGCGAGCATCATGAAACCCGAAGCGAGATAGAGCTGTTTTTGAGCCCAGCAGAGGATCTCTTCGTCGCTTCTGCCATCGATGAAATCGCGGTAGCGTTTCAGATAACGTTCGTAATCCGCGCCTTTAGATTCAAGCCTCCTGCGAACGTAGGGCTCGGTGGAACGCAAATCCTTTCTTGAGAGCAATACGACCAGATCGCTGCAAGTCGTAATTTGCGGCTGATCCCAACACAGCGGACGCAGCGCCTCTTTCATCCCCTCCGAGCGAATCACCCAAAATTCCCACGGCTCCATCCCGAACGAAGAGGGAGAAAGCCGTCCCGCCTCCAAAACGAAGCGCAGATCGTCTTGCGGAATCTTTTTCGTTTCATCAAACCGTTTGCAGGCATGCCTGAAATGGAGCGCTTTTTCGAACGCTTCTCTCATTTAGTCTCCTTTTTTGCAACCTTTTTGATATACTACCAAAAAAGTGAAATCATCTCGATAAAGGTTTATCCCGTGATCGAAAAACTGCTCTTTTGGGTCGGCTGTTTCCCGCAAAAGCCCCTCCTTTTCTCTTTCATTTTTTTCGCGATCCCTCCGTTTGTCTCCTGGGAAAATCTGATCGCCTTCCTGCTTTTTCTCGGATTTATCTTCTCTTGTACACTCTACTACGCACTCTTCGCCAAACCGCAGATGGAAGCTTTCAAAAAAATTCTCATCGCAAAAGGATTCAAGGAGCTCGGACTCGACCCCCAAAAGACAGAAGTGCTCACCCTGCCAAAAAAAAGCAGAAAATGTTTTTTTCCTTTTTTGAAAGTCGCATGGGAAACGCAGCTTTCTTTCATCTATCTGGGGGAAGAGAACCTCACGATCTATACCAAATGTCCTCCCTATCGCTTCATCAAACCTGAAAGAAAAGGAGCAGCGGACAGATTCCAGATCAAAGACAGCTGCGGGAAAAACGTCGAACACTACTACTCCTATATCCAGACGGTCTTCTTCGATAGCGGCAATATCTACATCACCCTCAACTCGGGAGACCAAGAAGTGCTCAAATGCGACAAGAAGCCCGCCAAAGAGGTGGTCAAAAAAATAAGAAAACGGCTGCGCGAAACGGAACGCAGATGGCAGTCGCTACCAAAAAAAGAAAGCCCCTGAATGGGCGAAAAATCCCCTTCTCTCAAACGTTCCGTCTCTTGCTGGATGCTCATCTTCTACGGCTTGGGAAATATCCTGGGAGCGGGAATTTACGTCTTGATCGGGGAGATCGCGGCAATAGCGGGCATCTATACACCTCTGGCATTCGCGATCGCCTGTATCGTCGTACTCTTCACCGCCTTGAGCTATGCGGAACTCTCCGCACGTTTTCCCGTCAGCGCGGGAGAGGCGATCTATATTCAAAAGGGGCTTCGAAGCCAAAAACTCGCCATATTGACGGGATTGACGATCGCTTTTAGCGGAATGCTCTCTTCCGCGACGATCATCCGGGGATTTCACAACTATCTGAGTCTCTTCGTCGATTTTCCCTCCTATCTGACGACACTGATCCTATTGATTGTACTCACGCTTGTGACGATATGGGGAATCGGAATTTCGGTTTTGACGGCATCTTTTATGACGCTGCTCGAAATTTCGGGACTGCTGCTTGTCATCGGGACGGGAGGATATTACCTCTATACCCACCATCTTCCGCTTCTGCCGCTCGCAATTCCCGAAACCGTCTCGTTGTCGCTCAATGTGATGTTGGGAGCTTTTCTCGCGTTTTACGCGTTTTTGGGATTTGAAGATATGGTCAATATCGCGGAAGAGGTCAAAAATCCTTCCAAAACGATGCCGCGGGCGATTATGGGCGTTTTGCTTCTTTCCACCCTGCTCTATATGGGAGTCGCCTGGATCAGCCTTTCGGTTCTCTCTCCCGAACGACTCGCCGCTTCGCAAGCGCCTCTGGCCGAAGTCTATCGGGCCGCGACGGGCAAAGCGCCTCTGATGCTCAGCAGTATCGCTCTCTTCGCCGTGATCAACGGCGCATTGATCCAGATCGTCATGGTTTCGAGAATCTTCTACGGCATGAGCAAAGAGGGATGGCTTCCCTCTTTTTTGCGAAACGTACACCCCAAAACACATACACCGATCTACGCGACACTCCTCGTTTCGTCGATCGTCTTTCTGCTGGCATCATTCGTGCCTCTGGTAAAGCTGGCCGAATCCACCAGCTTTTTGATTTTCATCGTCTTTACCCTCGTGAATCTCTCGCTGATCGCCATCAAACGCAAAGACCCCCATCCCGTAGGAATTCGGACTTTCCCCCTTTTCGTTCCGATCGTCGCGATCGTTTTGAATCTCGCGATGCTTGGAATACAACTTCTCTTTTCGAACACTACGCTTCCGTAGGATACCGTTTCGCAAAAGCCATTCGGTGGTGATCTCGACCACCTTTTGGACGATCTCTTTTCTATCGGGCTGGATGTGTCGGGTCTCGAGCCAGACGACCGTTTTGGGCTCGGGTTTTGCGGCGTGAAGTTTCCGGGCACAGAGAGTAGGAATCAGACGATCCTCTCGGCCGTTGATAAAGAGTATGGGCTGATAGAGTGCGGGAAGATGGATGGAGGGCTCCACCGGATGCAGCATCGTCGCCAACACCCGGGCGACTGGGGGAAAACGGACGATGTTTTCGGAAATCAAACGCTGCAGATCCGCCCCTCCGAAAGCGATCACACCGGCTGGAAACACCACTCCTCTTCTTTGGGCGAGATGGTAGAGGGAGGGGACGAAAAGCGCCCCCAGACTCACTCCCATAACGACAACCCTCTCTTTGTCCACCTCTTTTCTCTCTCGGAGCCACTCGATTGCTTCGAGCACCCGCGCCGGAACCGAAAGAATCGCTTCACGTACACGAAAAACCTCCGCCGCTTTGTTTCGTGCCTTTTTCCAAATATCGGAACCGTATCCGTAACGGTAGACTACCAGAATATACGCACCCGGATCGGAAACGAGCCCGAGGGTCTCTCTTTTGACATCCCATCCCCCCAGTACCATCACGACGGGCAGGGGAGTGTCGCTCTTGCGTTCGGGGAGGCTCATAAAAAGCTCGATATCCCTCCCCTCTTTCGGTACGAGCCGTATATGGCGATAGCTGCGGTGCGCAGGCAGATGGGGAGAGACAAAAGGGGTCTGCTCTATCTTGCGAATCTCCACACGTCTCTCTATCGCCTCCATTGGATCGCGCCATCGCTGAAAGAGCAACCACCCCAAAGCGCCCGCAAAAAGCGAGAGAGACAACAACGCCAAAAGGAGGTATCCTCTTTTCACCGCATCCCTTCTCTATCCCAACTCCACCACATTTTCCAACATCTCCTTGATTTCGCTCTCGTGCGAGATCAGGAAAATCTGCCGGTATTGCTCCTTGATCAGATGCAACGCCTCCATGATCATCATGCGGCGCTCGTGATCTTGTGAACCGAAAATCTCGTCAAACGCAAGAAAACCGACCGCCGACGTACCGTTGAGCTCTCCGAGCGTCCGGGAGATCGCGATACGAAGTACCAGATTGGCCAGATCCACCTCTCCTCCCGAAAAACGTCCGATCGGATAGCGCACCCCCTCGTCGTAGATAAAAAAGTCGAAATCGTCACTCACTTCGATATGTTGATACCGCCCTCTGGTGATCATCGCGAAAAGTTCCGAAGCGATCAGGGAAATACGTGGCGCCACCCTGGCGTTGAGATCGGTTTTGAAACGATCGAGCAAAATCCTGATCTTCTCGTCATCTTGCAGATCGCGCTCGAGCTGCTGCAATCTCCGACGCTTCTGGGCATCGGCCAGGAGTGTCTCATGAATCTTTTCGATCTCTCCCGCGATCCGGGTGATCTCAAGAGAGAGATCGTGGATTCGGGAGCGTTTTTCATCCAGCTCTCGCTCCAACGTTTCAAAATGCCGCTCCTCCTCTCCATGCGCATCGGCATCGTATACCGCTTCGCGGTAGGCTTTTTCCAGACGACGTTTTTGCTCCGACATCTCTTTTAGATCGATTTTGATCTGCACGAGACTCTCTTCCACCCGCTTCCTGCGCTCCAGTTGCGTCTCCAGGCGCACCACCCTGTCGTACTCCTTTTTCAGGGAGGGCTCTTGTTTTCGCACACTTTCGTGTATCTTCGGATCGTATTCGATTTCACCGAGTGCGGCGATCGCCTCGTCGATTGCGCTCATCTTCTCCCGCAACTCCTCCATACTCTCGTGCGCTTTTTCCAACTCTTTCGCCCGCTCCCGCATCCGCACGAGTGCCTCTCCTCTCTCCTGCAGCCTCTTTCGAAGTCTCCCCTCCAGCTCTTGCGCCTCTTCAGATCTCTCCGAACACTCTCTCAGCTTCTTCTCCTCTTGCGCGATCTCCCGCCGAAGAAGGGTCGTGATCTGCCGGTTCAAAGAGGCGAGCACTTCATCGTACGCCTCCTGCAACGGCCTGGTGCATACGGGACACGGAGATTCGCGCCCCAATTTTTCGATCGTTTCGATCTGTCCGCGAATATCGTCGATACGGCGCTGCGCTCCCGCGATCTTCCCTTGCAGGCGCCGCTCCCGCTCCTGAAGCTGCAAACGCCGTTTTTCGGTTTCGCGGATTTTCTCTTCCAGCGCATCCATCCGCTCTTCCTGTTTTCGTATCGGCTCGAGTTCCTTTTCGAGCGAACCGATCTCTTCTTGCAACTTTTCGAATCGAATCCGGTGTTCTCTCTTACGTTTTTCGAGCTCCTCTTTTCTGATCTGCGACTCACGCGCACGCTGCATCTCTTCGAGTCTGCTCCGAAGCGCTTCGTACGCCGCTTTCGTTCCGCTCATACCGGCGAGGGTTTCGGCCGCATCTTCGAGCGCACGAGCCTCCTTCTCCTCTTTTTGCAACATCTTTTCGAGCGCTTCGACCCGCTGGCACGCCATCTGGTAGTCGCTCTTAAGCGTCCGTTTGCGCTCCTTTTGGCTTTTGAAAACCTCGATCGCCTTTTGGGAGAGGCGACGCTCTTCTTGCAGCTTTCGATATTCGTTTTCCGTTTCGCGGCGCATCGTCTCGATCTTTTCGATTCGTATCCGCAATCGACGTATCGTCTCCTCTTTTTCGCTCTTTTGCGTCCGGCTCATCAAAACGGCCGTATAGCTTTTGATATCTCTCCTTCTCTCCCTGATCTCTTCGAGCAGCACCTTTTCGATCCGATCGATCTTCTCCAGTCCCAGCAGTTTTCGGATGATTTTTCTGCGCTCTTCGTTCTTCAGGCTCCCCAGACTCATCAACTCCTTCTGGGAAGCGAACAGGGTATGGGAAAACGCCTCCTTGCTCATACCCGTCAATTTCACGACGGCGGCGTTGACTTCGGCCGCGCCGCTGGCGACCAGCGTTCCTGCACGAAAGAGTTTCGCCTGGGCGGTCAGATTTTTGCCGCGAAAAGAACGCTCGATCCCATATTCGCCCTCCGCGGTTTCAAACCAAAGCTCCACCACCACGGGCGCTTTCGCGTCAGCACCGCTATATCGTACGTTTTGCTTTTTCACCTCTCCGTAAAGGGCGAAATAGATCGCTTCGAAAATCGTCGACTTGCCGCTTCCGTTGCGGCCGATGATACCGGTGAGCCCCTCCCGGAAAGAAAGCGAAAACTCCTCGTATCTCTTGAAATTTTTCAGATGAAGTCTAGAGAGAACCACCGTGCGACTCCTCCTCCTTCGCAAAAAGCTCCCGTACCCGCTTTTCGAGTCTTTTTGAATCCTTCTCCCCCTCTTCATGGCAGTGGCGACGCAGATGCTCTACAAACGCCTCCTCCAACGAAAGCGCTTCGATCTTTTGCGAATCCGAAAAGGAGACGGTACTTCGGAGAAATTCCCGTTTGATACGGACCGACAAGGCGGTGGGAAACTTCGCTTCGATCAGGGAGTTGGGGATCTCTATCGACTGGAGAGGCGAGAGGTTTTTCAGCCGTACTTCGACCAGCGCGCCTTCGCACGAATCGCATGCCATCGCCTCGATCTCCTCTTCGAAACGGCGACAGTCGATCTCGAAATATCGGCCGGGACGAATCGGAATCGTTTCGAAATCGACTTTCAACTCTTTGTCCAGATCGACGATCAATATTCCCTTGTTTTCCCTTCGGTCCGCACTGCTGGTACGCTCCAAAGAGCCGCTGTACCAGACGTTCTGGTGTCCGGGAACGTGTCCGACGCCATGCCAATGGCCCAGTGCCACATACGCCATACGATCAAAGAGCCTCTCCCACTCTCGCGGATACACCCACTCTCCGAACTCTCGCATCAGATAGTGGGCACCGACACTGCAGTGGAGCATCATCACGTTCTTTTTGTGCGGATCGATACCCTCTTCGCACAAAAAGAGCGCCTCTTCGATACGTCTTTGGTCGTTGATGTGGGGAATCGCATGAAAGACGATCTCATCGAATTCCACCCGTTCGTAACGCTCCTTGTAGATCGGGTGGATATGGGAAAAAGTCTCCATGATTTTCAGAATGGGGGCGCTCCGGCCGCTTCTGGGAGTGGAGTGGTTGCCGGCGATGAGAATCGTTGGTATCCCGCTTTCGTCGATCCGTTTGAATTGCGAAAGCGCGAAAGTGATCGCGCGGTTGCTGGGATTGGAGCGGTGGAAGAGATCTCCGGTATGAAGAAGAAAATCGGGGCGTATCCGCACTATTTTTTCGATCGCTTCGGCAAAAACGTCGTAAAAATCGGCTTCTCGCTGGTTGATTCCCTCCGCGTTCACGACATCCAAATCGCCGAATCCCAGATGGGTATCGGAAAAGTGTACCAGCTTCATCGGTTTCTCGGTAGTGTTCTCATACCGACATTATAGAATAATTTTTCGGATTTGCCCAGACGACAAAAATATTCACCCAAAAAGCGCGACGACACCTTTGGTGATGAAATATCCCCCCACCAGAAGCCATGCGAACATAATCGCCGCGACGTAGAGCGGTGCCGCGCCGGAAGTCTTGAATTTGCCGGCATGTGTCTCCATCCCCAGCGCCGTCATCGCCATCGTCAACAAAAAGGTATCGACGGAGTTGATCGTATCCAGCACCTCTTTGGGAAAAGGAATCAGGGAATTTAGGACGATCATCGCGATGAAACCGAGTACGAACAGCGGCACCGCCACTTTCGTCTTCTCTCCGCTGTGTTCCGCACTCTTCTTTAGATAGAATCCGAGCGCCAGAAGCAGCGGAGCGATCATGATCACCCGCGTCATCTTCACCAATACCGCGCTGTTTTGCGCCTCTTGGGATCCTATTCCTCCGGCCGCTCCGACCACCTGCGCCACCTCATGAACCGTCCCGCCGATGAAAATCCCCATCTCCGAAGCGCTCATATCGAAAATTCCCGCTTTGAAGAGTACGGGATAGAGGAACATCGCGATCGTACCGAAGAGTACGACGGTGGAGACGGCGATCGCACTTTTGTGTGTCTCCGCCTTGACGACCGGTTCGGTAGCAAGAACCGCCGCGGCTCCGCAAACGGAACTCCCCGCCGCCGTCAAAAATGCCAGATCCTTCTCCATTTTGAAAAATTTGATCCCCACAAACGAGCCAATCAGAAAGGTCGAAGCGACGATGACGACACTCTCGATTAAACCGGCGACCCCAACCTGCGCGATCTCCTGGAACGTAATCCGAAAACCGTAGAAGACGATCGCCGTACGCAGAATCGTTTTGGCCGAAAAGAGAATTCCGGGTACCCACTCTTCCGGAAGCCTGTTTCTAAGGGAGTTGGCATAGACGATCCCCAGCACGATGCCGACGATCAGCGGAGAAATTTTCAGCGCTTTGAAGATCTGAAATTCGGAGATCGCCATCGCCGCGATCGCAAAAACGGCGACCAAGCCGATGCCTTTGAATGTAGAAACACGATTTTCAGAAGAAAACATTATATATCCACCCTTTTCTTAAAATAAGAATGTATTATATAACGATTTCTTTAAGAAGAGCTTTGGTTCAATGGCAGACGAGTTTGAGTTTGTAGGTCGGATCGACGAAACCAGGAGGATAACGCAGTCTGATATAAAAATCCTTCACCTTCCCCGGATCCAGATGCTCCACCACTTCCCGTTCCTGTTCGATACGATTGCTGCTGACCTTTTTGGTTCCGAAGGGATTGGTGATTCCGGTGGAAGGTTTGAAATAGAGTCCTTTTTTGTGTTTGAAACTATGGGCTCCGTTGGAGATCGTCAGCGTCACTTTGCAGTAGGAGATCGGAAAAGAGCCGACATTCTTGATTTTACCGCTTATCATCACGCTTTCGGTCATATAGTCTCTATGGTGCTGCCATTTCAGAATCTCCCCTTTTTTGGTATATTTCTCCAGTGCGAAAAGAGAGAAAAAAGCACCGAAACCGGTCAATAGAAACGATGCGAAAATCAACCCCCAGGCATTTTTACGGTTTTCTCTCCACGCCAGAATGGAAAGAAGCAGAAAGAGGAAAGTAAAAATAGCGATCGCTATCCAGTGAAGAGGGGTCATATAAAACATCTAGTAACACTCCGCACTGATCTGAACCCGGTAAGCTCCGGGGTAATCGAAACGGTTGAAAACAATCTTGAACTCTTCCATAGCCTCTTGCTGCAACCTCTTTTTCAAGAGTATCGTTTTTTGCCGCAGCGGTTTGAGTCGATTGATCGTATCTTTGATCCTATTGGTATCTTTCTTGAAGATTTTAGCCCGTACACGACAGGTGCGAAAATCGACGTACCCTTTGTTCTGCACCTTTCCCGTAACGATCAAGTCCGGAGTGAAATGGAGTTTCGTACTGTTTTGGTCTACGATGATCGCGTGTCGAATCGTCTTGTCGAGAAAGAGTTTGAGACCAAAAGGAGCGATCAGCATCAAAATCATCGTCAATACGATGAGCGTCAGTGCCCGAATCGGTTTTTTCCCGATAAGCGCAATCGCGATGAAGAGTAAAAAACAGAGTACGGCAAAAAGCCATCCGTAAGCGATGTAGTCGTAGATGCTCAGTGCATGGATATAGTCAAGAAGGTGTTGTTTGAGAATCTCTGTTTTCGTCACGGTCCGATCTGCTTCTTTTCTCCTCGATACCGCTCATGCCAAATCTGCGTGCAAGCTCCTGCTCGATACGGTCGGGGTCGATATTGTACTTCGCCAATGCTACAAGCACATGGAATGCCAAATCGGCTCCTTCGTAGACGATCTCCTTCTCATCTTTGTCTTTGACCGCAAAACAGAACTCTCCCGCCTCTTCGACAACCTTTTTCAAGAGTGAGTTGTCGCCTTTGTGAAAAAGGGAAGCGACATAGGAGCTTTGGGGATCGGCTTTCTTTCTCTCCTGCAATACATGATAGAGTCTATCGACGATACCGTAGGAGGCGATCGCCTCTTCGCTCGCTTCCAAAATCTCCTCTCCGCTCTCGAGCTTCGTGAAAAAACAGGATCTCCTTCCGGTATGACAGGCGGTTTCGCCGATCTGTTCGATCTTCAACAAAAGGGTATCGTTGTCGCAATCGATCAGAATATCTTTGACGATCTGGAAATGGCCGCTGCTTTCCCCCTTCATCCAAAGACGCCGTTTGCTTCTGGAAAAGTAGTGCGCCCTACCTGTCTCCAGCGTCTTTTTCAACGCCTCTTCGTTCATATAGGCGAGCATCAAAACCTCTCCGCTTTTTTCGTCCTGGACGATTGCGGGAACGAGCGGGGATTTTTCCCAGTCGACTTTCGAAAGTACTTTCTGCATCACTCGGAAACCGCTGCCGCCCGTTTTTTGTCTTTGGCGTCTATCCAGATATTGGGGACCGCACCGCCGGGTGTCAGGAAAAGTTTGGCGTCTTTGTTGCTTTTGAGCGCTTCGTTGAATCTTCCCTGCACTTCGATCTGCTTGAGCTTGAGCAGAGGTGCCGTCAGGCTTTTGGCGATCTCTCTATTGCTGTAGGCCTCCGCGTCAGCTTCGATCTTGATCGCGTCCGCCTGTCCCTGCGCCTTGATCTTTCTGGCTTCCGCATCACCTCTCGCGAGTGCGGCTTTCTTCTCCGCCTCCTGCTTGGCGCGTTCGACTTCGAGTTTGACCCGATCGGCCTCCTGCTTGGCGATTTGGACTTTTTCGATCTGCTCGACGATCTTTTGCGGCAAAATGATCTCTCTGAGATTGACCGTCGTCAACTCCACGGGATTGCCCTCTTTCGCACTCACCTGCTCTTCGATTCCCGCCCTGATCTGCGCGGCGATTTCGTTACGTTTGACGGGGAGCTCTTCGGCTTTGTATTTTCCGATCACGCTACGCACCACATCCCGCACGATCGGGTTGATGATCTTCTCCTCCCACGCAAATCCGTATCTGGCGATCGTCTGCGGAGCATTCAGCGCCCTGAGCCGATACTGCACCGTAATGTCCACTTTGATCAAAAGTCCCCGTTTGTCCAGCGCCGTTATCGAAGAGGCGGGTATAACGCCGCTTTCTCTCATCCGGGCCATCGTGTGGGAAGCGTTGGAGGTGTAGTTGATGCTACGCACCTTCGTATCGACGATCTTCACATCCTGGATAAACGGAATAAAAAAATGCAGTCCCGGCATCAGAGGTTCGGGTTCGTATTTACCGGCTGTCGCCTTGATACCCACTTCACCCGAATGGATGATCACGAAAGGCTTGGCGATCACGAGCAATACGATCATCGCCATAACCAGATACAAAAATCCCGTCTTTTTACCGAAATTGTTCAGAAAATCGGGCGTTGGCGGTCTCTTTTCGCCGCCGCTTCCGCCACTTTTTCCCCCTTTGTTGAAGTAGTCGTTCAAATCTGCTGGCATATTTTTCCCCTATATGTATGTCAAATGTTTTTTGTATTTTTCGTTGCGCCCGTAAACGACATCGAAATAGGCGCTCTGAAGTTGCTCGGTCATCTCTCCTCTTTTGCCGTTTCCGATGATACGGTTGTCCAGAGAGTTGATCGGTGTCACCTCCGCGGCCGTACCCGTAAAAAAGGCCTCGTCTGCGATATAGACTTCGTCTCTGGTGATATTTCTGCGTTCGATTTCGATTCCCATATCCCTTGCCAGATCCAAAACGGTATATTGGGTGATCGACTCCAGAGAGTTGTCGTTCGGAGGCGAAATCAATTTGCCGTTTCGAACGATGAAAATACACTCGCCGCTCCCCTCCGCGACGAATCCGTTCTCATCCAGCATCAACGCCTCTTCGAAACCGCTTTCGATCGCTTCGTATTTGGCCATCTGCGAATTGAGATAGTTGGCGACCGCCTTCGCTTTTCCGAAATTGGACTTGACGGAGTTTCTGACGATGGAGGAAGTTTTGACGCGTATTCCCTTCTCGAGCCCCTCTTCACCCAGATAAGCACCCCACTCCCAGGCCGCGATAGCGGTATGGACGGGAGCGTTGACATGATAGAGTCCCATGACACCGTATCCCAGATAGATAATCGGCCGAAGATAGACGTTTCCGGAAAATCCGTTGCTTTTGAGCAGATCGATATGGGCCTGCTTCACCGCTTCGTATGCCATATTGGGTTTGATGGCGGTGATTTTGGCGGAGTGGTAGAGTCTTTTGGTGTGTTCTTCCAGTTTGAAAATCGCCAACCCCTCGTCCGTCTGATAGGCACGCGTACCTTCGAAGACGCCGTTGCCGTAATGGAGGGTATGGGTGAGTATATGGACCTGCGCCTTCTCCCACTCGACAAGCTCGCCGTCCATCCAGATGTATTTCGCTTTTTCCATACTTATTCCTGTAAAATGTTGTGGTTGATTGAATAGAAAAGATTATATCCAAAAAGTGTTAAGCCCGCCTCTATCGGCCTACTCTTCCAGAAGCTTCAGACTCTGAGCACACAGTTTTACCCAGTCGCTATCCTCTACAACTTCACCGCATTTTCGGAAAAAAGCTTTCGCTTCCCGCTTTTTACCCAATTTCAAACTCAAATCTCCCGCTTCGAAAAGCACCTCTGCCCGCTGAGCGTCGCTGAGCCGCTCATAGAGCAAACCGATATCCACCTGCAGCGCCTCTTTGTAGCGTCCCATCCGTTTCAACACACCGATATATTCCAATTCCACTTTCGGCGTATAGGTCGAAATATGGAATCTCTTCTGCATAGCTATAATTTTTTTTGCATATTTTCCCAGGAGCAGATCGTCGTTGTGTTTCTTGGCATAGCGTATCACCTTTTCATACAGATCGAGATTTTCCAATCTGTCCGGAAATTTGGTTTCGATCTCCTGCACATCCGCCAAAAACTTTTCGTTCTCCTCCAGGTAATAGTGACTTTTCGCCCTAAGATAAAGCAGATCGTCATACGTTTCAAAAGGTTCTATTTCGGAGAGTTTTTCCAAATCATCCACTATCTGGACCACTTTTTTGTAAGCCCCTCTTTCGAATGCGATTTTCGCCTGTTGCACAAGCCAGTATGCCCGCTCTTTCAAATCTTCTATTTCGCTGTATTTCGCCGCCAGTTTCACCGCTTTCTCGTATTGCAACATCTTTTTATAGCAGTTAAAAAGTCTTTTCTCGTCTTCATATTCCAGCGAAATACGATATCTCTCGAAAAGTGTCGTCGCTTTTTGGCAACTTCCCTGTTCGAGTGCCTCGACAGTCGCCGCTTTTGCAGCTTTTTTCAGAATATCTTCACATTGGAATCGCTTCAACTCCTCCGCCATTTTCAAAAGTTCGTCATATTTCCGCTGCTCCAGCAGTATCTTCGCTTTCTGTCTGAGCGCTTTTGCATAGATGGGATCGTTTTTGTATTTTTTCAAAATCCGTTCCAGCATTTCGATCCGTTTGGTCGTATTGGTTTCGTCTATATCCAGCAACAATCTCTCCAGCCTCTCTTTCACAAACGCTCTGTATTTCCCCCGTTTGTATTTTTGCAGATATCTCTCATAATCCCGCTTCGCCTCTTCGAAAAGAGCTGCCTTTTCTTCCCAGAGCGCTTTGTCTTTCAAAAGCGGTTCCTTGAATATCCGATCGGTTTTGCTTTCGAGTATCAACTTCGCCAGCTCGAGCGCGACATCGTAACGCTTCTCTTTCGCGAACGACGATGCGATCTTGTAGAAACGGCCGCCTCTATATCCAACGTAATCAGGATTGGCTTTTACGATTTTTCCGATATAAAGCGCTGCCTTGTCGATATTTCCCGATTCTAGATAGAGCTGCGCGAGCCTCTCGGCAACCAAAGAGGCGACTTCGATATCTTTCGTCCGATAGTATACCTCTTCGTACTTTTTGATCGCTTCTCTCTTTTTGTTCGTTTTGACCAATCTGTCCGCTAGATAGATCATCGCCTCTTCAGTATACTTACTGTCGGGAAATTCATTTTCCAACATCTTCAGATATCGGTTCCCTTCCTTCATATGACCTACAAGAAAATAGGTTTTGGTCATCAGCATAAGCACTTCTGGAAGATGTTCGTTCGAGGGGAACTTTTCAATCCACATTTTCGCATCGTCGATCAACTGCTGTGCCGATTCTGCCGTCAAAGCGCCGCTTTGGGCGCTGTTCAACTGTGCCTGTGCACGTATTTTATACAAAAGTATCTCCGCATCGAAACTCCCTCTTTCGTCTTCGAGCAGTATTTTGGCACTGTTGATCACATTTTGATACATTTTTTTCATATAGAGGTCTTTGAGTTTTTTGACCTTATGCGCGATTTTCGCACTTCGTAACGGCAATGCATCGATATCCAACGCACCCACATAAGGGGGTTCTTTCTCTCCTACCGGCACCGGAAATTTCAATCCAGGTTTTTCGTTTCGCTCAAATAGCGATATCGGCCGAGGTGATGCGACGACGATCCAATGCTTTCTCTCTCTTCGCACAGGCCACGCGACCTCTTCTTTTGTCACCAGATCATTCTCTACGGAATAGAGACGATACGTTTTTTTGGGAGTGATACGCAATTTTCCCGCTACCGTATCGATACGCAGATCCATATTTTGACGGCTGTATCTGTCTATGAGCGGATCTTTGAAACGGCACTCTATCACTTTTTCAAAATTCTCCAGCAATTCCCTCTTGCAGACAAAAGGTTGTTTCGATTCGATATGCAAAATAGAAAAAGTCGTATTCTCCTCTTTGGCTTGATTGAGTGTCAATGTAAGAGCGGACAACGAGGAGAGGGAAAAAATTAAAATAATTAAATATTTCATAGAGGAATTATATCATAACGATATAAGGGGAGGATATCGGCGGAAAAGCGTACGCTCTTCCGCCCGAAAGTCAGAAGCCGCTTGCTTTGACGTAGGTGGTGATCACCTCCAGAAGCGGGTTGACGAGAAATGTCGCCATCAGTGTCATAAATGCCGCAAAACCGATAATCGTTTTGAGTGCGGTCGAAGCGTTTTTCATATAGAGTGTACCGTCCTCGCCAACATGAGGCTCCTTCAAAAACATATAGACGATCAGTTTCAGATAGTAGTAGACGGATATCGCACTGTTGAGTGCCATAATCAACGCCAAAACGATAAAGCCGGAATTGATCGCCGAACTCATCAGATAGAGTTTGCCCCAAAAGAGCGAAAAAGGCGGAACGCCTGCAAGCGAGAGCATAAACATCGCCATAATCACCGCATTGATAGGCATGATTTGAATCATTCCGGAAAATTTCTTGTAGGGGTGATCAAAACGCGTTTCACCGTAGACATGTGCCTTTTTCACTTTGTGTCTGGAAACCCAAAGCATCGTAAACGCTCCGAGATTGGTGAAAGTAAAGAGTATCCAGTAGAGAAACAAAGCACTGTTCGCCTGGGTCGTTCCAATCAGTATGGCAGACATCACGAATCCCGCATGGCTGATGGAACTATAGGCGAGCATCCTCTTGACCCCCTCCTGTACCAGCGCCATGATATTTGTCGCCGTCATCGTCACCACGGCCACGATCCAGAGAATTACCTGTACCCAAGTCACCTCTGCATGGACGAGAAATTCAAAGAGTCTCATCGCGACAATAAAACCGGCGATCTTCGGAACGATCGACATATATCCCGCAAGCGCGGCACTGGCACCCTCGTAGACATCGGGAGTCCATGTCTGGAATGGAACCATAGAGAGCTTGAACCCTATCGCAGCCAGCATAAAAACCACACCAGCAAGAATGGCTACGATTGGCTGATACTCTCTTGCGATCAGAACTTCTTCTATTTTGTGCAACTCCACACTACCGGTAAGAGCATAGAAAATCAATGCACCCATCACGAAAAATCCGGCCGCGAGCGCACCCATCGTGAAGTATTTGATGGCCGCTTCGAAAGATCTGGAACGGTTGTGCATCGCGATCAGTGTATAGAGCGAAAGACTCGCCGTCTCCAAACCGATAAAGATCAAGATCAGATTGTCCGTCGCCACCATAAATTGGAATCCCGCGATCATAAAGAGGAAGAGCGCGAAAAATTCCGGATAGGAAAATTCATGAAAACGCTTCGACGTAAGTGCCAGAGGGATAAAGAGTGCCGAAGCGACAAGAATGATTACTTCTCCCATGGTTGCGATACCATCGATCAACATCACATCGAAAAATCCTCTTTCACCTCCGCTGTAGCCGAGCGTCGTACCCAAACTCAGCAAGATGAAAAGTTCGCTCACCATAACGTAGAAACTTTTCGAGAGATCTTTGGTCGCCAAATCGATGATCAAAATGGCCAAACCACCCAATATCATGATAGACATCGGGACCAGTGTCTGTAGGTTGAGCGTAGCCATATCTACGGAAATTGGATCTAACATTACTTCACCTCCCCGATGCTGTTAGTTTTTTGAAACAACTTTTTCGCATCTTTTGTTATGGATTTGTGCTCCATCTGAACGAGCATGTGTTTGACACTGTTGTCGATCGGATCGAGGACGGGTTTTGGATAGACACCGAGGTAAACCACGATCAATACCAGAGGTACGAGCGCCGTCAACTCCATCGGCGTCAAATCTTTCAATTTCTTGTTCTCCGGATTGGTGAGTTCACCAAAAAACGACTTCTTATACAGACTCAACATATAAACCGCACCGAGAATGATACCTGTACCGGCCAATGCCGTCATCAACGGTGAAACTTTATAAAAACCGATCAGCGACAGAAACTCCCCGACAAAACCGATCGTGAGCGGAAGACCGACCGAGGCCATCAGCATGATTCCGAATATCGTCGCATAGCGGGGCATAACGGATGCCAGCCCCCCGAATTCGCTCATCAGTTTGGTATGCCTTCTATCGTAGATCACTCCGACAAGCATAAAGAGAGCGCCACTGACGATACCGTGACTGATCATCAGAAAAAGCGAACCGGTGATACCCTCCGCATTCATCGCGAACGTGCCGATCATGATCACACCCATATGTGAGATGGAACTGTAGGCGATCACCTGCTTCATATCTTCCTGCGCATATGCGATCATAGCCGTGTAAATGACCATGATGATCGCGATGATCGCGATAGGCGTGATAAAGTAGACCGAAGCATCGGGAAACATCGGAAGTGAAAAACGCACAAAACCGTAAGTTCCCATCTTCAGCAGTACCGCCGCCAAAATGACCGAACCGATCGTCGGAGCCTGGCCGTGGGCGTAAGGAAGCCAGGTATGGAACGGGAACATCGGTACTTTGATCGCAAACCCCAGAAAAAAGGCGACAAAAAGCCAGAGTTGGATTTCAAACGGGAGTTTAAGCATCTGCCAATCGGGTATCGCGAAACTCCAAACTCCAGTCGTCTGGTGGTAGAGATACGCCATATAGAGAATACCGACCAACATCACCAAAGATCCCGCGAACGTATAGAGAAAGAATTTGATCGCGGCATATACCCTCAGATTGGATCCCCAATAACCGATGATATAGAGCATCGGCACGAGAGAGAGTTCCCAAAAGATATAGAAAAGCACGACATCGAGAGAACTGAAAACGCCGACCATCGTCATTTCGAGGAAAAGTATCGAAATGATCAGATTTTTCAAATCTTTCGTGATGGTCAGCCCTATCACGGCAACCATCGTCATAAACGTACTCAGTACGATCAAAAAGAGCGAGATTCCGTCGACTCCCAGCAGATAGTTGATACCGAACTCTTTGACCAGAGGCAATTTCTCCACAAATTGATAACCAGGATTCGTGGTATCGTAAAACATCCACAACAAGAGCGAGAGTAGAAACTCGATTATCGTCACGGCGATTCCGTAGGCCCGCATCGCCTTTTTCTCTATCATAAATCCAAACATTCCCGCCACTGCCGGGAAGAATATTAAAAGTGTCAGTATTGACTTCATCCATCCGCTCCTTACATACCTGGTCTATAAAAGATCGCCAGCAACAGCAACACTACCAAACCAAACACCATCCATTTGAGGTTTGTCGAAAGGTTACCGCTTTGCATCCATCTTGCTCTATCACCGGTTTTGTAGATAAATCCGGCAATGAAGTCGACTATCGCATCGACAATCCTCATATCGATCTTCTTCCATGCCCATTCCGACAGGGCAGCATAGGGTTTGCAGATCGCATCGTTGTAAAATTTCGGAATATAGTACTGATTTTTCAAAATGTCGTATACGCCGATCTTTTTGAAAAACTCATCGAAATCTCCCTTCGAAAACTTGACCACGGCAAGTGCGATACCGCTGAGCGCGATCCCCAGCGTGACCACCAGAAGGAATATGAACGTGGCCGTTCCTACATGCGGCTCGTATTCGGGTAGCTTCTGTGTCACGTATTCCACGAAGGAGTGCTCGAAAAATCCGGCTATGACAGCCAGTACGACAAGAGGCGTCATCGCCCAAAGCATATAGTTGTGTGCTTCGTGCGGATGAAATCCGAACTTTTCGTATCGCTTTTCACCGAAGAAAGTCAACATGATCAATCTGAAACTATAATACGCCGTCATACCGGCACCGACCCAAAGCATCGCCCAGAGAATATAGTGGTGGGAGCTAAACGCCGTCTCCAGAATCTTGTCTTTGGAGAAAAATCCCGCAAACGGCCAGATACCCGCCAGTGCGAGCGATGCGAGCGTCATGATGATCATAGTCCACTTCATGCTGTCTTTGAGTCCACCCATCTTTTTGATGTTGAGTTCATCATGCATCGCATGCATCACGTTACCCGCACCGAGGAAGAGTACCGATTTGAAGAAAGCATGCGTCATCAGGTGAAAGAGTGCGATCCAATACGCCCCCAGACCGGCCGCTACGAACATGTACCCCAATTGCGAAAGCGTGGAGTAGGCGATGATGCGTTTGAGGTCGTTGTTGACAAGCGCCATCGATGCGGCGAAGATCGCGACGAACGCTCCCAGACATGCGATGAAATAACTGACATCGGGTATCGCACTGAAAATTTCGTTCGATCTGATGACGAGGTAGACACCGGCGGTTACCATCGTAGCAGCGTGAATCAGTGCCGAAACGGGAGTGGGACCTTCCATCGCATCTGCAAGCCAGGTATGGAACGGAAACTGTGCCGATTTACCCATCGCTCCGATAAAGAGAAAGATACCGATGAGTACGAGTGTCGTCGTATCGAGATTGGGTGCCTCTTTGAAAACCACATCGTAATCGACAGATCCGATATTCCAGTAGATCAAGAAGATACCGATGAGCATACCAAGATCCGCGATCCTGTTGACGATGAAGGCTTCGTTGGCAGCCCAGGAGGGGCTGATGGAGGGGTTGACGCTCGTAGGCACGTCTTTTTTGTGATACCAGTGCCCGATCAATAGCCACGAACACAGACCCACGCCTTCCCATCCGATAAAGAGTCCCAGAAAATTGTCGCTCATCACCAGCACCATCATCGAAAAGACGAATGCGGAGAGATAGGAGAAGTAGCGGTTGAATCCTTTGTCATGCTCCATATATCCGATGGAATAGACATGGACAAGTGCGGAAACCGTCGTGACGGTGACCATCATGATCACCGAAACCTGATCGGCGATAAATCCGAAATCGACGTTGAAATGCCCCGCCGCGATCCAATCCATCATCTTGACATGGACAACCTGATCTTCATGGACGTAACCCAACAACGTGATCGAAGCGATCCATGAGACGAACAGCAACGCGGACGTGACGATTCCCGTAATCAGATTTTTCGGCTTGTCACCGAAAATGGCCGCGAAAAGAGAACCGGCCAGCGGTGCGAAAAGTGCTATATATAGATATTTTTCCATCGTTACCCCTTCATCTCTTGCATAGAATCAAGATCGATCGTATTGTTTCTTTTGTACCACAGCACCAGCAGTCCCAAACCGACCGCCACTTCACTCGCCGCCACGGCGACGATGAAAAATGCGAACATCTGTCCCGTCAGATCGTTGTAAAACTTCGATACGGCGGCAAAACCGATATTGACCGCATTGAGCAGTATCTCGGTCGAGAAAAAGAGCATCAGCAGATTCTTTCGTCTGATCACACCCACCATTCCGATCGTGAACAGTATGGCGCTGAGCACCAGATAATGCGTAAGTGTAATCATTTTCTCTCCTTTTTCTGATCGATATCGAACTCTTCGAGCTCTATCTGTCTGTCGATCTCTTCACTGAGCGTGATACTCACATCCATCTTTTTGCTGACCAGGATAATACCCGCGATCATCGCCACCAAAAGCATGACCGCCGCCAGCTCGAACGGTACCAGATATTTCGTGAAGAGGAAGATACCTACAGCTTGGGGATTGTTCGCTCCATGAACGCGATAATCGGCCATCGAAGCATCGAGCATCAGTTTGTCGGAGACGAAAGGTGCGGTCAGAATGAAAACGATCAACACGGCACTGGCGATCCACAATCCATAGATAAGTTTGGAATTTTCGATATTTTCCTTCACATCTCTGGTGGTATCGAAAAACATCATACCGAAGGCGTAAAGTGCCATCACCGCCCCCGTATAGACGATAATCTGCACGACACCGAGAAAATCCGCATCCAGCAGAAAGAAGAAGCCTGATATCGCGATCATGCCACCTGCGAGCGCACTCATCGAATAGAGTGCGTTTTTGCTGAAAACCACGATCACAAACATGATGATCGTTATGAGTGAAAAGAGATAGAACGGTATTGCTTCATACATCATAAACCCTTAATATGCCAGAGGCGTTTTTTTGACATTCTCATCTGCATTCGGACTGAGCGAACCATACCCTGGGAAAGGTTTCTGTTTGCCCGCCTTGAAGATATCCATCGGTGTCACCAGATCGTTCATCGCCGCATATTGTGCACGTTGTTCGCTGACGTTTTCGTAATCCTGTCCGTGTACGATCGCCAGTTCGGGACACACCTCCGCACAATATCCGCAGTAGATGCATCTGCCTAGGTTGATCGTATACTCTTTGACGACTTTACGCCCTTTCGCACCATATGCAGTCTCGATACGGATACAGTTGGCGATACAGATCTTTTCGCACAACCCGCAACCGATACATGCCTGGTTGCCGCTTCCCAGCAGTCTATTGATGCGATGCAGCGCCCTGTATCTTGGACTGATGGGAAGTTTTTCGAGCGGATATTTGACGGTGTGGATGTTGAATTTCACCATCTCGCGAAACACGATCCATAGCCCTACGAAAAGCTCACCCTTGAACGTTCGTCTCACCACCCGGTTGAATTTCTCCTGCCACGTTACCGGCTTGGGCTCGACTTCGACCATAAAGTAGTCGTTCGAGACATCCCTGTTGTTGTAATGCTTCAAATCTATCATCATCCTCTCCTATATCAAGACTATACCGGTAATCAGAATATTCACCACCGCGATCGGCATCAACACTTTCCAACAAAGCCACATCAGTTGATCCGGTCTGATATGCGGCCAGGCGGCACGCACCCACAAAAAGAGGAAAATCAGAAACGAAACCTTCAGAAGTATAGCGATTCCGCCTGGAAGAAATCCCCAACTATTGAATCCACCCAGAAAAATTAAGCTTGCCAAAAAGGCTACCGTAAACATGTTCGCATACTCTCCGATGAAGAAAAGGCCCCATCGCATACCGGAATATTCGGTCGCATATCCGGAAACGATCTCCGCCTCATGCTCCAACAGATCGAACGGCGTTCGGTTGGTTTCGGCGTATCCGGAAATCAGATAGAGAAGAAATGCGACCGGTTGACTCCAGACGAGCCAGTGGGTAAATCCTCCTGCTTGATAGTTGTTGATGTCGATCAGGGAGAGGGAGCCGACCATCATCAAAGGTGCGATGACGGAAAGACCGGTCACCACTTCGAACGAAAGAAGCTGAATGACCGTTCTTGCCGCTCCCAGAAGCGACCACTTGTTCGAAGAAGCCATACCCGCAAGAAGGGGTGCGTACATACCCACCGCCATCACACCCAATACGAACAGGAGGCCTACATTCAGATCCGATACGATCGGTCTGACCACATAATCGGTACCCGGAAGGGTGAACTCGGGGAAAAAGGGAATGGCCGCCATCGCGATAAAGGCTGTCGCCGCCGCAAAAACGGGCGCGATCTTGAAAACCGGCTTGACGGCGTTTTGAGGAACGATATCCTCCTTGGTAAAGAGTTTGATACCGTCCGCCAATACCTGCAAAATACCGTAAGGACCCACATGTGTGGGTCCGAGTCTTCTTTGCATAAAGGCGAGAATCTTCCTCTCCACATAGGTCGTAAACCCAGCCAATGCCGAAAAAATCAGCAATATCACAATGATTTTGATAATGGTCTCTACAATATATCCACTTTCACTCATCTGTTCACCTTTTGAATTGATACTGTGGCAAAACGATAGCCATCTTTAAACAGAGGTGCTACCTCCAACGCCCGGTCGAATGTCGGCAGATAACCGATGCCTCCTCCGATCTGCTTGTCCAGCTCCACTTTGACTTCGATCGCATGACCGTCACCTTTGACTTCCACGACATCCCCTTCGGCAAGGCCCTTCTCCTCCAACCAGTCGGACGAGACATAAAGCGCCCCCTCACTTTTGAGCTGATGCGCTTTGTTGGTAAAAGGGCTGAACTGGTTGATGGGATTGCCAAGATAGAGAATTTCCCCTTCGAGTAGCTCAGGCTTCACGGGTGTTTCGATCTGTGTATCCATCTCTACCCCTTTGCCTTCTAGCAGATAGCCTCTCAACTCGTTTCCGCCGTTATCGAAGAAGTTCGGCAACAGATCAAATTGCAACGGTACGAATCCGGCATCCGTAGGGAGTTGGGGCGTATAGTCGATCGTGTTTTCCGCCGTCAACCCCAGTGCGTTGGCGATGTCGTTGAGTTCGTAGCCGTCATATCCGATGGCGGCGTTGGTGGGAACGACCCGTTTGTCGATATTGGTGAACGTCCCCTCCTGCTGGTTGAGTGCGGGCATATCCAGATCCCCTTCTCCCAGCGCACTGAGTACGACTGCTCCGTTTTCGTTGTAACCCAACACCTTTTCGCCCGGTGTTTCGTCCAGATCGCAGATCAACGCCACGCCCAGCGTATTGGTGCGCGAAGGAATCAACGTAACCTCGAAATCGGTATATCGATCGATCAATCCGGCCAGTTTCGCGATATTCTCCGCTCTGGGATGACGATAGAGATCCTCTCCCAGAATCAACGAAAACCTATCCTTCTTGGCGAGCATTTTCGTCATTTTCGCTTCGAAATCTTCCGGTAACCCCACCGCTTCGGTATCGTATTTTCCTATCTTTTTCGCGATATCTTCGGGAAGTTTCTCTCCTTCGCCCACTCTTTTGTCACTAAAATATGCCAGCAGAAAAGAGAGGATATGCTCCTCCGCACCCGGTTTGTGTGCGACACTCATGACGTTTTTACCGAAACTCTCCACCACTCTGTCGGAAACCGGATGAAAATAGAGACCGGCTCCCTTGTTCATCTTCATCGCGTTGTTGAAAGCGAACCCGCTGTTTGGAGAGTCGTATCTTATGGCCGTACCTACCGAAACGACGAAATTGGAAGAGCGAATCTTTTTCAGATCCCCGCTGTAGAGACTGGTTCCGGCCGCATGGCTATAGTGCCCGAGAAAATCCTGATAGGCTTTCGCTTCGGGATTGTAGAGTTTCAGCCCTTTTTTCTCCTTCAGTTTCTGCAAAATCAGCGCCTCTTCATTCGTGATGAAACTGGAAAACGCGATCGTATCCGCCTCCTTTTCGATAAACGCGACCACCTTTTCGAAAGCCGCTTTGTCTTTTCCCGCGACTCTGTTTTCAAAATCGTACCCGAATCTCGCCGCACCGTTGAGTGTGACGAAATGGGCGTCGTTGGTCACGCGATAGATACGGGGGGAAGGATCTTTCGCGCTTGCATGTTTGACCTCGTAGTAAAGCAGTGCGCAATCGCTACTGTGGGGGTTGGAAGCGGGGATTCGCTTAAGTTCCCACGCGTTCGCCTTGTATTGAAAGTCGCTGCTGACCAAAGCGCCGACGGGACACACCGCGATACACTCTCCGCACTCCTGACACTCCAGAGAGTTGTCTTCGTTGACCGTACCGATGATCGATTTTTGCAACTTGTTCCACATCGCATAGGCGTCTTTGGGCATCTTGGTCTTGAGCTCCTTGTCAAGCGGCTCACCGCCCCTGGGTACCGTTTTGAGTACGGCATCACCGATCATATCTTTGCAGACGGTCACACACTTTTCACAAACGATACAGAGCCCGGCGTCGTATTTCATCAACCCCCACTCTCTGATGGGTCTAAACGTATCGGGCGTGGCGTATTCTTGTTTGTCCACTCCCATATAGAGGGTGTAGTTCTGGAGCTCGCACTCACCGCTTTGATCGCATACGCCGCACTGAAGCGGATGGTTGACGTCATAGACCTGCATGATCGCTTTGCGCTCGGCCGCGATCTCGTCGCTGTCCGTGATCACTTCCATCCCCTCTTTCACCTTGGTGTTACAAGAGTAGGAGCGTTTTCCATCCGCCTCCACGAGACAAATCCTGCATGCCAATGTCGGAGAACATCTGTTCAGATAACAAATCGCGGGAATGAAGATCCCCTCTCTCCTGGCGACATTCAGGATATATTCCCCCTCTTTTGCGTGACACTCTCTGCCATTGATCTTTATCGTTATATCACTCATGTGCCCACCTGTTTGATTTTTGCTTTGCTGAATCTATACCGGGATTCGAACCGATCGCTGAAAAATCCCAATTCGAACGTCGGCATCAGTGCGATCGTCCCTTTCATTTTTTCATCGAGTACGAACTCTTTCTCCACACGCTCACCATCTATCACAACCTCCACTCTATCGCCGTCTTCGATTTTCGCAGCGAGCGCAAACTGCTGTGAACCTCTCAACCTTCCATCATGAGGAAGCAGGTGACAGATGGCCGTAAAGGCGTTTTTCTGATCGGAAGGATTACAGAGATAGACGACAGGGCCGTCGTAACTCATCAGTTCCATCAAAGGAGCGAGTTTTTGTTCACTTGGTGCGGTGGCGTTTTGCAGAAAATATCCTCTTTTATCCTCACCCGTCATCGAGTAGCCAATAGGCAGATCGTCGAAGAGCCGGTTTTCGAAACCCGCCTTCTGCGGAAGCTCGGGCGTAAAATCTATCGTATATTTTTTACCTACACCCAAAATCGTGGCGATATCGTTCAAACACCCTCCCTCGAAGGGGCGCGCCACGTAGGTGGGGACGACCCGTTTGTCGATGGTGGTGATCGTCCCCTCCTGCTGGTTGAGTGCGGGCATATTGACATCTACACATGTAGAGATCGCACCTAGTATGAAATCACCATACGCATTGTAGCCTACGACATATTCCCCAGCTTCATCATCAAGCTCACAAATGAGTGAAACACCCAGCGTATTGGTGGATGGAGGAATGATCAGAACCTCGAAACCGGCATACCTTTCGAGCAATCCCAACATACGAGCGATATTTTCGGCCGCTGGATGCGCATACAGATCTTTCCCCGCAATCAACGTCTTATTCCGTTTTCTCGAACTCCTTTTCAAGAGCTCCTCGATCTCCTCTTCGCCGATATTGCTTTCGGCACTGATATACCCTTCGTCGAGATCATCGAAAAAGGCTGTGACTCTTTTGGGCATGTCGGCTCCTGCCAGAAACGCTTTTGCCAAAAGTGCCAGTACACTCTCTTCGGAACCCACCTCGTATTTGTGGTAGCGGGTCACGATATTTTGAATGCGGTGATCTTCGATGGGATGCATATAGACCACTTCCGCACGCCGACTCTTCGCCGCCTGGTTGATCCTGAATTTGATCCCCTGTGCATCGTCCGCGATTCGCGTACCGAACGTCAAGATAAAATCGCTTTGGGCCACACGATCGAGTGTCCCTTTGTAATAGGTACGTCCGGCTGTTTTCGAAAAGGCTCGGAGAAACTTCTGGAAGTGTCTGGCTTCATCGTTGATCAGTTTCAATCCGTACTTCTCTTTGAGCCTTTGCAAAATGAGCGCCTCTTCGTTCGTGATGACGGAGCCAAAACGGATCGTATCGGCCTTCCTGATCTGATCGGCGGCTCTTTCGAGATCTTCGGGTGTGTTGGAAGCTCTGTTGGCGAACGTATATCCGTATTTGTTGACACCCGTGATCGTCGCATATTCGTAATCGTTCGTCACACGGTAGATCAAATCGTTTTTGACTTCGTAATAGATCGCCTCTCCATCGCTCGTATGCGGTCCTACGGCGGGAATCTTCTTCAATTCCCACGCATTGGCCTTGTATTTGAAATCTTTGTCCACGAGGGCACCGACCGGACACACCTCCGCCAGCGCACCCCAGTCGAGACTCTTCTCTTCGGCTTTGACGTTGATGATCCTGGAGTTGTATCCGCCGGTACTGATTTTGAGCGCCTCGTCTCCCAAAATTTCGTTACTGACACGCACGCAACGCTCACACAGAATGCAAAGATACGGATCGTAGGTGATCGGACCCCACTCCTCAAGCTTGCGATACTGCTCCATCGCACTGAAAGACTGCTCCCTGACGTCGAATTCGAGCGTTTTGTTCTGCAGATCGCACTCGCCGCTCTGATCGCACACGCCGCATTGCAGCGGGTGGTTGACATCGTAGAGTTTGATGATGTTTTGGCGTTGTCGGTAGAGCTCTTCGGAGTCGGTTCTGACTTTGATTCCTTCGGCGGGCCTCTCCTGGCAGCTCAGAATCGGAGCTTCGAGCCCCTCGACCTCCACCACGCATAGGCGGCAAGAGGCGATCGGCTTGAGTTTGGTCAGATAACACATCGTCGGAATATAGATTCCCTCGCGTCTGGCTACCTGCAGGATGGTCTCGCCTTCGGCCGCTTTGACTTTTTTGCCGTCGATTTCAAACGTTATCTCACCCATGCTACACCGCCACCATCGCTATATAGTAACAACGCATACAGCGTTGCGCCTCTTTGACCGCCTGCTCGTTCGTAAAACCGAAGTTGACCTCGTCCTGAGAGTATTTCCGTACGTCCACGGGAAGTTTTTCGCTCACTTCTCTCGGAATCCCGGGAATCCAGCCCGTTATCTTCTCTTTTTTGTCGTAGACCTTGAGCGCCCGCAGATGATCCTCCATAATCTCGTCATCAGTCAGTGTCAATTTTTTGTCGTGTACGTATCTGGAGATTACGGAGGCCGCACGTTTTGCCTGTCCGACCGCGTTGACGATCGTCATCGGTCCGTATTCGCAGTCGCCTGCCGCAAAAACACCCGGTCTGCTGGTCTGATATGTCTTCCCGTCGGTTTTCAGCGTTCTCCAACTCGTCAGCTCCAACTCCCACTCTTCGGGCAGATAGGAGAGATCCGCATCCTGGGATACCGCCGGAATCAGATAGTCGCATTCGATCTCGAAATCGGCACCTTCGATTTTGACCAGTTGAGCACGCCCGCCGTTGGGATCTGGGACGAGTTCGAAACGGTTGACTTTCACCTTTTTGAGCACATCGTTTTCGTCCACGATCTCTTCGATCGCGGAGTGGAAGATAAATTCGACACCTTCCTCGACCGCTTCATGATACTCCTCCCAGCTGGTGTTTCGGATGATCGTCTTCTCGTCCCGGCGATAGAGCATAATCACCTTTTCCGCCCCGGCCCTGATCGAACAGCGCACCACATCCATCGAAGTGAAGCCCCCTCCGACACAAACAACCGTTTTACCGCTAAGATCCACATCCGGCTCGAGGCCCCATTTGACACTCAAATTGATACGATCGAGGAACTGTATCGCGGGCCAATAGCCTTTGATTTCGGGTCTTTCGTTGTTGGCTCTGATTTTTTTGCTGATTCTCGTACCGCTCGCAAGAAGTATGGCGTCGTACTCTTTTTCGAATTTTCTGAGCATATCGGCCGTCACTTTCGTATTGGTGATAAAATTGACACCCTCCAGTGCAGCGACCGCTTCGATGTCTTTGTAATAGCGGTCATACGGCATACGATATTCGGGTACACCCACCGCCACCTCTCCACCGAGTACCGGAAGTTCGTCGAAAACATCGCATGCGACACCCTCCAACCCCAGATAGTACGCTCCCGTCAATCCCGCGGGACCCGCACCGACGATGGCGACTTTTTTACCGTTGAGAGGCTTCTGCTCGGTCGGATAGAGAAAATCGAGCCCATGATCGGTCTCGTAATCGGCTCCCAACCGCTTGAGCTCCATAATGGAGATAGGTTCGTCCAGATTCGCACGGCGACACTCGTCTTCACACGGATGCGGACAGACGCGCCCACAAGTATGCGCCAAAGGCATCGTCTGTTTCGTCGCTTTCAGACTCTCCGCGAATTCCAGGTCGCGCACTCCTTCTATGTAGGCGGGAATATCGACATGGTCTGGACACGCATCCATACACGGAGCCGTCACTTTCGCGATATAATTGATCTCTTCGTTGTCGTAGTCGGGTGAAGCCGTCTTCTGTTCGATCAGTCTGTCGATCTCCTCCCTAAAATGCTCCAGAATGTGCAACAAAGGGACAGGTACGGTGCGTCCTATCTCACATTTGCTCGTTTTCATCATCGTTTCGGCGATCTCTTTGAGGTGGTCGACATCGGCCTGTTCACCTTCTCCTCTAGCTATTTTGTCGAAGAGATCGTAGAGAATCCGCCCTCCCCATCTTCCCGGAGCGCATCTGCCACATGCTTGCGAATAGATCTGGTATTGGGCGGCATATTCCGTGCCCGCTTTGATCACATCGGTATCTTCGTCGAATACGACCAATCCATTCCATCCGATAAAGATCCTGGAGTTTCTCTCATCATCGTAGCTGGCGGGGACTTTGAACCCAGATTCCGTCCACTCCTCTCGTGGTTTTCCTCTGTTGTCGATAAATTCACCCTGCCAGGTCGAAAACAGAACCTTGCTCAATCTCGCTTCCTTTTGACTACCAGCGTCCAGTCGACTTCGTTGAATTTGATCGAATTCATCAGCTCATGACCGGCTTCTTTGACCATCTCCATCGCCTTGGTGACCGGAGAAAAATCACCCATCTCGAACATAAAGACGATCACTTCTCCCGCATCCGCCTCTTTATCCAGAATCTCGACCATTCTCTCGTGAAAATCACCCTTCAGTTTTCTCAAATCGTACCGTTTCATCTCTCCACCTACCTGTCAATTTCGCCAAAAACAATGTTCAGGTTACCGATAATCGTAACCACATCCGCCAGATATTGACCAGGAAGTATCTGCTGCAACAAACTGGTATGCCAAAAACTGGGTGCACGCACTTTGAGTCTGTATGGATAGGGATCCCCCTGGGAATTGATGTAGAAACCGAGTTCCCCTTTGGGCGATTCGGTCGCGACGTAGACTTCTCCCACGGGCGGTCTCATACCTTGGGTCACCAGAACGAAATGTTGCATCAGCGCGAAGTTGTCCGTCATGATGTTTTCTTTGGGGGCGGAGATATACTGTGGCACTTCCGCCATCAATTTCGGTTCCGTCTCTTTATACATAGGAATGAGTTGTTTCAATATTTTGATCGACTGACGCATCTCCTGCATATAGAGTTTGTATCGTCCGTAGCTGTCACAGGCATCCGTCACCGGTACCTCGAACTCCAGTTCGTCGTAGAGCTCGTAAGGCTCCTCTTTTCTGATATCCCATGCGATACCGCTACCTCTGAGCGTCGGACCCGAACAACCCCAGTTGATCGCATCTTCCGGAGAGAGATTTCCGACGTTTTCGAGTCTCATTTTCCAGATTCGGTTCTGATCCAGCAATCCCTCGTAGTCGGCGATGTCTCCCGGCAGTTTGTTGATGAAATGGGCGAGATTCTCGATCCAACCTTTCGGAAGATCCAGCGGAACACCCCCGATTCTCACGGCGGAGTGGGTGAGCCTCGCTCCGCAGTAGTCTTCCATCAGATCCATCGCGTATTCTCTTTCTCTGAAACAGTAGAGAAAGACGCTCATCGCACCCACGTCCAGTGCATGGGTCGCCAACCAGAAGAGGTGGGAGATGATACGGTTGAGTTCCAGAAGCATCGTTCTGATCACTTTGGCGCGTCTGGGAACCTTATCTTCGATCCCCAGAAGTCTCTCCACCGCAAGTGCGAATCCGTAGTTGTTGGAGGTCGCGGCGATATAATCCATCCTGTCGGTCGTCGGCAGAAATTCGTTGTAGATCATGTTTTCGGCCATCTTCTCCATACCCCGGTGCAGATATCCGATATCCGGGACCGCTTTGACCACTTTTTCGCCATCGAGCTCCAAAATCAGACGCAATTGACCATGTGCGGAAGGATGCTGTGGACCGAAGTTGATAATCATGTGGTTGTCGTCGCGCTCGAAGACAAGGTTTTCATAAAAGGGGGATAGTCTATTGGGTGTCTGCATCGCTATTTTCTCTCTTTTAATATTTCTTGATTATCTCTGGTAAAACGTGTCACCAATCTGATACCGAAGAGTTTCACGCCACCCTCTTCCTGAAATTCGACGAACTCTTTGACCGGTTTCGGTGTCGGTTTCGCTCCGTAGGGAACTTCATGCCTGATACGTACGAAATTTTTGGTGTCCTTTTTGTCCACGAATCCCGGATCCCTGTTTTCCGGTCCAACGACATCGCGGTATTCTTTGCCGAAGATCGTATCGATTTCGTACCACCGCGCCGCTTCGTCTCCTTCGAGAGGATAGCTTTTGAGCAGAGGATGGCCGACCCAGTCGTCAGGCATGATGAGACGTTTGAGATAGGGGTGGTTGTTGACTTTGATGCCGAACATATCGTACATTTCACGCTCCGCCCAATCCGCACTTTTGAAGATATCGTGCACACTCTCCACGGCGATACCCTCCCGGATGAAATATTTCACCCGCAACCGTTTGCGCTTTTTCATCGACAACATCTGATAGAAGATCTCGAATCCGCCTCTATCCGCGAGAAAGTCGACCGCACTCATTTCACTCAGAAAGTCGTAGGAGAGGTTCTCTTTCAGAAGTTGCAACAACCTTCTCAAATCGCCGGGATCGATGACGAGCACCATCTGGCCCCGCTCTATATACGCCTCTTTGGGAGTGATTTTGGCACTGATCGTCTTGTAGTCTTCCGCGAAGACGGGATCCGAGCCTACCTTCTCTCTGGGAAGTTGCGGCGCCTTGTAAAATCTGTCGCTGTAATAAACCTTTTTCTGTACATTCTTCTTGTCGCTGTAGGGTCTCATCACACCAGCCTTTTCGGTTTTAGTTTTTGAAACGCACTCTCACGTCTGATTTTTTTCTGAAGCATCATGACCGCATACTGCAACGTCTCGGGTCGGGGCGCACATCCGGGAAGATAGATATCCACCGGAATGATCCGATCCACACCCTGTACCGTCGCGTAAGTGTTGAACATACCGCCCGTATTGGCACAGCTTCCCATACTGATGACCCACTTGGGTTCGGTCATCTGATCGTAGAGCCTACGAATAAACTGGGCATGTTTTTTGGTGAGCGTACCGGCGACGATCATCACGTCCGACTGTCTGGGGCTCGCACGGAATATCGTACCGAAACGGTCGAAATCGTAACGACTCGCTCCCGACGCCATCATCTCGATCGCGCAACATGCGAGACCGTACGTCATCGCCCAGAGGGAGTTGCTCCGTCCCCACTGTACCAGTTTGTCCACCGTCGTCAATGCGACGGGCAATCCGCCATCCTGCAGATATCTTACTTGATGCTGTGCCATTCAAGCGCTCCTTTTTTCCATGCATATATAAATCCGATTGCCAACAACACGACGAATATGATCATCTCCGCGAAACCGAACCACCCCAAAACCTTGAAATCGATCGCCCACGGAAACATGAAGATGATCTCCACATCGAAAAGGATGAAGAGAAGGGCGAAGAGATAGAATTGTGCGGAGATTTTGTTGGGTTGTTTGGAGACTTCCGGCCCGCACTCGTAGATGGTGAGCTTGAGCTTTTCATTGTCCAGTCTGGCGAGTTTTCGACTCGCGATCCTCGATAGCACCGTCGTTCCGGCGAAAGCGAGAAAAGTGATGACAAAAAACAGAAATGCCCCGAAATAGGGATGGCTAAAATCCATATGGCTCATCGGCGATCCTTGAAAAATTGATGATATTATAAAATATAATATTTTGCAATTATAAATTTTACACAATTATCATTAAAAAGAAGTGGGGGCTAAAGAGAGCGGAACATTTTTTATGAAAAAATGTAGCATTTCGTTACATATTTTCCATCCACGAAGAGGCGAATAACGGGCACCGAAGAAGGAAATCGATCCTCTGGGAAAGAGAGATCAAACCACCTCCTTCCCCATATCCGAATCTACATAAAACCCATCGGTTTGCTTTCGCCGAAAGCGCCGCTGAGTTCCCTTTTTATCGCGGTTTCGAACTCCCTGATCGTAAAGACCGGATTCGCCTTGACCGCGACCTCCAGAGCGGTGTTCTTGATCACGACCTTGATCTGCCCGCCCGTGAGTTCGTATTTGGCCAGCGTGGCCGGATCGAAATCCGCTTCGTAGTCTGCTTCTTTTGGTAACATCTTTTTCCAGAGCAGAAGCCGCTGCGCATAATTGGGTTTGGAGAACTCTATCTTGTAGTCGAACCGACGGGAGAAAGCGGGGTCGATCGATTCGAG
>CAYUEN010000001.1:135322-176669 GCA_964443745.1 uncultured Campylobacterales bacterium | reverse complement strand
AGGAGGCGCAGGAGGTGCTGCTGCTGATCAAAACCACCGATTCCCTTTTTGAAAAATTAAAGAATAAGATTGTATCCTTACACCCCTATTCGCTGCCGGAGATCATCAAGATCGAGATCGACGAGGGCGAACCGCACTATCTGGAGTGGATTTTGAAGGAGACATTATGAGATTTATCGAAACCCGAGGCAACAAACCGCCGCATCCCGCCTCCGTTACCTTCTCCGAAGCGATTTTGAATCCTTCCGCCAGCTTCGGCGGTCTTTTCGTCCCGGAGTCTCTTCCTTCTCTCGATCGTACCTTTTTCGAAAAACAGAGCGAAACCTCCTATCGGGAACTCGCTCATGAAATCCTACGCCGTTTCCAAATCGATATCGAAGAGGAGGTGATCGAATCGGCTATCGCACTTTACCGAAAGTTCGACGATCCGAACGATCCCGCACCGCTTGTGAAAGTGAAAGAGGACCTTTTCGTCATCGAACTCTACCACGGACCCACCCGCGCTTTCAAAGATATGGCGTTGCAGCCGTTTGGCCACATTCTTTCCGAACTGGCGAAAAAGAGAGACGAACACTACCTGATTCTCGCGGCGACCAGCGGCGACACCGGTCCGGCGACACTTGATTCTTTCGCGAACAAGTCCCATATCCGTGTCGCATGCCTCTATCCCAGTGGTGGAACGAGCGACGTTCAGCGGCTGCAAATGGTGACCGAAGAGGGGGAGAATCTCGAAGTGATCGGGATCGAAGGAAATTTCGACGATGCGCAGGCGGCGCTCAAACGGCTTTTGGCATCCGCGACCTTCAGGGCCGAACTCCAAAAGAGGGACATTCGCCTGAGTGCGGCCAATTCCGTCAATTTCGGCCGTATCATCTTCCAGATCATCTACCATATCAAAGCCTATCTGGAGCTCTTAAGAAGAGGTGAAATAAAGATGGGCGAAAAGATCTATCTCACGATTCCCAGCGGCAATTTCGGCAACGCACTGGGGGCCTACTACGCCAAGAAAATGGGGCTTCCCGTCGAAAAGATCCTGATCGCTTCGAACGCGAACAACATCCTGACGGAACTGATCACGACGGGACGCTACGATCTTCGTGACAAAAAACTGCTGCAGACCACCTCTCCCGCGATGGATATACTCAAATCCTCCAACGTCGAACGGGTGCTTTTCGACAAATTCGGTGCCCGAAGAACGAAGGAGATGATGGAAGATCTGAACGAAAAAGGGGTTTACACGCTCACCGAAGAGGAACTCGCCGCTTTGCGGGAGGATTTCGATGCGATCTTCAGCGACGACGCCTACGCGAAAGCGCAAATCAAAAAATTCGCTCAAGAGGGATATGTGATGGATCCCCACACCGCCACATGTATCAAAGCCTACGAAAATCTCAAAAAAAGAGCGTTGAAAATGGTCGTCGCCTCCACGGCGGAGTGGACGAAATTCGCACCCACGATGCTCAACGCGTTGCGGGGAGACAGGAGAAAATACAGCGATCTCGAAGCACTCGAAACGGTATCCGACATACTGGATATTCCGATCACCCCGTCCGTAATGGCCCTCTTCGACAAGCCGATCCTGCATGACAAAGTCGTCTCCAAAGAGCGGATCGAAGAGACGATTCTTCGCTTCATCGCCAAATAGCCGATGCCGCTCTCCAGACTCAACGAGGAGCAGTATGCCGCCGCTACCGCTCCTTTTGGCAACAATCTTGTCATCGCCTCCGCTGGCACGGGCAAAACCTCCACGATCGTCGCAAGAATCGCCTATCTGCTCTCTCGGGGTGTTCGCCCGGAAGAGTTGCTGCTGCTTACGTTCACCAACAAAGCTTCGGCCGAAATGGTCGAACGCGTGGGCCGTTATTTCGATGAAAGCGTCACGAAAAAGATCGAAGCGGGGACTTTTCATGCCATCAGTTATCGGCTGCTTCGAAAAGCGGGAGAAAAGATCGTTCTCAAACAACCAAAAGAGTTGAAACTCGTTTTGCGAAGCCTCTACGAAAAACGCAATTTCAGCCATCTTGGGGTGGATCTTTCTCCCTACTCCGCCTCACATCTGTACGATCTCCACTCTCTTTACCAAAATCAGGTCAGCCCTCTTACTTTCGGCAAATGGATCAGTGAACGTATTCCCGAGCATGAACCATTCGAAGAGATATACGACGATCTCTTCGCCGAATACAAAGAGGTAAAAAAGCGATTCGGTTATCTCGATTTCAACGATCTTCTGATCGATTTCAGACTCTTTTTGAAACGCCATCCGATCCGTTTCAAAGAGATTCTGGTCGACGAGTATCAAGATACCAACCGCCTACAAGGATCCTTGATCGAAGCCTTCGAGAGAAAATCCCTCTTTTGCGTGGGAGATTACGACCAGAGTATCTACGCTTTCAACGGCGCCGATATCTCCATCATCGGCGGTTTCGCCGACCGTTTCGAAAATGCGAAGATCTTCTCGCTGAATAAAAACTACCGCTCTTCCAGGCCGATTCTCTCTCTCGCCAACCGGGTAATCGAAAAAAATCCCCGCCTCTACCCCAAGCAACTTAAAGTGACACGCGAAGGAAATTTCCCCTCTCCGAAACTCCTCGTTTTCGACGAACTCTTCGCCCAGTACGATGCGATCGCCGAAAAAATCGCCAAGAGCACCACCCCGCATGAAGAGATCGCCGTCATCTTTCGCAACAACGCCAGTGCCGACGGTATCGAAGCCCATTTGAGAGAGTCGGGCATTCCCTCCAGACGTAAAGGAGGAACGAGCTTTTTCGAAACCAGAGAGATCAAGGCGATGTTGGATATGTTCCAGATTCTGATCAATCCCAGAGACCTTATGGCGTTTATCCATATCTTCGAATACGCCAAGGGAGTCGGCGGCGTATTCGCCAAAGACCTCTTCGACGCGCTCTACAAAGTGGGTGAAGGCAATATCCTAAAAGGGATTCTCGATCCGAAAGAGAAGAAAAACCCTTTCGGACGGGGTGTGGTCAACCATCAGCTCGGACTCTTCGACGAAATAATCCAAGAGGAGAGTGCCGCACGCTTCAAAAAGAGAGGATTTGATGAAAAATTTCTCAAGAATCCGCTTCTTAGACACAACAAGATCAACAACGATCTGGCCGAATACCTACACGCTTTCTACCACTTCGTCAAAAAGGGTATCCATCTGGAATCCCCTTCGCATATCATACGTCACATCCACACATCCGCCCTCTTCGAGAAGATCGCGACACGTCTCGCCAGACGCAGAGCCCTGCGCAAAGACGGAAGCGTCGACGAAACGCTCCAGAAAGAGGCGTATGAGAATATCCGCAGAAAAGCGCTGCTGCTACAGGAACTCTCCAGAGCCTACACCGACAAATACCGATTCATCAACGCACTCACACTCGGCGGCAACGAGATGAGCGAAGGAGAGGGGGTCAATCTGCTCAGTATCCATGCGAGCAAAGGGCTGGAGTTCACGGAGGTCTATATCGTCGATCTGATGGACGGGAGATTCCCCAACCGAAAGCTGATGAACAAGAACGGAACGGCCGAAGGGCTCGAAGAGGAGCGCAGGCTTTTCTACGTAGCCGTCACGCGCGCCAAAGAGATCCTCTATCTCAGTTATGCCGGATACGACAAAATCAAGAAGATAGAATATACTCCCTCCCCTTTTCTTATGGAGGCGGGTCTTATCAAGGAGCCGGCAATTTCGGCATAGTTTCGTCTCCTCCACGAGACGCCACTCTATCCTTTGACCGCCTGCGCCATATCCCACATCGGCAAAAAGATACCCAGTGCCATCATCAACACCATACCCGCGATGAAGCCGATCAGAATCGGCTCGATATAGGAGGAGAGATTGTCGATGATATCCTGGAAACGGTTTTTGTAGTATTCGCTCACCTTCTCCAGCATCTTGTCCAGCGCACCCCCCTGCTCTCCGGCACGAATCATCTGGATCAGCATCCCTTCGTACAGCCCCGTCTCTTCGAACGCTTCGGTCAGGTTCGCACCCCTACCGACAGCCTGTTTGACGGTGGCGAGTTTCTCCTTGATCTCTTCGTTGTCGATCGTAATCACGGCCGTATCGAGCGCATCCGCAATCGGAATACCCGCCCGCACCAATTCGGTGAAAATCAGCATGAACCGGCTCATCGAAGCGAAGAAGATGACATTCCCGATCAGATAGAGTTTGAGTACATACTTGTCCGTTTTCTGTTTGTACAGATCGTTGTTCTTGTACATATATTTGTGATAGATCACAAGACCCGCTATCCCAGCGAGTATATAGAGCCCATAGGTGTTGATCGCATGTTCGAGAAAAAGCAATACTTTCGTCGGCATTGGAAGTTCGGCGTTGAATTTCGCGAAAATCTCTTTGAATTTTGGCACGACATAGACCATCAAAATCGTGAAGGCGATCGCGATCGCGACTATGACGGTGATCGGATAGCGCAACGCCGATTTGAGTTTTTTGGTATTTTCCATCACCTCTTCGAGGATTTCCGAAAGCTTGATGAGGGATTCGGACATATTACCGGTGGATTCTCCCAGCTCGACCATCGCGATCGTCACGTCCCCGAGCTGATACTTGTAACGCTGCATCGCTTCGGTGAGGCTTCGGCCGGCATTGAGCTCTTCGTCGATATTTTCGAAAATCTCTCTGAGTTGTTTGTCCACCGTCGCCTTGGCGACCTCTTTGATGCTGTCATGAATCGAAATTCCCGCATTGGTCATGACGGCTAACTGACGAATGGCGGAGATCAGATTTTCGGTTTTGATCTTCTTCTGGGAAATCGTACCGAATATCTTGTTTTTCAACTCCTCGATCTGATCCTCCAGCGGAGGGGAGACTTCGTAAGCTTTGAGTATCGTAGCACCGGGCATCTTCGCTTTCGCTATCGTGATCGCATCCATGCGTGTCATCGCTTTGATCGTCTGCGTATCGCGCTTACCTTTGAAGAGAACATTCACTTCGTAGTAGTTGATCATGATTTCGCCACCCTATAGACCTCTTCGATCGTCGTTCTGCCGTTGGCCGCACGGGTCGCGGCATCCTGAAACATCGTCACGAACCCATTCTCCAGCGCATAATTTAGAATCTCCTCCTTGGACCGACCCCGGGCGATCATACTCTGAATCGTCTCGTCGACACTCAGCACTTCCGAAACCATTTCACGTCCGCTGTATCCGGTCTCCAGACACTTTTCACACCCTTTGGCTTTGTAGAATTGATACTCTTTGGGCAAAAATCCCTTGAAATCCTCCAATACATCTTGCGGAGGGGTGATTTTCACCTTGCAGTGGGGGCAGAGTTTTCTGACCAGACGCTGCGCCTGGATCGCCACCAACGCCCCACTGACCAGATAGGCTTCGATTCCCATGTCGACGATTCGCGTGATCGCGCTGACCGCATCGTTGGTATGGAGCGTCGAAAAGACGAGGTGCCCCGTCAAGGAGGCCTCCACCGCGATTTTGAGCGTCTCTTTATCCCGCACCTCACCGATCATGATGATATCTGGATCTTGTCTTAGAATCGATCGCAGCGCACTCGCGAAGGTGAGATTCGCTTTGGTGTTGACCTGCACCTGCTGAATCAGGCTCATCTGATACTCCACCGGATCTTCGACGGTGATGATTTTGCGTTTGACGTTCTTGATCGCGTTCAAACCCGCATAGAGCGTCGTCGTCTTACCGCTTCCGGTGGGTCCGGTCACGAAGATGATCCCGTATGGCGCATCCATCGCCTGGCGAAATTTGCGATAGTTGACCGGATGCATCCCCAGCTCCTCGAGTTTGATCATCACTTTCGACTTGTCCAAAATACGCATGACGATCGACTCGCCGGTCATGATCGGCAAGGTCGACATACGAAAATCGTAGTGCTTGCCCATAATCTGCGCCGAAAAACGGCCGTCCTGCGGTTTTCGCTTTTCGGCGATATCGAGATTGGAGAGAAGCTTGATACGCGATCCGAGCGGAGGGTAGATATCTTTGTCGAAGACGAAAATCTCCTTGAGCATACCATCGATACGTGTCCGGACGATACAGTTGGTTTCGGTCGGCTCGATATGGATATCGCTACCTCCGCTGATGATCGCCGTCTTGAGGATCAACTCGATCAGTTTCAAAATGCCCGAACTCTCGTCCAGACCATCGTCGCTGCCTCCCTTGAACTCCTGCCTGATTTCGCTGATGAGGTCTTTGACGCTCTCGCTGATTTCGATATTGTGCAGATGTTTGGCGATCTGTTCGGGATTGGCGATCGCCACCTTGATCAATTTGTTTCGAAAAAGGCGGTGGAGTGCATCCTGCAATCCCATATCGAAGGGGTCTTTGACCGCAATATAGATATTGAGTTCGTCCTCTTTATACGGGAGAATACCCAGCTTGCTGATTTTGGCATAGCCGATCTTCGCACCCAGCGTATAGTTGACATCCACACTGAAGAGATCTACATACTCCGTATGTGTACTTTGGGAAAATTTCACGAGAAAATCGTCGATATCGAACGTAAAATCGCGATAGATGTCTTCGAGCGTGACAATACCGTTTTTGAAGGCTTCTATCAGCAGTAGTATCAGTGTATCCTCGTTGACGATTCCCCGTTCGATCAGAATCGATCCCAGATCGTCTCCACTCTCCGCCAGTTGCTCTTCGATCGCTTCCAGTGTCTGTTGGTCGATAATCTTATTGTCGTATAAAAAGTCCGCGACTCCGAGCTTGCGTCTATGTAACATACCGGTCCTATATTCTGTTTTTAACTATATCGTTCAAAACAGCTCTGACTTTAGACGAATCCTCTATCTGCAAATAGGCCAGAAGTGCGTTGATCGCATCCTTTTTCTGATGAAGCTTCACTTTCGCTTTGGCGAAAAGAATCCAGCTCTCTTCGTTGCGGTTGTCGATTTCATTGGTGATCAAAGCCCACTTGAGCGCTTTTTTATACGCTTTTCTTTTATAGAGCCGTTTGGCAAGCGCTATCGAAAGCGTGGGATTGTGACTGGCCTGGAATCTCTTTTTCAAAAGCGTGAGCGAATCGACACTGCTGCTGGTGATGTAAATGCGTTTTTTGACACTTGTAGGGTGCGGTGTCACAGATGGAGATGCCACATCGGCCGGTTTGGAGCGGTGGGACTCTTCGAGACGACGCATCTGCATATCAAAAGCCTCCAGATCGCCGAAGTCATCTGCCGCCAGGTCGAGAGAGACACTGTTGCCATTGATCTGTTGCTCCACCTCTTTGAGGCTCTGGGAGCGGTGATACTCATCCAACCCTTTCGTGAGTTGTACGCCACTGAATATCAAGTAGAGGGAGAGAAAGACGATCAGAATCAGCAGCAGCGTCAATTTGGTAACGAACCCACGGTCATCCAGCAGGGGCGATTCGTGTTCGGTCACCAATTCACTGAGCGTCTTCATCCATACTCCTCGTTATTTGATTTTTACGTAACCCAGATCTTTGAGTGTGAGTTTTCGCCGCTTCTCTTTGCCGTTGTGAATGATATGGGGAGTGATCACGATGACCAGCTCTTCACGTATCAGCGTCTTCTTTTTCTGTTTGAAGGCGTAGCCCAGTACCGGAATATTTCCCAATACCGGCACTTTCGTCGTGTCGGTCCCTTCTCTCGTGTTGATCAGGCCACCCAGTACGATCTTTTCACCGTCATGAAGCTTCACGACCGAAGAGATCTGCTTTTTCATCAGATCGGGCGGAAGCTTTCTGACCGCCGAAGTGTCGCTTTTGACATCCGATTTTACGGAACTGATCGAAGGGTTGATTTTGAGAATGATATCCCCGTCGTCGGTGATCTCCGGTGTGATATCGAGCAGTATACCGGCAAAGACCGATTTGACCACTTCGTTGTTGTAGGTCTCCGTTGCGGCATTGGCACCTGTCTGGCGGGAGCTGCTGGAGAGTTTGTAGTAAAGCTGATCTCCCGAGCTGAAAACGGCCGGCTGATTGCTGAGAGTCACGACTTTCGGATTGGAGATCGCCGTGACCTTTCCCTGCGTCTGGAGAAATTTGAGCAGATCCGTAATTCCCGTCGATCCCGTGAGTTTCAGGAGTCTGGAGTGGAAAATACCGTTTTTGACGATTTCGGTAATCGAACTATCTTCATATTTACTGACATCTTTCGCGTCGATCCCTTCATATCCCACTTTTACGTTTTGAAGTTTGTAGATTTCACCCCAGTTGATCCCGGTCTGGCGTGAACCGTCGAGACTGACGGAGAGGATTTTCACATCGATCATCACCTGTTTATGAAGTCGCTCCATCAATTGGTTCAGATAGGACTCCACACGTGCGACCTGCGCCGTCGTACCACTGACCGTTATCAATCCGGCCTCTCTGTTGATGATCGGGGCAGCCGCTTTGAACGTATCCGATGGAGAATTGAGCAAACTTGTCAACTCCTTTTCGATTTTACCCCAGAAGCTGAAGGAGTCTGTGGATTTGATATTCGCACCGGTGGAGAGAGAGCCTCCTTTGGAAGAGCCTCCTTCCTCCGTCGAAGTGTCTCCGGTCAGGGTGATGTCGGTACTGCTGGTTCCTTCACGCTCCGTGTTGACATAATCGATATGAAACGTTTTTGTCGTCAACCCGGAAATTGTGAGTACATTTCTGTCGTAACTGTATTCGAGCCCTTTGCTTTTGATCAGAATGTCGAAGATCTCATCGAGTGTCATCTTTTTGATATTGATGCCGTAGACCTCTTCATCGAGTTGCTTTTTGGCTTCAGGATCTTTGGTGATGATACTGAATCCACACTCGTTGCTGAGCTGGTTCAGGATCTCCGACGTCTGGACCTTGTCGGCGATTTTGATATTGAAAGTTCTGACATCACAACTACTCGCGAAAAGCGCCGTATTGGAGAGCCAGAAGAGTACTCCCAGTGAAAGCAGAGAGACTCTGATTTTAGTTGATACTGATTTTCGCATTCTCTTTCCTTAACGTTAATCTCTTCCTGAAGCTGCTGTTCTTCAACCAGACGACATTGCCTGAAATGGAGACGATTTTCATCCCATGCACTTCATCTCCGACTTTGTACCAGACACCGCTGATTTTGGCACGGTTGTTGAAAATCGCCTGCAACTGATAGGTGGGCGGCTTTGGTTTGGCATTTCCCTCTTTGGCCGTCACCACTTTTCGCGACACTTTTTTCGGTTTTACAAAAGGCTCTACAAGTCTGTCTATCTCTTGCTCGTCGACTCCTTTTCTCTCTCTCGAGATCCGATCGAACATCTCCTTGTACTCTTTGATGAGCGCCAGTTTGTCGTCTTCCACACCTTGCGGCTGGGTCGCCATCAAAGATACCGTACAGAATGAAAGTACCACCATCGTCCGTTTCATCAATATTTCATCCCCCATACCGCTATTTTAAAGATACTCTGCAGATTCTCGTCGGATCGGCTGATATTGATATCGTTTACGTCGATGACCAGTTTGCTCTCTTCGATCGCATTGAGAAATTTGACCGTATTCTTGAATCCACCGTTCGCTTTGACGTCGACTTCGACGACATGGGTGATCTTTTGGTAGGTTGGATCGAAAAATTTGTTTCCGATCTCCGTGATATCCACACCATATTTTTTGGCCAGAAAAGAGATGTCATCGACAAATCCCGCCCAACTTCTGTCATCGAAAAGAAGATAGGAGAGTTCGGTCAACGTATTGTCCACGTAACTCATTTTGTAGATCGTATCGTCATAAGCGATCTTTTTCCGAGCCACCTCTTTGCGCATCGCCGAGAGTTTGGCGGGTGTATTGATACGAAGATAACTCTTGTCTTGATTGACCCGCTGTTTGACCTTGACGATACTGTTTTGCGTCTGTCGGATATTTCTGTCCGTTATCAAAAAGATGTATTGATAGACCAGATAACCGATCACCAGTGCCACAACCATCAAAACCAAAGAGACTTCGGAGGGTTTTTTGCTGTTGAAAAATGCGTCGATTTGATCGAACAATCCCTGTTTGGTTCTGCTACTGGAGGTTTGCATTGAGACCCACCTTTATCGCACTCTCGTATATCGAGGTGTTTTCATCTTTTTTGATCAGATCGGTACTGACCTGAAACTCGCTGTAATTTGCCAGATCCTTGATAAGTTCTGTAATATATTTATCTTTTTGACTCTGTATGGTCAATATCATATCGTCATTTATATTTTCTACTTTAACCACTTTGGAGTGGTGGTCGTTCACTTTTTCGAAAAGTTTCGTCAACACTTTCGCCTTCATCGGATAGGAGACTTTCTTGTGATAGATCTCCCGTAGGAGTTTGGTACGGAAATCGAGATCTTTCTCTTTCTCCGCCAATTTAGTCTCGATCTCCTTCTTCTCCTTGTTCAACTTCGCCATCGCGGATTTCATACGACTCACTCTGTTGGCAAGCTGTACCTGTTCGTTTTGGAGCGTCTGAAGCTCCTGTTTCAAAAAGAATTCATTGTAGACATACTGATATCCCGGATAAGCAAGGGAGAGAAGCAAAGAGGCGGCGATCACCTGCAACAACTTTCCACTGGGACGTTGATAAAGAGGCGGAGGTTTTTTGAAAATGGAGAAGTTGAGTGCATCGTCCGGTGTATTCTGATACTCCTGTGCGGCGAGAATCATCAGATTCTGTATCGGATCTATCGATATTTCATTCGCATTTTTGGCGAGTTTGATCTCGAACTTTCGAGAAGGGATGTTTAGATAGCTCTGACAGAACTCCACCATTCCGGTAATGTCACCGATCTCGGTCCCCAGATAGATTTGGTCGATCTTCTCCAGATGATAGGCACGTTTGGCATACTGTACGACATCGTTGATATAGACGAACCCTTCACCGAAAAGTTTCATCAACTGCTGCTGATAGCTGCTGTTTTCGTTCTGCATCCCAGATTTTTGGAGCATCGCATAGAACTCTTCTTCGTCGATATGTTTTCCCAACTCTTTGGAGAAGGTTTCGCTTATCGTCTGGAGCGAAAAGCGGATCGATTTGGAAAAGATATACTCGCCATCCTGATAAATCGTAACGAACGCATCCTCTTTGTGAAAATAGACGAAACAGTCGGTGGAGCCCAACTCCAGGACGTTTCGCGTATAGAGCGATTTGAAGAGAAACGGAGCGGCGGTGATGTAGTCGATATACTTGATATCTTTGACACTCTCGAAGATATCGAGCAATTTGCTCTTGTCGACGACGATGACGTTGAAAACCCGCTCTTCGCCCTCTTTTTTGTTGGATTCGAAGTAATAGATCTGATACTCTACCGCACTCTCCAACCCCAATTCGTCGTAAGCCTTGATCTCGATCGCCTCTTTGAGATCTTCATCACTCACGCCGCGACTGATATCGACCGTGGAAGAGATGATATCTTTCGTCTGGACGTAGGAGATATAGAAACTTTGATGATCGTATTTTTTGATGTCAGTAGGCGAAATCGTATTGTTGTGGTATGTGAAAGATTTCAGAGAATAGGGATCGACCGTGACGATGCGCTTCTCTTTGGAGCTTAGAATCTTTTTTTTCAACATGAATCTTCTCACCTGTAAAGATGTAGAAGGTCAGAGTTGATAGCCAAGGTCTCCTAAAACTTTTTTGTCTTTGGTCCAACCGGGTTTGACTACTACAAAGAGCCGCAGAAAGACTTTTTTTCCGCAGAGGGGTTCGATCAACGCCCTGGCACTCTGTCCGATTCGCCTCAGTGTCGCACCATCTTTGCCGATGATGATTCCCTTCTGGCTCTTTTTCTCGACGACGATCTGTGCATAGATCTTTTCGAGATTCGGAAGCTCTTCTACCTTCTCAATCACTACATCGGAAAAATAGGGAATTTCTTTAGAAGTATTTTGGAATATTGATTCTCTGATAAACTCCCGATAGATATCTTTCATCTTTTCGGTGGTCAACAATTCGGGATCGTAGTAGTAGGGGTGTTCCGGAAGATGGGCGGCGATGGTTTTGAGAATCTCTTCCCGAACACTCCCTTTTTTAATCGAGACGGGAATCAGTTCCAAAAATCTATCGCTATACTTTCCGAAAGCCTCCAGCTTCCTAAAGAGCGTCGCTTTGTCGACTTGGTCGATCTTCGTCAAGAGTACGATATGCTTGATGCCCTTTTTGTTGAGTTCGAGAAAACGTTCGTAGTGTTCGAGCGAATCGGTTACGGGAGAGAGAAACAGAATCAAATCGGCATCTCCCATCGCTTTGAGCGCCTCCTCCAGCATAAACCGATTGAGCAGCCGTTCGGTCTCATGGATACCCGGCGTATCGACGAAAACGATTTGCGCATGTTCGGCCATCACGATCACGTTCGAACGCTTTCGCGTCGCGTTGGCTTTGTGCGAGACCATCGTCAGCTTCTCTCCCACCAGCCAGTTGAGCAGGGAACTCTTGCCGGCATTGGGCCGCCCCACTACCGCCACGAAACCGGCCTTGGTAGGTTCATTCACAGAATGTACCTCGCGATATCTTCGTCGCTCGCGATCTGATCGAGTTTTTCATGTACGAGCGCTTCGGTCACGGTAATCGTCTCTCCGGCGTGTTCGTCGGCATCGAAACTGATATCCTCCAACACCCTCTCCAATACGGTGTGCAGACGTCTGGCACCGATATCTTCGGTCTTTTCGTTGGCAAGATGGGAAATCTTCGCCAATGCGCGAATCGCCTCTTCTTCGAATACCAGATCGACACCTTCGGTCTTCAATAGCGCCTGATACTGCTTCAACAGGGAGTTTTTGGGCTGTGTCAGGATCTTGTAAAGCGTCTCTTCGTCCAACGAACTCAACTCCACCCTCAGCGGAAAGCGTCCCTGCAACTCCGGAATCAGGTCGCTGGGACGACTCAGATGGAAGGCTCCCGCCGCGATGAACAGGATATGGTTGGTTTTGATGACTCCGTATTTGGTGTTGACATCGCTTCCTTCCACGATCGGAAGCAGATCGCGCTGAACTCCCTCTTTGCTCGGATCCTGCCGGCTTCCCGCCTTCTCGCTCACCGCGATCTTGTCGATTTCGTCGATAAAGATGATTCCACCGTTTTGCGCACGATCGAGCGCTTCGGCTTTGAGCGCTTCGAAATCGAGCAGTTTTTCACTCGCTTCGGATTTGAGCAGCTCTTTGGCTTCCTTGACGCTCACCTCCTTCTTGACGCTACCGCTCTTTGCGGTCAGAATCTTCAAAAACGACTCCTGCACTTTCGCCATCTCCGGCGGCATCGTGCTATCTTCGAGTTCGATCCCTTTTTCGATTTCGATCTCTATCTTCAACTCGTCCAACTCCCCCCGATCGAGTTTTTCGCTCATCCTTTCGTAGCTTCTGGCGTACTCCTCCCTCTTCTGTTCGCTCGCACCGGCCGGAAGCGGCGGAAGGAGTTTTTCGATGATACGTTTGCGTACGTACGCTTTGATCGCATCCTGGTTTTTCTCTTTGTGCTCTTTTTTGACAAGATTGATCGACGCGGTGACCAAATCCCGCACCATCGACTCCACATCGCGCCCAACAAATCCCACTTCGGTATATTTGCTCGCCTCGACTTTGACGAAAGGGAGGTTCATCATCTTCGCCAGACGCCTGGCGATCTCGGTCTTTCCGACGCCGGTGGAGCCGATCATCAGAATGTTTTTGGGCATGATCTCCTCTTGCATTTCACTCTCAAGCTGCATTCTTCGATAGCGGTTTCGCAGTGCGATCGCGATCGCCTTTTTCGCATCTTTCTGTCCGATGATGTAATTATCCAGATAGGCGACGGTCTCTTTGGGCGTCAGTGCATGCGCTTTCATGAGCGTTCTCCCTTCTCCAGCGTAAAAAGCGCGATCTGGTCGCTCGTGTAGATACAGAGTTCGGAAGCGATCTTCAGCGATTCGTATACCACCTTCTCTTCGTCCAGATCCGCATGGCGATCGAGCGCCCTGGCCGCGGAGAGAGCGAAATTCCCCCCGCTTCCGATCGCCGCGATCTTGCCGTCTTCAGGCTCGACTACGTCTCCGTTGCCGCTGAGGATAAAGATATGCTCCGTATCGAGCACGATCATCATCGCTTCCAACTGGCGCATATATTTGTCTTTGCGCCACGCTTTGGAAAACTCCACCACCGATTTGAGCAGATCGCCCTTTTTCTGTTCCAAAATACCTTCGAACATATCGAAAAGGTTGAAGGCGTCCGCCGTCGAACCCGCAAATCCGGCCAATACGCGTCCGTTGTGGAGTTTGCGGATTTTGACGGCGTTGCTCTTGAGGATCGCATTGCCGAACGTCACCTGTCCGTCGCCCCCTATCACAGCCCGCTTTTCGCCCTTGCAGGCGAGTATGGTCGTCGCATGAAACATTCTCTTACGCTCCTGTCACTTCGAGATTCAACTTCGCATGGATACCATGACCCAATTTGATATGCACTTCGTAACTCCCCGTGGCTTTGATCGGATGGTCCAGTTCGACGCTTCTTTTGTCGATCTTAATCCCCTCTTGCGCATCGAGCGCCTCGGCGATATCCTCTTTCGTCACCGCCCCGTAGAGAGAACCGTTCGCCCCCAGCTTTTTTTCGATTCTGAGCACGATCTCTCCCAGCCTCTTTTCGATTTGTTTCAATCTTTCGATCTCTTCGGCCTCCGCCCGAGCGATCGCCTCCTGCTCTCGCTTCCACTCTTCGATTACGCTCTCGGTCGCCCGTTTCGCGAAACCTTTGGCGATCAGAAAATTTTGGCCGTACCCCTCTTTGACCTCTTTGATTTCACCTCTTTTTCCGAGATTTTTCACATCTTTTATCAAAAGTACCTTCATCTTTTATCCTTTTTGTATGGAATTTTCGTTTTACATAGCCTGTCGCGATCATGCCGAAGCGTTGATCGTCTCCACCTTCTCCTCGATTTCCAAAAAGAGATCCACCTTCTCTTCATAACGCTTTTTCGCCTGCTCCAGCCTCTTTGAAAGAGAAGTGAGCCCCTCTCGCTGGTAACACTCCGGATCGGCCAGACAGCGGGTGATCTCTTCGATCTCCTCCTCCAGCTTTTCGATCTCTTCCGGAAGCGCTTCGTAGAGTCGCTTCTCCTTGTAGCTCAGTTTCGGGGTGCGGTTCGCCTTTTTGCGAGACTCCTCTTTCGGAGTTTTCCGAAGTTGGGTCTCGTAATTTTCGATCTCCCCCAGATGCTCTTCGATCTCCAGATATTCGCTGTAACCCCGATGGGACTCTTCGATCACTCCGTCCCCTCTGAAGATCAACAGTTTTTTCGCGATCTTGTCCACGAAATAACGATCGTGCGAAACGAAAATCAACGCTCCGTCAAAACGCTGCAGGTAGGTTTCCAGTATGTTGATCGTCGCGATATCCAGATCGTTGGTCGGTTCGTCCAGAATCAAGCAATCGTACTTTTTCGTAAAAAGCAGCGCCAGTGCGACACGATTCTTTTCGCCGCCGCTGAGAATGCCGATTTTTTTGTCCAGATCCTCTTTGGGAAAGAGAAAATTTTTCAGATAGCCGTAGACATGCATACTGCGGCCTTGAACCTCCACCCGATCTCCGCCGTTGGGGCAGAAGGTCTCTATCAGATTCTCGTCGTCGTTGAGCATTTCTCGATGCTGATCGAAATAACCGATGGAAAACTCCCCCCGCCTGATCTCTCCCGTATCAGGCTGCATGTTCCCTAACAGCAGACGCAAAAGTGTGGATTTTCCGGCGCCGTTTTTTCCGACGATCGCGATTTTGTCCTGCTGCAATATCCGCATCGAGAAGTCTTTGATCAACGTTTTTTCTCCAAGTTTCTTGGAGATACGCTCGATCTCGAAAAGCATCTTTTTGCGATTTTTGCTTTCGGTCTGGTTGAAGTGTTTTTTCTCCCGCTCCAACTCCAGCTTGATCTTTCGGATCAAAGAGGGGTTCTTTTTCGCCTCCTCACGCATCTTCAAAATGCGCTGCTTGCGCCCTTCGTTGCGCTTGAGCCTCGCTTTGACACCGCGACTGAGCCACTCCTCCTCGCTTTTGAGGAGTTTCAACAGAGTCTCGTGGCGCTTTTGCATCGATTTGAGCAGCGCCTCCTTCTGACGGATATAATCGCCGTAACCGCCCTTGAAACTGCGCAGTTTGCAGGCGTCTATTTCGACCGAGCGCGTCGCGATGTTGTCGATGAAATAACGATCGTGCGAAATGAAAAGAAGCGTGAACCTCTCTTTGAGCAGCATTCGCTCCAAAAAAGCCACCATATAGACGTCCAGATGGTTGGTCGGCTCGTCCAACAACAGAATGTCCGGTTTTTTCAGCAGCAATCCCGCCAGCGCGACCCGTCTTTGTTCTCCTCCACTGAGCATCGAGACGGCTCTGTGTTCGAATTGTTTGAGATCGAACTCCTGCATGATGCGCTCGATCCTGTCGTCCAGACTCCAGGCGTTGTGGGCATCCAGAAAGTTCGCCAACTCCGTCTGCCTGGCCAACAATGCGGGGTTTTCGACATCTTCGGCCAACTGCTCGCTCACCCGCATATACGCTTCTCTCGCCTCTTTGAGCTCCCGTAGTTGCGCTTCGATCGCCTCCTTGACGCTGATTCCCTCCGTGAAACGGGGAGATTGGTCGAGCATCTCTATTTTGAGACCGTTTTGGACCACCCGTCTTCCATCGTCAAAACCCACTTCCCCCTGGCAAATTTTCATCAACGTCGATTTACCGCCGCCGTTTTTGCCGATGATCGCGATACGCTCCCCTTCGTCGATATGAAAATCGACATGACAGAGGATCCGTTTGCTTTCGTAGGCTTTGGAGAGGTCGATCAGATCAAGCAGCGCCACTTACTACTCCCGCAGATATTTTTTGGGAAACTCGAAAAACAGAAGGGTCCCCGAATGGGGCGCCACTTCGCTCCACGACCGGACATCGAACTCCACCGCGAAAATCCCGCTCGTAGGGAGGTTGTCGATATGTACCGGCGTCGACTGATTCGCAAGCTCCGTCAATCCGGGATTGTGGCCCACCAGAAAAAGCGTATGGATTCGATCGTCCGTCGATCTGACCAACCTCAGCAGCGTATCCGGCATCGCTTCGTAGATCCCCTCTTCGTAAACGATTTTCGATTTGGGGTATCCGAGCACTTCGGCGAAGATCTTCGCCGTCTTCTTCGCCCTTTTTGCCGGCGAAGAGAGGATGAGATCGGGGCGAATCCCCTTTGAATGCAACACTTTGGCCATCAAGGGCGCTTCCCTTTTTCCCCGCTTGGCGAGCGGACGATCGAAATCGCTCGTCGCATCGCTGTTCCAGCTCGATTTCGCATGTCGTATCAGATAGAGTTTCTTCATACTTTAGGATACCATAACTTAGCCCAAAAGTGCCTCTTCGTAGCGTTTGAGTTTCTCTTCGAACGTCATCGCGGCATAAGCGGGGGAGGGAGAGGGAAGTCGCTTAGTCTCTATGGAGACCTCTTTGAAAAAACGCTCAAAAAGCGTCTGCGCCTTCACGCCCGTAAAGAGAATCCTTTCGATATCCGGATACGCTTCGAGCAAAGCGGGAATATCGTTGGGAGTGCACGCTTTCAGATTCGAATCGAGCGAATTCGTCCGCTCGCAACCCTTTATCACATCCCAGAGCGCGAGACGGTTTTTTCTCAAAATCTCCACTCTCTCCTCTCGCGACCGATACGCCATATCGTAGATCGTACCCAGAAGTCTCCAAAACTGGTTTCGGGGGTGGGCGTAATAAAAACGATATTTGAAAGAATCGAGAGAGGGAAAAGTGCCGAGAATCAACACTCTGGAATCGGGAAAAACGATAGGATCAAACGGATGTGTTGCTCGCATCTGCAAAAACGAAGAAAGAGGGAAGCCCCTCTTTCTGCTTATTCGACTTCGGCGTCGATGACGTCCTCGTCACCACCCTTTTTCGCGCCGCCGGCCGCTTCGCCGCCGCCTTGGGCCGCGCCCTGCTCTTTCTGATAGGCGGCTTCGGCGAGCTTGTGGCTCGCTTCGGTCAACGTCTTGACTTTGGCGTCGATCTCCTCTTTGGTGACGTTTTCGTTTTTGAGCGCCTCTTTGAGGTCGTTGATCGCCGCTTCGATCTTCTCTTTCTCGGCCGCTTCGATCTTATCGCCCATCTCCGAGAGGCTCTTTTGCGTCTGATGGATCAATGCGTCGGCCTGATTTTTCGCCTCTACGAGCGCTTTTCGTTTTTCGTCTTCGGCTTTGTGGGCTTCCGCATCTTGAACCATTCTCTGGATCTCCTCTTCGCTCAGACCCGAACTTCCGGTGATTTTGATCTCCTGCTGTTTTCCGGTCGCCTTGTCTTTCGCACTGACGGTCAAAATACCGTTGGCGTCGATATCGAAGGTGACTTCGATCTGAGGCACGCCTCTGGGAGCCGGCGGAATCCCCTCCAGGTTGAATTGACCCAGAGATTTGTTGTCCTTGGCAAACTCCCGCTCACCCTGGACGACATGGATCGTAACGGCAGGTTGGTTGTCTTCGGCCGTCGAAAAGATCTGTGTTTTCTTCACAGGAATCGTCGTACCTTTTTCGATGATCTTCGTCGTAACGCCTCCCAGCGTCTCGATACCCAGACTCAAAGGCGTCACGTCCAGCAGAAGTACGTCTTTGACGTCTCCTTTCAGTACCGCGCCCTGGATCGCCGCACCGATCGCGACCACTTCGTCCGGATTGACCGATTTGTTCAACTCTTTGCCAAAAAACGACTTCACCTTCTCCTGTACGAGCGGTACCCTCGTCGAACCGCCGACCATAACGACCTCTTTGATCTCCTCTTTGGAAAGACCGGATTCTTTGAGCACCTCCCCGATCTTCGTAATCGTCTCGTCCACGAGATCTTCGATCAGCGATTCGAATTTCGCTCTCGTGATCTTTTTGACCAAGTGTTTGGGGCCGCTCGCATCGGCGGTGATGAAGGGGAGATTGATCTCCGTCTCCGTCGCGGTGGAGAGCTCCTTCTTGGCGTTTTCCGCCGCCTCTTTCAGACGCTGCAGCGCCATGACGTCGTTTTTGAGATCGATACCGCTCTCTTTCTTGAACTCCTCCACGAGCCAGTCGATCAGCCTGTTGTCAAAATCGTCGCCGCCCAAAAAGGCGTTACCGCCCGTGGCGAGAACTTCGACGACGTTGTCACCCGTCTCCAGCACCGTCACGTCGAAAGTACCGCCGCCCAGATCGTAGACGACGATCTGCTCGGCCTCTTTCTTGTCCAGACCGTAGGCGAGTGCCGCCGAGGTGGGTTCGTTGATGATTCTAAGCACATTCAGACCCGCGATCGTACCCGCCTCCTGCGTCGCTTTTCTCTGAGCGTCGTTGAAGTAGGCCGGAACGGTGATGACAGCATCGGTGATCGTCTCGCCCAAAAAGGCTTCCGCATCCTCTTTCATCTTCATCAACACCTTCGCGCTGATCTCCTGAGGCGTATAGGTCTTGCCGTCCACCTCGATCGCACATGCACCGTTTCTGTCCACGATATGATAAGGAAGCCTCTTCTTCGCTTCGGCCGCTTTATCTTCGTTGCACATCAACCCCATGATTCTTTTGATGGAGTAGATCGTACGCTCGGGGTTGGTGACCATCTGGCGCTTGGCCGGATCACCGATGAGCACCTCTCCCTTGTCGGTAAACGCGACGATCGAAGGGGTCGTGTTTTTTCCCTCTTTGTTGGCGATCACTTTCGCTTCGCCTCTTTCGTAAATTGCCATACAAGAGTTGGTCGTTCCCAAATCTATTCCCAATACTTTTGCCATTCTCTATCCTTTGTTCTGTTTTTTTGTATTCGAATTTTTCTTTATTTCGCGATCGAAACCATCGCAGGGCGAAGGATACGGTCTCTGATCTTGTATCCCTTCTGCAATACCTGCACGATTTCTCCCGACTTGTGCTCCTCGCTTTCCACATGCATCACCGCTTCATGGATATGGGGGTTGAATTCACCCTCCACTTCGATCAGCGTGATACCATGCTTTTGGAGCACCTTCTTGAACTGTTCGATCGTAAGATCGAGCCCCTCCTTGATCTTTTCGACACTCTCCGTGCCCTTCTCTTCGGAGACGGAAGCGATCGCGTTGTCGAGCGAGTCGATCACCGCGAGCAGGTCTCTAGCGAACTGCTCGTGCGCGTAAGCGATCGCGTTTTGTTTCTCCTTTTCAAACCTCTTTTTGAAGTTTTCGAATTCGGCGGCGTCTCTGAGCCTGAGATCTTCGAGTTCCGCCACTTTCTCTTTGAGTTGGGCGATCTCGAGATCTTCGTCCGCCAGATCTTCAGAGGGGACCGCATTCTCTTCGGTCTCGGAGATTTCATTCTCCTTCTCTTCCACTCTTTTCGTCTTCTCCTGCTTACTCAAGTGAACCTCCTGTTTGAAAGTTGAGTGAATTATACTACATTTAGTCTATCTTTGTCAAGTAAGTTTCTAAATTTTTTCTATAAATTTTCTTTAGTCGATATAACTAAAGGTTAAAAAGGGATTATTCGGCATATGATTCGGCGGCGTATAAATTGTCTAAAATAGTGGAAAATGAAAATGTCTTTTTTTTGAAGGGGGGTGTGGAGGGTGGCCTTCTACAGGCCGATCCACGATCTGATATATCTGAAAAATCTCTTTACGATCGAATCGTTGTATACCGATAAACCCAAAAAGAGCTCATCCAGCGCTTCTCTCTCCATTTTTGTCAGCTTTGTCAACACGCAATCCTTTTGAAATCTTTTTGATGACCCGTATCATGTCCTCTTCATCCAACTCCCCAAGCATTTTGAAAATCGCGGGTACCGCCTGAGGTTTCGAATTGCCCAGTCTCCAATCCTGATAGGTACGCATAGAGACGCCCAGCTTTTTCGCCATCTCTTTCTGGCTTATTTTTTTGCCAAAATATTGGGCCTCTACCGCATTATGCAAGATATTGAACAGATCCTTCGATTCCATGTATAAATGGTATCGAAGATCGGATAAATCAGACATAAAAAGGTATATTTCATACAGACAACTTATATCTGTATAATATTTAACGAATTAAATATACTATAATTATAACAATCCACCATTAAATTATTATAAAAAATCCACTTTTTTATCTCTTTTATACAGTTTTTCGTGCGATATTCGACATATATAAAAGTATATTGAAACAAGTAATTTAATATATCCATCCCACCTCTTCCAAATCGGGTAAAAAATGAATATTTAAATTAAAAATTAAAGAAAATTAAATAATTGTCGATTTGGGAGGTAAGAAAAAAGAGGAGGTTATGGATGTTCGGTGCACTGGCGATAGAAGAAGGGGCGACACTGCAGATCGATCTGCACAGAGGGAGAACAAAGAGTCGGTTCAAATGCCTTGAAACGATCGCTTTCGAAAATAGATACAATATTCCCGCCAAACGTTATCTCTTACAGGATGAGGAGACCGGAACGAAATCTTTGCTGGATATTGAACAGGATTTGATGAAAAATTTTACGATTACCTGGTATGAAGAGGTAGAGAAGATGCCATTCGATCTGAATTTTCTCTCACTGGTAGGAACATCCCCCTTGGGCTACCACAATCCAAAATACCCCAATATCGAATACATTATGTACCAAAGAATTTCCGATCCGACGGATGAAACCGAACTTCTTACATTCTATGTCACCGAAGACGAACTCCCACAGCATCCAAAAGAGAACGGCTATTTTCAGGATGCAAACGGCAACTGGTATTTTTTGACCAGACGCGCCAACGGTGCACTGCTCCGTTTCCATGAAAGATACAGACTCTGCTGGTATTACCGCCAGGATCAAGACGAGCGCCTCTTGATCGAAATGGACGCCTATCGGAGTATGACCGAATATACGAAATACCGACCCTCTATACATATCTACGAAGGAAAAGTGATCAAACGAAGAGATATCAAACTGTTGCAAAAACGCCCTATCCTGCACGAAGAGGCGGCAAATCGTGCGCTAGCTTCATAAAGATTGGATAACAGGGTTCGTTGTAAACAGGAGAATGATGAAGAAAATGGTAGCAGAGGGGAGACTTGAACTCCCGACCTCCGGCTTATGAGACCAGCGCTCTGACCAGCTGAGCTACCCTGCCATAAAATTGAAAGTGGATTTTAGCCAATTTTTCCTTATTTTCATATTATACTTCAATAGTAATCTCTCACTCCAGAGTAACTCTCTCCAATTTTTTCTCTTAATATAAATGAAAACAGAATACCTCTTCATCTTTGGAATACAAAAGTCGAATCTTGCCACAATTTAAGTTTCTTTAGTCTTTACGACTAAGGTATTATAAAAAATATCATTAAACCTCTTGACATTTACCATTTTTTGTTGTAGAATTCTGATGCAATTAAACGCAATGCCTACAAAATCAAATATGATAAATAAGGAGTCAACATGAGCTTTCAACCATTGGGTCAACGTGTTTTAGTCAAACGTGTAGAGGAAGAAGCCAAGACCGCGAGTGGGATCATCATTCCCGACAATGCGAAAGAGAAACCTTTGACAGGAACCGTCCTGGCCGTAAGCAGCGAAGTCGCTGAAGAGGGTGAAATCAAAGAAGGCGATACGGTAGTGTTCGCCAAATACTCCGGTACAGAGATCAATCTCGAGGGTGAAGAACACCTTGTACTCAATACCGACGATATTCTCGGAATTTTAAAATAAAGAAGGGGGAACAAGATGGCAAAAGAGATCCATTTTTCAGATAACGCAAGAAACACACTCTACGAGGGTGTCAAAAAACTCAACGACGCCGTGAAGGTAACGATGGGACCAAGAGGTCGCAACGTTCTGATCCAGAAGAGTTTTGGCGCACCGAATATCACCAAAGACGGTGTATCCGTCGCACGTGAGATCGAACTGGCCGATACGATCGAAAATATGGGAGCCCAGCTTGTCAAAGAGGTCGCTTCCAAAACGGCGGACGAAGCGGGTGACGGTACGACAACAGCCACGGTCCTTGCAAACGCGATCTTCAAAGAGGGATTGCGCAATATCACGGCAGGTGCCAATCCGATCGAAGTCAAACGCGGTATGGACAAGGCGGCCGAAGCGATCATCGCCGAATTGAAAAAGATCGCAAAAGAGGTCAAAGACAAGAAAGAGATCGCGCAAGTCGCCTCCATCTCCGCCAACAACGATACCAAGATCGGTGATCTGATCGCGGATGCGATGGACAAAGTCGGTAAAGACGGCGTCATCACGGTCGAAGAAGCGAAAGGTATCGAAGACGAACTCGACGTGGTAGAAGGTATGCAGTTTGACAGAGGCTATCTCTCTCCTTACTTCGTCACCGATACGGAAAAGATGGAGACGGTATTGGAGAATCCTTTCATTCTTCTGTACGACAAGAAGGTCTCCAATCTCAAAGATCTGCTTCCCGTACTCGAGCAGATTCAAAAGACGGGCAAACCCCTGTTGATCATCGCGGAGGATATCGAAGGCGAGGCGCTCGCCACTCTGGTCGTCAACAAACTCAGAGGCGTTTTGAATATCGCCGCGGTCAAAGCGCCCGGATTCGGTGATCGCAGAAAGGCGATGCTCGAAGATATCGCGATCCTTACGGGAGGTCAGGTGATCAGCGAAGAGCTCGGACGCACGCTCGAGAGCGCAACGATCGACGATCTCGGTCAGGCCGGTTCGGTCGTCATCGACAAGGACAACACCACGATCGTCAACGGTGCCGGTGACAAGGCGGCGATCGAAGCGCGCGTCAAACAGATCAAAGCGCAGATCGAAGAGACTTCCAGCGAATACGACAAAGAGAAACTGCAGGAGAGACTCGCGAAACTCAGCGGCGGTGTCGCCGTCATCAAAGTGGGTGCCGCGACCGAAACGGAGATGAAAGAGAAGAAAGATCGTGTCGACGACGCCCTGAGCGCGACCAAAGCGGCCGTCGAAGAGGGTATCGTCATCGGTGGTGGTGCGGCGCTACTGCTCGCTAGCTCCAGAGTCGCTCTCGAACTCGACGGAGACGAAGCGATCGGTGCCGAAATCGTCAAACGTGCCGTCAAGGCGCCACTCAAGCAAATCGCAGAAAATGCCGGCTTCGATCCGGGGGTCGTCGCGAACAACGTCGAAGCGAACGAAGATCCGAACTACGGATTCAACGCCGCCACTGGCGAATATGTCGATATGTTCGAAGCGGGTATCATCGATCCGGTCAAGGTCGAGAGAATCGCACTCCAAAACGCCGTTTCCGTCTCCAGCCTGCTGCTGACTACGGAAGCGACCGTAAGCGAGATCAAGGAGGAGAAACCGGCGGCACCTGCACCCGATATGGGAGGCATGGGAGGTATGCCGGGGATGATGTAATCTTCCCCTCTTTCACGGCAAAGGGTGAAGCCTTTTGGCTTCACCCTTTTTTTTACCAATCCAGCTTCTGCTGGTAAACTCTTCTTTTTGAAACTTTCATATCCACCGTCATACCCAACTTCCCTTTTCCGATCCATTTTCCGGCACTTTTGGGCACAAACCCGATATGGAACCGATGTGCCTGTACCGAAGCACTGTATCTGTTGTAACGTAGATAGGATTTGGGCGTATATTTGATGATGTTTTTCTGTGGCACTTTGTTCGCTTTGATGTTCAGCGTCGTCGCATTGAGTTTCGTGATCGAACGAACTCCTCTATAGAGTGCGATCGTCTGCGCAGCACTCTCCAGATCGCATCCGGATGTCGGCTCGATGATATACCAATAGATAGAATCTCTGCTCTCTTTGAGCCCTTCTATACCAAACGCCGTCTTGTTGCACTCCTTGCAGTAGACTTCATAGTCTATCGTCGCGTTCATCTCCTTTCCCACAGCGCTCTGGTTGATCGCATGTGCGCGACCGAAATAGAAAGTCACGGAGGCGTTTTTATCGGTTACCTGCGTGAGCGTTCCATCCGTGACGTTCACATCATGAATCGTCATCGTTACGGGATTGAGCGCCTTGTTCGCCACCCTGGTAAAATTGAATTTCAAATGTTCATTGCTCGCCCCATCGACAAATCGATCCCTGGGGGTTCTGTGCGTGAGCGTTCTTTGCGAAGGATCCAGCGGCAGACTCAGATCGAGATGCTGCTCGATCGTACTTGTATTCAGATCGTCGATCAGCAACGTGAGTGTCTCTATTTTCTGACCGTTTAGATCCATCTTCATCGCCACATCCACATCTTTGGCGTAGCAACCTCCGGAAAAGTTTTTGAGTACGTTTCCATCTTTGCCCACCACACTCATCGATACGTCGAAAGAGGCCCCCATTTTGTCGGGTTCATTGGCGTAGAAAGTTCTACCTCCGGCAGCCGGTGAAAATTGCCAATCCAATACGATTTTGTCGGGCGCGATTTCGATACGCTTCGTCACTTCTGGAATCAACCGATCGGATTCTTGGGTGTCGTTCGCATCGACGATGGCATACTCCGCCCCCAAAATCTCCGAAATATTCAAATCCACTACGCCCGTCTCGGTATAGTGTGTCGTTTTCACGATCCTTCCCCGATGGAAATCGGCTCCGCTTAGATCGAGATCTCCTTTTGTACAGTTTGGTTTTCGCTCCTTGTAGTCGATCAGATACGATCTGTTGAAATCCTCTTCGTAATTGTCCACGATATGTCCGGAAACATCGATCGCTTCGACCGTAAGATTGAAATCTTCACCCGCTTTAAGTCCGGAAGAAGGAGAGAGAAAGAGACGGTAGCGATCGGGCCGGATAGTGAAAACATCCGTCGTATTGAGCTCTCTGGTACGATTTTCTTCATCCAGATAGCGCAATACACCTCTGGCTTCTTTGTAAGCTTTGCCGGAAGGCAGCGTAAAGGTAATCGGTACGATCATGACCGGATTGGGAACGAAGGAGGATACCGGTTCGAGAGCATCCACGTCTACCCAGTTCGTCAATTTTTCGCTTCCGGCAAAAATCGCCGCTTGGACGTGGTGATAGACATTGGGTGTAAGCGACGAATAGTCCGCCTTCAGTGAAGCCAGATAGAGTCTGATGGAAGCTCCCGCCCGTTTGGTTTTGATCACCTGTTGCGATCTGGAAGGCAGTGGAGAGGAGGGAATATCCGCATCCCACATATTGAAACGGTTTTGGGGCTGTTTGATTTCGATCGTATAATCCTCCACCTCGCCATCCGTAGCCAAACCGGTCGCCTGCAGATACCGATCGGAAGAGAGTCTGATTCGCAAAAAGCTTTTGCCGGGCTTTATCCTCTTTCCCGAAAGCTGCCATCGAAGGGAATATCCACCCGATCCCGTCACCGCGACGCTCGAGGCCTCATCGCTCTCGAAACGGCCGTCCCCATCCAGGTCGATCCACCCCTTCAGCCACGCGGCTCTGGAGTCTCTATCTTTCAAAGTGATTCGAAGATGATATTCACTATCCCCGATCCAAAGCGGATCGACTTTCGTGATCGCATCCTCGTCGTCGGTTTTGTTGGCGTCATCTCCCATTGCATCCGTACTGAAAACGCTTTGACTTTCATGATCGATATACTCTCCCAGCGTCAAGTTTTCGTCGATCAGGTGGGAAGCCTCTCCGTATCGCTTCGGCGCATCCCCAAAATCGTACCGCGGTCCGATCCCGATATGGGTACAGCGGGCACCGTCGTTTTTTTTGACCTGATAGTTGTTTTCCGAAAAGAGTACCGCTGTGGGAATCGGATGGGAAGGATCTCTTAAATCGATCCGATAGATCTTTCCACTATAGTTGTTGTAAATATAAAAATACCCCTTTTCATCGAAAAAAACGGCACCGAAACCCGCTTTGATACCATCGAGTCCGAGATCGCCAAGATCAATGACATCACCATTTTTAGGATCGATGCGATACAGATGCTTGCTTTTGCCTTTTGCACCGTAGTTGACACCATAGAGTTTGCCGTCTTTGGGGTTGAAAGCCCAGTCGGCGATACTCACGTCGTTGAAGCTACGATCCAGATCGAACTCTCTTTTGATCTTCAGATACAAAGAACTGTTTTGATCCAAATCGATGACGTAGACATGTCGGGGCTTGCTGTTTTGCAATAAGAAGAGCTCTCCATCCTCATTCACGTCACCGGTGATGAAACTACCGCCCAGCCCTTCGATGGGACCGAAAGATCTAAGATCGTAACGCGCTCCATCCCGCCCCACTCTCAAAAGCGTGCCATCTCGCCGGCTCTGGTCGTAACCCCAGACATAGCCGTCCAATGGGTTGTAACCCGCCGCATTGATATAGGAGGGGAGTCGGTTCATCTTCGTCATACCGGCCGTGACGATGTCGAGCTGATAGGTGTCGCTCGGATCGTTTTGGAAAAGCAATCCATCCTGGATACAGCCGATCGGGGTATGCGACTCTTTGAAATCCCCGAAATTCAGATCGGAAACCGACGCCTCTTTCAGTGTGATACGATATACATTCGGAGTCGAAGAGCTCCACCCCTTGGGATCCGAAACCTCCCCACAATCACTGCTGTTGCGCTCATCCTCCAGTATCGTATAGTTGCCTTCCGAAAGCCCTTCGAACCGATAGGCCCCATCGGCACTCTCCTTGGGAACGAAAAAGCGATCGATCACACTCCCCTCCTTGCAGAGTTTCACCACCACATCCGCTCCGATACCGCCTTCGCCTCTATCTTTTATTCCGTTGGTATTGGCATCGTTGAAAACGCAACCCGACACCCCTATCCCCCTGGGATCGTCGTCGATTATATGGCCGATCGCCTCGTTGCGCGCAAAAATGGCATGGATGGGATGGGAGAGTAGAAGCGAAAAGGATTCGTCTCCTTCGTATTTTTTATCTCCCACTACCCTGATCGCGATCGTGGCGTTTTGCTCACCGGCTGGAATCGTCACACTCTGGTTCGTTTCGGCGATATAATCCTCTCCTGCCGTCGCGTTGCCCTCTTTCGTGCTATATACGAAACTGATCGCCTGAGGTGCCGGTTTGTTCAAGGAGACGAAGAAAGTGAGATTGTGTTCGCCGCTGTCTCCTTCCGTCACGTTCGCATCGCTTACGGTAACGATCGTAAACTCCGCACCCCCATCGCATGAGACCGCTTCGATATCCCCGCTTTTTGGCAAAATCGCCGCCGGTGTGAGGTCTCCGGTGACCGGATCGATCATATAGAGTCTATGCTGGCTGTCTCCTTCCACATAGAGTCTGTTGTCCGAACCGAAAGCCAACCCCTCCGCGTCCACTACCGACGAAAAAGAGGTCAAGAGTGTGGTATGTCCCGTGGAAAGGTCGATACGATAGAGTTTTGGAGGCTTGTGGTCGTATTGGTAATCGAGCGTCGCATAGGCTTCTCCGCTACGCGGATCGATCGCCAGACTCGCGAGTCTGTTCGTATCTCCGGAAACCGATTTGGGATAGCCGCTCTTGAGCCTCCAGCCGTTGTTGGGCTCGAACGCGTACAATTTGGTATGGTGTTCATGAGAAAGAAGATAGAGCGTTTCGGTATGTGAAGCGGGATCAAGATAAAATTCCGCCCCCTCCACCGTTCCGTAAAAGAGGTTCTCTTTGATTTTGCGTTGCTTTCCCGTCTTGGGATCGATAAGATAAAGATCGATATCCTGATCCTCGTCGTCCAAACTATCGAAAGCGTATACCATACCGTCGCTCGCACGATAGGCACTTCCTTCGCTTTTCAACTTTCTATCGATCGTTTCGGAAGTCGCCGAAGGCAATGGATCCGCATTCGGATCCGGATGGATCGTGTAGATACTGCGGGTATTGTCCGTCATCATATAACAAGCCGGCTCGCTCTCACCCGAGGTGGCGTTGTCGTCGGAAGTATTTCCGCTTAGATATTCGATCTGCAACAACGGCGCTTTTTGGGCGTTTCCTTCGTATGAGACGGCGACCCGTTTTCCGCTTCCTTCGATGATGAACGCAAGTGGATTTCCGTTTTTCCACCCCTTCTGATCTACGATTTCCTGCACGATGGAAGCCAGATCGGGTGTACGCTCTTTTTTTCCCGATTCACCGATTTTTTTCCACGAGGCGGGTTGCCAGGCTGCATAATGGCTGGTTTTCGCTCTGTCGGTAATATCGTGCTTGGCATTTCGATAGTGGGAGGCTTGGGCCGATTTTTCGCCGTAGATTCGCAAAGAGGTTCTTTCGCGTGTCTTTTCATCCACGGTAAAACGCACATAAGCATGCACGATCCGCGATCCTTTGGGTATGGAAATATCGCGAAACCGTATTCCGACGACCTGATTGGAGCCGTCTCTGACAAGTTCCAGATCGCTGCTGTTGAGATACATTTTTCCATTGTGCTTCTCTTCGGCATCGTCGAGGCCGGATGAAACCCTTCGCTCCAGACTCTTTGAAGAGAGCGGTGTTGCCTGTATACTCAATCGATATGACCTTTGTGTATTGCCAAAGTCATGCCATATTCTCAAATAGATATCCTGGTTTTTTTTGAGAATTACGGTGTGTGATTTAAGATTGTGTGCGGAGTTGTCCTTGAAAAAACGATCATGGTTTTGTCTACATGAAGAGATCGCTTCGATTTTGACGTTTCCGTTACCAAAGAGACGCTCAAGATCTATCCGATAGCTACCGCTCTTTGGCGCTACGAGATGGTAGTAGTCGGTATGGTTGAGGGACGAGAGCGTATCCTCATGCGTATAACCGAGTGCATCGCTCAATGTGACCTCTTGGCTGTTTTGACACGATGCCGAATCAAATGGAAAACCCCATACCATCGAGGGTATCATCGCCCAAAGAAAAAAGAGGAGTGATATCGCAATATTTCGCATTCTGAGAGCCTCATAGTAAAATCTACACGAATATCGGAAGATTCATACCAAAAAGGAGCTTTTATCGAAAAAAAGTCAACAATTTCTTTCCGAAGTTTCCAAACTACCCATTCACACTCTCGGATGCAAGCAGAACTTGCAGATCGTTTTGTCCGCTTTTAAGAAAACGCTTTTCGTATCTGTGGAAAATGCCGTTTATTTTGAGAAAGTGAACCAAATCCGCATCGATCTCTCCATCTTGAGCCATTTTTTCCATAATCTCTATCGCCTCTTCCACACTTTTTCCTCTTTTGTACGGCCTGTCGATCGCCGTGAGCGCTTCGAAAATATCGGCGATCGTCAACATCCTCACCTCCAGGGGAATCTGGTCGGCAACCAATCCCATCGGATATCCCTTTCCGTTGAGTTTTTCGTGATGGAATCCGGCAATGAGCGGCACACGTTGAAATTTCTGGGGGAAATTGAGTTTTCGAAGCATTTCGTAACCGATCTTGGCATGTGCATTGACGATCTCCTTCTCCTTTCGACTCAAACTCCCCACTCTTATCGAGAGATTTTCCACCTCATCTTGGCTCAACAACGGCACTCTCCTGCCATCCAACACATAATATCTCCGACTGATCGCTTCGATTCTCTTCAAATCTTCATCGCTCAGACATCCGACCGGCTGATTGACCCGCTCCACGAACGCAAGATCTTCGATCAAACTCCCGATCTCTTTATGATATGCATCACGTACCGATACCAAATCGATCTCGACCTCCTTTTTGAGGCTTGCTACCTCCAGTTCGAGCAGTTCGATTTTTTGCTGGTGAATCGCGTTCAAAAAACGCTCCCTGATCTCATGGATACGATCATGCAGTGTTTGAAGTTTGGTCTCTTTATCCAGGATATAGTCGGGAATCGCGATCTTTCCGATATCGTGCACCAATGCTGCGATTCTCAACTCCCTGAATTCATCGCGCGAATAACGAATCCCGCCGTATCTCCCATCGTCTCGATGTACGCTTCTGGCGATCATATCCATCAGATCCGAAACCCGGTTGATATGCGCATATCCGTAGGCGGATTTCTCTCCGATCGCATAGGCGATGGAGCGCATGAACGAAAGCAGCAGATCTTCCAGATCCTCCACCAGTTGCATTTTGGTCAACGCCACCGCGGCGTAGGCGGCATAAGCGAGTGTCGTTTCGATCTCTTTGGGATGATAGGAGCCGATCTTCATACCACTTTTTTTGTTGATAAGTTGCAATACCCCGATCAAATTCTCTTCATGATCTAGCATCGGAATCACGAGCATCGAACGGGAGCGGTAGCCGTTTTTGGCATCGAACGCCTTCATTCCCGAAAAATCGTACCCGCTTTCATGATAGACGTCTTCGATGGCGATCACCTCTTTTTCGAGCGCGCAGAGTGCGGAGACGTTCGTGCGGTTGGGTTTTCCATCTTTGTAGAGCGGCACTTTCGGCCAGTCGATATCGCTTTCGAAAATTCCCAACTCCTGATTGACGACCACCTTGAACTTGAGGGCGTCTTTCTCCTTGAGATAGATCGTCCCCCCTTCGCTTTTGGTGTACTTCATCGCTTCGAGCAGAATCGTTTTGAAAATCTGATCGATATTCTTCTCTTTGGCCAGTAGTTTGATGATATGGGCATGATCGCTCTCGTACTCTCCGAACCCTTCATGATAGAGGTACTCCATATTCTCCACCACCCTTCCGCCGTCTTTGAAAAGATCCATTCCTTTCAGTTCCGAAACCACTTCCGTCCTGTATTGGGGTTTGATATGGGTGATGTAGAGTTCTATCTTTCTACCGATACTTTCTCGAAGCGACGCTATGAGTGCGGGCGTGAGATGTTTGCTCTTTTTGGCGAGCGACTCCATAGCGGAAGGAAAGGAGCAGTCGACGATCAGCGAAGTGATATCCGGATCCTTTCGCAACGTCTGCACGATCGATTCGCTCAGATAGGTATCGGTCGCATAGAGTGTCTTGAAACTCCCTTTCGTGATCACGTACCCGCAAGTGGGAACGGTGTGGTTGAGTCTTATCGGTTCGAGCGAAACATCTTCGAAATGGTAGTGTTTTCCCGGTTGGACACGGATGAATTCGATCGCACTCCTGCCGGCATCCTCCCACAGGGAGATCTCTTCGAAATCGGGCCATATTTCCCAGTTGAAGAGCGAACGGCGAAGCGTTTCGATCGTTTCTGGCAGGGCGTATATTTTCAGAGGCGCCATCCTCTTCTCGTAGAAAGATTCGATCAGATAGGGAAGATCGTTGATATGGTCCAGATGGGAGTGGGTGAGGAAGATATGCTCGATTTTCACCGCCTCCTCTCCCAGGCTCTGGATGAGGTTTCCCGCATCGACGACGACGCCGCGTCCGACCTCTACGCTTGAACCTCCTCTCTTTTGGCTCTTGCTGCCGTCCACACCCAAAAAACGTATATCATTTCGTATCATATCTGTACACTCCGTCGAATTGTTCGATTTTTTTCTTTTTCGCCTTTTCGCACCGTTCGCAATAAAGCCCGAAAAGAGTCTTACCGCTTCTGGAAAAAAGCGATTCGAACGCTATTCGGGCTTCTTCGAAATAGCCACCGCGGTAAAGTTCCAACGCCTTGGCATAATCGTCCATCATCGCCTTCTCCTCTTCGTCGAAAACTCCAAATCCCACCACCTCGTATATCGTTACGGGAATCTGCTTGCCTTTGACGGCCACCCGATCGAGCTCGATGATTTTGTAGGGGTGTCGCAGGCGCGCTTTGGTGTGTTCGGAAATGATGATTTTCGCATCGTATATTTTCGTCAAACCCTCGATACGCGAGCAGAGATTGACACTGTCTCCGATAATCGTAAAATCGCTGCGCCCTTCGCTTCCCATCTCTCCGACCGTCGCGATATCGGTATGGATTCCGACTCCTATGGATATCGGCATTTTTCCCTCTTTTTGGAATTGTCTGTTCAGATCTTCGAGCGCTTCGATCTGTCTGAGCGCGGAAGCGACGGCCAGATCGGCATGGTCAGGTGTCTCCACCGGCGCGTTCCAATAGGCCATGATCGCATCCCCGATATATTTGTCGATCGTTCCCCTATGTTCGATGATGATCTCGCTCATCGGAGACATATAACGATTCAGGAAAGCGATCAACTCCGTAGCCGACCCCAGCCTTTCAGAAATCGTCGTAAATCCACGGATATCGCTGAAAAAGATCGTCACCTCCCTCTCTTTGGGCCCAAGATCCAATTCCGGAGTTTCGATCAGCAATTCGGCTACCTGGGCGGAAACCTTCTTGGCGAATCTGTTTTTGATCAACGTCTTCTGTTTCGCCTCTTTGAAGAGCCGGTAGACAAAAAGCGGCAGCGAACTGCCCAGCAGCGTCAGCAGCGGATAGATTCCGGCCAACACGTATCCACCTGAAAAAAGCATCTGATATAGTGCGAAGACAAGACCGACGGAGGCGCCAAGCAGCGCTCCGAGCGCGACGAAAGGCGAAAGAAAAACGAGCATCGCCCATGCGAGAATCGCGCAGAAGAGAATCAAGCCGACATTCAGAAACGGCGCGAAAGCGGGCCGCTGCAGAAAATCTCCGTTGATGAGGTTGTCGATGACGTTGGCATGGATTTCCACCCCCGGAATCGTACTTTCAAACGGTGTGGCCCGCATATCGAGCAGACCCGGTGCCGAAGTTCCTATCAAAACCACTTTGCCCGCCACCGACTGCGGATCGAACCGGCCAAAATAGAAATCCGCCGCACTCAGATAGCGATAGCGTCCCCTCCCGCCCCGATAGTTGACAAAAAGCCGTCCGAAAGCGTCCACGGGAATTTGCGTTCGACCCACGTCGATCGAAGAGACTCCCATCCCGTCGTAACGAACCACCACTCTGCCCACTCCGCTAAGAGCCCGGAAAAGTTCGAACGAAAGCGAAGGGTAGAGACTTCCCTCATAACGGATCAAAAGCGGCACGTATCGGACGATTCCGTCGCTATCTGGAATCATGTTGAAGCTACCGCTACAACAGACGCTCTCCTGAAACAGAGGCAGATTGGCGCTGATACCCCTCGCCTCGGGTATCCCGCCCGCCCCATTCGCCTCTTTTCCTTTTTCGATATAGATCGCCGAGAGCGGGGGTGCGGAGCTGTTGACATCGGATTCGAAATTGAAAACGAATCCAAGTACAGCCGGCGCCTTCATAAGCGCATCGGCGAAAATCCGATCGTAATCGGGTATCTTCTCCTCTTCACTGTTTGTAAGCCCCAGTATCTTCGCCACACGTCTGGGAGAGGTACGATCCTCTTCCGCGAAGAGAATATCGAAACCTATCGCGGCCGCTCCAGCCGAAGTGAGGTGTTCGACGATCTTGGCCATAATGTTTCTAGGCCAGGGCCACTGCCCAAGAGCGCGCAACGACGCTTCGTCGATATCGACGATGACAATATCCTCGCTCGCTTCGATCTCACCTCTTAAAAGGAAAAACTGATCCCGGAGCGAATCGTCAAAACGCTGCAAAAAACCGGGATACCACAGATAGAGTACCGAAAAGAGGAGCGCGACCGAAAAGGCTACAAGAAACGTCCGTTTTTTCTCTTTCATACCGCTATATCGGCAAATTAAAAAAATCGAACAACTATCCGATATATGGAAATAGCGAAGAAGGGAGAGTCGTGAATTTCAAAACCGCCGCTATGGTGTTGTCTATGTCGCTTCTTTTGCAGGCGCAAACCTATACCGTTCAGTTGGGAGCCTACCGTCTGCGCCCTCATGCACTCGAGGCCCAAAAAAATCTCTCCTGTGACGCCACGCTCCATCTGGTGGAGAACCTCTACAAACTCTGGTGCGGGAACTACTCCGACAAAAGGGCGGCGGATACGAAAGCCCGGATGCTGCGCAAACTCCATCCGGATGCTTTCGTCACCTCTACTATTTGGCCGCATACCGAAACTATCGAAGCAAAAAGCCCATTGAAACAGGCACGCCTCTTCTTTCGGGAAGGGCTCTACGAACAAGCGCTCGCCCAGTACGAGCGAATGTTGATCGTCTCTCCAAACGACTCCAGGATACGATACGAATACGCACGCACACTTTTCAGACTTCATCTTTACGACGCTTCCGAAAAAGAGTTCGAGAAGGTATTGCTTGCCAATCCTCCCTCGAAAATAGCTTCCCATATCCGTCGACTACTCTCCATCATCGACAAAAAACGAAGTTTGGATCGCTTTTTCGGATCCTTCACGATAGGCTATACGCATGATGACAATGTCGACTACAAAACCTATGCACCGACGACCCGTTACGGTTCGCTCACTTTCGTCAACGACACCAACCGCACGGCATCATCCTACACCCGATTCGAGACGGCACTCTCGCATCTGCATCGCACCCCCGACTACCGACTCGTAACCACACTCTATCTTTACAGCGAATTTTTTGGAAACGACGCCTACCGAACCGATTTTCTCTCACTCACCTCCACCTTCACCAAAGAGTGGAATGAACTCACCCTCTCCCTACCTCTGAGCGTCGGTCGCACTTGGCTTGGAGGCGGAATCGAAAACGACACCCTCTCTCTCTCGCCAACCCTCTCCAAAAAGACGGGAGCGCATACCGATATCGCTCTGGGTGGGGATCTTCTGCATCTGGACGATCGCACGAACCAGGAGCGATCCCAGCGAATGTACGGTATCCGCACGACGCTTCGCCATCGTCAAGGAGAGGGAATCCTCAAAGCGGAAATGGCTTACAGACACTATCTCAAAAACGGAGGAAGCCGGCTGGACATCTCCAGAAAAAGTGCCTCGATTTTGGCGCAGGGCCTTTACAGACTCTACGAACGCATATGGCTCAAACTCTATTTCGGCCTTCAAAAACGACGCTACGACGAAATCGATCCGCTGCTGGGATACGCCAGAAAAGATACCCGAACACAGATCGATTTCACCCTCTCACGAGAACTCTCCTCCAAAATGTCGGTCGATATCGGATACACCAAAATCCACAACCGCTCCAATATCGCCGCTTACAGTTACAAAAAGAACCTCTACCAGCTCAACCTGAACTACACACTGAAATAAAATTTAACTTTTTCGAAAACGAGACGATATATCTTCTATAAATATTGCGCATTTTCAAGGAGCTTCGATGCGAAAAATTCTTCTTTTGACCCTCTTTCTGGCCTATACCCTCTTTGCCGCTCCGATCGGAAAGATCAGCGCGCTCAGCGGTGACGCCACTCTGCTAAGAAACGGCTCTTCCACCCCGCTTCATACGGGAGACTCGCTCGAAAAGGGAGATACGATCCAGACCGCACCGAAGACCAGATTGCAGATCGTTTTCAACGATCATACGGTCATTTCACTGGGGCAAAAGACCACATTCAGGGTAAACGACTACCTCTACGACAAAAAAGATCCCAAAGCCGACTTTAGCATCACGAAAGGCATTTTCAAATCGATCACGGGAAAGATAGGAAAGATCGCTCCCAAACACTTCAAGCTCCGTACCAAAAACGCCACGATCGGTATACGGGGTACGACGGTTCTGGGTGACATCTCCGAAAAGAGGGAGATGATCGCATGCAGCTACGGAAAAATCGTAGTTATCACCCCTAAAGACGAAGTCTCGCTCGTCAGAGGGGAAAAAACTTACATTACCCAAACCCTCCGTGCGATGCCGCCGCGCCCTCTCAAACGGCGTGAAGTACTCGATTTCAATCTCGCCGTCGAACCGCCGCCACAGACTCAACACATAAGCGATACGCAACCGGATACCACCACCGCACAGACAACACAACCCGTGGAAACAAAACCCGATTGGGAGGGGTGGGAGAGCGAGAGTGAACAAAACGACATCCCGACCGAGCAGATCGAGGAGACGATCGTTCAACAGCGAAGCGGCTTCAAAGCGTTGATCCAGCGTGCCGGCAGCAGCACGCCCGAATACAACGGAAAAGTCAGCGGCTATGTCCAAAACAGTATGGATTCCACCCGCTTTATGATTTTAAACGACGAAACGAACGCCATCCATCTCCAGGCCGATCTTGACCATGCTTCCATCGACGGAGAGATCCGTTTCACTTCGGAGATCGGACAGCGGTGGCAAACCGATCTGAGCGGAAACGTCAACGAAAACGGAACCTTCTTTTTCCAAAGCGACCGTTATAGCGGTGGTGGAGAGGGAGAGCTGGAAGGTGAAAGATTGCAGAAAGCATCCGGAAGTTTTCAACTGACCAACGATAGACAACACGGCGGTATCACCCACACCGCCACCGGAACTTTCGAAGCGACGAAGGTGACAGAATGAAAAGAATCTCTTTTTGCACAGTAGGACTTTTGGCGCTTCTGACCGGTATCTTCACTGGATGCGGCGGAGGAGGATCTTCCGGCTCCGAAGATCATGAAAACACTCCACCATCCGGACATTCCGATGCACGCTACCTTCGCAATCTGGACGATACCGTCACCGACCGGATCACCCATCTGCTCTGGCAGGACGACTCCGATAGCAAAACGCTCAAAAAGAGCCACGACGAAGCGGTCGCCTACTGCGCCTCTTTGAGGCTCGGTGGTAGAGAGGACTGGCGACTGCCGACACTGGAGGAGATGATGATTCTCGCCAGCCAAGGCAGAATGGACACCGCATTCGAAAACGTCGCTCCCCAACTCTACCACACCCAAACACCCTACCGGCTCAAAGAGGATCTGCAGTGGTATGTCAACTTCAACTACGGTTTTGACTACCTCTCCAGAAAATCTTCCCCTTTCCATGTTCGGTGTGTCGCGGGAGATCCCTACATGCCGCATCTGGAAAGAATCACTCAAGAGAGTGTCGCCGATACGACAGGCGACCTGATGTGGGAAGACGACGCCGCACTCAAATCTACCCGCAGAACGTGGGAAGAGGCGAAAGCCTACTGCGAAAACCTCTCGCTCGATGGCTATAGCGATTGGCGTCTACCTACGATCGAAGAGCTCTATTCGATCACCGACCACACCCGCGCCAATCCCGCCATCAAAACACCTTTCCAAAACGGTCTCTCCGCCAATTTCTGGTCGGCCACACCGGCGACGGAAGGATACGTCTGGGGCGTGAATTTCTACCAAGGATCCAACTACTACAATACCGACGAGTACGGCTGGCTCGAAAAAAACAGGCGTTACTACACAAGATGCGTCAGATCCGCACCGTTTAACGAAGCGCCAACGGCACAATCGCAACAGATCACGCTGCAAGAAGACACCCCCGCCTCCATCACCCTCTCCGCGGAAGATAGGGATAAAGATCCACTCACCTTCACCATCGTGAATCCTCCCCAGCACGGTGCGCTCACCGGCACACCGCCCAATCTGACCTATACGCCCGAAAGCGACTATCACGGTCCGGACGTTTTCTCTTTTCGGGCAAACGACTCGACGGCAGACTCCCAGATCGCTACCGTCTCGCTCACTATCGAAAACGTCAACGACGCCCCCGTACCGGAAAGCCTGAGCAAAAATACCGTTCGAAACGAAACGGTTTCGATCACGCTCACCGCCGTCGATGTCGACCACGATCCTCTCACTTACACCATCGTCCGTCAACCAGACCATGGTGTGCTCACCGGCACACCGCCCAATTTGACCTACACGCCCGAAAGCGACTACAACGGTACCGACAGTTTCGATTTCATCGCCAGCGACGGTATCGTCGATTCAAATCCGGCAACCGTCACCATCGCCATTACCTGGCAAAACGGACAACCCAGCGCCGATGACAAATCGATGACACTCGACGAAGACACGAACCAAACGCTCACACTCACCGGTTCCGACCCGGACGACGATCCGCTCACTTTCGTGGTCTCCACTCCACCTGAGTATGGCGATTATCTACTTGTCGGCGATAAACTCACCTATATACCGAATCCCAATTTTCACGGTACGGATCTGATCGTCATCCGTAGTTTCGATGGCACATTCTATTCTGATCCTGCTATCATCTCCATCACCGTCAACGATATCAACGACATCCCGGTAGCGAACGATCTGAGTATCCAAACCGACGAAGACCAGAGTGCGACCATCCATCTTCTCGCCTCCGACGACGACAACGAAACGCTCACCTATCACTACACCACCCCTTCACACGGAACGCTTTCGGGTACGGCGCCCGATTTGATTTACACTCCAAATGCAAATTACCACGGTCCGGATCAATTCACCTATTACGCGGCCGATCCTCACGACGCCCGTTCGCAAGATCGCACCGTAGCGATTTTCGTAACGAGCGTCAACGACGAACCCATAGCGGATGCGGGAGAGGATATCGTCGCCAATTTCGGTGCAGAGGTTATCCTGGACGGTACCAACAGCAGCGATCCGGACGGTACGATCGAAATGTACAGATGGACCGAAGAGGGAACGGAACTGGCTACGACCCCGACCTTCACCAAGAGCGATTTTGCCATCGGAACCCATACGGTGACACTGACCGTAACGGACAACAACGGATCGATCGCCACGGATACCCTCACCGTGACGATCAACCCATCCGCATCCTTCTCCTTCGAAAAACATATGGTATTGGAGGAGATGCAAAAGCCGGAGGGAGTCTATTGTGCCGATATCGACGCGGATGGTTACGACGATATCCTGACGGCCGATTCGGGATCGGGCCAAAATCTCTGGTTTCCCAACAATCGAGATAAAAGTTTTACGACCACCAAAGCACCGATCAACGACGACAATCCCGAAGGCGAATCGATCGATGCCGCCGATATCGACGGTGACGGCGACATCGATATCCTCAGCGGAGCCTATGCGGTTGACGGCAACCCTTCACTGATCTGGTACGAAAACGACGGTACCGATACCTTCACCGCCCATCCGATCTCCATCTCTCTCTCCGACGCGGCTTTCGCCAAAGCTGCCGATCTGGACAAAGACGGCGATACGGATATTATCACCGGCGTCTGGAACGATGACGATACCGACGGTGCCATCGCATGGTATGAAAACGACGGAAACGAAAACTTCACCGAACACATTGTCATCCGCGGCAAAAACCATGTGGGAACCGTACTTTGCGTCGATCTGGACAAAGACGGCGATACGGATATCGTCGCCGCTCTCTCCGGACAGGGGGCGGTAGGATGGTACGAAAACGACGGAAACGAAAACTTCACCGAACACATTATCGACGCTTCGACTCCCGCCGTCTTCGGTATCGCGATAGGCGATTTCGACCAAGACGCATATCCGGATATCGTCTCTTCGACCGACACATCCGGTAAAATCCACTGGATGCGAAACAACCACGACCGCACTTTCGAAATTCACACCCTACAAGTAAGTGGCGGGGACGAATATAGCCACGTAGAAAGCGGCGATATCGACAACGACGGCGATATCGATATCCTCTACAGCAACTACTACGGTGGAGAGATCGGATGGTACCGCAACGAAGGGGACGACACCTTTACCAAAATCGTGATCGAAACGGGAATGACACGTCCTTCCGCACTCTCTACGAGCGATCTCGATTACGACGGCGATATCGATTTTGCCGTGGCGCTCTCCGGAGACAAGGCGTTCGCATGGTACGAAAACGGCCTGCAATCGGGTCCTGGTTATATACCGCTTCCCAAAACGGGTATCACCTCGTCGATCGCGAGCGAAGATGACGGCGCGTTGCAAAAGGGTATCTCCCACACCTATACCAGAGACGAAAACAGCGGAATCGTCACGGACCACACCTCCGGGCTGATGTGGGAAGACGATACGACGGGAAATACGGATTACTGGTCGGGCGCCGAATCGCACTGCGAAAATCTTACCCTTGGCGGATACGACGACTGGCGAATTCCCAATTTTCATGAACTCTACTATCTGCTCGATAGAAGAAACTCCCCGGCCATCTCTTCGGTATTTCAAAATATCCCCGAAGCGGACGCAGGATACTGGACGGAAAAACTCGATTTTTCAAATTATATTTGGGTGGATTTTCTGGAGAGTTCCAGTTCGATCGCCTCTATCTATATGTTTCCGAGTAAATATATCCGCTGCGTACGCGGAGAAGAGCGGAAATTTTTCTTCAAAAGGGACGATGCCACCCAGATCGTTAGCGACTATCCACACAACCTCCAGTGGCAAGATACCGACGAGATCGAATCGAACGGTCGAAACTGGAACGAAGCGCTCTTGTATTGTGCGAATCTCTCCCTTGATGGAGGGGGATGGCGTCTTCCCAATATCAACGAACTCTACAGTACGGTCGATATACACAGCTCTCCCGCCCTAAACGCGGCGTTTCATTACGGAAGCGGCGAAATCTACTGGTCTTCCTCCGCCGATGGCGCCGGTATCGTCGCTCTCGATTTCGGTGACGGAATGGATATCATAGGAGAGACGGAGGAAAATACGCACCTCATACGCTGCGTCAGAGATATCCCCTGAAACAAAACACCCTGATGGTTCCGGCCTCTTTTCCTTATATCAAAAAAGAGGCCGGAACCACTTCGGCATATCGGTGGAGACGATTCTCTACCGGCCACTCTACCCATCTATCTTCATCAAACAGCCTCTTTTGGAGACGTTCGTATCAAGTATAGATCCAAGCTTTCCGCGTCCTGCCCATTCGCCGGATCTGCCGGAAAAACGCGCCTTGAATCGGTGTGCCGTAACGCCGTTTTTGATTCTGTCGTAACGCAGATAGGATTTGGGTGTG
>CAYUEN010000001.1:105949-135222 GCA_964443745.1 uncultured Campylobacterales bacterium | reverse complement strand
CCCGATGATCGCCGGAACTTTATCGGGTTTGATACGGATTTTGTCGCAGCCGATCGATTCTGGTAGGGGAATTTCCCCCTACCAATCCATCTTCATCAATCCGCCTCGCCTGGAGACGTTCGTATCGAGTGTAGATCCAAGCTTTCCGCGTCCCGCCCATTCGCCGGATCTGCCGGAAAAACGCGCTTTGAATCTGTGTGCCGTAACGCCGTTTTTGATTCTGTCGTAACGCAGATAGGATTTGGGTGTGTATTTGACCCCGATGATCGCCGGAACTTTATCGGGTTTGATACGGATTTTGTCGCAGCCGATCTTCTGGAGCAAAACCGTAGAACCAGAAAGCGCCTGAAGGCTACCGCTTTCGATATCGCTATCGAGCGAAGTGTAAACCGGCTGCGGGAGAATGTACCAAAACACGCTGTCCATACTCTCTTTTCCGGCGGCATAGGGATATTTGCTTTTGTCACACTTTTTGCAGTAGACTTCATAATAGACTTTCGCATCCAGTTGATCGCCTTTCGCGCTCTGATCGATCACATGTGCCCTGGCGAAATAAAAATTCTGTTTTTCCGTTTTCGTCAGACTGCTGTGTGTGGTCGGCTCGGAGATATTCAACTCCTTGATCGCGAGCGAAAGCGGTTCCATAGGGACGTTGTCGGCTCTGGCGAAATTGATTTTCAACGGTTCCGTGCGTAAGCCGTTTTGAAATTTCGACCTGGAGAGGGTGTAGGAGAAGGTATCGTCACCCATCGGCAGATGGAGCGTCTTATCGGCGATATAACTGCTCGTATTGGCATCGTGCACTCTGATATGCGGCGATTCCCCGGCACTTCCTTCGACGCGGTATGTCACCTTCACCTCGATATCGTTGGCGTAACATCCACTGGAGTAGTTTTGCAAAACGTTACCCGCTTTTCCTTTCGCCGCCAATACGATCTTCAACATAGCCCCCATCGCTTCCGGATCGTTGCTAAAATAGGTGATATCGCTACCACTTCCCAGGAGTTCCCAACTCAACGCTATCTTTTCGGGGTGGATTTTGATCTCCGCGAAAGCGGGAGGAATCAGAAGATCCGAAAAAGCGGTGTCGTTTCTGTCTTCGATCGCATACGCCGTCGCATTGATCTCGTGGATGGTCAGATTCAGATCTCCCACTTCGGGATAGTTCGTCTCTTTTCGCAATACGCCGTTGATAAAATTCGCTCCCATCAAATCGAGTGAAGCGGTTGCACAGCCCGGCTTTTTCTCTTTGACGATTATTTCATACGAGCTGTTGAGCGTTTCGTTGTAGGTGGGAATCGTATTGCCGAGTGCATCTTTCGCTTCGATCGTCAGATTGAACTCCTCTCCCGCCTTGATATCGGAAGGAAGCGTGAAGCTGTAGTGATCGGGTCGAATCGCGAAAGAATCACTGCTAAATTGCACATAGGTACCGTTCATATCCTCCATCGTCGCGTAGGCTTTGACTTTCACACATGGATAACTGTTCGCCTCCTGCAACGGCGGTAGCTGTGCCAAGCCGTTCGTATCGGTGATATGGGGCGTATCCTTCCACCACGGAACCCGAATCGGCGAACCGCTGCAACTATAAAGATCGAGTTGCGTGATATTGACGTCTTTGAGTGGCGTACCGTCAAAATCGTTCTTGGCGATGACCGTGAGCTTGAAGGGTTTGTTGGCGATTTTCGTCGTGATGTTTCTATCCCACTCGAACAAAGAGGTGAAATCGACGACATTGAGCCTAAGCTGCACCGTCTGGTTCAAATCGTCGTTGTAGATCAGACCCGTCGCGAGCGGCTGTTTGATCGTACCGACCGTCGTACCGGTAAGATTGACATCGAAACTCTCGTCCGGTTCGTAGACGGTATCTCCCACGACGTCTACCGTCACGGTCGTATACTGCTGACCGGCCGGGATCGTGGCGGTACCGTTTTGTTCGATATAGTCGCTACCGGCTATCGCACTCCCGTCGATCGTCTGATATCCTACATCGATTCCTCCGGCGGGTGCTGGTGAATCGGAAGCGATCGTAAAAGTCATCTGGGTCGTGGAGGTGTTCCCCTCGTCCACCGATGTACCGAATATCGAAACCTGATTCCCCATCGGAGCGTAGGCGCATCTGGCACCATCTCCGTTGAGCGGCAGGGGCAGATGCGAGAAGTGGACCGCTTTGGTATCGGGATGGGTCGGGTCTCTTAGATCCACACGGTAGAAATCGTCCGATTTGAAGAAATAGAAATAACCGTCCCGATCGAAAAACTGCACATGTGAATCGGCGTAGGAAAAGCCGGTATTGCCGATATCCTCCACATGCCCGCTCTCGGGATCGATCCGGTAGATATCTCCGTCGTAACGGCTCACCATATAGATCTTCTCGTCGATCGGACTGAACGTGAAATCGGCTCCGTAGAGATTCTTGTTGTCCAGTTCGATCGGAGGAAGCGCTTTTCTAAAGGTGTGGGAGTTGGGGTCGACATCGACACGATAGAGACGCAAGATACCGTTTGATTCCACTCCATCCACCCATCTTAAGTAGGCGGAAGCAAGATAAAGAACCCCCTGGGGAGAGACATCCGCGATATGGAAGTGATAATCGGGCAGTCCCGGCACTTTCCATGAGAGTACGTTTTGCTTGATATCGGTACGGGTGAGCTTGAAATTTTCGATATCGAATCCCCAGATGAAATTGTCCGCGACGCCATACCCGATGGCATTGATATTGACCGGATAGAGATCTTTTTTGACAAGCGAATTCTGCGCGGTGATCAGATCGATTTTGTTTACGTCCGTCGGATTGTCGAAAACACGGTTTCCACTCTGGTCATAGGGATCTGAAGAGTAGATATAGGCTTCACTCTCACAGGTGTAGTGGTCGGCGTTGCTGTAACTGTCATCGTCGATGATGCGTGCCGTCGCATTGGTATCGTCAAGAACCGCGTTTTGTGGGTTGGAGAGTTTGAGTATGAACGTCTCGTCCGATTCGTCCTGGAAATCTCCGTCCACTTTGATCGTCACGGTCGCTTCGGTCTCGCCCTGCGCAATCGTGACGGTACCGCTCTGCGAAAAGTAGTCGTTGTTACCGTTTTCGTCCTCGGCCGTTTCGTCTACGGTGGTGTAGTCGACCGTGATATCCTTGCTCGGATGGGGGCGATCGAGTTTGAGTGTAAAGGTGGCATCCGTGGTCCCCTCGTCTCCTTCGGTGACATTGATATCAGATACGCTCAGATGGGAAGTGGGATAGGGCCAACCGCTATCTGCCTTGATTTTTACATCGTCGATCGAGTGGGAATTGTCCGCCCCCCCGGTAGAAGCGACAAACGCCAGACGGAAGTATCTGGGCTTGGGCCCCTGATGGTAAGAGGGATCCATCGCATCGAATTTCGGAATAACACTTTGATACCCATCGCCCGTATCGCGTTCAAGCTCGATATAAAGATGATCCGAAGTCGTGGAATCGACGGTAAGCCGGTATTTGTCACCGGGTCCCGGCCACCATGAGAAGGTACTCGAGAGGGATTCGCCCAATGTCGCCGCGGCGAGCTTACGATACCCATGATGGCGGTCTTCTCCCATCGCCCCCCGGATAGCCACCGTATCTGGAACGATCAATTGATAATCTTCGCTGTAGGTCGTACTGCCATCTTGCTCTTCTCTTCCTTCGTTGTAGTTGGCATACTCCCCATACTCGTCCAATCCGACACCGATCCATCCCCCTTCGAAGCCAGGCTGCTGGATTCCTTTGGCGTCGTTTCTTCTTTGCGCATACCCCAGCGCCCCTCCGAAAGCCCCGCAATCGGGTGTCTCTCCGACCGAAGAGTCGAAGAGTACGATCGCCATTCCATTACCACCGTTGGAACCGTTTGCGGCGTCGTTGTCGTTGTCGCCCCCATAGGCGTAGTGAGTGAATTCCAGGACAAATTTGTTGTTTTCGGTCGGAAACTCATAATCGAGGGTGATCGCGTTATGGACATCATACTCCTTGTCTGTCAATTTCAAACCTTTGAGCCAGGAGACGTAAGGGGCGGTACCCCCCTCGTTTTTGATCACACGCCAGTGGGAAGAGAGGCCATGGCTAAAATCGTCGCTGAAGGTAAAAGCCTCCATGATGAGGGGCGAAAGCATAAAGAGAAGTAAGAGTGTTGATTTTTTCATTTGAAACCTCGACAGAGTTTTATTGACTCTAAATCGGCCAAAATGGGAAAAACTTGAGAGAAAGGTCAGCTATTTCTGACCTACCACTCAAGTTTCATCTCCTCTTTCCCTCTCTTTCTCATTTGAAAAGAAACCGGTAAAATGGAGTTTGAAACGGTGTTTTATGATCTGATTCCAATACACTGACCTTTTGAAAAACGATTCAGCATATGCGATCCCAAGAGTTTTTTCACCATCATGAGCAAAAACCGACTGGAAAAGTTGAGTCGTTAATCGTCTGTTAACACTCCGTTAGTCCGGCGTTAATCATGGACCGTTATACTTTCATTGTCCGCAAAAGTTGACGTGTACCTCCTTTAAACACACCAACCAAAGACACAACACCAAACCAACCCAACGGGGGTGGAGGGTTTTACTCCTTCCCTCCGCCCCACCTTTTTTTCTCTTGCATTAAAACTAATCCCTCCAAATCCGATATTGATAACAGTTGCATGATGAAGGATCGTTATGGCTTCGCGGATTTTTTCCATGTTTTTGGCGATGGGACTTCTCTCTCAGTCGGCGATAGGCAAAACCACCGATACACTCGATACCGAAACACTTCTGGATATGGATTTCGAATCGTTGATGGATATCAGAGTCGCCACCGTCTACGGAGCCAGCAAAAGAATGCAAAAAAGTATCCATGCCCCCTCCTCTGTCACGATCGTGGATGCGGACGAAATACGTGATCACGGGTATCAGACACTCGCCGAGCTGCTTGCCGCACAAAGCGGTTTCTACCGCTACTATGACCGCAATTACGACTATATAGGCGTCAGGGGATTTGGACGTCCCGGGGATTACAACACCCGTATTCTGGTACTGGTCGACGGAGAGAGAACCAATGAAGCCTACTACGACTCTTCGGCACTCGGACGGGACTTTCCCATCGATATGCAGTTGATAAAGAGAGTGGAGATCATCAGGGGGCCCGGTTCCGCTCTTTATGGAAGCAGCGCATTTTTCGCCGTCATCAACATCGTCACCAAAGGTGTCGACTCATGGAAAAACGGTTCGGTCCAGATCACGAAAGCGGGTGGACGCACGCACAAAGAGAGTGGCATTTTGGCACATACGTTCACCAACGGCGCCACACTACTTGCTGCCGCCACCCGTTACAAATCCAAAGGCAAGGATCTCTATTTCTCCGACTATGACGATCCCGATACAAATTTCGGTATCGCGAAGGGGTTGGATACAGAGGCGAGTCAAAGCTACTTCTTCAAATCCACCTATGCCGCTTTCACCCTCGAAGGCGCCTACATCAGGCGGGACAAAAGCATCCCCACCGCCGCTTGGGAGACACGATTCAACGACCCTTCACTCAAAGCGATCGACACCAGAGCCTATCTCTTCCTCAGATATGACAAACCCCTCGGTAGAGCCTGGACGATCGATGCACAAATCGGATACAACTATTACGATTTTGACGGCTACTACCCCTACGAAGAAGAGGACGGTATTGCGATCTACAGGGACGAAACACCCGCTATCTGGCTGGATACCACACTCGATCTGAAATACCGAAGAGAGAAACGAAAGTGGTTGTTGGGTATCTATCTCAAACACGACCTCAAAAACGATTTCCGCTACAGTTTGGATGGCAAAACGATCTCCGAAGAGAAAAATCCTACCGATACCTACGCCTTCTATCTCGAACATGAACACTCTTTTTTCAAGACCCTCATCCTCAATCTGGGAATGCGTTACGACCATTACGAGAGTTTTGGAGGCCATCTGAGCCCCAGAGCCGCACTGATCTACAATTTTCAGGAAAACTCCGCCCTCAAAGCCCTCTTCGGAGATGCATTCCGGGCACCGAACAACTACGAACGCACCTACAACGACGGCAATAAGTGGCAAAAGGGAAATCCCGACCTCAAAGAGGAGAAGATCAGAACCTACGAATTGATTTTCGAACACAATTTCCAAAACAGCGATTACTTGAGCCTGGGAGGATTCTACTATCTTACACGTAAATTGATCTCGCAAATCGAAGATCCGGAAGATGGACTCTATTTTTTCGACAACATCGACAAAGTCAATTCCAGAGGCGTGGAGCTTACCTACAAGACACGGCTTCTACAAAAAATCAAAACGGAATTCAACTACACCTACGCCTATGCGACCGATGCCGATAGCAAAGAGTGGCTGAGCAACTCTCCCAGACATCTGGCCAATCTCAAATTCGCATCACCTTTGTGGAACGACCGTCTGGAGGGAGGAGTGGATCTGCACTATATTTCCCGAACGAAATCCGTCGGTGGCGAGCGGGTGGACGATGCGCTGATCACCCATCTGCATCTGTCATCAACCAGCCACAATGAGGGGCTGAACTTCTCTTTGGATATCAAGAATCTCTTTGATACAAAATACGCCAACTCGGGCGGAGAAGAGCACTTGATGCCCCAGATCGAGCAGGATGGAAGGCGCTTTTGGCTCACCCTGGGATATCGGTTCTAAGGGCGTAGGATGAGATATCTCTTTTGGTTTACGCTCTTTGTCGCACTCTCCCTCTTCGCGAATCAGGCCACTCCCGAGGCGATCAAAACGGCCTACCTCTACAATTTCACCAAATTCATCCGTACGGATAAAAGCGCAAAAGAGCTGCAAATCTGCCTCTATCGACAACCGGAGATGATCGGGAGTCTGAGAAAGCTCGAGGGAAAAAGCGTTCGACACAAGAAAATAACCATACACACCCTTTCCGATCTGGAAGAAATCGGCTCATGCACGATTCTTCTGATTCCCAAATTGCCCGAATCCGACCTTGCAAAACTGCTTTCACACGCATACGAAAACCGCGTACTGCTCATTTCGGAAGGGTTGGATCAAGCCAGAGCGGGGGTACCGCTTTGTTTTTACATCGAAAACGGCAGACTCCGTTTTGCTGTCAATCTCGAATCGTTGCGAAAGACAAGAATAGATCTGAGTTCCAAACTCCTGAGGATGGCCACCATTGTTCACTAAACAGATAAAAAGATTCTGGAATCTCTTTTTGAACGCACCGATGCAGTCGAAGATGATCATCAGTTCGTTGACGATCACGATCTTCAGTATCATCGTTCTTTCGACACTCTACATTTCGACCGACTATCTGATACAAAAAGAGCAGATCCGACAAAAACTGGCCAACTACACCACGATCATCGCCGACAATGTCGCCGCCGCCCTCCTTTTCGAAGATAAAGAGAGCGCCGCACAGATACTCGAAACTTTCAAACGGGAAAACGAAATAATCTATATCGGAATCTTCGACGGACAAAAACGACTTTTCGCCGAATACAAGAAAGAGCAAGGAAGATTGATCAGCGTAGATCATAAGGAGTTTCAAGACGACCACTTTCTCTGGCGAGACGGACGGGTTTTTTGCTACGCTCCTGTCGTTTTCGATGGCGAAAACGTCGGAGATATCGTGATGATCTATAGCCTGAAGAGTTTCTATGGTCACATTCACGCCATTTTGTTTCTCTCCATAGCAGCGCTTCTCTTCGCATCGCTCTTTGCTTGGATGCTGCTTAAGATCACGAGTCGAATGATCGTCAATCCGCTGCTCCAGCTGACCAAGGCGATGGAGCGTATCACGAAAGAGAAGGATTTTTCCAAAATCGTCGAAACCTACGTCAAAGACGAAATCGGTACACTCTCCGAAGGCTTCAACAAAATGTCCCAAAAGATCAAGGAGGAGCTCGAATTTCGTGAAGAGATCGAAAAACAGTTACGTGAGCTCGCCCATTACGACAAACTCACCGCTCTTCCCAATAGAAACTACTTTCAATCCTATATCGAAAAGGTGTGGGAACGAAGCCGACGTGAAAAACGGGAATTCGCACTTCTGTTTATCGATCTGGACGGATTCAAGAATGTCAACGACACTTTCGGACACGAAGCGGGGGACAAACTCCTTCAGGAGGTGGCAATACGACTGAAAAGATGTGTCAGGGCGAGCGATTTCATCGCCAGACTTGGAGGAGACGAATTTACGATCATCATCGAAAATATCCACGCCTCCGACGAGATCGCCGCCATCTGCAACAAAATCATCCACGAAGTCAACGAAGAGTACCAGATCGGCAAAGAGATCGCCTACGTCTCTTGCAGCATCGGCGTCGCACACTACCCCTACAATGGGGAGAGTGTCACGGAATTGATGAAAAATTCGGATCTGGCGATGTATTACGCCAAAGAGAACGGCAAAAACAATTACCAATTCTACAACCTCTCCATGAGTTCGATCCGTTCGGATGACTTCATGATCGAAAAACATCTCAGAAACGCGATCGCGAAAGAGGAGTTTTTTCTCTATTACCAACCCAAAGTGGATCTCAAGACCAACAGGATCATCGGTGCGGAAGCCCTTCTTCGGTGGTACAACGAAGAGCTGGGAGCGGTTGGGCCGGATCGGTTCATCCCCGTCAGTGAAAAAACTTCCATGATCGTCGATATCGGCCAGTACGTTCTCGAAACCGCCTGCAGACAGATCAAAAGCTGGAACGAAAAAAGCAGCCGCTCCTTCATCGTATCGGTCAATATCTCCGAAATCCATTTCCGACAGAGGGATTTCATCGAGCAAGTCCATACCATCCTGAGAAAAACCGGTGTCGATCCCGAGCATTTGGAGATCGAGTTGACAGAATCCTCCTTTTTGAGCAGTTCTGGAGAAAATATCGACAAACTCGCCCATCTGAGATCACTTGGCATCCATATCAGTATCGACGACTTCGGTACCGGATACTCCTCTTTGAGCTATCTGCAGAAACTCCCGATCGATATCATCAAAATCGATCGCAGTTTCGTCCACGACATCGAAACCAACGCCAACAATCTCGCGATCACCAAAGTCATCATCGAACTCTCGCACAAATTCGACCTACGCTGTGTCGCGGAGGGAATCGAAAACAAGGCGCAAGCGGATCTGCTCAAAAGCAACGGATGCGATATCGCACAGGGATACTATTTCGCCAAACCGGTATCGGCCAACGAATTTGAAACTTGGTATCTCGAACGCAAGGAGCCAGCTCAGACACAGAGCGTATAGAGCCTCTTGCGTTCGCTCGAACTGGCGATATTCGCCTGCATTCGATATTTGGTGATGGTGCGGCGTCCGAGTTTCAATCCGAACTTCTCCTCCACGAGCGCGAGGATCTTGTTGTCGCTGAGCGGTTTCTTGCGGTCTTCGTGTCTGATCACCTCCTTGATGAACTCCTTGATCTCCGCGTTGGAAGTGTCGCTCTCCTCGCTCAAAGCCGTCGCGAAAAAGCTCTTGATCGCGAACACTCCCCTATCGCATGAGAGGTATTTGTTGGAGATGGCACGGGAAATCGTGGAGTGGTGGCGGCCCAACTCGCCGGCCAGATCGTCCAGTTTCATCGGGCGGATCGGCCCTCCCTTGAAAAATTCGTATTGATACTCCACTAGCATCAGCGCGATCTTCTGTAGGGTCGCCTTGCGCATATCGAGCGCATCGATCAGCGATTTGGCTTCTTTGATCTTCTGTTTCACGAAGTCGAAACCCTCGTCCATCCCCCCTTTGTCGATGACGATCTCCGGATAGTAGGCTTCGTTCAGGGAGACCCTGATTTCACCCTCCTTCTCTTCGATGAAGATATCGGGTATGATCTGCACCTGCTCTTTCTGATAGTGAATGGCGGGAGGGTTTTTGAATTTGCGAATCACCCGAAGCGCTTCGTTGAACCGCGGATTCTTGCGATACTGCTCCAGCGATTCGAAATCGCGTATCATCTTGACCGTCAGCCGATAGAGTTCGTCGTCCAGATCGAATTCGTTCAGTTGGAAAAGAAACGACTCCAGCAAGTCCACCGCTCCCACCCCGCTGGGCTCCAGATAAGCGAAACGGGCACGGATCTTCTCGAATTGAATCAGATCGATCCCCATTTTGGCGGCTACCTCGGCCGGATCCGCTTCGAAATACCCCTGCTCGTTGATGTAAGAGATGATTTCATAAGCGATCTTTTTGGATTTCTCCGTCGGAAACAGCGGAGGTATGATCTGTTCGTACAGACGGTCGTAGAGTGATTTTTTGGAGGTGGTCAGCGCTTCGATCTCGTCGCTGATCGCATTTTTTCCCCTGCCAAACCCCTCGTACACCCCTCTTTTACCGACCCGTTCATGGCCCGATTTGATCAAGACGAAAGGATTCTCCTTGCTCGCTTCATCCAGCGTCTCCTTGAGCGACTCCAGATCCGCCTGCAAAATCGGCAACCACCCTCGCATCGTCTGGGAAAGCTTGGTTTTGGTCGAGATATTCTGTCGTAGTTTCATATCTTGAAGTGTTCTCCCAGATAGTGTTTTCGAACCAGCGGATTGGCGTAGACTTCATCCGAACTTCCACTCGCCAACAATTCGCCGCTTTTGATTACGTAAGCCCTATCGCAGATCGAGAGAGTTTCGCGTACATTGTGATCCGTGATCAAAATACCGATATCGAGCGCTTTGAGATCCTTGACGATCTCCTGAATATCGATTACCGCCAGCGGATCGACACCGGCGAAAGGTTCGTCCAACAGCAGAAATTTCGGTTCGATCGCCAGCGACCTCGCGATTTCACAGCGCCGGCGCTCTCCGCCGCTGAGACTGATGCCCAGCCTATCTCTGATCGGTTCGATATTGAGCATCTGCAACAGATCGTCCACCCGCTGCTCCTGCGCCTCCTTCTCATCGATCACCAGTTCCACCGCCAGAAGAATGTTCTCTTCGACCGTCAACTCCTTGAAAATGCTCGATTCCTGCGGAAGATAACCGATACCCATCCGCGCACGCCGATGCAGCGGAACATTCGTCACATCCTCTCCATCGAGCGTGATCGTACCGTCCGTGGGAGAGACGAGGCCGCATATCATATAGAAAGTCGTCGTCTTTCCTGCCCCGTTGGGTCCGAGCAATCCCACCACTTCACCGCTTTTGACTTCCAAAGAGAAGTCTTTGATGATCCGGTGTTTCTTGATCGTCTTGCTCAGATGAGCCGCTTTCAATTCATGCTTCATAATGCAGTCTATACTCCCTCTTCTCCTCTTTCGGGTTGATTCGGATCGTCAGATAGTCAAATCCGAAACGCTCGAGCAACTCCTTCAAATCTTCGTCCGCCCACTCGATGAAGTGATAACCGGGCCGCTCCAACTCCTCCAGCAATCCCGACTCCACGAACCGTTTCGTGCCTTCATTGTAGATGTCGTAGTGGAAGATGCGATCCGCATAGCTCTGCGCGATCATAAAGGTGGGGGAGCTCACCTCCTCCTCTATGCCCAACGCCTTGGCGAAAGCCTTGACAAGGGTCGTCTTGCCGCTGGCCAGATCTCCCTGCAACAATACGATCCCCTCCTTCGGGAAAACCTCCAGGATTTTCTCTATCACGGGTCTAAGCCCGCTCTTGTCGGCCAAGATCTTCACAGGCTGTTGGAGAACGCTACGATTTTTTTCAAATGCGCCAGAGCCCGACCGCTCTCGATCGCATCACGTGCCATATCGACTCCCTCCCGTACATCTTCCGCCTTCCCCTCGGCAACGAGCGCCAAAGCGGCATTGAGCAAAACGATGTCGCGTTTGGGCCCTTTCTCCTTTCCACCCAGAATCTCCGTCGTGATGAAGGCGTTGAGATTCGCATCTCCGCCCTGGATCATCTCAAAGGGCGCTCTTTGGAGGCCGAAATCCTCCGGCACCATTTCACCGCTTTCGGAAATCCGATTCTCCTCTATACGCGTATAGTAGGTGGTATCGCTGATACTCGCTTCGTCCATCCCTTCGCGCGAACTGACGACCCAGGCCGACTCCGCCCCCAGCAGCACCAGCGCCTCGGCCATTTTCGGAATGAATTCCCGATCGAACACCCCCAAAAGATATTTTTTCGCCCCGGCAGGATTGCTCAGGGGTCCCAGAATGTTGAATATCGTCCGATGCGGAAGGCTCTTTCGAATCGGCATGATGTATCGCATCGCCGGATGGTGGTGGATCGCAAACATAAAGACAAAACCCGTCTCTTCCAACATCTTCACCTGCGCTTCCGGCTTGAGATTGAGGTTGATCCCCAGCTTCTCCAGCATATCGGCCGCACCCGATTTGCTCGTGATCGCCCGGTTGCCGTGTTTGGCGACAAAACACCCCATCGAGGCCAACAGTAGCGCGACCGTGGAGGAGATATTGAAACTGCCGCTTTTGTCCCCTCCGGTACCGACGATATCGATCAATTTCCCGCGAAGCGTGTCGGGGATGGGCAATTGGATCGCATGTTCACGCATCACTTTCGCCGCCGCCGCGATCTCTTCGGCGCTCTCGCCCTTTTCGTAGAGATCGACCAGCAGCGCCTTCGCCTCCGCATCGCTCATTCTGTTTTCAAACAGCGCCGTAAACGCCTCGATCGCTTCTTCATAGCTCATGAAAGCTCCTTTACATATTCGCTTCGTCTGCTTTTGGGAATCGTTTTGGTTTCGGGAATCCGCAACACTTCATAGCGTACCTCTCTGTCAAGATAGACGATTTTGACGATATCGCCCACCTTCACATCTTTGGCGGGCTTGACCACTCTGTCGTTGATCTGGACCACACCGCTTTTGCACATATCTTCGGCCACCGCCCTTCTTTTGGTGATGTTGACACAGTTCATAAACTTATCTATCCGCAAACTTTAAACCCCAATGAAAAATCAAAAATAGTATTTTATAAAAATAATCTATAAAGTTTGATAAAAGTGGAGAGAAAGATGAAACTATTTGTACAAAAACAGCATTAATCCCTTTTTCGCTAAAATAGCGAAAATTTTCAGCAGGGAGCATCATGAAAAAAGAGGTCAAAAAGGTCGTTCTCGCCTACAGCGGCGGATTGGATACGAGTATCATCCTCAAATGGCTGCAGGATGAATACGACTGCGAAGTGGTCACCTTCACCGCCGATATCGGACAGGGCGAAGAGGTCGAGCCCGCACGCCAAAAAGCGCTCGAACTGGGAATCAAACCCGAGAACATCTTCATCGAAGATCTGAGAGAGGAGTTTGTGAGGGATTATGTCTTCCCGATGTTTCGCGCCAACGCGATCTACGAGGGCGAATATCTGCTGGGTACTTCCATCGCACGGCCCCTGATCGCCAAAAGACAGGTGGAGATCGCCTACGAAACGGGAGCCGACGGCGTCAGCCACGGCGCGACCGGCAAAGGAAACGACCAGGTGCGTTTCGAGCTGGGATATCTAAGCCTCAACCCCGATCTGACGATCATCGCCCCATGGAGGGAGTGGGATCTCAATTCGCGTGAAAAGCTGCTCGCATACGCCAAAGACCACGGGATAAAGATCGAGCGAAAAAAAGGCAAATCCCCCTATTCGATGGATGCGAACCTGCTCCATATCTCCTATGAGGGATTGATCCTCGAAGATCCGGCAAAAGAGCCCGAAAAGGAGATGTGGCGCTGGACGACCGATCCGACGGAGGCGCCGAACGAACCCGAATACATCGAAATCGGCTACCGCAAAGGCGATCCCCATACGGTCAACGGGGAAGCGCTCTCGCCCGGAAAACTGCTGGCGAAGCTCAACGAATTGGGGGCCAAACACGGAATCGGACGAATCGATATCGTCGAAAACCGTTTTGTCGGAATGAAGGCGCGCGGATGTTACGAAACGCCGGGAGGAACGATCATGCTCAAGGCGCATCGTGCGATCGAAAGCATCACCCTCGATCGGGAAGCCGCCCATCTCAAGGACGAGTTGATGCCCCGCTACGCCAAACTGATCTACAACGGTTTTTGGTTTTCGCCCGAGCGCGAAATGCTTCAGGCGGCGATCGACAAGACGCAGGAGCGCGTCGACGGCACGGTAAGACTCAAGCTCTACAAAGGCAACGTCATGGTCGTGGGGAGGTCGTCGGAAAACTCTCTTTTCAACGAGGCGTTTTCGACTTTCGAGGAGGATGAAGTCTACAACCAGAAGGATGCGGAAGGGTTCATCAAACTCAACGCGCTTCGCTTCATCATCGGCAATCACGCCAAAAAATAGGGAACGCTCCCTATTTTTCAGGCAGCTTCACACTTGTGGAGTTTCTCTTCGACGCGCCCCATGAAGGAATCGGGCGTATCTCCGTCCTCGTGTACCGTGATCGCGTAATCGAGTTTGACATGCATGTTCACGAAACTTCTGCTTTCCATAATGCTTTTGATCAGTTGGGCGATCTTCTCCGCAGATTCGTAGTTGCACTCCGGAAGCAGGATCAAAAACTCGTCTTCGTTCCATCTCGCGAAAACATCGTGTTCGCGGATTTCGAATTTGATGCTCTCCACCATCTTGTTGATCGCCTCGTTCTTGAAAAAGGCGTCATCCTTGTCCCACTCCATTTTGAAAAGAATAACGGAGAGGTCCTTTTCGTTGTTTCTGTCGTTGTGGATATCGGAATTGGCGAACGCCGCGAGTTTCTCTTTGGTATAGATACCCAGAAAATCGTCGAAAGATACCTGCTCTTTCAACCTATCCGATCTCAGAAACGCTTTTAAAAAGAACATTTTCTTCCCTATCATCATCTACCACCTTTCTGATTGATCTTGGGATGTCTTTCCCATCCCTTAAAAAGCAGATCGGACAATCGAAAATTTTGTTAATATTTTTTAAACAAATGTAGCGCAAATTCCATTATGTGTTACTTTTTTTCATAAAGTAAACATTACTTTTATTTTGGCTTCAATATCCTCTATTTTACCATATCTTTTCGTCAATTATCTAAACTTATCTTTCATATCCCGGTTTTTCTATCCATCGCACCCTTTTTTCGCTCTCCTCCTCTTCAGAAATAGGAAGGGGTGTCGATATAGAAATAAGCCTTTGCAGTATTCTTTTTTCACTCCTCCTCTTTTGGGATACTGCAAGGTTTATCTACCCAGTTTATTTCCGAACTTCTCCAGCGCCATCTTTAGATCTTCCGGCGTATCGATGCCGAAACTCTCGCTTTCGACTTCCACCATCGCGATCTTCTCGCCATAATAGATCGCTCTTAACTGTTCCAGTTTTTCTATCTCCTCCAGAGGCGAAGGCGGCAATGCGCAGAAATCTCTCAGGGAACGACCCGTAAAGCCGTAAATTCCCAGATGTCCGAAATAGCTATGGTGGCTCTCTCTGTCATAGGGAATCTTCGAGCGGGAGAAGTAGATCGCGTAGTTGCGATGATCCATGATCACTTTGACATGGTTTGGATCTTCGGCGAAACGGGATTCGATCCGTTTGTAGCAGCTTGTCATCATCGGTTCCTCTTTCGTTCTGACCCCGTCGACGACACGATCGTAGACGCTTTTGACCACTTCCGGCTCGATAAAAGGCTCGTCCGCCTGAACATTGATGATAATTTCGCGCTCCCCCAGCCCCAGCGACAAAGCCGCTTCGTTGATCCTCTCCGTTCCGCTTCCATGATCGCAAGAAGTGAGCACCGCCCGAAATCCGTATCTTCGTGCCACCTCCGCGATCTCCTGCGAATCGGTCGCGATCGCCACATCGTCGATCCCCTCCACTCGCTTCGCCGTCGCGATCACCATCGGTACGCCGCCGATAAGGGCCAACACCTTGTTGGGAAAACGACTCGAAGCCTTGCGCGCGGGGATGAGGATCATATCAAACTCCTTTGTTAACGAAAATATTGTACAATCAATCATCTCATGATACACAGTTTTCACTCAAGGAACAGCGATTTGTTTTTATATCAGGAGAGTGAAGGGTTTCTTTTCAACAGTGACGCCCATTTTCTCTACGATTTCGTCACCCGTTTCAACCCCAGAGGCGCCGTGCTCGACATCGGTGCAGGCTGCGGAATACTCGGTCTGCTGATTGCCAGAGACTATCCCGTCTCGCTCACCCAGATCGACAAGCAGCCCCACAACACCCTGCTCAATATTCAGAATGCTCGCGTCAACCGTATCGAGAGCCGGATCGTCACGGGCGATTTTCTTACATACGATTTCGATCGGAAATTCGATCTCATCGTCACCAATCCCCCTTACTACCATGACGGAGTCAGCAAATCCGAAAATCCCCTCCTCCATACGAGCCGATACAATATCCATCTACCTCCACGCAAATTGATCGCCAGAGCCTCGCGACTCCTCAAACCCAGAGGCAGGCTGGTGCTCTGCTACGATCCCGGGCAGTTGCAGATACTCTCACAGGCGATGTTGGAATCTCATATGAAAATCGAAGATCTTCGGTTCGTGCACGGAACGCGCCTCAAATCCGCTTCGCTTGTGATGATGCAAGCACGAAAAAATTCACGCGCCGTGACCAGAACGCACCCGCCGCTCATCCATTTCGAAGAGGGAGAGATGACACCCGAGGTCAAAAAAATATATCAGAATACAAGGACATATAGTATAAAATGCAAAACAACATGATTAAAGAGGGGTTTGCGTTCCGGTTCGATCCCGGAGCCTGTGAAAACTGCGAAGGCAACTGCTGTATCGGGGAGAGTGGCTACATCTGGGTCACACCTGCGGAAATCGAGGCGATCGCCTCCTATCTGGAGATGGACGAAGAGCTGTTCAAAACGCGCTGCCTACGCAAAGTCAAATACCGCTATTCGCTCGCGGAACGCAAAAACGGGGAGAGTTACGAATGTCTCTTTTTCGATCCGGCAGTCAAAAGATGCACGATCTACCCCGTCAGGCCCACACAATGCCGAACCTTTCCCTTCTGGGACTATTTCAAAGATCATATCGAAGAGGTGGAAAAAGAGTGTCCAGGTATTCAACGTATCTTATGATCATTTCCCTGTCGGTTCTTTCGACGGGGTGTGCGAAATTGCAAAAAGCGACCCCCTCTTTTTTGCCCGAACGTCCCACCATCGTCCGGGCGGACCTGAACGAAACGCGGATTCAGACAGACACCTATCTGATGCTGGCGATCGATGCCACCAGCCGCCACGATTTCAAAACCGCGTCGAAATATTTCGAAATAGTCTTCGACAAAACGGGAGACCGCGCCTATATCACCGAAGCGATCAAAAACGAAATCATGCTGCGCGACTTTCCCCGCATCAAAAAACTGCTGGACAAAGGCTTGGCGAAATATCCGGAAGATCTGGAACTCAACCGCTATCTGGCCGCTTACTATATCGATATCAAAGCGTACGAAAAAGCGAGCGAAGTAGCCCGAAAACTCCTCGCCAAAAAGAGAGACGAACGCAATCTCGAAATCGCGGGTATGAGCGCCAGGGCGCTCGGCAAATCCAAAATCGCCCTGAAATATTTCAAGGAAGCGTACGCAAAAAACAAATCCGCACGTGCCGCCCTCAATCTCGCCGATATACTTTACAGCGATTTGGGAAGGGAAGACGAGGCGATCCGCCTGCTCGAGACACACAGCCGCATCGAGGGGTGTTCGGAAGCGGTCTGCTTCCGGCTCGTACAGATCTACTCCAAAAGAGAAGAGATCGAACCTCTGATAGATATCTACCGCAGACTCTACAAAACCACCAAAAAACCGCAATTCGCCCAGAAAGTGATCGAACTCTATCTCTATCAGAAGCGGTTCGACAAGGCGATCGCCTACGTCAAGAAAAACGGACTCGGAGACGATCTGCTCCTCGATCTCTATACACAGCGGAAAATGTTCAAGAAAGCCTACCGCCTGGCGATGAAACTCTACAAAGAGCGGGGGGCTTCGCACTACCTCGCCAGAGCCGCGATCTTGCAGTACGAAAGCGCGAAGAGAAAAAACGACCCGAAACTGCTTCGAAGCGTCGTCGAAAAGTTCGAAAAGGCGCTTCAGGATCTTGATGACCCTTTATTCGAAAACTACTACGGCTATCTTTTGATCGATCATGATATCGATATCGAGAAGGGAATCAGATGGGTCAGAAAAGCGCTCGAAAAGGAGCCGGACTCCCTCTTCTATCTCGATTCGCTCGCCTGGGGATTGTACAAACTGGGACGCTGCGAAGAGGCGTATACGATTTTGAATCCGCTGATGAATCGGACCGAAGAGGCTGAAATCATCGAACATTTCGAAAAAATCAAAGCGTGCAGGGAGAAAAAAGAGTGATACTCGACGACATTATCCGAAAAACAAGAGAGGATCTGGAAAAAAGAAAAGCGCAAATGCCACTGGAGTGGCTCGGGCGCTCACTGGCATACAACCCCTATTCTCCCCGAGATATCAAACCCTATCTCAAATCGACCCCCGAGAATCCCTACCGAATCATCGCGGAGATCAAAAAGGCGAGTCCGAGCAAAGGGGTGATACGAGAAGATTTCGATCCGCTCATGATCGCTTACGAATACACCAAAGCGGGGGTGGACGCGATCTCCGTTCTCACCGAACCCCACTTCTTCCAAGGAAGTCTGGAGTATCTGACGCAGATTCGCCGGTACGTTCCCACACCGCTGCTGCGCAAGGACTTCATCATCGATAGATATCAGATTCTCGAAGCCCTCGTCTACGGAGCCGATTTTATCCTGCTCATCGCCAAGGCGTTGAGCAAAAAGCAACTCAAAGAGCTTCTCAATTATACGCGGCACCTGGGAATGGAGGCGCTGGTGGAGATTCACGACCGCGAAGATCTGACCAAAGCGATCTTCGCAGGCGCGGATATCATCGGAATCAACCATCGCAATCTCGAAACCTTCGAGATGGATATGGGACTGACCGAAAAACTGATGCCCCTGATTCCCAACGGAAAGATCATCGTCGCCGAAAGCGGAATCCGCGACAAAGAGACGATAGAACACCTCCACGAGGCGGGGGCGGACGCCTTTTTGATCGGAGAACACTTCATGAGAGAGGAGAACATCTGTGAAGCGGTCGGAAAACTCAAAGAGCGCTAAACTCGGCAATATCGTCTCTATGGTCGAAGCGCTCGTCAAACGGGCGGCCCAACTGGCGGCCCTGCTCGTAATCGCACTGAGTCTGCTTATCGTCTACGACGCGATCAACCGATACCTCTTTCAAAGCGGTTCGGTCGCACTCCAGGAGATGGAGTGGCATCTTTTCGACATTCTCTTCCTGCTGGGACTTGCCTATACCCTCCAGCACGACAAACATGTGCGGGTCGATATCTTCTACGCCCGTTTCTCTCCCCGCACCAAAGCGCTGATCAACCTGATTTCGCAACTCTTTTTGATTCTGCCCTTCACGGCTATGGTACTCTATATGAGTTACACCTTCATCGAACAGAGTTATCTGCAAAACGAAATCTCTTCCGATCCGGGGGGCTTGACGCATCGCTGGATGATCAAGGGAATGATCGCGGTCGGATTCGTTCTGCTCGGACTGCAAAGCCTCTGCGAAATCTACAAAAACATTCAAAGACTCAAAAAGGGAACCGAATGATCGGTCTTTATATGTTCATCGCCGCGCTCGTGTTGCTGCTGGTGGGATTCCCGGTCGCCTTCGCATTCGGCTCCGCCGCGCTCTTTGTCGCCTTTTTCACTCCGGATGTGGGATTGGAAGTCTTTCGGCTGCTGCCTTTTCGCATCTTCGGTATCATGCAGAATTTCACACTCATCGCCGTACCCCTCTTCATCTTCATGGGGCTGATCCTGGAAAAGAGCAAAATCGCCGAACGGCTGCTTCTTTCCGTGGGAAAACTCTTCGGCTCGATCAGAGGCGGACTGGCGATCGGCACTGTGCTTGTAGGCGCGATTTTGGCGGCGAGTACCGGTATCGTGGGAGCGAGCGTCGTCATGATGAGCATCATCTCTCTTCCGATCATGATCCGATACGACTACGCCAAAACGTTGAGCTCGGGCGTCATCGCCGCCAGCGGTACACTGGGGCAGATCATCCCTCCTTCCATCGTATTGATCATTCTGGGTGACGTGATGAGCGTCAGTGTGGGGGACCTCTTCCGGGCCGCTGTGGGGCCTTCTCTCGTGCTGGTCGGGCTCTATCTGCTCTATATTCTCTTCATCGCATGGATACGCCCCGCCACCGCCCCCGCGATCCCCGAAAACGAGACGACAGGAGCCACTCTTCGTGAAGCGATCGTCGCGATCATCCCACCTCTACTTCTGATCGTGCTGGTTTTGGGTTCGATTTTCGCCGGCATCGCCTCTCCTACCGAATCGGCTGCCTTCGGTGCGGTGGGTGCGATCCTCCTGACACTGTTCAACGGCAGCTTCTCCTTCGCGAATCTCCGCTACAGCGCGATAGAGACGGTCAAACTCACCGCGATGATCTTCATGATTTTGATCGGCGCCACCGCTTTTTCGCTCGTCTTCAACGAAGTGGGCGGCAGCGATCTGGTACTGGAGTTTTTTAGAGAGGATATCGCGGACAAATGGGCCTTTATCGCAATCAGTATGGGGGCGATCTTTCTGCTCGGATTTTTCGTCGATTTCCTGGAAATCAGCTTCATCGTCATCCCGATTCTCGTACCGATCGTACAGACGTTCGGTATCGATCCCATTTGGTTCGCGATTTTGGTGGCGATGAACCTGCAGGCCTCGTTTCTCACCCCGCCTTTTGGCTTTTCTCTCTTCTACCTCAAGGGGGCGGCCGGAAATCTCGTGAGCACGGGTGAAATCTACCGCGGCGTGTTGCCGTTTATCGGACTACAGCTGTTGACGCTTTTGATACTGGTTCTTTTCCCGCAGATCGTCGATCTCTTCTAAGACGATCGAGGAAGGGCTTTAGAGCTTACTTTCCCTTCGCTTTCTGGATCGATCCGATATAGGCGTAATCTATCGGTATCGTACGCTCTTTGGGTAGATGTCGGGCGAGCCGATTCATCACTTCGGTGAAGTCTTCGAAGAGGTAGTGGGCGTAACTGCCCGGAATCGGATTGATCTCGTTGAGATAGATCTGATCTTCGATCACGAAAAAGTCGCAACGAATCAGCGCCCCCGCAAAGAGGCTTCCGTAGATTTTCGCAAACGCCTCCTGCAACCTCTTTTCCAACTGCGCATCGATGTCGGCTTTGAGCACTTGGGAGGTACGACCGAAATCGAGATACTTCTTCTCAAAATCGAGAAACGTCTCCTTGTGCGGCTCCTCCACGATCGAATAAAAAAAACCATCCGCATACGCACCCGCCAGGTTGTACTCCTTCACCCCCTCGACGAACGGCTCGACCAACACCTCCTCGTCGAACTCGAAAGCCACATCCAGCGCGTACGCCAACTCGCTTTTGTGCTTGACCACACTCACCCCGATCGAACTCCCCAGGCGCAGCGGCTTGAGAATCACCGGCAATGCCGTTTCGATTTCGTAGGTACCCTTTTTCACGATTTCGTAGGGAAGCGTTCGGATTCCGACCTCTTTGGCGTAGAGTTTGGTATAGTGTTTGTTGAAACTCAATACGCTCGCTTCGATTCTCGGACCGATGAAAGGAGTATCGAAAAAACTCAAGAGCGCCGCCATCTTTCCATCCTCCCCGTCTCCACCATGGACGAGATTGAGCACGACATCGAAAACGAGAGGTTTTTCTTTCATCAGCGCCTTTTGATAAAAACCTCCCTTTTTCAGCGTCAGTTTCGTCATCTTTTTGTATGCCTGGGTACTGAAGAGTTTCGACCTCATCTCCTCTTCCGGAATCAGATAAAATTCCCGCTCCCTGTCGCAAAAGATAAAAAGCTTCTCCTCTTTGAGTCTCTCTTTGAGAGTGATCGCACTGACGATACTGATCTCATGCTCGTAGCTTACACCTCCGAAAATGATCGCGTATTTCAAATCTCCATCCTTTATCTACCGAGTTGTTTGAGCGTCTCTTTGACCATCTCCGCCGTGGAAGAGGCGGAAATCTGAGAAAGGATCGGTTCGACCTTCTCTTTTTTGAACCCCAGACTCTCCAGCGCGAGCAACGCTTCTTGAAAATTCCGCTGCTGCGGGCTTTCTTCTCCCAGATCCATCCGAAAATCTCCCAATTCCACCAATATCCGCTTCGCACTTTTGGGACCGATTCCGGGTACCGATTTGAGTGCGGCGACATCCGAAGCTGCGACCGCCTTTGCGAACGATTCGGGGGTGAAAGTGGAGCAGATCGCCAACGCGATACCGGGACCGACTCCGTTGATTTTGATCAGACGGTCAAATAGGGATTTTTCCTTGAAGGTGGCAAAACCGAAAAGCGTCTGGCTCTCCTCTTTCACGACGAAAGTGGTGTGCAAAGATACCCGTGACGCCTCGATGGCGGCGCTTGTCTGCAGAGAGATCCGAAGAAGATAGGTGAGTCCCGAAGCGGTTTTGAGATAGAGGGCGGTCGGCTCCTTTTTGACGACGTCACCCTCTATCCCCACAATCATATCAACTCCCTTTTCTGTTTAGAATAAACTCACCCTCCTCCGTTTTGCTCAGTGTGATCTCTTCGGCCATCTCTCCCTCTTTGGGCAGATGGGTCGCCTCGATGGGCGGATTGAGAATCCTGAACGTGATTTCGTTGAACTCTTTCCAGATGGAGTGGTTGATCACTTTCGCGTCGAAAACGGAAGATTGAATGTCTTTCAATTCCCCTTTCAAACGCTCTTTTTCTATTTTAACATCTTTTAACTCTTTTAATAATAAATTGTGCTCTTTGATCACTTTTTGATGCTCTTTGAGTTTGTGGATCAACGCTTCGGGGGGTCTGACTCCCTGCTCTTTCAATTCGGATATCCGTCGATTGATCTGATCGATCGTCTCTTTTTCGTTGTGGATTTTCATACGCAGACGTTTGATCTTCTGCGTCAACGTCGCGACCTCTTTTTTCCGCGTTTCAAGCTCCATTTCGATCTTTTCCACCTTCTGGGCATATCCACGTTGTGCGGTGGGATCGATAATGAATTTGTTTCCGTTTCCCTCCACCTGGTCGATCTCGATCAAGTGCGAAGCTGTGACGATCGCATTGGAGAGCACACTTTGTATATACACCTCCTTCGCATGAATCTCACCACCCGATATCTTGTTGATACGCACCGTATCCGCCACTACCTTACCTCCTTCGAGAATTTCGATCTCGACACTTTCAGCTTCGACGGATCCTTTGTGCAGTTGGATGGTCGCCTCTCCCGCTTCGATGACCGAAGTCTGATGCGTCTGCCCACCGATTTCGACGATTTTGGCTTTGATAAACGCACCGCTTCCTACATTGCCGTGCGTTTTGAGCTCGCTTGTCTCTACACGAACTCCCGATCCGACGGAATCGGCAAATTCGTCGTGTGTTTGAATATGGATCTTGACATCCTTGTCTTCACCCGCTTCGATGGATCCCGTGGTACGAAAAGAGACTTCGTCGATCACCAACTCATCCTGAATGATGAAGTGGTTCGGGCTTGGCTCGTTGACATATCCTTTGCGTGTCGCGATATACCGGATATGTTCACCATCCTCTTCGACTTTGATCCCCTCCTCTATCTTGATCCCTTCGCAATCTTCACTCAATTCGATGTGTGGCTGGGGAATGGGAATCACTTCTCCCCTGCATGTACGGCCGATATGTCCCTCTGTCGCTTTGGTACATTCCAATATCAGATCCCCTTCGCTCACGGTCTGGATATATCCCCTGTCGGCATAATCGACCTGTATTTCGTCATCCAGTTTCTCGCTTTTGCTTCGTTTGTAATGGTAGGTGATCCTCGCGGGAGTGGGTGCCATCGCTTCGATCCCTTCACATAGCACCACCTGGATATCCTCATCGACACTCTTGTTCACACGTACGGAAGAGACCACTCTGGAGACAACCGACTCGATGTCGGTGTTGAACACTCCCAGCAACAATCCGAGTCTGGCCATCTTACGATCAATTTCGGCGAGAATGTCCCTCTCCATGGTATCGCTGTATTGCAAAACCTGCTGTTTTTTGAATGTCAGAAAAATCTTCGTCATCGCTTTGTTCGCGCCTATGACCATCTTCAAAACGGGGGCTTTGATCTTCTCTTTTTTGAAGAGTTCGGCCCGAATCTGCTGTCTGATCTCGATATCGGGATCAAGAAGCAGTTTCGATTCTCTAAACCGTTTCGCCTCCTCTTTCTTGACCTCTTTGAATTTTTTTTCGCCCCGCTTTCGATAGAAGGTGCGGTAAGCGAGAATTTTGAAGTCGATTAGTTTCGCCGGAATGCGAAACTCCTGCGCGACTTTGTCGATGTGCTTGGCCAAATCGCCCGTCTCTATCGTCATTTTCGTAAAATCGCCTGCAGCGGATGCAGCCTGCTGGGGGGTTTCGTCTCTCTTTTTGAACTTGTCCAAAAGTGCCAAATCGCTTCCTTCTCTCAATTTTTTCGGCGTTATTGTTCCTAAATCGGCCATTGTGAAATATTTTGAAGACAATTTTTCGAGCCTCATTTCAACTCTTTTTGTGTACAATCGCGCCTATGTTCCGATCTATCTTTACCAACAGCGCAGGTATCCTCACCTCCAGAATTCTCGGTTTTCTCAGAGACATGCTGCAGGCGTCGATACTGGGAGCGAACATCTATACCGATATCTTCATCGTGGCGTTCAAACTCCCCAATCTTTTCAGACGTATTTTCGCGGAGGGGGCTTTCACCCAGAGTTTTCTGCCCGCCTTCACCCATAGCCGCCACAAAAGCCTCCTCTCCGCCTCCATCTTTCTCAGATTTTTTCTCTTTCTGCTTCTGATGAGCGGATGTGTCGCGCTTTTTGACGATTTTTTCACCCGAATCATCGCATCGGGATTCTCTCCCGAGACGATTCGGCAGGCGGCCCCGCTGGTGGCGATCAACTTCACCTATCTGCCGCTCATCTTCGTGGTCACCTTTTTGGCGACGCTTCTACAATACAAAAACCACTTCGCCACCACGGCGTTTGCGACCGCACTGCTGAATATCTCGATCATCACCGCTCTTTTGCTGGCAAAAGCGCTGCCCCCGGATCGAATCATCTGGCATATGAGTTACGCGGTCGTGATAGGGGGGATCCTTCAGGTTGCCGTCCATCTGCTAATGGCTAAAAGATACGGATTACTCAAGATGTTGGCGGGGGGTTTTGGTTATCTTTCGAGAAAAAAAGAGGTGATCGCTGAAGAGAAACGACGATTCGAGCGTCAGTTTTTCGCTTCGGTAGTGGGGAGTTCGACCGCACAGATCTCCGCTTTTTTGGACGGATGGCTCGCCACGTTTCTAGCCGCCAGTTCGATCAGCTATCTCTATTACGCCAACCGTATCTTTCAATTTCCGCTCGCCCTTTTCGCGATCGCCACTTCGGTCGCCATTTTCCCGAAAGTATCGAGATATCTAAAAAACGACGATACGAAAAAGGCGCTCTCCATACTAGGGAGAAGTTTCTGGTTGCTTCTTTTCTTGCTGACATTCGCGACACTCGTAGGCCTCCTCTTTTCCGAAGAGATTGTCTGGCTCCTATACGAACGCGGCGCTTTCGGTGCGGCCGATCGTACCCATACCGCCTTGATCCTTTCGATGTATCTGCTCGGACTGCTGCCCTTCGGTCTTTCCAAAATTTTCTCTCTCTGGCTCTATGCGACGCACCGCCAGAAAAAGGCGGCCCAGATCTCGGGTATCGCATTGGGAGTCAATATCCTCCTCTCTCTGGCGTTGATCGTTCCGCTCAAGGCGGCGGGACTCGCCCTGGCGAGCTCTCTGAGTGGTATCGTTCTTTTCGTGTTGACGATCCGTGCGTTTGGCACAAAGCGCTTTTTGGATATACTATGGAATAGAAAATTAACAGGACTGCTCCTTTTGACGATACTACTCATACCTATACTTTTAACCCTAAAGGATATGATCCGTGCTTATCTATAACACCGCTACACGAGAAAAAGAGCTTTTCGTCCCTCTCAAGGACGATATCGTCAAAATCTACGTCTGCGGCCCCACCGTCTACGACGACGCCCATCTAGGCCATGCCAGAAGTTCGATCGTCTTCGACCTGCTGCGGCGGGTCTTGAGAGAGAGCGGATACGAAGTGCTTTTTGTAAAAAACTTCACCGATATCGACGACAAGATCATCAAAAAGATGCAAGAAAGCGGCAAGAGTCTCGAAGAGATCACGCGCCACTATATCCGACGCTACAAGGAGGATATGCATGCGCTCAACGTGGAAGATGCCGACATCGAACCCAAAGCGACCGAATCGATCGATGAGATCGTAGCGTTCATCACCAACCTGATCCAAAAAGGGATCGCCTACAAAACGGATGACGGTATCTATTTCGACACCACCAAAGATCCCGAATACCTCTCTCTCAGCCATACCCATATCGACCCCGACCAGAGACGAAGCCGTATCGAAGGAAGCACCCAAAAAAGAGACCCGAAGGACTTCGCACTCTGGAAATATTCCAAACCGAAAGAGCCGACCTATCCGGCTCCTTTTGGAGCGGGAAGACCCGGATGGCATATCGAATGCTCCGCTATGATCAAGAAATATCTCTCCTATGAGGACACCCCCTTTCAGATCGACATCCATGGAGGAGGGGCTGACCTGCTTTTTCCACATCACGAAAACGAAGAGGCACAGAGTTTCTGCGAATCGGGCAGACATCTGGCGCGCTATTGGATGCATAACGGATTCGTACAGATAGAGGGTGAAAAGATGAGCAAATCGCTGGGTAACAGCTTCTTTCTCAAAGATGCCCTCAAAGTCTATCCCGGAGAGGTGCTGCGCTTCTATCTGCTGGGTGTACACTACCGCGCCAATTTCAACTTCAACGAAGAGGATCTGCTCGCATCCAAAAAGCGGCTCGATCGCCTCTATCGTCTCAAAAAGAGAGTCACTCCCTCCAAACCCGCCGCTGCGCAAAAGAGCTTTTCCCAAAAACTCCTCAAAGCGCTGGGAGACGATCTGAACATTTCGGCCGCACTGGCCATAGTGGACGAGATGATCAACCTTGCCAACGACAAACTGGACAAGGAGCCCAAAAACAAGGGGATCAAAAATCAGATCGCGGGAGATCTGAAACTACTCGAATCACTGCTGGGAATCGGAACGATGGATCCGTTCGGCTATTTTCAGCTGGGAATCAGCCCCGAAGAGAAGGCGTGGATCGAATCCAGGATCGCCGAACGCGCCGAAGCCAAAAAGGCGAAAGATTTTAAAAAAGCGGATGCAATTCGAAACGAACTCGAAGAGAGAGGCATCAAAATTATGGATACACCGGAAGGAACAGTTTGGGAAACGAGCGACGAACAGGCGGATTGAATTTTCTTCTGAAAAAATTCTTTCCCTATTTCAAAGAGTACAAACGCAAACTCGTCCTCTCCATCTTCGGAATGGTGATGGCCGCGGCCGGGACGACCCTCTCGGCCTATCTGATCAAACCGGTTCTGGATAGAATCTTCATCGAAAAGAACGAAACGATGCTCTATCTGCTTCCTCTCGCGGTCGTCGTCGTCTATACTATCAAAGGGGTCGGCTCCTATATACAGATCTACTATACCGCCTTTATCGGACAGGATATCGTACGACGCCTTCGGGATCGAATGATACGCAAAATCCTCTCTTTCGAGATGGCCTTTTTCCACCGCTACCGAAGCGGAGAATTGATCAGCCGAACGATCAACGACATCGAGCGGGTGCGGATGGTCGTCTCCGACATGATCCCGACACTCTTTCGCGAAATCTTCACGATCGTCGCCCTTTTGGGATATATCTTCTATCTCAATCCGAAAATGGCGATTCTTTCGCTCCTATTCATCCCACTGGCGATCAAGCCCCTTGGCATTCTCGCCAAAAAGATGAAACGTCTCTCTACACAATCGCAAGAGAGGCTCTCGGATCTCACGGCCAGACTCAGCGAAATCTTCAACAACGTCGAAATGATCAAAGCCGCCGCCGTCGAAACCTTCGAGTCTCGCAGATTCGAAGAGGAAAACCGCCATATCTTCAATGTCAATCTCAAAGCGGTCAAGGCGAGCGCGCTCGTGAGTCCGATTATGGAGATTCTCGGCTCGCTCGCAGCGGGGCTGGTGATTATGTACGGGGGGATGGAGGTGATCGCGGGCAATATGAGCGTGGGAAGTTTCTTCTCTTTTTTGACGGCGCTCTTTATGCTCTATACACCGATCAAACGTGTTTCCAACATCTACAACAAACTCCAAGACGCCATCGCCGCCAACGAACGGATCCATACGCTTTTGGAGCGCGAACCGAAAATCGCCAGCAGTTCCGATCGCCCGATCCCCCCGGCAATCGAGGAAATCGTCTTTAAAGATGTCACTTTAAAATACGACGACAAACCGGCTTTGAAAAATATCGATTTTCGTGCGAAAAAGGGTGAAAAAATCGCCCTGGTGGGCAACAGCGGCGGAGGTAAAAGCTCTATCGTCAACCTGTTGCTACGATTCTACGATCCCACATCGGGAGAGATTTTGATCGACGGAACCGATATCAGAGCGTACGACCTCACGAGCCTACGCAAAGCGGTATCGATCGTCACTCAGCGCGTTTATATCTTCAACGACACGGTCGCCGCCAATGTCGCCTACGGTCTGCCCATCGACGAAACCAGGGTGGTGGAAGCTCTCAAGACGGCCAACGCGTGGGAATTCGTCGCACAGATGGAAGGAAATATCCATGCTACGATCAACGAATTCGGCACGAACCTCTCCGGCGGCCAACGTCAACGAATCGCCATCGCCAGGGCCATCTACCGAAATCCCCAAATCTTCATTTTCGACGAAGCGACCAGCGCACTGGACAACAAGAGTGAAAAGGCGATCACCGATGCGCTCGAAAAAATCTCCAGAGACAAGATCATGTTCATCATCGCCCATCGACTGGGTACGATCGCCCACGCGGACAAAATCATCGTCTTGAAAAAGGGTTCGATCGTCTGCAAAGGTAAAAAAAGTGAACTTTTGAAACAATGTGATGAATTTAAACAGTTAAACGGTTTACAAAAGTAAAGAATTATTATATAATCTCTCCATAAGAAAATTTTAATTTTTATTTAATTTTAAATAGTTTTATGGAGTGTGTCGGTGAACAGCAAAAGTGTCTTGTGGCTGGGGGTATTATTCGTACTGCTTTTGAGCGTCTTTTGCATCACCACACATCTGGACGAACTCAACCCCCAAATCCATACGGTCACAACCCCCTCCCCCGAACTCCTGGCAAAAAACGAAACCTCACCTCTTCCTCCACAGACTCCTTCGGAGTCAAAACCTCTTTTCATACCGGTGCCGATCACCGAAACGGTAGGATCGGCACCGGAG
>CAYUEN010000001.1:0-105849 GCA_964443745.1 uncultured Campylobacterales bacterium | reverse complement strand
CAGGCAAAACCGGAGCAGGCAAAACCGGAGCAGGCAAAACCGGAGCAGGCAAAACCGGAGCAGGCAAAACGTCTACACAAACGAATCAGACCCGCCAAAAAAGCGAAAATCCACGTCGTTTCGATCCTCAAAAGCCGCACACTTCACTGGTATCCCGACCAGAAGCGTTTTACATTCGATCAAAAAAGGGTTTTGAACCGCTTGCTCCATCCTGTGCGTTTCGATGATTCACTAGCCATTTTGATCAAAGCCACCGCATTCAACATGGATATTAAAGATGCCAGATCGATCGCGTTGAAAGTGGAAAAATATCTACGAGAGCATGGTGTATCGTCCGACCGTATCAAAAGCGGGTGGAAATCCTACCGGATCCCCACCAAAGCCGTCAAAGAGACAACACTCGACATCACCGTAGTTAAAAGGAAAAAACCATGATGGAGATCATCGCCAAAATACTCTTTTGTCTAATCGCCGCAGCATTTCTCGGCTTCGTGATCGGCTGGATCTTCGCCAGTCTTTTCAAAAACGAAAAACTGGAAGCGAAATTGACCGCGCTGCATGATCAGATAGACAATGAAAAAGAGACAATCAACCAGTTACAAAACGACTACGAAGCAAAATCCAGAGAGCTGGAGCTTTGTGAGGAGCGTTTCAGGGAAAGCCAGAGAGAACTTCTCTCTTTGCAGATGGATCAGGAACAGAACGAAACACTCGAAGAACTCAAGGACAAAAACGCCCTGCTACAGGAGCGGTTGGGAGAACAGACTCTGCTGGAACAGGAGAACACGACACTCAAAGAGGAGCTCAGAACGCTCGAAGCGGAAAAAGAGAAGCTTTTACAAAAACTCTCCGACCTAGAGAAAGAGGATCTCTCACTCACGAGAGAGTCGCTCGAGCGAGCCAACAGAGAAAACGAACTTCTTTCCGAAGAGATCGCCTCTCTCAAAGAGGAACTCTCTTCGAAAACCGCACTTCTTACCGAAATAGAACAGGAGCTCGTCAAAACCAAGGAAGAGGTGGAGAGACTCGACCAAACGCTCAGTGGCAGACTTCCCCTCACATCCAAAAAGAAAAAATCTCAAAAAAAGAGAAAAAAGAGAGATAAAGAGAAAGCCATCTCCCCTCTCCTTCCCACGAAAGAGGAGGATCTTTGCAAAGAAGACGAACCCAAAAGGGGATATGGATTCGAAAAAACCGACCTCACGCATCTGATCCGGGAGACATTCCAGAAAGTCTCCTCCCCAAAGGAGTCTTGAACACTTCGCACCACTTTTAATAAAAATGGGGTATAATCCCACTTATTTACGATGAAAGAGGTGCGATGCAATATAGCGATGTGAGAAAATACATCTACAGACTCGATCCGGAAACCGCACACCATCTGGTGGAATTCATCTTGAAAAACATCACCAGATTCACCCCCTCTCTACTTGGAACCATCGAAAATCTCTACGCCGTAAACGACGAGAGACTCCGAATAGACGCCTTGGGCTGCGTCTTTCCCAATCCCGTAGGAATGGCGGCGGGGTTCGACAAAAACGCGACGATGATCGAAGCGCTCAAAGCGCTCGGTTTCGGATCGGTGGAGTTTGGTACCGTCACCCCAAGACCCCAGCGCGGCAACCCCAAACCGAGACTCTTTCGCTATCCGGAATATGAATCGCTTCAAAACGCGATGGGCTTCAACAACGACGGATTGGCGAAAGTGAAAGCGCGTGTCGCCAAACGCTACCCTTATGAGATTCCACTCGGTGCGAACATCGGAAAAAACAAGACCACCCCCGCATCCAGAGCTCTCGACGACTATCGGATGCTGATAGAAGCGTTCGAATCGATCAGCGACTATCTGGTGATCAACATCTCCTCTCCCAACACCCCGGGTCTTAGAGACTTGCAGAACGAGACTTTCATCAAAGATCTCTTCACGATGGCCGCACAATTGACGGCCAAACCGGTTTTGCTCAAAATCGCACCCGATTTGAGTGAAAAAGAGGCTTTGCAAATCTGCCATAGCGCTCTAGAGCATGGTGCCGGCGGCATCGTCGCGACCAACACGACGATCGACTACTCCCTGCTGCCCGGCGCGAAAGATTTCGGCGGCGTCAGCGGAAAGGTCCTCAAAGAGAAGAGTTTCGCCCTCTTCGAGGCGCTCGCCAAAGAGTTCTTTCCCCACACGACCCTCATCAGCGTCGGCGGAATCGATTCCGCGGAGGAAGCCTACCGACGCATCAAAGCCGGCGCCTCGTTGGTGCAGGTTTTCAGCGCCCTGATCTTCCAGGGTCCCTCCCTTGCGAAAAAGATCAATACGGGATTGCTCGAACTGATCGAGAAAGAGGGATTCGCCACCCTCTCCGAGGCGATAGGAGCCGATCGAACATGATCCGCACTCTTTTTGCCATTTTCATAACTACAGGAGTATTGATGAGCAGCGCACTGCCAAAGTATGAAACCAAAACTCTCGAGAACGGTCTCCTAGTCGTCGTGATTCCGATGCGAAACGATTCGGGTGTCATCACCACCGATATCTTCTACAAAGTCGGCAGCCGAAACGAGATCATGGGCAAAAGCGGTATCGCCCATATGCTCGAGCATCTCAACTTCAAATCGACCAAACATCTCAAAGCGGGCGAATTCGATACGATCGTCAAGAGTTACGGCGGTGTCAACAACGCATCGACGGGGTTTGACTACACCCACTACTATATCCAGAGCTCTTCGAAAAATCTTTCCGAATCGATCGGACTCTTCGCCGAACTGATGGCGAACCTCTCTCTCAAAGACGAAGAGTTTCAGCCCGAACGCAACGTCGTCCTCGAGGAGCGTAGATGGCGTACGGACAACTCTCCGATGGGGTATCTCTATTTCAGACTCTTCAACAACGCCTATATCTACCACCCCTACCACTGGACACCGATCGGTTTTGTCAACGATATCAAAAATTGGACGATCGAAGATATCCGGTCGTTTCACAAAACCTACTACCAGCCCAAAAACGCGATCTTGATCGTAGCGGGCGACATCGATCCCAAACGCGTCTTCGACGAAGCCCAAAAGGCGTTCGGACCGATCGAAAATCACGCCGAAATACCCTCTTTGGATTATAGAAAAGAGCCCGAACAAGACGGCGCCAAACGTATAGAAATCCACAAAGAGAGCGAAGTGGAGATGATCGCGATCGCCTACCACATCCCCGATTTTCGTCATCCCGACCAAGTCGCCCTCTCCGCCCTCTCGGAACTCTTCAGCAGCGGCAAGAGCAGTCGACTCAACGCCGAGTTGATCGACAAAAAAAAGATGGTAAACCAAATCTACGCTTACAATATGGAAAACAAGGATCCGGGGCTCTTTCTCTTTCTCGCCGTCTGCAATCCGGGTGTCAAAGCCGAAGACGTCGAGAAGGAGATCCTGGCGCAAATCGGAAAAATTGTGCGGGAGGGGGTCACGAAGGCGGAGCTCGAGAAGGTCAAAATCAACACCAAAAGCGATTTCGTCTTCGGGATGGAGAGCTCCAGCTCCCTCGTCTCCCTCTTTGGTAGCTATTTCGCAAGAGGAGACATCACGCCGCTGCTGGAGTACGAAACGCGAATAGACGCACTGACCTCCAAAGAGATACAGGAGGTGGCAAAACGCTATTTCGTCCCGGAAAACTCTACGACCGTAATACTCAGAAAGGAAAAGAGATGAACTGGCCCAAAGGTGCGATGACCGCACTGATCACCCCCTTTAAAGAGAACAAAATCGATACGGAAAGTTACGAGGCGCTGATCAAACGCCAGATACGCAACGGTATCGATGTCGTCGTTCCCGTCGGAACGACCGGAGAGAGTGCCACCCTCAGCCATGACGAACACAAAGCGTGTATAGAGATCGCCGTAAGTGCCTGCAGAGGGAGCGAGACGAAGGTCCTTGCCGGCGCCGGAAGCAACGCGACGCACGAAGCGGTCGATCTGGCACGGTTCGCGGCTTCCTGCGGAGCCGACGGTATACTCTCGGTCACACCCTACTACAACAAACCGACCCAACAGGGACTCTACGAACACTACCGTGCGATCGCGCAAGCGGTCGAAATACCCGTGCTGCTCTACAACGTGCCGGGCAGAACGGGCGTGGATATGGCGGCCGATACCGTCATACGCCTTTTTCGCGAGGTACCCAATATCTACGGCGTCAAGGAGGCGACCGGATCGATGGTCCGCACGGTCGAATTGTTGGCAAAAGCGCCCGATCTTTCCGTCATAAGCGGTGATGATGCGATCAACTATCCGCTTTTGTCAAACGGCGCAAAAGGGGTGATCTCCGTCACCTCCAATCTCCTGCCGGATCGAATCGCCGACTTGACGCACACCGCACTGGCGGGACAATACGACGCATCCAAAAAGATCAACGACGAACTTTTCGAAATCAACAGCGTTCTCTTTTGCGAAAGCAACCCCATCCCCATCAAAGCGGCGATGTATCTGGCGGGGCTCATCGAGAGACTCGAATACCGTCTCCCGCTCGTGCCTCCCTCCAAAGAGAACATAAAACGCATCGAAGCCGTCTTGAAAAAATACGAGATCAAAGGAATCAAATGAGAGGTAAGACGTTAGTCATCAGCGGTGGAACACGAGGTATCGGCAAGGCGATCGTCTACGAGTTCGCCAAAGAAGGGGTCGATGTGGCCTTCACCTACAACGCCAACGCCGAGGAGGCGCAGAAAATCTGCGACGATCTGAGCCAAACGTACGGGATCAAAGCGCGCGCATACCAACTGAACATTCTCGAACCCGAAACCTATAGGGATCTTTTTCTTCAGATCGACAACGATTTCGAGCGTGTCGACTTCTTCATCTCCAACGCCATCATCTCCGGACGCGCGGTCGTCGGGGGTTACGGGAAATTTATGCGGCTCAAACCCAGAGGACTGAACAACATCTACACCGCCACGGTCGTCGCTTTCGTCATCGGGGCGCAGGAGGCGGCCAAACGGATGGAGAAAACGGGAGGCGGCAGCATCATCTCGATGAGTTCGACCGGAAATCTCGTCTATATCGAAAACTACGCCGGACACGGAACCAACAAAGCGGCCGTCGAAGCGATGGTGCGTTACGCGGCGACGGAGCTGGGAGAGAAGAATATCCGCGTCAACGCCGTCAGCGGAGGGCCGATCGAAACCGACGCGCTCAAGGCGTTTGTCAACTACGAAGAGGTAAAGGCCAAAACCGCCGCACTCTCTCCTCTCGGGCGTATGGGATATCCCGAAGACATCGCGGGAGCCTGTCTCTTTCTCTGTTCGGAAAAGGCCGCTTGGATTACCGGCCATACGCTGATCATAGACGGAGGAACCACGTTTCAGTCATGCTGAATCTCCCCAATCTGCTCGCCCTGCTCAGAATCTTGATGGCGCCTTTGATGTTTCTATTGCTGGTCGAACGAAATCAGCCGCTTTTTGACCACATCCACCCCAGCTGGCTCGATTACGGCGCGGGGTTGATCTTCGTACTCGCGAGCGTGACCGATTTTTTCGACGGCTATATCGCCAGGAGTTGGGATCAGATCACCAAATTGGGCGGCATCCTCGATCCGCTCGCGGACAAGATGCTGATGCTGGCCGGTTTTTTGGGGCTGCTGTTTCTGGAGCGGGCGAATCCCTGGGCGATCTACTTGATTCTCACACGCGAATTTTTCGTCACGGGCCTCAGGGTCGCCGCCGCGAGCGAAGGTAAAAGCGTCGCCTCCACTTTCGCCGGCAAGGCCAAAACCGTATCCCAAATGTTCGCGATAGGATTTCTGCTTATGAACTGGCCCTACGCGAATCTGCTGCTGTGGATCGCGGTCGCGTTGACACTCTATTCCGGATGGGAGTATATCGGGGGGTATATCGACTGATGGGTATTCTCGTTTCGCTTCTCGTACTTTCCGCACTGATCATCTTTCATGAATTGGGACACTTCGCCGCGGCCCGTTTTTTCGGCGTGAAAGTCGAAGAATTCGGGTTGGGTATCCCGATTGGTATCGACAAGCCGTGGTTCGTGAAAAAAATAGGCGATACGCGCTATAGCTTCTATCCCGTTTTACTGGGCGGTTTCGTACGGATGAAAGGGCAGGACGACTTCGATCTTTCCAAAAAGAGCGACGATCCCGACAGTTATCAATCCAAAAAGCCCTGGCAGAAGATTCTCATCCTTTTGGCGGGACCTTTCGCGAACTTTCTGCTCGCCTTCATCCTCTATATCGCCGTCGCACTACTGGGGGCGGAAAAGCTCGCACCCGAGATCGGTGTCGTCTCCCCCGACTCGGCCGCGATGGAAGCGCATCTGCAACCCAAAGATCTGATTCTCGCGATCGATGCGAAGCCGATACGAAGCTGGGACGAAATCGGACCCATCATCCAAACCACCACCGGAGCGGTACGACTGACGATTCTAAGAGGAGAAAAGCGCCTGATCGTCACCCTCACCCCCCGTTACGCCCCCGCCAAAAACATCTTCGGGGAAAAAATCCGCAAAAAACTGATCGGTATCGCGCCCTCCGGAAGATTCGTCACGCTCACTTTTCGCACGCCAAAAGAGGTCTTCGCCTACGCATGGCACGAATCGATAGCGGCCGCCACGCTGATCGTAAAAAGTCTACAGAAACTGATCGAAGGGGTCATCCCCGCCAGCCAGATGGGCGGCGTCGTTTCGATCATGCAGGTCACCTCCCAGGCGAGCGCACTGGGACTGACGACGCTTTTGATGCTGGCGGCGCTGATCTCCGTCAATCTGGGCGTACTCAATCTGCTGCCGATACCGGCATTGGATGGCGGACACATCGTCTTCAACCTCTACGAAATGGTTTTCCGCCGACCGCCGAGCGAAAAGGTTTTTTACAGATTGACGGTCGCCGGATGGGTCTTTTTGCTGAGCCTGATGGCTTTTACCACCTTCAACGACATCATCAGAATCATAGGAGAGAGCAGATGAGACGCTACGAAGCCAATTACGACAGAGTTCTCAACCGTATCGAAGCGATCCGGCTGGAGACCAACGAACACCAGATCATCAAGATCATAGCGGTTAGCAAATATGTGGATACCGATGCGATCCGCGCCCTCTATGAAAACGGCCAGCGCGCCTTCGGTGAAAATCTGGTGCAGGATCTTAGAGACAAGTCGGAAGCGCTCTCGGATCTGCCGCTGGAGTGGCACTATCTGGGCCGTATCCAGACCAACAAGATCAATACGTTGCTGGATATCCGACCCGCTTTGATACAATCGTGCGATTCGATCGAACATGCCGAAGCGATCGATAAGCGAGCAGCGAAAAAAGGGATCACGCCCCATCTGCTGCTGCAGATCAACAGCGCCAAGGAGGAGACCAAGGCGGGGGTGATGCCGGAAATCGCCGAAGAGACCTATCTGCAGATCCAAGAGAGATGTCCCCACCTGGAACTTAAAGGAGTGATGACAATCGGTGCGCACACCGAAGACGAAAGACGAATACGGGAGAGTTTCGAGACCACCTTCGCCATCTTCGAAAAACTCCGACCGAGAGGGGCGAAATACTGTTCGATGGGTATGAGCGACGATTTCGAGCTGGCGATACGCTGCGGATCGAATATGTTGCGTCTGGGGCGCATACTTTTTCAGGAAGCTTGAACCGGTAGATTCGGTATAATAGAGAAAAAAAAGGATACCCTATGGCGCTTCAAGTGACGATCAAGGCGAAAGCGAAAATCTTCAGACTTTTCGATCTGCAGCAAGTTATGCAGGAAAACGGTATCGACATCGGCGAATTCGATCTCGCCCAAAACGACGATATCCGAAGGCTTTACGACTACGCCACCGAATATATCGAAACGGGTGAAGTGGGCGCTTACGACGATCTGCTTTTCGATCTACACGGCATCGATCCCGAGATCTGTGAAATTGAACTCAAGAATGGCGGTGTGCAGCGGGTTTCGATAGACGAAATCACACTTAAAAACCAGCCGGTTTCCACACTTTTGAAAAAGATGGAGCGGTTCGAAGATGGAAGAATTTTCTTTACGACACTCACGACCGGAGATGCGGCTTGGGATTTTTATTCCGATATCGAAGATACCAAAATCGACCCGATGAAGTTCTCGCTCGGATACTACGACTGTCTCGAAGAGATCGATCAATACGACGCGATCTCCACGACCCTCTACGACGATTTGTGCGATACGGTCTCCACCGACCAGATCGGATACGGCAGACGCTCCCTGGAGCTGAGCGATTTCGTATTGCACCAAAAACGTATCTATGGACAGCTGCTCGTCGTACGTCTGATGCGGGATTCGAGGGTGAAGGTACTCGAGCGGGTCGATCTGGGTGGAATGGAGTATGCCGATCAGAGCTGGGCGCTGCTGAGTGATAGACAAAACGACCTCTAACAAGGAAACGAAACCGTTTTTTCAAACATCGCCCGGAACGAAAGAGATGTTTAAGCAAGAGTGAGGTAATATTCCCGACACAAATTTTTACAGATTTCAAGGAAAAAACGATGTCAAGAAAATGTTCGATCAGCGGCAAAGGTCCGATGACAGGAAACAATGTCAGCCATGCACACAACAAAACGAGAAGAAGGTTTCTTCCCAATCTCAGAACTGTCAGAATCACTCTCGAAGACGGTACGAGAAAGAAGATCAAAGTCTCCGCGAAAGAGCTCAGGACAATGAGAAAAAACGGCTAATTCCGATCACGTCCCCCAAACTTTCTACGGAGGAGGTTTTTTGAAATTTTTCAAGAAAGTGAAAAAACTCCTCCACTGGCGAGAACCCGTCTCGCCGGAAATCGATCTCAATACCGAACTTTTTCTCCAACTCGCACCTTTCAGACTTCCTCTGATTCTCACCGTCTTGATGATGATGGCCGGCACGCTCGGCTATATTCTCATCGACGATTTTCCCCTGATGGATGCGATCTATCAGACAGGAATCACCTTCACGACCGTGGGCTTTGGAGAAATCAGACCCATCTCGGATGCGGGGCGAATCTTTACGATCACCCTGATCATCCTGGGATTCGGCATCTTTTCGTTCGCCGTGGGTATTCTGGTGGAGGTACTCAACCGTGGAGATTTGATTCGTATCATCAAGGAGCGAAAAATGTTGTACAACGTCGCCAGACTCAAAAACCACTACGTCATCTGCAACCACAACGACTATACGGTCCAGCTCTGCCATCAGTTCAGACAAAACCACATACCTTTCGTCGTCGTGGATCCCTCTCCCGATCTGGAGGAGGAAGCCAAACGCTACAACTATCCCTACTTCATACAAGCCGAACCCCATACGGAGGTCGCACTCGCGAAATCTCACCTCTCCAGCGCAAAAGGAGTCGTGACGCTCTCTAACAACATCGCAGACAATATCGCGGTGATCGCCTCCGTGCGACTCTACGAAAAGGAGATCAAAAGACGGCGTCCCTACTTCATCATGACCAACGCCTCGACGATGAGCGATATCGAGAAACTCAAAAAACTGGGTGCCGATAGCGTCGTGAGTCCCACGAAACTGATGGCCCAGCGTCTTAGCGCTATCAGCCAGCGACCGGAGATGGAAAACATCCTCGAAGAGTTTCTCTACCGCAAGGACTCTCCGCTCGATATCGAAGAGGTGAAAGTCCCCTCTTTCTCTTGGCTGGTTTTCAAAAAGCTCAAAGATCTCAACATCACCGAACACATCCGTGTCAATATCGTCGGGATTCGTGACGAAAAAGGGAACTTCACCCCGATGCCCGATCCAAACCACATCATCACCCAGGGAGCCAAACTGATGGTGATAGGAAGCGGTGACAGTATCCGGCTGGTCAAAAAGATCGCCCGCAAAAAAAACAAACCGAAAGAGTTGCAATATGTTTGAAATTTTTCCCATAGACGGAGGGCTTTGCAGTGTGCAGGGATTTTTCTGCGACGGTGTCAATGTCGGGATGAAACCCGCACCCGAACCGGATGTCGCTTTCATCCGAAGCGAAACTCCCTGCGAGGTCGCCGCTACCTTCACCACCAACCGCTTTCAGGCCGCACCCATTCGCCATTTCCGACGCTATCCCGAAGGATTCCGGAGCGATTTTGTATTGATCAACTCCAAAAACGCCAACGCGATGACGGGAGCCGAGGGAATAGAGGATATCGACGCGATCTTCGAACGACTCCGGCAAAAAATCCCGGTGACCAATCCGATCATGAGCTCCACCGGCGTAATCGGCTATCGTCTTGACATCGATGCGATCGCCTCCTCGTTCGAAAAATTCGATTTTACGACCAAAAATTCCGATCGCTGCGCCAGAGCGATCATGACGACCGATACGTTCGAAAAATCGCTCGCTTTCGAAATCGAATCGGAAAACGGCGAACGTTTTCGAATGGCCGCTATCTGCAAAGGAGCGGGCATGATCGATCCCGCGATGGCGACGATGCTCTGTTTCATCGTCACCGACGCGGCCGTTCCGAAATCCGATATGGAGAGTCTGTTATCCGAGGCGGTCGAAAACTCCTTCAACAGAATCAGCGTAGACGGCGATACCTCCACCAACGACACCGTGTTGCTACTGGCCAACGGCGAAAGCGGACACTACGACAAAGAGGCTTTCAAAGCCGCTCTAAATAGGCTGACGATGCACATGGCCATACAGATCCTCAAAGACGGAGAGGGAGCGACGAAGGTGGTCGCATTCGAAATAGACGGCGCCAAAAACGATGAAGAAGCCCAAATAGCCTCCAAAGCACTCAGCAATTCGCTGCTGGTCAAAACGGCGCTTTTCGGTGAAGATCCAAACTGGGGACGTATCGCTTCGACGATCGGAGCCAGTGGCGTGGCTTGTGATGAGACACGTCTGAAAATCTGGTATGATGATCTGCTCGTCTACTCCCTCTCGCAGCCCCAGCTCGATAGCGAAACGGAAAAACGCGCCGTGAAAATTATGAGAAAACCCCAATTTCGTATCCGCTGCGATCTGGGAATCGGGAAGGGATCGTATGTGGCTTACGGGTGTGATTTGAGCTATGAGTATGTCAAGATTAATGCGGATTACAGAACTTAATCGCTAAAATACCAAAAATACTACAGGAGTACAATTATGCTACACGAATACAGAGATATCATTTCCAAACTGAAACAGGAAAACGCCCATTTCGCCAAAATATTCGAAAAACACAACGAACTGGATGATCGTATCACCGAAATCGAAGAGGGACGCGAACATCTGGACGATCTGGAGCTCGAAAAGTTGAAAAAAGAGAAACTTCGACTCAAGGACGAAGCTTATGCGATGATCCTCAAATACAAAAAAGAGCACAACCTTTAACGAAGATTTCCTACAGGGGATTCACTCCCCTGTAGCTTTGCGAAACGCCGCACCTACCGCCTCGATACAGGCTCCTCTCACACCTCTTGATTCCAACGCCGCACAACCTGCCGCCGTCGTCCCTCCAGGACTCATCACAGCATCCTTGAGCAGTGCTGGATGGTAGTGTTCCAAAAGCGGTCCCATTCCGTCAAAAAGACCTTCGACCAATTCGATCGCTTCATGGCGGGCAAGCCCCTCTTTTACACCCCCATCCGCCATCGCTTCGGCGATCATCGCCAAAAATGCGGGTCCGCTTCCCGCGATCGCGGTGGCGATATCGATCTTCTTTTCGTTTTGTAGCCAGAGCGCTTTGCCGATTCCCTCCGCGATTTTAAGTGCCTCCTTTTTGATCTTTTCGTCCCCGCAGAGCGAAGTCATCGAAGCGCCGTACGCCGCGGCGAGATTGGGCATCATCCTCACATAGTGCGCGGCTTGGATATGGATGGCGAGCTTTCGAAGCGGCGTTCCGGCCAGAATCGAATAGAGCGCATACGCCCTCCCCCGCAACCGCTCGGATACCGCACCCAACGCATCGGGCTTGACGGCCAGAAGCAGATGTTCTCCTTCGATTTCGATCCCTTCGTCAAGCTTGCGCGTGTCGATCTTTCCCTCGCAGAGCGTTCGCATTTTCTCCAGCGCCGTCACATCCCGCGCCACCAGCGTCAAATCGATCTTTCGATAGAGCCCCTTGACGATCGCTTCGGCCATCTTGCCGCTTCCGACAACGATCAGTCTATCCATTTTCTCCCCCTCTTTCGAGATATTTCTCGATCGGTTCGCGTATTCCGTAGTTTTCGTATTTCGTATCGTCCAGCATCACCTGCGCAAGCAGCCTTTGTTTCGGATTGATCAGAATCGGCGCGGCGAAGTTGACCGTCGATTTCTCGATCGGCTTGTAGATCGTCATAATCGCGTAGACCCGCAAATCGGTATCGCTTTTTGCCTGTAGCAGATCCCGGTAAAAGAGAGGAATCTCGAAGGTGTACGTCCTAAGTCGATCCGGCTTGATCAGCGTAAAAGAGATCGGACCGTTCGTGATCTGCGAAAAGAAGTCGTCGATATCCGAAAACTCCACCTCTTTCAGCGATTCGAAACCCAGTATGGGGGAGACGATTTCAAGTTTCATAGGCAATCCTGTTTTTGGTCGTTTTCAAGCACATTACGGGCCGTTTTCACATTTCTTGATTGTAACATTGATAGCGTTAATATTGCATATTTTGACGCTTTTGGCTATAATATTAATTAACTTTTCGAGCCATATTACCACTTTGGAGATTTCATGATCAAAAAAACTATACTTTTTCTGCTGCTTGCGCTCTTTGCCGGCGGATGTGCGAACAAACTATCGACCGACGAAGTCTATAACAAACCGGCAAGTTACTGGTACAAAGAGATCATCAAGCAGGTACGCTCTGGAAATCTCGACAAAGCAGATGACGCTTTTACCTCGCTTTCCAGCGAACATGTCGCTTCACCGCTGCTGAAAGAGGCATTGATGATTCTCGCACAGGCGCACAGCGAGAAAGAGGAGTATCTGATGGCAAATTTCTATATCGATCGCTATACGACGCGATTCGCCCAGAGTTACAATATCGAATATCTGAAATATCTGAAGATCAAATCGAGCTTTCAAGCTTTCAAGCGCGCCAACAGAGACCAGAAGCTGCTTCTGGATACGATCGAAGCGTGTAACGGCTATATCGAAAAGTTTCCGCACTCCATCTACAACCCGATGGTGGAGACGATGCTGACCCGACTTCATCTCGCGGAGTATCTGCTCAACCAGGAGATCGTCGCCCTCTATAGACGTACGGGTAAAACCAAAGCGGCGGAAATCTACGAAGAGCGGATCAAAAATTCATGGATCAGCAAAGCCAATCTGAAGATATCGGACCGAGGTATCTTTCACAAACTATTCTAAAATAGAACAACCAAAGGAAAAATGATGCAACTGAGTAATTATGGAGATTTTCCGGCGAAACTGCCGATCATCGTCGAAGACGAACTCTTTTTATATCCCTTTATGATTTCACCGATCTTTCTTACAGATCAAGAGAACATCAACGCTGCGACCGCGGCACTGGAAAGCAATTCGCTGGTGATGGTCGTCACCGCCAAACCTGGTGAAGAGGGGGGGCGCGATTTCGACGCGATCTACGACGCCGGCGTGATCGGGACGATCATGCGCAAAGTCTCGCTTCCCGATGGCCGGATCAAGATCCTCTTTCAGGGACTCGCGAAAGGGAAAATCATCGAACCTGTGGGCGAAAGGCCGCTGACGGCGATCGTCGATCTGATCCAGAATCTCTCCTACAACGAACTGAAAGTGGAGGCGACCCTGGAGATTCTTCGAGAAAAGACACGTACCCTCTCCTCGACGAGCGGTACGTTTCCTCCGGATCTTCTCAAGACGATCGAGGAAAACCACGACCCCGCGCGTATCTGCGATCTTGTTTCCAGTACGCTGAAGCTGAAAAAGGAGCAGGCTTACAGACTCTTTACCGAAGAGAATCTCGAAGAGCGGCTCTTTTTGCTGATCGAATACATCTCCGAAGAGATCAAGGCGAGCAAACTCCAGCGCGAAATCAAGTCGAAAGTCCACTCCAGAATCGAGCAGGTCAACAAAGAGTATTTTCTCAAAGAGCAGCTCAAACAGATCCAACAGGAGTTGGGAACCGATACGCAACGTGAAGAGGAGATCGAGGAGTATCGTCAGAAACTCGAGGCGAAAAAACCCTATATGGACGAAGAGGCGTACAAGGAGGTGAGCAAACAAATCGACCGCTTCTCCCGTATGCACCCCGACTCCGCCGACGCCAATTTGATACAATCCTACCTCGATTGGGTATTGGAGATTCCCTTTGGAAAATTTTCGCGCAAAAAACTCGACATCTCCGAGGTCAGGCGCCAGCTCGAAAAAGACCACTACTCGCTCGAAAAGCCGAAAGAGCGTATCGAAGAGTACTTCGCCGTAAAAGAGTTGAAGGAGAAACGGGGGATCAAAGAGGGAAGCGATAAAGGGGAGATTCTCTGCTTCGCGGGCCCTCCGGGCGTGGGCAAGACTTCACTCGCCAACTCGATCGCGACCGCACTCAAACGCAAACTGATCCGCATCGCCCTGGGCGGACTGGAGGATGTGAACGAGCTAAGAGGCCACCGTCGCACCTATATCGGAGCGATGCCCGGTCGTATCGTCCAGGGATTGATCGAAGCCAAGGAGATGGATCCGGTGATGGTACTCGACGAGATCGACAAGGTCGCCAGAAGCCATCGCGGCGATCCGACCGCCGTACTTCTGGAGATTCTCGATCCCGAACAAAACCGCGCTTTCAGAGACTACTATCTGAATTTCAATATCGATCTAAGCCGGATCATCTTCATCGCCACGGCCAACGAGATCGGCTACATTCCCGCACCTTTGAGGGACAGAATGGAGTTCATTTTCCTCAGCTCCTACACGCCGCAGGAGAAATACCAGATCGCCAAAAAATACCTGATTCCGCAGGAGCTCAAAAAACACGGCCTCAAGAACGCGGAATTTTCGATCACCAAAAGCGCGCTGGAGTTGGTGATCTCCAACTACACCAGAGAAGCGGGAGTCAGAAATCTCAGACAGCGCATCGCGGAAATTATGAGAAAGGTGGCGAAAACGATTCTGGAAGACAGCTCCATTCAGAAAGTCTCCGTCACCACCAGAAATCTGCACGAATTCCTCGACAAGGAGGTCTTCGCGATCGAAGAGATCGAAAAAGCCGACCAGGTGGGTGTGGTCAACGGTCTGGCTTGGACGCGGGTCGGCGGCGACGTATTGAAAATCGAGGCGATCAAGATCGAAGGCAAAGGGGGAATGCAGCTGACCGGAAGCCTGGGAGATGTGATGAAAGAGTCGGCACGAATCGCGTACAGCGTCGTCAAGGTTTTGATAGACAATAAAAAACTTCCGATCGATGTCAAAAAAATCCCCAGAAGCGCCAAAGAGATGGAAGAGAAGATCACCCCCAAGCCGAGCGACGTCTACAAACGCTACGATCTGCACATCCATGTACCGGAAGGAGCCACACCCAAAGACGGACCGAGTGCCGGAATCGCGATGGCGACGGCGATTTCCTCCATTCTCAGCGACAAAAAGGTCCGAAGCGACGTCGCGATGACCGGAGAGTTGACGCTCACGGGTAAGGTACTGCCGATCGGAGGGCTGAAAGAGAAGCTGATCGCCGCCTACAAAGCGAAGATCAAGAGAGCGATCATACCTCAGAAAAATTACGACAGAGATCTGGACGAAATTCCGGATGAAGTCAAAAACGCGATGGAGATCATCGGTGTCAAGAGGGTCGAAGAGGTGTTGAAGATCGCACTGGTCTGAAAAGATGAACGACAATTTTCGGATCCCACCCCTTCGCACGAACGAAGAGGGAAAAGAGCGAAGTGTGGGTTTTGAGATCGAATTTGGCAATCTCGGAATCGACGAAGCGAGCAACCTCATCCAAAGCTATTACGGGGGCAAGGTCCGAAAAATCAACCCTTTCAAATACAAAATCGTCTCCACGAAAGTCGGGACTTTCACGATCGAACTCGATATGCGCCTGCTCAACGAGTCGCTGCTACAGGAGAAACTCAAGGAGTTGGGAATCGAAGAGTGGGAGATCATCGATCTGGCGGAACGCCTTGTCGGCACGCTCTCCGAAACGATCGTTCCTTTCGAAATCGCGACCCCTCCTCTGCCACTTTCGAAAATAAAAATCGTTGGAGAGATCGAAAAGGCGTTGCGTCTGCAGGGTGCCAAAGGGACGGGCGCTTCGTGGATCTATGCCTTCGGGCTTCATATCAACCCCGAAGTCCCCTCGTTCAAAGCATCCTCCATTCTCGCGCACTTGCGGGCATTTTTGCTTCTTTCGCCCTGGATTCAACACCAAAGCGGAACCGACCTGATGCGAAAGCTCTCCCCTTTTATCGTTCCGTTCGAAAAGGAGTATGCGATCCTCGTGCTCGATCCCGACTACCACCCCGCACGCAAACGGTTGATCAAGGATTATCTCCTTTACAACCCCACCAGAAACCGTCCTCTCGATCTTTTGCCTCTTTTTAAATATCTACATCCTGAAATTGTGGAGCCGGCCGTAAAGGACCAGAAAATCAAAGCCAGACCCACCTACCACTATCGTCTGCCGAATTCCCGTATCGACGAACCCGACTGGCACATCGCCGACGAATGGAACCGCTGGGTGGAGATCGAAAAACTCGCCAACGACAGCCATCTGCTCAAAGAGATGAGCTTGGAATATCTGGAGTACGTCAGGCGTGATCCACTTTTTTTCGAAGCGGCCTGGATCGAAAATGTCCAGCGATGGATGCTCTAGAATGCGACGCATTCGCATCGGCGTCACGGGTCCCGATCACGGCGGCAATACCGCATGGCGCTTCACCGCTTTCTCTCTTAGACTCGCCGGCGCCGAAGCGATACGGCTCACCCCCTCACGCTCCCCCTTTTCCGATACACTCGACGGTATCGTCATCGGAGGTGGATCCGACATTGATCCGGCACTCTACGGTGAAGCGCCACACGAAGCCACCGTTCATCTCGATCATAAACGCGACCGTATGGAGTGGAGACTTCTCGAGCGATATCTTCCCAAAGAGATACCGATTATGGGAATCTGCCGCGGCGCACAGATGATAAACGTCTTTTTGGGAGGAAGCCTCAACCAGCATATTTTCGACGAAGATCTCGAATTTGCCCACAAAAAGAGCCCCTTCCCCCACAAAAAGATCTACATCGAACCCCACACCACACTCTATGCCATTCTCCAAACCCGCGAATGTATCGTCAACAGCATCCACCACCAGAGTATGGAACGGCTCGGAGAGGGGCTGATCCATACCGCATTCGACGACAACCGCATCCCCCAGGCGATCGAACACACCGCTCACCCCTTTTTGATCGGTGTGCAGTGGCATCCCGAATATATGCCCCAACGTACGCAACAGCGTGCGCTCTTTAAAGCGCTCGTCCAAAAGGCGAAAAAGCGAAAAGGATAACGGATGGGTTTGCGAAAAAAAGAGAGAGATCTGAAACTTCCGGAACTGGTGGCCATCGCCGTCGGCGGGATGGTTGGCGGTGGTATTTTCACGATTCTGGGTATTTCGGTCTCGATGGTGGGAGCGCTGGCACCCTTCGCGATCGCACTGGGGGGAGTGGTGGCATGGTTTGCCGCTTACTCCTATGTCAAACTCGGCCTCCACTACAAAGACGAGGGGGCGACCTATGCCTTCTTCAAACGCACCTTTCCCTCCTCTCCTATGGCCGCCTCTTTTATCGGTTGGTATACGGTTTTCGGATATATCAGCACCCTCGCGCTCTACGCCTACACGTTTGCCTCCTACGCCATCAGCGGTTCCGTTTTCGCCGAGAACGAAGTGATCAGAAAAGTGGTCGCTATCACCGTTATCTGGGTTTTTGCCGCAATCAACCTCTGGAGCGTGAAAGGAATGGGCAAGATCGAAGATCTGATCGTCTATGCCAAACTGATTCTGCTTTTCATCATTTCATGGGGCTTGATTCTTTTCGCCCGAACCGATCTGCCCACCTTCGCCACCACGCTCGCCCACGATTTTCAAACGACATCCGCCAGCGCCATTCTGATCGTCTCTTCCGTCACGTTCGTCGCCTACGAAGGGTTTCAACTCGTCATCAACGCCGTCAACGAGATGGAAAATCCGGATCGAAACATTCCCAGAGCCATCTACGGGGCTATCGTTCTGGTTTCGGCGATCTATTTCATCATCGCACTGAGTGCGGTTATGGCGATACCGCCGGAAGATCTCATCCGTAACAAGGAGTACGCCCTCGCGGCCGGAGCCGGAGAGATTATGGGAGATATCGGCAGAAATCTCGTGATCGTCGGTGCGGTATTGGCTACTTGCAGCGCTATCAACGGTACCCTTTTCGGTGCTTCCAGACAGATGGCACGAATCGCCGACGACGGATTTCTGCCTTCTATTATCGCTCAGCGTAAAGGCCGTATACCCAAAACGGCGATTTCCGCCATGGCTTCGATCGCTTCGCTTCTGATCGCGATCGGCGGGCTTCGCCTAATTTTGGAATTCGGAAGTATCACGTTTTTGCTCGTCTCGCTTTTGATGTCCGTCGCCAATTACAAAATCAAAACCGCCACCCACGCTTCCACCCTCGTTACGCTCCTCTCCATTTCAGGACTCCTATTGGGAACGATACTGATCCTCTATTACGAATTTACGACCAATCCTGAACAACTCCTCTTCATTCTCGTACTCTATCTCATACTCACACTCGGCGCCTGGGGTTATGCGCGTATCAAAAAACGTAGATTTCCTTTCTTTTGAGTCTCTATATCCTGGTACGATTATATACATCCACGATTTTGACGATATAGAAGCAGTATCCTTCCATAGGGAGGCACATCATCCATCAAAGGAGATCTTATGTGGAAAAAGATAGTGGGTGGGTTCATCCTTTTTATCGTACTCCTCTTCGCACTCGTAATCTATGCGACATCAGGAATGACGGAAGTCGCCGAAGCGTTCTTCAACGATATCAAATCGGGCCAGATCGACAAAGCTTACGCTTCGTTGTCGGAAGATTTCAAACATGCCACGACCAAAGAGGAGTTGATGGCGTTTTTGAAACAGACGGGACTGGACCACTATAAGAGTGCCAGCTGGGGAGAACGCTCGTTCGAGGGAAAACGCGGAACCCTCAAAGGATCGATCACGACCGACAACGGCGGAACGATTCCGATCACCATCAACTTTATCGAAGGGGACAACGGATGGAAAATCTACTACATCGGTAAACCGGGATCGGGTGCGACGATCGAAAAGAAGGAATCAAAACCTCAAAATGCAGCGACTCCACCCACGGCAAAAAGCCACCCCCAATACAAACAACTCGTACATGACACGATCCATCTTTTTGGGGTGAGCGTCAAACAAAAGAGTATGGTACCTCTCTATGAAAGCGCTTGTCAAGAGTTTCGAGACCATGTCAGCCTTCCACAGATGAACGAAGCCTACAAATCTTTTTTCGACGCCAATCTCGACATGAGTATACTCGACCGGATGACACCGATTTTCGATCTCGAGCCACAAATCAGTGAGGATGGCAAAATCCTTCATCTCAAAGGCCATTACGACACCCATCCATCCAAAGCCTCTTTCGACCTGCACTATTTGAACAAAAACGGCCTCTGGAAACTAGCCGGCATCGATATCACCGTCGAATAGAGACTCTATGGAGAGGCTTTCCAAAGCCCCTCCACTAAAACAGACGGCCGATCTTTCTAAAGCCGTACCAATAAAGCGCCCCTCCCAATACCGCCACGCCAGTGAAATAGGGCCACAGATCCCAAAAAGCGGTCCCCCTGTAAAAGATACTCTCACTCCCTTCGATGTAGTAGCGTAGCGGCGAAAGAAGCGAGAGGGTCTGCAACAGCGGATGCATCGCGTAGATGGGCGTCCAAGCGCCGCTTAGAAATATAAGCGGCATCATGATCAAAATCGAAAGCTGGGCCACCTGCAGGATATTTCGGGAGACGGCGGCGATAAAGAGTCCGATCCCCGCACTCGAAAAGGAGTAGAGAAAACTCAGCAGCATAAACGACCAAAACGAGCCGTTCATCGGTGTCTTGAAACGGGTCAAGACCACGAAACCGAGCGCGAGCACGATCCCCGCCATCACGATACACACCTGCGAAAGCGACTTGGCGAGGATCACGAGTTTGGGATCGACCGGTGTCAGCAGCATGATTTCCCAGGTCCCCTCCTCCTTCTCTTTCACGAATACCACGGCGGTCAGAATGACGATCATCAGCGTGATCACCGAAAGCAGTTCCGTCAGCGCCATGAAGCTGCCGTTGTCGGCATTGGGATTGAAGAGTTTGTGCGATTTGATCCGCACGGGTATCTCTATCCCGGAAAATTCCCAAACGATATTCTGCAGGTAGACCAATGTCGTATACGCCTGCGATGCGGCCGTAGCATCCAGAAGCAATCCTATCCGCGCCGGCTCTTTCTTTCGAAACGCCCGTTCGAAATCACGATCGAAAAGCAGCCCGACGATAATCTCCTTGTTGAAAATCGCCTTTTGGAGCGCCTCCTGCGATTCAAACCGTCTGGGAGATACGAATTCGGGAGGGTGTAGGTGAGAGAGAATCTTTCGACTGAGCCCCCCGCCCGTTTCGTCCACATATCCGACACCCACGTTGCGCGGTTCGATCCTTATCCCCGCGCCCGCGATGTAGATATCGGCCGTAAAGGAGTAGAGAATCGCCGCGACCAATCCGATCGAACGCAAAAACCCCAACAACTCTTTGTTGACGATCGTGAAAAAGAGGGCGATCACCGAAGCTCCTTTTTCAGCAACCATCTACCAAGCAGCAGAAGCGACGCTCCGTAGCACAGAAGAATGAAAAGATACAACCGCGTTCTGGGAGAATCGAGCCCTTCGCCGATCAGGAAAGTGTCGTAGACGATGTGGTTGAAGTACATCACTGGAAAGAGGTGCGCTTCGATATAGGATTCTCCTCGCATCGAGGAGATCGGCATCAAAATACCCGAATAGAGAAATCCAGGAATGATGGTGATAATCACCGTCAATACGACCGCGACGATCTGGCGACGGGTTATGATAGAAACAAGTATGCCGATTCCCAGACTACACAGAATATACAATTCCGCACTCACCCAATACAACCAGAAACTCCCGCGAAACGGCACCGAAAAAATCCGAGTGGCGATCAGAAAGAGGATGAAAATATTGATAGAATGGAGCAAAAAGACGGGTGTCAGCTTGGAGACGACGAACTCCGTTTTGCCCACGGGCGAGGCGTAGAAGTTGAAAATCGTTCCCCGCTCCTTCTCCTTGACGATCAACAACGCGGAGAGTATGGCGGGTGAGATCAACAATACCAACCCGATCAACCCCGGCACGATGGCGTCTTCGTCCCGCATCGCCTGGTTGAAGAGATTTCGGTGTCGAATGGTGATCGTCCCGCCGGAGCGCACTCCGGTTTTGACGGCGTATGGTGTCGCCATACTCCCCACCACCCCCCGCACATAGCTCTCCATAGTCGATCCCCGCGTCGGGAAGGCGGCATCGACGAAAACACCGATTTCACCCTTTTGGCCATGAAGCAGCCGTTTTTCGAAAGAGGCGGGAATGATGACGAGAATATCGGTTTTTGCCTGTTTGATACGATGCAACGCTTCGGCTTCGGAGAGTCGCGACACCTGCGTATCGAAATATTTCGAGTGTTCGAATTTCGCGATCAGCGCCCTGGAAAGGTCGCTTCGGTCGTTGTCCAGGATCAACGTTCTGGCATGGGTGACTTCCATCCTGATACCGTAGCCAAAAAGCAGCAGTATCATCGAAGGCATCAGGTAGACCATCACGATCAGCTTCGATCTGAGCAGTTCGGTCAACTCCTTTCGGATGTAGGCCGCAATCACCCTACCCCTCATCTTCTCTCCTGTAAAGTTCCAGAAAAATCTCTTCGAAACTCCGCGATTCAGGATAAGCCCGATGCAAATCGGAAACACGTTCGTCGGCGATTTTCCGTCCGCGTTTTAGCAAAACCACCCGATCGCAATACTCCGCTTCGCTCATATAGTGGGTCGTAATCAAGATCGAGATACCCCATTTGCGTTTAAGTTGGTGCATCATCTGCCAAAATTGCGCCCTGGCGATCGTATCGACACCCGAAGTGGGTTCGTCCAGAAAGAGCACCACCGGCTCGTGCATGATCGCGGCCGCGACGGAAAAACGCTGGTTGATTCCCAGAGGAAGCTCCCGCGGCATATGGTCCAGATACCTCTTGAATCCGAGCTCTTCGGCATAGCCGGCGATTCGCTCTTTCGTTTTGGCGAGCGGAAGCCTGTGCATACGTGCGAAATAGAGAAGGTTTTCTCGTACGGTCATATCGTTGTAGAGGGCGAAATGTTGACTCACGTATCCGATCTTCTGCTTCAAAACCCGCCGATCCCGTCCGCTCTCTATACGACGCCCCAGCAGATAAAGCTCCCCCTCGTCCATCGGATAGAGCCCCAGCAGCATCTTGATGAAGGTGGTCTTCCCCGCTCCGTTGGCACCCAGCAGACCGACGATCTCGCCGCTATGCAACACCATATCGATCCGGTCGTTCGCGACGAAACGGCCGAAAAATTTACTCACTCCTTTCGCCTCCATTACAGGATCGGGTATCGGCTCCGGATTTTCACGCGGTACGATCCTGATCTCCGGCGGGGGTGCGGATTTTTTAAGCGCGTTGATGAAAAAGAGCGCTTCCAAAGAGGGCTCGGCGTGTCTGGCGGGAAGTTTTCTAAGCGAATAGGTGCGTCGGTTGAAACTCAGACACGTACCCTTTTCGCAGGGTGTCTCTTCGTAGGTATATGCCCTGACGCCGTCTATCAACGTCGCACTCTCTCCCTGGGCGATGATCTCCCCCTCGTCCACGAGCAACACCCTGTCCATCTTTTGCGCCTCCTGCATATAGGCGGTACTTACCAACACGATCGTTCCCTCCTCTTGGCGGATTCCATCCAGAATTTCCCACAATTCCATCCGGCTCAGCGGATCCACACCGGTCGTGGGTTCGTCCAGAATCAACAGCCGCGGGCGGTGTATCAGGGTGCAAATGAGAGAAAGCTTCTGCATCATCCCTCCGCTGAGTTTTCCGGCGGGACGATCGACGAAATCGGCAAGCCCCGCCATATGAAGCAGTTTTTCACGATAGGCTTCGTACGCATCGTCTCTGACGAGGCTTCTGATTTCGGTAAAAAAATCGAGATGTTCGTCCACCGTGAGCGTTTCGTATAGCACCAGCCCGATTCCCTGCGGCATCAGACCGATCTTCTCCTTGATAGATTCGGCCTCCGCGGGAGAGCGATAGCGACACTCTCCGTATCGCACCTCCCCCTCGAAGGAAATCACCCCCGCAACCGCGTGCATCAACGAACTCTTCCCGGATCCGTCGGCACCGATCAAGCCGACGATCTCCCCTTCGCCCGCCCCAAAAGAGGCCTCTTTGATCGCTGGAAGATTTCCATAGCGTACCGTTACCCCTCTGACTTCCAGGGTAGAGGATGTATCAACGCCTTTTGTCATCATGCAGGATCCTCGTCCAGAAGAAGAGTATCGATACGCCTATCGTCCCCCCCAAAGAGAGAAGAAGTGCGCTCTGCATCCCCCACCGCTCCCAGATCCAGCCGCACAGATAGGCGCCTATCGCACCGAAAACCGCGACACCGCCGTAGAAGATTCCATATATCGAACCTCTGTTGTCACTGTTTGCGGCGATGAAAGCACGGTTGGCGTTGAGTGAAGCGACGGTAAAAAGCCCCAGGAAGGCGTAGGCGATCCATGTCATCGTTTCATCGCGGCTCCAGAGCAGCAGTTGCGCGACCACCCCGCTGCCGTAAGCCAACAACAACACCCGGTCCGCCCCGATACGGTCGATCCAGAGTCCGAGCCGATAACTGCTCAGTGTCTGCACACCCGTGGAGACGACAAAAAGCAGCGGAATCCACTTCACCCCGATACCCACCCCTTTCGCCTGCATCGTGAAAAAGGCTTCGTTGAAGAGAAAAATCAGAAAAAGAAAATACAAAAACAGCCACCTGATCGTCCGCTTGTCTCTTTCGCTCCATACGAAGCGTTCCGCGGCCTTTTCCTTTTTTGCGGGTACGTCTTCGACGAAAAAGGCGACCAGAATCAAACCGACCACTCCGGGAACGAGCGTGGCGTAGAAAATGGCGCGCAGTGTCTGTTCGCTCTCGCCGAACCAACTCAACAGAGCGAAAACCAACACCGTTCCGCTCAACTCCCCGGCGATATCGAGCGTTTTGTGAAAACCGAACGTCCTACCCGAGGCGTTCTTGAGGCTGTATCGGGCGATCATCAGATCTTTGGGTGCGGACCTAAGCCCCTTGCCCAGCCGCTCCAGCGCCTTGAGCGCAGCTACGCTCCTGTATCCTTCGCTAAAACCGATCAGCGGCTTGGAAAAGGCCGAAAGAGCGTACCCGCCCACCACAAGCGGTTTGACGATGCCGTAACGGTCACTCAGATATCCCGACACCACTCTCAGCGCATAGGAGACGAACGTAGCGATCGCGACGATGACACCCAGTTTGTCGATCCCCTCCTGAAGCGTCACCACGACGAAGATGGGCAGAATCGGATTGATCATCGCCGAAGCCATATCGGTAAAGAAACTTACCCATCCGAGCATCACGACGTTTTTGTCGATGCCTCTCATAGCGGCGGAATCTCCCGGAGGGATCGGGGCAATCCTTTGCCGTCCAGCGAAATCACTCCGATCGCGGGTATGCCGAGTTTCAGAAGCGGATCGGGACGGAGGGGGCGCAGACGCACGGCGAAGACCCTCTGTATTCTGTCGCTGCGCACACTCACCTCCTTGGGGGTGAACTCCGCCCTCTGCGCGATCTGCGTCACCCTGGCCATAATCGGACGATCGGGAGCGGCATCGAGAAAAATCTCCGCCTTATCCCCCACTTTGATCTTTCCGTTTTCGATCGTATCCACAAAAATCGTCAGATAGAGGCTTTCGGGTGCAATAAGCGTCGCCACCGGCATTCCCGCCGCGACCACCTCTCCCTGGTTGGCGATCTTTTCGACAACGAAACCCTCTACGGGTGCGCGCAACACGAGTTCCGACATCGTCGCTTCGATGCGTTTCTTGGAGGCTTCGAGCGCTTCGATCGCCTCTTTGAACGCATCCAGTCCGATTTTCAGCGCCTCGATTTTACGCTGGTAGATACGCGCCTCCTTCAGATCCGCTCCGGCCGCCTCGATCTTTTGCAGCAGTTGCGCTTCCTGTCGTCTGAGCGCCTCCAGTGCGTCATAGTCGGTACGGCTTTTGAGCGTCGCTTTCTCCAGCGTCGCCTTGGATACCAGCCGCTTGGCAAAAAGGGCGCGTATCCGCTTTTCATCGCGCCGTGCGTCCATCCATACGCGGCGTTGCGCTTCGATTCTTCTGCGTAGCTCTTCGTGTGCGGCTTTGGCTCCCTCAAGCGCCGTCTTCGCTTTCGCAAGACGCAACGGTATCGTCCGCGACGCGATCGAAAGCTCCACCCTCTTTGCCTCAAGCTCTCTCTTTTTGGCCTTGATCTGCGCTTCTATCTCCTCTTTCCGGGCCTCAAGTTCTCCGCTGCTAAGCCGTACGAGAACCTGATCCTTCCTAACACGCTCCCCCTCTTCGAACATCATCTTCTCTATCCGGCCGGGGTATTTGCACGAGAGATTGATCAAATCCCCGTCGATTCGTCCCGTCCCCTCGATGAGATTGGGTGCGAGGGCGCGGGGGTGGAGCGTATCGTAGATCAGAAACGAAGCGAGCGCCAGCAGCGCCAATAAAAGGAGCCCCAAACCGTGTTTTTTCCATCGTATCCTTCTCATCTCTAGAGTTTCCCTCTTCTGTAGATCGAAAGAATCAGCCAAACTCCCATCACCACCGAAAGAGTGAACCCCGCGATACCCAAAAGCGGTATCCCCAGAACCGTCGGCGGCGTCTTGGAGTAGATCAAGAGCGCGGAGCCGATCAGCGTGGCGGCGACGATGATCGCGACGGAGAGGCGGTTAAAAGAGGTTTCGATCGTATGCTCCATCGGTTCGAGTCCGATATGTTCGAATTCGATTTTGAATGTCCCCCGCTTCAGCTTCTCCATCAGAAACTTCATATCGTCCGGAAACTGCGCGACAAAATCGGAAACCTCCTTGGGCAACTCCTGCGCCTTGCCCACGAGAGCGGAAAAAGAGCGCTGTTCCCGGTAGAAATCGATTACGAAGGGGCGAATCTCTTCGCTCGCGTTGAACTCGGGATCAAGCTTTTTCCCCACCCCTTCGATGGTGATCAGCGCCTTGGTAAGCAGATAGTTGTCCTCTCTGAAATAGACTTTGTAGCGGTTCATCAACAAGATGATGTCGTTGAGTAGATGGTGGATCGAAATCTCCTTCAGCGAGCCGTAGAAGTAGGTGGAGATGATATCTCCCATATCTTTGCAGAAGGCGTCGGTATCGAGCCCCTCCTCTTCTTTCACCTTGGCGAGTTTCAGCAAACTGTAGGCGGCCTTCTCCTCTTCGTTTTTGACGATATAGTAGATCATGTCGACAAACGCGCGCCTATCCCGCTCCCCGATTCGCCCCATCATCCCGAAATCGAGAAAGCAGACCCGCCCGTCGGCCAGCGCGAAGATATTGCCCGGATGGGGATCGGCATGGAAATAGCGGTGTACGAAAATCTGTTCGCAAAGCAGATCGAAACCCGCTTTCGCGATACGGACTGGGTCGATTCCTTCGGCTTCGAGCCGCTTTAGATCCGCCACTTTGATCCCCTCGACATACTCCATCGTCAAAATCCGTCCGCTACTGTAGCGCTCGTAGTAGGCGGGAACCTTGATATGGGGATTGCCTTCGAAATTCTTCGCGAAACGTTTGAGATTGAGCGCTTCGATCGTAAAATCCAACTCTTTTTTGATCGTCTTCTCGAATTCGTCGATGATTTTTCTGCCGTCGTCGATTCCGTACTCCTGCAGCCGTTCGCGAAGCAACGAGACGATCTGCCGCATGATTTTGATATCGGCGTAGATCTTTTCGCGGATCGCGGGCTTTTGGATCTTGATCGCGACCGTATCTCCCTCTTTGAGCTTCGCCTTGTAGACTTGCCCCAGCGAAGCGGAAGCGAGCAACTCCATCTCCCCCGCAAAAAGCGCTTCGGGCTCCTCGCCCAACTCTTCGATGATCACTTCGCGCATCGTCTCAAACGGCACAGGCGCGACCTCATCCTGCAATTTGGCGAACTCGTTGGCGAGTTCCAGCGGAATCAGGTCGGGCCTGGTGGAGAGAATCTGCGCGAACTTGATGAAGGTGGGGCCCAGCGCTTCGACCGTCTTGCGAATACGCTGGCTGCGCGTCATCTTTTCGATTTCGGCGCTCGGTTTGACGAAGGGGATGCGCATATAGCGCTCTATCCCCAATGCCGTCACGAGATCCTCGAAGCCGTTTTTCAGCAAAATCGTGACGATCTGCTGATACCGCTCGATCTGCCGAAACGTCTGAACGAGTCGCATCAGCCCTCTTTTTCCAGCAGCCGTTTGAGCGCGGTGATTTCACGACGGATCGAGGCGAGATCCTCCTTGGTCGCGACCCCCAGCTCCTTCAGTTCGTCATGGATCTCCTTTTTGATCCGCTCTTGCAGATCTTCGCTTTTTTCCTTCGCCTCTTTTTTCAATTCGTCGATCGCTTTTTGGGCTTCCTCTTTGGAGAGATCCCCCCGCTTTTTCGCCTCTTCGATCAACTCTTCGGCTTTCTCTTTGGCGATCAACATCGCCCCCAATCCCATTTTGACCAGATTTTCCGGCGTCAATTTTTCCATTGTCTCCTCCTCTCGTTGATATGGTTATCCGCTTTTAAGATACGCCGCGAGCGTCTCTTGCGCCCTCGTTCTCCCCGCGGCGATCACCTCTTCGGCTTTGTGGAAATCGAAACTGTTGCAGACGCCCATCGGCATCTGGACGATAATATCGGGCGGATATCCTCCGAGCCGATAGCGCGTGAGGGCATCTTGCATCGTATCGAAAGTCTTGTCCAGAACATCGAACATGTTGATTCGCTCTTCGTCGCTTCCGAAAAAATTTCGCACCATTTCGCGCACCCGCCTTTCGATACCGCTCTGGCGCTCTTTTTGCGGCTTGTCGATACCTCTCTTGGGAACGGGAACGTCCGCATAGAGATTGACCGCGACGATCAAATCGGTACGATCGGCCATCGTCGGTGCGACCGGCAGCGGATTGAGCGCACCCCCGTCCACCAGCAGCATCCCCTCCGTCTCCACCGGCGTGAAGATGGAGGGGATCGCGATCGACGCCCGGATCGCCTCCAGCAGATCCCCCCGCTGGAACCAGATCTCCTTCTTGCGGTTGACGTCCGTCGCTACCGCCGTATAGCGGATAGGAAGCTCTTCGATGCGGTGTTCACCCATGATCTCACGTAGTTTCGCGAAGATCTTCTCCCCCCGCATCACCCCCCGTGCCGAAAAGCTCAAATCGATCAGCGAAGCGACATCCAGTGCATCCAACCCCATCACCCACCGCTTGTACTCCTCCATCTTTCCACAGGCATAGAGCCCTCCCACCAGCGCCCCCATCGAAGCGCCGCTGATCGAAGCGATCCGAAATCCCGACTCCTCCAGCACTTCGATCACGCCGATATGGGCATATCCTCTCGCACCGCCGCTTCCTAGTACGAGCGAAACATTCCGTTTTTTACGAGACATCGCGTATCCCTTCGAGAAATATCTCCAGCGCCGACGCGCATTGGCTGCGCAGATCGCCGCCGACAAGCAGCCAATACTCCACATATCCGAGCAGAAACTGATGGAAGAGATGGCTTGTCAACAGCGGATCCTGCGATCTAAGCGGTATCTCTTGCGCGAGCGCCTCGAAAAGCGAAGCGGTATAGTCGTAGATCACCTGCGCCGGATTTTTTCTGTTCAGAGAGAGTTTGGTGAAAAAGAGCGGATCGCCCGCGACCGGATCGAGAATGACCCGCGATTTTTCGCCAAACGCCTCGAACTTCTGCTCGACGATGATCTGCAGCTTCTCTCTGGGAGATCTCACACCCCGGCTCTTTTCGACGATCTTCTCATACAACTGTCCGATCTGATACTCCACATAGGCGTAGAAAAGCGCCTCTTTCGAATCGAAGAGTTTGTAGAGTGCGCCGATCGAAATACCGCAGTTTCGGGCGATCTCACCCATCGTCGTCGCATCGAACCCCTCCTTTTCGAAACAGAGGCTCGCCTTTTCGAGCACCATTTCCCGTTTAAGATCCCGAATCTTCTCTTTCATAAGGCTTTTCATATCGACATGTTACGACAAATTGCATTAAATAAGAATCAATTTATAAAAAAGTGAATATAATTCACTCTAATATCATCCGGAGTGTCTACATGAAAAAAACGGGATCGCTTTTTCTACTCTTGCTGGTGGGGCTTTTCATCTACGCTCTTTACGACTATCTTGGCTACCGCCACCGCAACGCCGTCAGCGACGCCGCCTTCGTCAAAAGCGACGCGATCTACACCCTCGCATTCAAAGTGGGCGGCAAGATCTCGAAAATGGCATACGAGGAGGGAGCCGACGTCCCAGAAGGAACACTGCTGGCTCTCATCGATCCGACCGATTTTAAAGTGGCGAGCGCAAAACTTGACCACAAGATCAAAGCGATGGAGGCGAACCTGGAAGCGCTTCGCAAAAAGCGGGACCGCCTCTTCGAACAACTCTCGCTCAAAACCAAAATCTCCGGAAACGATATCGGAGCGGGAGATGCGAAACTTCGCGCACTCCGCTACAAAATAGCTTCACTTAGAACCAAACTCTCCAAACTCGCCCGGGATAAAAAAAGATACGAAACGCTCTTTCGAAAACGGCTGGTGGCCAAGGAGGATTTCGAGAAGATCTCCACCGCCTATGAAAGCCTGCGCAAAGAGATCTCGTCGGCAAAACAAGAGTTGGCCGCCTACGCCATCCGAAACGGAAACCTCAAGGAGATCTACCGTATCTCCGAACTGGAGGCGACACGGATCGAGGAGTTGGACCTCTCCATCCGGGCGCTTTCGGAAGAGATCGAAGCCGCGAAGGCGGAGCGGGAGGGTCTTAAAAACAAGATCGCCTACTGCCGTCTCACGGCTCCCGTCTCGGGACGCATCGCCAAACGGTTCGTCAATACCGGACGCGTCGTCTCCAAAGGTAGCCCGATCTACGCCCTGGTCGACACCTCGCACAAACATGTGGAAGTGCTGCTTTCGGAAAAGAAACTGCACGGCATCGCGGTGGGAAATCGCGTCACGATCACCCCTGACGCACTGGAAGGGGAACATTTTGCCGGGAAGGTGGAGCGCATCCTTCCTACCTCCGCCTCCACCTTCTCCCTCGTACCCCGCGACATCGCCAGCGGCGAATTCACCAAACTCGATCAACGCTTCGTCGTCCGCATCGCTTTTGACGAACCTCCCGAAAAACTCGAGAAGATCCTGATCGGGATGGGCGCGACGGTCGCGATCGAGAGGAGATGACCGATGGCCGCTGCCGCCGAAAGCCTCAAGAAGCCGTGGGAGATCACCCTCAAGGAGCGTGCGCTCTTTACGTTCATCGTAATGCTGGGCGCCTTCATGGCGATTTTGGATACGACGGTCGTGGATGTGATCGTCCCCAAACTCACCGGCCCACTCTCCTCCGACCTCTACGGCGTGCAGTGGATCATCACCGCCTATATGGTCTCCGCCGCGATCGCGCTGTTGGTGACGGAGTATCTGATCAAACGTTTCGGAGCCAAAGCTATCTACGTAGCGGGAATCGTGCTTTTTAGCGCCGCCTCGTTCTTTTGCGGAATCAGCTCGGATCTGGGCGCGATCGTCGTCGCCAGGATCGTACAGGGATTTGGAGAAGCGCTGATCATGGTGACCAGCCATATCATGATCTTCTCCTACTATCCGCCCGACAAGCAGGGGTTGGCGATGGGAATATTCGCACTGGGGGTGAGTTTCGCTCCGGCCCTGGGACCCACGGTGGGAGGCTATCTGACCGAATACTACAACTGGAGGATGGTCTTTTTCATCAACGTCCCCATCGGCGTACTTCTGGCGATCGCCGCGATTCTCTACCTCCCCAAAGAGCGCGACTTCACGAAACTCCGTTTCAATTTCGTCAGCTTCTTTCTGCTTTCAATCGCGACGATCTCTCTGCTGGTGATGCTCTCCAAAGGACAACAGTTGGGGTGGTTCAGCGACGAATTGATCGGAATCCTCTTCTTCGTATCGCTGATCGGCTTCGCCCTCTATGCGCTGAGCGAACTCAACGCCCGTCACACCCTGATCGACTTCACCCTTTTCAAAAACAGCGATTTCACCAACGGCATCCTCATCTACTTCTTCGTTCTGGGCTTTTCGATGTACCAATATTTCTATCTGCTTCCGGTCTACTACGAACACATCAAGATGCTCCCGACGATGGATGCGGGAATCGCCGTTTTCGCCTTTGCCCTCTTCATCGGGATCTTCTCCCCCGTCGCGGGAATCTTGAGCGACAAAATCGGGGCGAAAAAAACGGTCGCGATCGCAGCCGCGATCTATATCCTCTCTTCCATCACGCTGCTGCCCCAACTGAACTACTACACCCCGATGACGCGCGCGATGCTTCTGACGATTCCGTTCGGTATCGGGATGGGGATGTTTTTCGCCCCCGTGACGGTTCTGCTGCTTCAGAGCGCACCCGAAGAGAAGGGGGAGTTGGCGATCGTGCTGATGGACTATTTCCGTTTCGTCGGAGGAAGTTTCGGCACCGCGCTGGCGACGAACAACATGGAGTATTTCAAGGCGTATCACTTCCAGCATATGAACGAACTTCAAAACAGCGGCTATCTGTACGATTATTTACGAAATTTCGCCGCGACTACGGCGCTGGACTGGGATCGCACACTAGCGATATTCGGAAATTACGAAACCTTCATGAGCTACAACTACGGATTTTACAACACCTTCATGCACGCGGGATACTGGGGTGTTCTGGGATCGTTTTTCGTGATTTTGTTGCTGATTATGAAACCATCCCGAGTGTACGCGCCATCTTACTCCAAGGAGAGAGAATGAAAAGATTTCTGCTTCCGTTTCTTCTGCCGCTGCTGCTGGCGGGTGAGGATTTTTCCACACTGCTTCGCGATAGCGACGCCAACCTTCGACTGCAGGCCAAAAAAGAGGAGATAGCCGCCAAAGAGGCGCTGCAGCGTGCGGCGGAAGCGAAAAATCTGCCCACCGTCGACGCCTCCCTCCAGGCACTCTATCTCAAAGATCATCCCACCATGATCTTGCATCTGCCCCTGCCCGGAATACCCCCGGAATTTCAGGTGGGCAAACAGCAAAACTACGTCGGGGCGCTACAGCTTTCCTATCCGATCTTTTCCGGATTCGCGATCTCCTCTATGATCGAACGCGCACGGTTTGACGCCCAAAAGAGCGAACTGGAGTATCAAGACGCCAGACGGAAACTCTATCTGCGTATCGCTTCGATATACGGCGCTCTGTACGGACTCGATGCTGCGATCGAAGCCTCCCATGAAGCGTTGGACGCGATCGACGCCTCTTTGAAAAAGGCGCGGGGCTTTTACCGGGCGGGATTGCTCGCCCCCAGCGAACTGGAAAACATCAAGGCCAAAAAGTTCGAAACCAAAGCCCAAACGCAAGATCTGATCGCCCAAAAGGCGCAACTGCTCGAACAACTCTCCTATCTCGCAAACAGTCGTATCGAAAAAGCCGGACCGTTGCCGACTCTGAAAATCGATTCGCTTTCCAAACTTCTTCGGGTCGCGCTCGAAGAGCGCTCGGACATCCGCGCGATCAAAAAGGCGCTGAAGATGGACGAAGCCGAACTCAAACTCGCCAGAAGCGTCCGATATCCCACCCTCTTTCTGCAAGGGGGACTCAAAACGGAGGGGGAAAACATCAAACTAAACGGCAACGGTTATACCAATCCGAACAAAAGCTATCTCGCGCTCTCGGCCGAATGGAAGCTGTACGACGGAGGCGAAGCGGCATCGAAAATCGAGGCGGCCAAAGCGAAGCGTCTGGGCAGGCTTCTTTATCTCAAAGATTACGAAAAAGCGGTGGAGACGAGACTACGAAGCGCATGGAGCAAACTCTTGGCCCTCCATACGCAAGAAGAGGCCAAAAACGCGCAGCTTGCGGCACAGGAGAGCTACTACGAATTGACGAAGGGGCGATTCGAAAACCACCTCGCCGATGCCGACGAACTCAGCCGCGCCATCGCCGCCCGCGCTCGGGCGAAAGCGGATCTGCGGAAGATCGAAGCGGAAATTTTCGTCCAAAAATGTCGGATTCTGCTGGAGGGGTCGCTGCGACACTTCATGAAAGCCCTCGCGTTGAAAGCGGACTAAATCCGCGAGGCGTAGGCGGTGCAATAAAGCCCCCAGAGCGCCCAGTGCAAAAAGAGCAAGCCGTAGGCGATCCATCTCCACCCGGGCCGCATACAGCTACGAACCCGCCTGAAAAGCAGAAACAAAATCGACAATACGACTGCGGAGAGCGGATAGTGCGAAATTGCGGGAAATGGGACAAAAAGCGCATACAGATAGCCAAAGAGCGCATGTTCAAATCCCACCCCTCTTGCCAGAAGAAACGAAACGCCCACCGCCGCGGCCGCCAGAAAGCCGACGCCAAGACGTCCCGTTTCCAAAAGAGATTCATTCGACATCGTTTTGATCAGGCGATCTCCCCCACAAGCGGCGCATGATCGCTCGGAGTCGGCGAACGCCTGCGTCGCGGCCAGAGATCGACTTCGATCCGGGTGCATCTTCGCATGATCGCATCGGTGGAGAGGATATAGTCGATACGCATCCCTTCGTCCCGCCAGATACCCGCGGTACGGTAGTCCCACCACGTAAATCCGTGGCTGTCGGGATGTTTTTCGCGAAAACAGTCATGCAACCCGATCTCAAGCAGCCTTTTTAAGGCCTCTTTTTCACTCTCCAAAAAACCGACCGTCCCCTCAAACCTCGCCGGATCGTAGACATCCATATCCTCCAGCGCGACATTCATATCCCCCAGCAGCACGATCTCGTTCGTCTGCTTCATCTTCTCTTTCAAATAGCGGGTCAGCCTTTCGTAAAACGCCATTTTGTAGAGGTGTTTGGGATGGCTTTCGTCGCTCTCTCCGTGAGGCGCATAGAGGTTGAGGATCACCCGCCGACCGATCTGCACCTCGATCAACCGCTTTTCTCGATCGAGAATCTCATCGTCAAAGCGGGTCTTGATGCGATCGAAAGGGCGTTTCGAGCAAATCGCCACACCGTTGTAGCGTTTTTGGCCGTTGATCGCAAGATGGTATCCCAACTCTTCGAAAGCTTCGGCGGGAAACTGCGCCTCTTCGCATTTGATCTCCTGCAGACTAAGAAGATCCACCGCGAACTTCTCCCGCAACCACCGCATGATCAGATCGACCCGCGAGCGGATCGAATTGACGTTGAAGGTGGCGATCGTCATACCAGCTCTTTGCATACGAGCGTATCGACGGGAACCTTTTGTAAAATCTCCTCCAGTGCCGACGCCAGCGGCGTCGCGCTATCTTGAAGATCGACCACGAGCAGATCGCCTCGCTGCTTCTTGAGAAACTCCGCGATCTCTTCGTCGATACCCTTTTCGCCCATCACGAAGGTACCCTCCACCCCCTTCTCCTCGCAAAGCCGGACGAACGCCTCCTTGCGTGCACGGATCACTTCCCCGCTTTCTATCGTCTCCACGCTCAGCGCGTAGGGTTCGATCATCGGATCGACGAAGGGATCGGCGATCGGCAGGGAAAAATATTGATAATCTTGATAGAGATGGATCGCGGTATCGGGAAACATCTTTTTCAAAAAAGCCAGACACTTTTCGGCCCAAGATAGCGAATCGATCGAAACGATCGCTTTGGCGTAGTGCGCTTTCGCCTCCTTGAGCACCAGCAGAGGCGCGGGAGCTTTGAGTGAAAGTCTGTGGGCTATTTTGGGGGTGTAGGGAAGAAGTATCAGCGTATCGTGTTCGCGTTCGGCTTCCAAAACGGCCCGATCCACCGTATCGTTTTCGGCGACCAGAATTGCGGGCTCCGTAAGCCCCTCCTGTGTCGCGATCTTTTTGAGCCCTCTGCGTATTTCCTCCAAATCGAGCGGTTTCTCGCGATAGATCGGCAGTTCGAAAAGCGCCTCTTCGTGCACGAAAAGAATCGTCACTCCCGCTCCGGCTCTTTTCGCAAGCCGGGCGGCTTCGCGTATCGCCTCCTTCGCCCGTTCGTATTCGTTGAGCACCACCAATATCCTACCGATTCTCTGCATCCTCTCTCCTTTCGTGCCTATGGAAAAATCATCCCGCTCTCCAATGCCTCCAGCGAAAAATTGAAGACGACATCGGGATCGTACAGCAGCTTCTCCTCCTCTTTGCCCTCGTACTCCACCAACGAGAGAAAGTGTTTGATGGCGTTGATCCTCGCGGTTTTCTTGTCGTCGCAGTGGACTATATGCCATGGGGCGTAGATGAAGTCGGTCTTGACGAACATCTCGTCTCTCGCCTCGGAGTAGGCATCCCAAAGCTCCTGCGCCTTCTGGTCGATCGGGCTGATCTTCCACTGTTTGAGCGGATCTTCGCGTCTGGCATCGAGACGACGTTTTTGCTCCTCTTTGGAGATATCCAGATAGTATTTGAAAAAGAGCGTCTTCGAATGGGTCAGCAGATGTTCGAAATCCCCGACCTCCTCCATAAAGAGGCGGTGCTCTTCGGAAGTGCAAAAACCCATCACCTTCTCCACACCCGCACGGTTGTACCAGCTGCGGTTGAAAAAAACGATTTCGCCGCCTGAAGGCAAATGGGGAACGTAACGCTGAAAATACCAGGAACTCCGCTCTCTGTCGGAGGGCTTTCCCAACGCGACGATCCGCATCTCTCGCGGACTCAGATGTTCGCTGAAACGTTTGATCGTTCCGTCTTTCCCGGCGGCATCCCGCCCTTCGAAAAGAATACAGACGCGCTTTTGCTCAGCGATCACGCTCTTTTGGAATTTGACCAGTTCGACCTGCAGATCGTAGAGGATACGTCGGTACGCCTTCTTATCGATCTTTTTCATCTCATTCCTCGGCTTTGGGGCGGTTGAGCATCACCCAGTGAAAGAACATAATCTGTGCGAAAAAGGGCGAGAGAATGTTGATGACGGGTACCAGGTTCAAAATCGACGCGACAAAGGCGATCGTCCACATCACCAAACCATGCTTTTTGAGCCTTCGAATCTCCTCTTCGCTCGCATAGAGGGAGGAGGCGGAGAGAAAATAGGACTCTTTGATCAGCCATGCCCAGAAAAACACCTGCAGAAGCATATTGGCAAACGGCACGAAAAAGAGCGGATAGAAAAGAATCAACAATACGAAAAAGATAAAGACATCTCGAACCGCCACCGAGACGAATCTGCGCTTTGTGACCGAATACAGAGGTGTCGCATCCGGATAGTCGCGCAACTGCAGCGTCTCAAGAAAGGGGCGACGATAAACCAGCACCACCAACGCCAGAGAGACGATGAAAAAGTTGTAGAAGATCATGATCGCCAACAAAGCGGCGACACCCGCCTGTAGCGTCTGAAACGGAAACCAGGTCAGGATTTTTTGGACTTCGTGGAAAATGAGATCCCAGTTGAAAAAAGCAAAAAGCGTCCAAAAAAGTGCGATCAGCAAAATCGTCACGACCGAAAAGAGTTCGTATTTCTGGGGGTTTAGATAGCGAAAAATCGGCACGTTGAATATCGCGATCACCAGCGCGAAAGTGATCAGCACGATTTGAAACCAGACGAAACTACCGATCAAAAAGGCGCCGTTGGCTTTGAGAATGGAGAAGGGAACCCACTCGATGAACTGCGAAGTGAACGCGAGCGTGGGCTCCCAAAAGAGCACTCCGATACCAATCCACACCACCATCAGCGGCACTCCCGCCATCAATGCGAATTTCAGTACATTCCAACTCAACGTATCCTTGACGCTACGTAAAAAGACTTCGGCCATTTTCATACCATGCTCCTCTCTCGACTCTTTTTTCAAAACGGGCCGACCTTTGTCGATACGGAAGGTTCGACCGACACAATCGTAAACCCTCCTCTCTCTTCCTCTCTTCGGGGTCCACCACCACATTATACCCAATCCGTACCAAAGCGTCAGCGGACCGGTATCGTCTCTTAGAGCTTCTTGGAGAGAATCTCCCGTTTCAGATCATCCAACGCCTCCTGCATCTTTTCCAGGAGCATCTGGGCCACTTCCCGTTCGTTGGCCTCGGGAACGTCCCACTCCGTAATTCGAAAGTTGGTATCGAAAAGAAGTTTCATTCCCAATTTGATCTCCTCTTTTCTACTCTCGAGCTCTTTTTGAATCGCATCCATCATCTCTCCTTCATCCCTTTTCCTCTATAGTACTACTTTCTCTCTTTTCACTCTCTTTGACCATACGACGCAACTCTTCCAACCTCTCTCTGAAATGTTCGGCTTCTCCATAGGGAAGAAAGTATTCGTATCGGCTATGGCGATAGGCGATTTTCCTGGCATGCTTGATCGGGCACCAGAAGAGTTCGGTACGGGCGGCGATTTCGCCTACATAGGCGATCAATCCGTTGAAATAGGAGCAGTAGAGACAGTTGAGTTTTTCGATTGTATTGAGATAACCAAGATAGTGTCGATCAAAAACGATATAATCACTGCGCTTCAGACGGGGAATACCGTAGATTCTGAAATTGACTTGGTGATAGAGTGTCACGAACAGATCCAGAATCACTGCGGGAATGATCATCGCGTAGATGATCGGAGCCGACAGAAGATAGGGAAGCGGAGCGTTTCGAATATAGGTAAAAATATCGACCAACGCCTCTTTTTGACGGGCTATCACCTGAGGATCGAACCACACTCTTCCTCTCTCGATCTTGTAATCGATCGATATCTCCTCTTTCGCAAGCTCCTCTTTGAGTCTCTGCTCAAGCGCCTCTATCTGCGCGACAATCTCTTTGATACGAGGATTCATGACACTCCTTTAGGCAAATGATTGCCTAACTATACCATATGAACGGAAAAAGGGGCGACAGCGACACCTGCCTCCCCTTTTGCAATTTCGAAGTTTATTTCACTTCGATCTTCTTCTTTTTCTCCTCTTTTTTCACCTTAGGGAGCGTCACTTCAAGCACACCGTCTTTCGTTTCGGCGTCGATGTGCTCCTCGTCCACATCATCGGGCAGCCTGAAACTTCTCTCGAATTTTCCGAAGCTGCTTTCGATTTTGTAGTAATCCTTCTCTTTCACCTCTTTTTTGAACTTGCGTTCACCAGAGATCGTCAGGACACCTTCGCTCACATCGACATGGATATCCTCCTTCTTCACTCCAGGAAGATCCACCTCGATATGGTAGGCTTTCTCGTCCTCTCTCGTATTCACGGTCGGAGCGAAACTGGAAATACCACCTTCCTCCGTAACTACCGCGGGATACGCCTTGAACAATCTGTCTTCGAGTCTTTTGATCTCCGCAAAGGGATCGAATTTCGTCACCATCATCTCTTCCTCCTTCTGTGTCATTTAACTTGATATCATCTATATCAAGCTTTATGAGTGTAATTATAATACTTTTTTTTCGTCTTGTCAAGAGGATTCAGCCATTTCAAAGAAATTTCGTATAAGTTTTCACTATTAACACTCTGTTAATGCTCCATTAGAGAATGATTAATAGAGCTTCGCTACACTTAGCGTATTGAAAATATGAAATAAAACCCACTCGTCAAGGAAGGATCGATATGATGAAAAAAATCGTTTTACTGATTTCAGTGCTACTGATGAATCTGATCGCACAAGAGATTCACTTCAATATGGCAACCCCCTCCCCGAAACGAATCCAGCCCAACAGTACGAACGAGATACTCTCTTTCAACGAAGCGCTCAAAGATGCGATGCATAGCATCGTCAATATTTCCACGAGCAAGCATCTTCGCATACAAAGCAGTTCCAACCTCGCGATGGATCCGCTTTTTCAACAGTTTTTCGGGCCGATGTACCGACAACAGGTCCCCAGAGAACGAATGCAGCGTGCACTCGGCTCGGGCGTGATCCTTTCCGAAGACGGATATATCGTGACCAACGCACATGTCATCAACAATGCCGACGAAATCACCGTCACACTCAAAGATCAAAGCCGTGAATATCCGGCCAAACTGATCGGACAGGATATCGAAAGCGACCTGGCCGTCATCAAGATCGACGCCAAAAACCTCAAACCCATCAAATTGGGATATGCGGAAGATCTGAAGATCGGTGATATCGTCTTCGCGATCGGAAACCCCTTCGGGATCGGAGAGACGGTGACCCAGGGAATCATCTCGGCGCTCAACAAAAACAGAATGGGAATCAACCAGTATGAAAATTTCATCCAGACCGACGCTGCCATCAACCCCGGCAACTCGGGAGGCGCACTGGTCGACAGCAGAGGCGCGCTCATCGGCATCAACAGCGTGATCATCTCCAGAAGCGGAGGCAACAACGGTATCGGTTTCGCGATTCCGGTGGATATGGTCAAAAATGTCGTCAAAAAGCTGATCGAAGAAGGAAAAGTGAGCCGTGGCTATCTGGGAGTGAGTATCAGCGATCTGACTTCCAAGCTCAGACCTCTCTACAACCACAAAAAAGGCGCCGTCATCGTCGATGTCGAGCCCGAAGGACCGGCCGAACAATACGGTCTCAGACGCGGCGATCTGGTCTGGAAGATCAACGACAAAAAGGTGAAAAACGCTGCCGACCTCAAAAGAATCGTCGCCTCCTACAAACCGGGAGAGAAAGTGACCTTGAGCGTGGAGAGAGACAAGAAGGAGATCGATGTCGAAGTCAAACTCGGCTCCAGAGAGGCGCTGATCGCGGCGGCAAGAGGCGGTAAGATTCTCGGAGGTCTCTATCTGAGCGACCTGGATCCCAAAAACCGCTACAACTACCGAATCGCACCCAATATCGAGGGTGTTTTGATCCAGGATATCGCACCCGGCAGCGAAGGCGAAAAAGTGGGCTTTCAAGCTGGCGATGTTATAATCCAGATAGAGGATATCCCCATCAAGAATTTGAGAGATCTCGCCAAAGCGCTCAACCGCTATCCCGACGGCCCCAAAAGGATCTACGTCAACCGATACGGCGCGGTGCTGATGTTCGTGATCCAATAAGGAGGAGACATCATACGTGTACTTATGATCGAGGACGATCCGGAGCTGGCCGAAATCATCACCCGATATCTGAACAAATTCGATATCGAAGTCCACAATATCGAAGAGCCCTATCTGGGGCTCTCGGAACTGGAAGTCAATCCGTACGATCTTTTGATACTCGATTTGACGCTTCCGGGTATCGACGGTCTCGAACTGATCCCGAAAATCCGGAAATTCAGCGACATTCCGATCATCATCTCCTCCGCCAGGGACGATATTATCGACAAGATTATGGGGCTCGAGCGCGGAGCCGACGACTATATGCCAAAACCCTACGACCCCAGAGAGCTGGAGGCGAGAATCAAAACGATCCTAAGGCGCAAAGAGAAACAGTCTCCCCCCATCGAAAAAGAAAAAACCCCCTCCCCTTTCAAAATCAACAAGGAGGGACTGCAGATCACCTACCAAGGTGTTCCGCTCACCTTGACACCGGCGGAGTTCGACATCCTCGAAAAGCTGATCACCCATCCTGGCGCGGCGATCTCCAGAGAGAGTTTCATTTACGAAAGCAGCCATATCGATGATGACAGCAGTCCGAAGAACATCGACGTCATGATCTCCCGCATACGCAACAAACTGGCCAAAATCGACCCCGAAACCGCCAAAATCAAATCCGTCAGAGGTGTCGGCTATCAACTTGAAATCCGATGAAAAACATCTCGATATTCACCTTTGTCCATACGATCTTCATGATCGCCATCAGCGCGGTCATCGTCGCGTTCGTCTTTTTCGTCCAGTGGGACAAGGAGCGCTTTTTCAGCGAACAGCGCCAGAAATACACCCTGATTTCCGATCTGTTTCTGACAGGCTTCGAACTCTCCCCCACCCAGGAACAACTCCAATCCCTCTATAAACGTTTCCATGTCACACCGATCACCTCCCGTGACGAAAAGCTCAAAATCATCACCCAGGCAACCACCCGATACCTGAAAGAGTCCTACTTCGGGAGGGTCAGGATATTCGAACTGGACGGAATCTACTACATCTATATCCAAAAATACGGCTACAACCTGCTACTCAAGGATACCCGCTCCAAAAACTACGATATCGCGATCGCGATGCTCTTTTTCGCGGCTATTCTGGGAATGCTGATCTTCATCTACGTATCGTTCATACGAAAGCTCGCTCCTTTGCGCAAACTCGATCGGCAGATTCAGCGGTTCGCGGAGGGGGATCTACAGATCCATATCGAGAAGGAGGGCAACGACGAAATCGGAAAGATCGCCGACAGTTTCAACCGAGCCATCACCTATATCAACGACTTGATCGCATCCAAAAACCTTTTTATGCGCAACATGATGCATGAACTCAAAACACCGATAACCAAGGGGAGAATCCTCGCGCAGATGGTCGAGGAGGAGGAAAACAGAGAGCCGCTGATCCGGGCGTTCGAACGGATGAACGAGATCATCACCGAACTGGCCCAGGTCGAAAAGATCGCTTCGCATATCGAACAACTCAAACGAAAAAAGGTGCGTTTTGCCAAACTGGTCGAAGCGGCGAAAAAACAGCTGCTGCTGGATGAAAAGAGGGAGGAGTGCGTCAAAACGGCGTTCGAAGATTTTCTGATCGACGTAGATCCCTCGCTTTTTACGACGGTTTTGAAAAACCTGATCGACAACGGCATCAAATTCAGCCCCGACCACACCGTCACGATCGAGGCTACACCCGAAAGAATCGCGATCAGATCCAGGGGAGCACCCCTCTCTCATCCGCTGGAATACTACACCGAACCCTTCTCACAAGAGCACAAACGCGATCATGGATTCGGACTGGGACTCTATATCGTCAAATCGATCCTGGAAGCGCACGGTTTCAAGTTCGGCTACCGCCACGAAAGGGGAGAGAATATTTTCGAGATCAACATGAATGACGCTCGAAAAACCACATAAACGCAAACATCAATCCCGGCGTCTTGACTTTGGCGGTATCGAAGATGAACGCCTTCGCCTCCGAAACGGGCAGATAGACCACCTCGATCGACTCTTCGTCTATTCCGCCTCCTTCACTCACCTTCAGCGTATCGTCGACCTCCGCATAAAAGAGCGTCTGCTCTCCTCCCGCGAATCCGACGGCCGTAAAGAAGGTGTTGACGATCTTGATATCCGAAACCGGCACGTCGTATCCGCACTCTTCGAGGATCTCCTCCTTGGCGATCACCTCCAGCGGCTTCTTCTTGTCCACCAGACCCGCACAGAGTTCGTACGTATACCCTTCATGGTTTTTCAGATAGACCGCGGGTCGAAACTGCCTCACCAGCACGAACGCCTCTTTCGTTCTGTGGTAGAGCAAAATCGCCACACTGTCGTACGTTTCGACCACTTCCCACGTCTTGGAAACCCCATCCTGCAGATAGTGGACGATCTTGGGTTTGATAAAACGCGTCTTTCGAGCCGGTTCGATCTTCAGTATCTCCACCATCTTATTTCACCAATATCCAATTCGCCAGCCCCAGGAAGCTGAAAAAACCTACAACGTCGGTCACCGTCGTCAAAATCACCGAACTGCCGACCGCGGGATCGATATGCAAACGCTTGAGAACCAGCGGTATCATCGCACCGAAAAATCCGGCGGCGAAGAGGTTGATGACCATGGAGGCGCCGATGACCATCCCCAACAGCGGCTGTCCGAACCAAATCAGCGCGATGACCCCCAATATCAACGCGAAAACGAAACCGTTCGCCAGCGAAAGCAACACCTCCTTCTTGATCGTCTCTTTGGCATGGCTAAGATCGATTTCGCCCAGCGCGAGTCTGCGTACCGTAACGGTCAGCGTCTGTGTACCGGCATTGCCTCCCATCGACGCGACGATCGGCATCAATACCGCCAACGCCACGTACGCCTGGATCGTCTGATCGAACATCTGGATCACGATCGAGGCGAGAATCGCGGTCAGCAGATTGACAAAAAGCCAGATTCCGCGTTTTTTACCCGCTTCGACGATATTCTCCTCCTCTTCCGCTTCATCATCGACACCGGCGAGGTTGTAGATCTGTTCGGTCGCGCTCTCTTGGATGATATCGTAGATGTCATCAGAGGTGATACGGCCGATCAGCTCGTTCTGCTCGTTGACGACCGGTACGACGGAGAGATCATGCTCTCTGAAGAGGTGGGCAACCTCCCTGATATCGTCCGTATCCCGTACGATGATCGGTTTGAAATCCTCTTCCCTACCCGTCAATTCCTCCCTGAAACTCTTTTCGAAATCGAAAGTGAGCAAATCTTCCAAAGGAATCGTAAACATCAGTTTGTTGAACGTTCCGGTGATGAAAACCTGGTGGATATTTTCCAACTCCCCCTCTTTTTTGAGCCGTTTGAGACGGGAGATCGCATCGAGTATCTTTTCGTCGATATTGGCACTGAAAAGTTCGGTCTGCATATGCGCACCCGCTTCGTTCTCTTCGTAGCTTTTGAGTCGGGCGATCTCTTTTTGATCCTCCTTGTCCAGCGAGGAGAGGATCTTCTCCGCACGCTCCTGATCGATCTCTTCGATATCTTGCAGCAGATCGGTCGCATCGTCGCTCTCAAGCTCCTGCACCACCTCCACCAGGTCTTTGTTGGGCAGATGATCGATGATCCCCTTCAGGTACTTTTCCGGAAGCTCCAGCGCGATATCGCCCAGATATTCGTTCGGTATTTTTTTGAGATACTCTCCAAAACGTTCCGGATCCTCTTTCGCGACTTTTATAAGCGCCTTGGCCACTTCGGTATCGGAATAGGGAGAGTGTTCGGGATCTTCCAGAAAGGTTTCGATCACTTCGATATACTTATCCAATGAATACTCTTTAGCCATTTCGCTTCTCCCTCGTTTCGGATTTGGTTTTCGCCGTTGTAGAGTTTTCATCCTCTTCGACGATGATCTGTACCGAAGCTTCCGCTTCGAGCTTCTCCAACTCTTCGCGATATTTCGCGATCGCTTTCATAAAATTTTTTCGCTCTTTTCCGCTCAGCCCTTTGGTGAAAACGATCTTCCTCGCGGGATTGATCCAGACGTTGTTGAGGCTAAGCCCAAAGTGCAGGTGCGGCCCCGTCGAAAGACCCGTATTTCCCAGGTATCCGATCACTTCACCCTTTTTCACCCGCTTTCCGCGAAAGACTTTGTATCTCTGCAGATGCGCGTAAAGCGTCTTGTAACCCCCTTTGTGCTTGATGACGACGGTATTGCCGTAGCCTCCTTTGCGTCCGGCGAAAATCACCTTTCCGCCGTATGCGGCACGAATCGGCGTACCGATCGCACCGGCATAATCGATTCCGTGGTGGGCACGATACTTGCGAAGTATCGGATGCCACCGCTTCTTCGTGAAAACGGAAGAGATCCTGCGGTATTTGCAAGGGACGATAAAGCCGTCTTTTTCCTTCGTTTTCCCTTTTTCGTCGTAATACTTCCCGTCTTTGGGATTGAGAAAAAAGTAGTATTTCTTTCCATGGCTCTCAAGCAGTGCCGCATGTACTTGCTGGGTACCGTAGAACTTGCCCAACCGTATCTTTTCCCGATACAAAACGGCGAGCCTGTCTCCCTTTTTCAGCCGTTTGAAATCGAAGACTTTGCGATAGAGTTGCTCCAATTCTACCGACAGCAGAAAATTGTCGGTCGCCTTGACGATATCTTTGGAAAAGATGTGGTGCAGTTTGAGCGCCAGCTTTCTCTCCCTCGTCTGATAGCGTATAGGTTCGATGGCAAGCTGGTACTTGCCTTCCAAATCTTTGAAAATATGAATCTGGAGCTCTTCGTTGAGCGGTATCAGCACCTGTTCGATTTCGTAATCCTCGTTCCTGAGAATCTGATAGAGCGTGTTGGTGCGAATGTCGCTCGTGATCTTCTCGTCTTCGTCGTCCAGATCGTAGTAGAGTCGAAGCGGTAACATGTTTTCTTCCAAAAAGCCCAGAAAAGTCTCGCCACTATGCCACACTTTGTCTTCGACCCGTCGATCGGTAAGTGTAAATCCATGCAAAATATTGAAAAACAGGAGGGAAAAGAGCAGTAATCGCCTCAAATACAGATCCTTTTTCGAATGGTGCGCAATTATAGCAAAATTCCCGAACTTTAACCCAAATGTAGTATAATCAAACAAAAAAAGGCATCCTGTATGTATAAAATCGTGATACTTTTCGCGTTTGTTTTCACCTCTCTTTTGGCCGAAAGCGGTTTCATCCGCCCCTACAAGACGGAACTCCTCTCCACAGAGCGAAAAACGGGTACGGTAGATGTGGACAAAAGCGTCAAAAAAGGTGCGAGCGGTATCGTGATCCGCCATTTCGACGACACCCACTACGCGATCATCGCCAAAGCGATCGTCACCGATCTCAAAGGCGACAAAGCTACGCTTCGCTTCGAGAAATTCGATCTGCTCGAACAAGAAGCGTTGCCCGATTACAATATCGCGCCCCGAAAGGGAGACACCGTCATCCTAAACTACCTCTACAATCGCGCTCTTGCGATCACGCCGGACAAGGCGAGTTACGAGGAAATCACCAAACGCTATCCCGATATCGACTGGGTCCACCCCGATCTTTTTGCGATTCGTCTCTCCACGGAATTCAACGCCAAACCCACCGTCGAGGATTTTCAACGCACGTGCAAAGAGAACGATTTCGAACTTCTCTTTTTCGCGATCGACAACAGAGGCTATTTTACCGACTGTAACAGTTTCCAGATACTTCAGCAAAGCCCTATCCGCACTTCCAAAAAAGCGACCCTTCCTTTCTATTCCCGCCTCGGAACGGTCAAGGGACGACTCGGGTCTCTGATCGGCGGCGTCTCCAACTACGACGCCTACTACAAAAAGATTCTTGGACTTTGAGCATGCTGGAAAAAAAACGAAAAAAAGCGCTCGCGGCGATCGTCGGTGAGGAGAATATCTTCGACGACAAGGCCCATACGATCGCCTACTCCTACGACGCGACACGCAACCGTTACGAACCCGACGCCGTCATCTTTCCTCGTCATGAAGAGGATGTACGGGCCATTTTGAGATACTGCAACGAAAACGGCATCGTCATCACCCCCAGAGGTGCCGGAAGCGGCTTTACGGGGGGAGCTCTCCCGGCAAACGGCGGGATCGTGATGGGGTTCGAGAAGCATATGAACAAGCTTCTGGAGATCGATATGGATAATATGGTCGCCGTCGTACAGCCGGGACTGCTCAATATACAGTTGCAGCGTGCGGTCGAGGCGGTCGGCCTTTTCTATCCGCCCGATCCCGCAAGCCAGGAATACTCCACGATCGGCGGAAACGTGAGCGAAAACGCCGGTGGAATGCGCGCGGCCAAATACGGTATCACCAAAGACTACGTTATGGCGCTGCGGGCGGTACTTCCCAACGGAGAGGTGATCAGAGCGGGAAAAAGAACGATCAAGGATGTCGCGGGTTACAATATCGCCGGTATTTTGATCGCGAGCGAAGGGACACTGGCGGTTTTGACCGAAATTACCCTCAGATTGATCGCGAAACCCAAATTGACCCAAACGGCGATGGGTGTCTTTCCGAGTGTAAAAGCGGCGATGAACGCCGTTTATAAAACGATGGCTTCGGGCGTTACACCGGTGGCGATGGAGTTTTTGGACAACCTCTCGATCCGTGCGGTCGAAGAGAAGTTTCACAAAGGTTTGCCGATCGAAGCGGGGGCGATTCTGATCACGGATGTCGACGGCAATCTCGAAGAGGAGCTGCAACTTCAACTGCAGACGATCGAAGAGGTCTTCAGGCAAAACGGATGCAGCGATTTCGTGATCGCCAAAGACGAAGCGGAGGCGAACGATCTGTGGTTCGCCAGACGCAACGCGAGCCAATCCATCACGATCTACGGCTCCAAGAAACTCAACGAAGACATCACCGTTCCGCGAAGCAAGCTTCCCGCACTCCTGGAAGAGATCGACGAAGTCTCCAAAAAATACGGCGTAAAAATCCCCTGTTTCGGCCATACGGGTGACGGCAACGTCCATACCAACGTAATGGTCGACGGAAACGATCCTAAACAGCTCGAAATCGGCCACAAGGCGATCGAAGAGATTTTCCGGATCACGGTAGATCTTGGAGGTACGCTCAGCGGCGAACACGGCATCGGACTCTCCAAAGCCCCTTTTATGAACATAGCCTTCAGCGACGCCGAGATCGATCTCTTCAGGCGTATCAAGAAGGCGTTTGATCCCAACAACATTCTCAATCCGGGGAAAATGGGACTTTGAGATGAAGGAGAATAAAGGCTCCTGGCACAAAGTGCTCAGAGAGTACTTTATCGACCACAATCTGCTTCATTACGCCTCCTCTCTCAGTTTTCACACCATTTTGGCCCTCATTCCCGTTTTGCTGATCTCCTTCTACTTCTTTACGAAACTCCCCTACTTTTCGGACTATTACGACCAGATCAAAACATTCGTCTTCAGCTCCATCATTCCGACGCAGCAACAGTTCGTTTCCCAAAATATCGATACCTTCATGCACAATACGGAAAAACTCGGACTTCTGGGCGTCCTTTTCGTGCTCTACGTTTCGGTGATGTTTTTCGATGACTTCGAATATGTGGTCAACAAGATCTTTCATGTTCCACCCAGAAAATTTCTCCACTCCATCTCTATCTATCTGACGATGACGATCCTGATTCCAATCGGCCTCGCCTTCTCTTTCTACCTTTCGCTCAAAGCGAACGTGTTGTTGCACAGCTATCGCTACACCAGCGACATCAACATCCTCACCCTCACCTCCTATCTGATCATCTGGATGCTCTATTTTCTGGCCTATTTCATCTCGGTCAACACCAAAGTTCGACCCAAAAGCGCCCTGATCGGTTCGTTCGCCGCTTCGCTGGTCTGGTTCGCCTCTAAAATGCTTTTTGTCTACTACATCACCTACAACAAAACCTACACGACCATCTACGGCTCTTTCAGTATCATCATGTTTTTTTTCATCTGGATCTACCTCTCATGGATCATCTTCCTCTACGGTGTCAAACTCTGTTACTATCTAAACCGCGCTTCCGACGAACAAAAACGCGAGCAGAGGCGGCAGACCAAGCAGTCTGCGCCACCTGATAGAAGCGACCGCGACCAGCAGATAGATTCCCAAAAACCATAACGGCGTCTCTATTCGGTAAACCTCTCCTCTTAGCGAAAAAAGCGACTCCAGCAGCGGATCGAGCCACTCTCCCGCACCGATGAGATGCAATCCAAGCTCCAGCGGATAGAAAAATCCGAAAAGCATCGACAGAAGAGGCGAAAACAGCTGATGCCAGGAAAAGGCGGGAAAGATCGAATGGGTGATCGGAATCATCAGCAGATAGACCCACAGATTTATCCCGACAAAAAGCCGCCACGGCTCAAGATGGCCGAAGTGGTGCAAAAACAGATAGATGAAAAAGACGCCGCTTACCGAAAACCAAAAACCGATGGAAAAGAGAAATTCCGGCATAAGCGCGAGAATCACTCCCACCGCCAATGCGAGCGCGGAAAAGGAAAACAGACGAATATGGCGATGATAGAGCCAAAATCCGATCACGAGCATCACGAACGACCGCAATAGCGAAGGGAGATATCCCACCAGCGTCACATATCCCCACAGCAGGAGAATGATCGTCACACTCAGATCCTGCCGCATATTGCGCCACGGAAACAGACGGTTATGGATGGGGCGATAGAGTTGACGCAAAAGAGCGTAGAGAGCGCCGAAAAGCACACCCAGATGAAAACCGCTGATCGCGATCAGATGGGAGATTCCAAGATAGCTTACCTCTTCGCGCAATATTTTGGGAATGGGCGCACCCAAAAAAAGCGCCTGAAAAAGCGCCTGCATCTTCGGATCCTCGTGCTGATCGGCGATTTTCTCAAGCAAAATCCCCCGAAGCGTCTGCCGTTTTTCCATCAGGCGAAGATCGAAAGAGGGGGCGTAGAAACCTCCCAGAAAGTCGAGAAAACCTATCCGATCCGTCACGAATTTCAACTCCAACTCCCTGCCTCTGAGATCTTTTAGATCTTCGTAGGAAGTGGTATAGAAGCGGTATCCCTCTTCGCTTCGCAATTTGAAAACGGTATAGCGCTTTTTGTTTTTCGTCTTGAGGTATTGATTCTCCACGCTCACCGTGGCGGTATGGATACGCGAAGCGGTGATGTTGCGGTATGTGTCATATTTTTCGAAAAGCTGCCAGCAAAATATCGCAACCAAAAACAGTATTATGAACGCGATCTCTTTTTTGTCGACAAAAAGCGGACACTTTTCGATCGCCTCCATACTTCAAAATATCCCTTGTTTTAGATAGGAGGCAATTCTATTTTCGCGTGTTTGGCGTCCTCCTCCGCACTCTCGTAGACGATTTCTATCGGTACGCTTCCTTTGTCCACAAAACGGGTGAACCGCTTCTGAAAGACGAGGTTCGCCACGCCGATCGGGCCGTTTCTGTTCTTCCCGACGATGATCTCCGCCTCCTCTTCGGGCTTTTCGAAGAAGTCGCTTTTGTACTCTCTTCCTTCGGCTTTGGCTTTCTTCTCTCGCTCCTTCTCCTCACGAATACGATAGACATCGTCCCGATAGACGAACATGATCATATCCGCATCCTGTTCGATCGCTCCCGACTCCCTAAGATCGCTGAGCATCGGACGTTTGTCGTGACGGCTTTCGAGTCCCCGATTGAGCTGCGAAAGCGCGATAATCGGTATGTTGAGTTCACGAGCGAGCAGTTTCAATCCCCGGCTGATTTCACTCACCTCCAGATGGCGGTCTTTGTTGCCCGTACCGCTCATAAGTTGCAGATAGTCGATGATCGCGAGCGAAATCTCCGGATGCTGGGTTTTGATCTTTCTCAGTTTCGATCGGAGTTGGTTGATATTCAAAAGCCCGTCGTCGTCGACGAAGAGTTTTTGCTTCGCCAGCTCGTCCGTCGCCCGTGTCAGATCGCTCCACTGCTCGTCGCTCATATCTCCCACTTTCAGTTTCTGCAGCGGAATCGACGTCTTGGCACTGAGCATTCTGAGCATCAGCTGTTCCGCGGGCATCTCCAGCGAGAAGATCGCCACCCCTCTGCCCGTATCGAGCGCCTTCTGGGCGAGATTGAGGGTAAAGGCGGTCTTGCCCATCGCAGGTCTGGCGGCGATGATGATCAAATCCCCCTCCCCGAAACCGCTCGTGAGTTCGTTCAGTTCGCGAAATCCCGTATCCACACCCACTACGCCGCTGTTTCCGCGTTTTTTCATCTCCATGATATGGGCGATCGTCGATTTGACCATCTCCGGCGATTCTCGAAATTCCTTGGTCGTCGCATCGAGAGAGATTTCGTAGATCTTCTTCTGGACATAATCGAGCACGTTGTCGCTGGGAAGATCCCGATCAAGAGCCACCTCTTTGATTTCGGTCGTCAGGTGGATCAACTCCCGCTTGATCGCCTTCTCTTTCATCTCGTCGATGTAGGCTTCCAGATTGGCGAGGGGATTGGCGGAGATCACCTCGATGAAACTCTCCTCCTTGAAACGGTTTTCTTGTCTGAGCCTCTTTTTCAGAAACTCTTCGTCGATCGGAAGTCCTTCGGCATCGAGCGTTCCCATCGCTTCGAAGATCGCACGGTGGTCCGGAAGGTAGAAATCCTCCGGCTTCAGCTTCGCCGCGACCTCTTCGTACTGGGCGGGGTCGAAGATGATCGAGCTGAGAATCGAGCGCTCGATGTTGAGATTGTAAAGTTGATTTTCCATTTACGTCTGCTCCTTCGCCGCTTTTTCAACCTCTTCGAGAAAACGTTCCACAAGATCCTTTTCGTCCAGTTTCGCCACCACCTCTCCTCTGCGCATCACCAATCCGCTTCCCTTGCCGTAGGCGATCGCCACATCGGCACCCTTCGCTTCACCGATCGCGTTGACCACGCATCCCATCACGGAGATGGTCAGCGGGGCCTTGATATGGGCGGTACGCTTCTCCACTTCGGCCACGGCCTTGAGAAGATCCGCCTCCAGTCTGCCGCATGTCGGACACGAAACGATGTTGACCCCCTCTTTTACGCGTCCGCTGTCTTTGAGAATCGCACGTCCCACTTCGATCTCCTTTTCGAGCTCTCCGGTGATGGAGACCCGAAGCGTATCGCCGATACCCTCCAGCAGCAGCGTGCCCAGACCGATCGCCGACTTGATGGTGGAGTGAAACAGCGTCCCCGCTTCCGTCACACCCAGATGGAAAGGATACTCTACCATAGGGCGTAGCGTTCGGTAGGCTTCGACCGTTCTTTCCACATCGCTCGCTTTCATCGAGATCTTGATATCCGTAAAACCAAGATCCTCCAAAAACTTGATGTTGTAGAGTGCCGATTCGACCATCCCCTTGGCCGTCTGGCCGTATTTTCGCTCAAAACGCTCCTCCAAAGAGCCGCAGTTGACACCGATACGTATCGGGATACCGGCGGCTTTGCATGCTTTTACCACCTCTTTGACGCGCGATTTTTCACCGATGTTGCCGGGATTGATCCTTATACAGTCGACATGTTCGGCCGCAATCAGAGCCAGGCGGTAATTGAAATGGATATCTGCCACCAGCGGTAGCGTGGTTTGGGCCCTGATCTCTTCGAGCGCCTCCGCATCTTCGTAATCGGGTACGGCCAGGCGCACGATATCCGCACCTGCAAAATGAAGCCGCCTGATCTGATCGACCGTCGCGGCCACGTCGGCCGTTTTCGAAAACGTCATCGACTGGACCGAAATGGGAGCGTCACCCCCGACGGCCACCTCTCCGACATGAATCTGTTTGGTAGGGTATCTTTTCGTCATGGTTTTATTATACCATGACAAAGTGGAAACTCGCCGCGATATTTTCTAGCTGAAACTCACCGGATCGATATCGACTTCGCAATACTGCATCGCGCAGCGGTGGGCCACCTGCAAAAGCGCTCTGGCAGAATCGGAACGCAACAGCACCTGAAAGCGGTGTTTACCCGCTATTTTGGGTATCGGCGCCTCTCCGAATCCGACCACTTCGACCCCTTCGACCCCCAAAAGGCAACGCTGCAGCTTCTCAAGCGTCTCTTTCGCGCGCAGGATATTTTTGTGGGCGATCAGGAATTTCATCAGTTTTTTGTAGGGGGGATAGAGCCCTTCGCGATAGGGAAGCTCCTCTTCGAGGAAACGTTCGTAATCGTCAATGTAGCGAGCGAAAAAGTCTTCGTTGTTTGTCTGGACCATCACCTTCCCCTCGCCTCTTCTGCCGGTACGCCCCGCCACCTGCAGCAGCAGGCTCATCGCCCGCTCGCGCGCGCGATAATCGGCCATCGCCAGAATCGTATCGATCCCCAGCACGACAGCCAGGCGGATATCATGATAGTCATGCCCTTTGGAGAGCATCTGGGTTCCCACGAGTACGTCGATCTTGTGTTCGTTAAAGTCCTTTAGCACCTGTTTGAGCTTGGCTTCGGTCGTGATTTCGTCGCGATCGAACTTTTTGAAACGATGATCGGGAAAACGGGAGGAGAGCTCTTCGACCACCTGAGCGGTACCGATTCGATGCGTACGCAAGGAGCGGGCATGGCAGTGCGGGCAGACGGAAACGATACGCTCCATATAGTTGCAGTAGTGGCATCGAAGCGCGTTGCGTTCGCGATGGATACTCATCCCCACGCTGCAAAACGGACACTCCACATATCTACCGCATTCAAAACATGTGAGATATTTGTAGTTGGCCCTCGTGGGGAGAAAGAAGATCGCCTGATGACCCGACTCCAACACCTCCTGCAGCCTTTCGAAGATCCTCTCGTCTATTCCTTCCCGATCTTTGAGAAATTCGAACCGTTTTTCACCCTTGAAAAAAGCTCCCTTGAGTCTGAAGCGGGGAAACTTCGCATAACTGACCACCGAAGGAGTGGCCGACCCCAGCACGACCCGCGCTCCCGTGACCTCTCCCAGGTAGATCGCCAGATCCCGTGCGTGGTAGCGGGGGCGGGAGGAGGCTTTGTAGCTGTCGTCATGCTCTTCGTCCACCACGATCATTCCGATATCCGCCAACGGCAAAAAAAGCGCCGAACGCGCCCCGGCGACGATGCGTACGCGCCCCTCTCTGATTCGCTCCAGAATCTCCGCGCGTTTTCGTTTCGTCACCCGCGAATGCCAGATTTCGACCAATTCGCCAAAATGCGCTTTCAACCGTTTTCGCATCTGCGGCGTGAGGGAAATCTCCGGCATCAGAAAAAGCGCCGATTTGCCTTCGTTTATCGCCTCTTCGAAACACTTCATATAGATTTCGGTCTTGCCGCTGCCGGTATCGCCAAAAAGCAGCGAAACGGGATGGGAAGCGATAAAACGGCGCGCTTCTTCCTGTTTTTGGGATAGATGGATACCGGTCTGTACCGATATGGGAAACGAACGTCGCTCCTTTTGAAAAGGATGAAAAAGTTTTGCCGCTTCTGCGAGCGAACAGCTGTAGTATTGGGCGATGAAGCGAATCGTCCTGCGCTGGGAATCGTCGAAAAAGAGGGGTTCGATCCGCCGAATCGTTTCGCACGCGAACGCCGGCGCCTCCACCGATCTGCACAGATACCCCGATACGCTTTTCCCGCGCAACGTAACCTCTACGAGAGTGCCGATTTCGATCGTTTCCCGGCTTTTATATGTAAGCGGTGGCAAAGGGGAGCCCAAAATGGCGACTTCGTAGTAGTAGATATCCTCTCCTTGGCAAAATACCCCACAGTACGAAAAGAAATCACCGTACTATGGCGGATGGTTTGGAAGAGGTATTATAGCACTATTGTGTCAAATCCTTGCAGTGTTGGATCGTATGGTCGCAATCGAACGATCCGGTGGTGTTGGAGTAGGTGAAAATCACGTCGTTGTTTTCCATTTTGTAGGCGTATTTGTTGGTATTGACCTTTCTCCAGTGGCCGTTTTCGTTTTTGGCATAGACCGGATAGTCGAGCAATTTGATATCGTTCGCCGCCGTTCCGTTGGCGTCAAAAATCGGATCGCCGTCGTTGGACGTGGTCGAGCTCAAATGGTCCAGTCTGTTCGGCCAACCTGTCTGTCCCTGTAGCAGTAGTTGGTTGCGTGTCAATACGATCGCGTTGCGTATCGCCGCGACCTGGCTGCGCCCCTTGGCGACGATCGCATCGTCACGCGTAACCGCCATTTTGGAGATCGCGATAGAGGAGAGAATACCGAGTATAACAATGACAAAGACCATCTCGATCATCGTAAAACCTTCTCTTCTATCTTTCATACATAATCTCCGCTACAAAATATTTTCTCTAACGGCGAAACGTCGATGTACGACGCTCCGCCCTATGGTATTTCTCTTAATAAGCGACTCTGCTGCCACCGAAATTATGTGTTTTCCACAATTTTGCGGAAGCAGTTTTGATACCGGTACATCGTGCATCGCCAACATCAGCTCCATCCGCTACTGTCAATGTACCGGTAGATCCGGTAAACGTCAGTTTCGCACACTTTTTGGAATCGACTTCATAATTGACAACATCGTTGTCTGCGGCACCTTTTGTATTGTCATCGAAAGATACATTGGTCATATCAGAAACCTTGGCAAAACTCCCATGTGAAGTATAGTATGCACCGATGTCGCTAATAGCTGTCGCCAACTCTGTCGCACCTTTTGAAATTTTCGCATCATCTCTCGTCGCAGCGAGCTTCGGAATCGCGACCGCTGCCAGAATACCCAAAATAACGATCACGAAGATCAACTCGATCATAGTAAAACCACTTCTTTTCATTGAAGTCTCCTTTGAATTTTTTCCCCGACTCTTTTATATGTCGTTGTTACTATATCGTACCGAGTGAGAAAAACTTTAACAATTTCGCTATAATCTAAATAAAAAATTATCGAATATATAAGGAAACGGATTTGACGAAATTCGAGATGGTGAGCGATTTTTCCCCCTCAGGCGACCAGCCCCAAGCGATCGAAAAACTCTCCACATCCATTCTCAACAAAAACCGCTACCAGACGCTCATCGGCGTCACCGGCAGCGGCAAAACCTTCACGATGGGGAAAATCATCGAAAAACTCCAGCGCCCGACCCTGATCATGACGCACAACAAAACCCTCGCGGCCCAGCTTTACAGCGAATTCAAACACTTCTTCCCCAAAAATCACGTGGAGTATTTCATCTCCTACTACGACTATTATCAACCCGAAGCCTACATCCCAAGACAGGATCTTTTCATCGAAAAAGACAGCTCGATCAATGCCGAGCTGGAGCGGCTGCGTCTTTCCGCGACCGCCTCGCTGCTTAGCTACAACGACGTCATCTGTGTCGCCTCCGTTTCGGCAAACTACGGCCTGGGAAACCCCTACGAATACAAAAAGATGGTTCAAATCATCGAGAAAGGCGGCGAAATCGACCAAAAAAAGCTGCTGCTCAAACTGGTCGACATGGGTTATCGGCGCAACGACACCTTTTTCGATCGCGGTGATTTTCGGGTCAACGGAGACGTGATCGACATCTACCCCGCCTATAGCGACGAGGAGGCGATACGGGTCGAATTTTTCGGGGACGAAATCGAGAGAATCTACACCTTCGACCCTTTGACCAACGAAAAGCGTTCCGAAAAACGGAAGGTGATCGTCTACGCCGCCAGCCAGTTTATCGTGGGAGCGAAACGGCTGAAGATCGCGATCAAAGAGATCGAAGCGGAGTTGGCGCTTCGGCTCGACTTTTTCAAAAAAGAGGGCAAACTGGTCGAATACCAGCGTCTCAAGCAGCGGGTGGAATTCGATCTGGAGATGCTGGAGACCACCGGCACCTGCAAAGGTGTGGAAAACTACGCCCGCCATCTTACCGGCAAAAAACCGGGAGAGACGCCCTACTCGCTTTTCGACTACTTCGAAGCGATGGGAGAAGAGTATCTGGTGATCGTGGACGAATCCCACGTTTCACTTCCGCAGTTTCGGGGCATGTACGCGGGAGATCGGAGTCGAAAAGAGGTGTTGGTCGAATACGGATTCAGACTTCCCAGCGCGCTCGACAACCGACCCTTGCGTTTCGAGGAGTTCATCGACAAGGCGCCCTCCTACCTCTTCGTCTCCGCCACACCCGCCCAACTCGAACTCGACCTCTCCGGGCACAACGTCGCCGAGCAGCTGATCCGTCCCACCGGATTGCTCGATCCGAAGATCGAGGTGTTGCCGAGCGAAAATCAGGTCGAGCGGCTCTATGACGAAATCAAAAAAAGGGTCGCCAGGAACGAACGCGTCCTCGTGACGGTACTGACGAAAAAGATGGCCGAAGAGTTGAGCCGCTACTACCTGGAACTGGGGCTGAAAGTCAAATATATGCACTCCGATATCGACTCCATCGAGCGAAACCAGATCATCCGGGCCTTGCGCCAGGGAGAGTTTGACGTATTGATCGGCATCAATCTACTCAGAGAGGGGCTCGATCTGCCCGAAGTTTCGCTCGTGGCGATTCTGGATGCGGACAAGGAGGGGTTTTTGCGCAGCGAAACCGCCCTGATCCAGACCGCGGGGCGCGCCGCCAGAAACGTCAACGGCCGTGTCCTGATGTTCGCCCAGAAAATCACCCCCTCCATGCAAGCGGCCATCGACGTCACCGCATACCGACGCGAAAAGCAGATCGCCTACAACAAAGCGCACCATATCACCCCCACCACCACCATCCGCCAGCTCGACGAAAACCTCAGACTCGAAGAGCCCGCGTTGCTTTACGAAAAACGGGCGAAAGAGAAAATCCCCGCTTCCGAAAAGCAGAAAATCATCAAAGAGTATCGAAAAAAGATGACCGAAGCCGCCAAAGCTTTGGAATTCGAAATCGCCGCGAAATACCGAGACAAGATAGAAGAGATCAAAAAATTATAAATTTTCACTATAATATCGTCATACAAACGGTACAAAACAGCCAAAGAGAGGAGAGAATATGAGCAGCCTGGACAATCCCAACTTCTATACCAACCGCGAACTCTCATGGCTTAGATTCAACAGCCGCGTTCTCTATCAGAGTCAGAAAAAGAGCAATCCGCTACTCGAGCGGCTGAAATTCATCGCGATCTACTCCACCAATCTCGACGAATTCTATATGATCCGCGTCGCCGGACTCAAACAGCTCTACTCCGCCCGCGTCATCTCCACCGGCGCGGACAAGATGACCCCGCTGGAACAGCTCGATGCGATCCACACCTACCTGCAAGGAGAAAAACATACGCTCGAGCACAACTACAAAGAGATCGTACACCATCTGCGCAAAGAGGGGCTTTTCATCAGCGATTACCACGAGATCGGCGATGCGCTCAAAAAGAAAGCGGACGACTTTTTCTACGAAAACATCTTCCCCGTCATCATCCCCATCGCCGTCGACGCCACACACCCCTTTCCGCCTCTGAACAACCTCAGTCTCTCTCTGGCGGTCAAACTCCAGGACGACGCCAACGAAAACGAACTCAAATACGCGATGATCCGTATCCCGCGACTGCTGCCCAGATTCGTCCATATTTCACCCGACACCTACATTCCTATCGAATCGTTGGTGCGCGAACACATTCACAACATCTTTCCCGGATACCACATCGTCTCATCGGCCACTTTCCGCGTCACCAGAAACGCCGATATCGTGATCGAAGAGGAGGAGGCGGACGATTTTATGGAGATTTTGGAGCAGGGGCTGAGACTGCGCAAAAAGGGAGCGTTCGTTCGTCTGGAAATCGAAAAAAATCCCGATCCGGATCTACTCTCTTTTCTCAATACCCATCTGAAAATCGGAGAACACGACATCTACGACTACGAAATCCCTCTCAATCTCGGCGCCCTGTGGGATATCGTCACCGACAAGAACTTCTCACACCTCGCCCTCCCCGTCAACCGCCCCAAAACCCTTCCCCCTTTCGACAAGAAAGAGCCGATCTACAAAATTCTGGACAAAGAGGACGTCGCGATCCTGCAACCTTACGAAAGCTTCGAACCGGTCGTGAGGATGATCCAGGAGGCGGCCAAAGATCCCAAGGTCCTCTCGATCAGAATGACGCTCTATCGTGTCGGCAAAAACTCTCCGATCGTCCAGGCGCTGATCGATGCTTCCAACAACGGCAAGCAGGTGACGGCGATGGTGGAACTCAAAGCGCGTTTTGATGAAGAGAACAACCTCATCTGGGCGAAAGCGCTCGAAGAGGCCGGTGCGCATGTCATCTACGGAATTCCCGGATTCAAAGTACATGCCAAAATCACCCAGATCATCCGAAAATCGGGCGACAAACTGAAAATCTACCAACACTACTCCACCGGAAACTACAACGAAACGACCGCCAAAATCTACACCGACGTCAGCTATTTCACCTCCAGAGAGGAGTTTCGCGGCGATTCGATCACCTTTTTCCATATCCTGACCGGTTTTTCCAAAAACAAACGGCTCAACAACCTCAAGATGTCGCCGATCCAGATGAAAGAGGAGTTGATCAGAATGATCCGGGCCGAAGCGGCGAAAAAGGGAGAAGGTCGCATCATCGCCAAGATGAACGCGCTGGTGGATCCTGACGTGATCAAAGCGCTCTATCGCGCTTCGATGGAGGGAGTCGAAATCGACCTCATCATCCGCGGTATCTGCTGTCTGAAACCCGGGCTCGAAGGAATCAGCGAAAACATCCGCGTCATTTCGATCATCGGAAAATACCTCGAACACTCCCGTATTTTCTATTTCAAACACGCCTCTCCCCAGATCTATATCTCCAGCGCCGACTGGATGCCCAGAAACCTCGAAAAGCGCTTCGAACTGATGATTCCGATCTATCCCGAAAACATCAGCACCAAACTTCGCGAACTGCTCCATCTGCAACTGAGCGACAACAGGCTCGCATGGGAACTCAAGCCCGACGACACCTATCAGCTCAGAACCCCCAAAGAGGGCGAAAAGAAGATCGATTCCCAGGCGTTTTTGGAAAACTACATCAACAGCATCTACAAACGGATCAAAAAGGACACCACCTCCTCCGAAGCGGCGATCATGGAGAGAAAGATTTTCAAGGAGAAGCGATGATCATCCCCTACCGCGGCAGACTACCCGTCATCGGCGAAGAGAGTTGGATCGCTCCGAGCGCCGACGTGATCGGCGAAGTGACGATCGGAAAGGAGTGTTCGATCTGGTTCGGATGCGTGATACGCGGAGATGTCCACTATATCCGCATCGGTGACCGCGTCAACATCCAAGATCTCTCGATGATCCATGTCACCCACTGGAAAAAACCCGACAGAAGCGACGGCAATCCGACGATCATCGAAGACGACGTGACGATAGGCCATCGTGTGATGCTCCATGGCTGCCGAATCGGGCGTGCTTCTTTGATCGGAATGAGCGCGACGATTCTGGACGGAGCCGTCATCGGTGAAGAGTCGATCGTGGGAGCCGGAAGTCTGGTGACGAAAAACAAGCGCTTTGCGCCCCGGAGCTTGATCGTGGGATCTCCGGCCAAAGCCATCCGACAACTCGACGACAGCGAAGTGGCCGAACTCTACGCTTCGGCCAGACGCTACGTACAATTCAAGGAGGCGTACCGCCAACCGTGACGGTTTCGGGTTTAGAGTAAATTTATCCCTGCAGGAGTATCATGAAGATAGCCCGAAGAAGGAGCTTCCATGTCGAAACTGCAAAACAGACTCTTCAAAATCATCGACGAAATCAACGACCGCATCGTCCAAATCCGCCATGATATCCATGCCCACCCCGATCTCTCCGGAGAGGAGGCGCATACCAAATACCTCGTAAAGGGTATACTCGAAGCCTCCGGTTACGAAATCAGGGAGTTCGCGGACAACTACGGCCTCGTGGCCGATTTGAACCTCCACGACGATGCCAAACGTGTCGCCCTGCGTGCCGACATGGATGCCCTTCCGATCGAAGAGCGCACCGGAGCGCCCTACGCCTCCCGCATTCCGGGAGTGATGCACGCGTGCGGGCACGATAGCCATACCGCCATCGCCCTGGGAGTCGCCATCGCCCTGGCGGAGGTGAAAGAGATGCTTCCTGGCAACATCCGCTTCATATTCCAACCCTCCGAGGAGAGCAAGGAGGGCGGCAGTATCGACCTGATCAGGGAGGGGGCGCTGGAGGGGGTCGACGCGATTTTCGGACTCCATGCCTATCCCTATCTCAATACCGGCCAGATCGGTTACAAATATGGAATCATGATGGCTTCCGCGGATCAGTTTTCGATAGAGATTTTCGGCAAATCCGCCCATGGCGCCAGACCTCACGAAGGGGTCGACGCGATTCTGGTCGGTTCGATGATCGTCACCTCTCTCAACCACATCGTTTCACGGAAGATCGATCCTCTTCATCCCGCCGTCATCTCGATGGGAACGATCGAAGGAGGACGCGCTCCGAACATCATCTGCGACCACGTGCTCCTCAAAGGGACGGTACGTACGATCAACGAAGAGATCAGAAACCGGATTCCCGGGATGATGGAAGACTCCATCAAGGGAATCTGCCATGCGATGGGAGCCACGTACCGTTTCGACTATCTTTTCGGCCAGCCCGAACTGATCAACGACGATGCGATGGTGGACATCCTCATCGAAGCGGCGAAAGAGGTGGTCGGCGAAGAGGGGGTGGTCGACCTGAAAGATCCGGTGATGGGGGGTGAAGACTTCTCCGAATATCTCAAAATCGTGCCGGGAGCTTTTTTCAGACTGGGAACGTGCAACGAAAACAGAGGTACTTGCGTTCCCCAACACCACGCGCGCTTCGATGTGGACGACGACGCGTTGGCGATCGGTATGAAAACCATGGCACTTTGCGCCATCCGTTTTCTGCAGCACGAAAAGGAGAGATGATGGAAGATGCGATCATACTCAAGATTCCCAACGACCCCAGACACATCCCGCTGGTGAAGAAAGTGCTCAAAGAGTTGTGCGGTTTTTTGGAATTTTCCAAAACGGAACGCAAAGAGATCTTCGCCGCCACCCGGGAGTTGATCGAAAATGCGATCGAACACGCCTATCCGGGCGAAAAGGGGTGGATAGAGATCGGATTTTTCCCGTTTGATCACGGCATCCGGATCGATGTGCGGGATTGGGGCGTTCCACTTGCCCAGGATCGACCGCTTCGGGTACCTATCGACCAAAAAGAGCAGAAAGGATTCAACCGCATCTGGAACGTCACCGACCGTTTCGAATACAAAAACCTGGGAAAAGAGGGAAAACGGTTTACGATCATCAAATATCTCGGACACGAAATCCACACCGAACCGCGAAAACGGAGCGAAGCGCCCTCTGATACGCGCCTGCCGAAGAGTGTAGATGTACGGATACGGGAATACCGTTCCGGCGACGAAGAGGCGATCGCACGCCTTATCTACCAAAACTACAAACACACCTATATCAAGGATCTCTTCTACTACCCCAAGCAGATCGCGAAATTCCACGGTATCAAATTCCACTCCGTCGTCGCCGAAGCGGACGGAAAGATCGTCGGGCACTTCGCCCTCGTGAACGTTCCCGATAGCGACATCGCGGAAATCGGTGTGGTCGTCGTCGATCCCCTCTACAAAGGTATGGGCATCATGAACCGGATGTTCGACGCCCTTTTGCAAAAAGCCGAAACACTCGGTCTGGATGCCCTTTTCGGAGAGGCGGTGATGTATCACCCTTTCAGCCAAAAAAGCAACCTGCGCCACGGCTTTTGTGAAACGGCACTGATGCTGGGGAAGACACCGCCCGATGTGGAGATCGAGCACAATACGCTCACACAGGTGAAAAAGAGAGGTTCGGTCCTCATCGGCTACAAACTGCTGCGTTCTAGTCACAAACGAATCTTCCTGCCCGATGTCTATGCACGAAGTATCATCGAGTGTTACGAAAACTGCGAGCATATCTCTTTCGAGAGTCTGCCCAAAAGCGATGAACGCGCCCAACATTCCCGCTTCTACTACACCTTCGACCCCTCCTCCAACACCGCCACGCTCGTCATCAACCATATCGGCCCCCGATTCGAACACAAATTTCAGATGATGTTCCATACCCTTCTGGCAAAACACTGCGATATGCTCTATGCTCAGATTAATCTTGAAGAGATCGAAGCGATCGATGCGGTGATAGAGACGCTCAACGCATCGGGATTTTTCTATAGCGGTGTCTTGTTCGGGATGCACAGGGGAAGAGATTATCTGCAACTGCAATACGAACACTCCGACGTAATCGGGAAAGAGAATATCGTCTGCTATAGCGAGCGTTGCAAAGCGCTATACGCTTCCATCGTCGAAGACAAAAGAAGGATCTTTCGCGCAAAATGATCCCGATCCGGAAAGAATTTCTCAACAATTAGAAAAACTAATGGATATTTAAAGAAAATTGTCTTATACTTATAACACAACTTAATATTTTAAAGGAGCGATAATGGCAAGAGTCGTTGTAATGGGAGGTGGTGTTTCCGGACATACCGCGGCCACATTCCTGAAAAAATGGCTGGGTAACGATCATGATGTCGTGGTGGTCACCCCAAACAGCAAATGGAACTGGATTCCGTCCAATATATGGGTGGGTGTCGGAGAGATGACCAAAGACGACGTCACTTTCGATCTGGCCCCCGTATACGGCAAAGCGGGGATCGACTACAGACAGGCGAAGGCGGTTTCCATCCATCCCGAAGGGGGGAAAGAGGAATCCAAACCCTATATCACGATCGAATACACCGATCCTTCCAAGGCGGGTGAAACCGATACCGTCACCTACGACTATCTGATCAACGCAACCGGGCCGAAACTCAATTTTGCGGCGACCGAAGGGTTGGGGCCCGATGGCGGCTATACGGTTTCTGTATGTACGGCCGACCATGCCACCCATGCAAGCCAGGAGCTTGAAGCTTGCATCGAAAGAATGAAAAAGGGAGAGCACCTCAAATTCCTGATCGGCACCGGACATGGTATGTGTACCTGTCAGGGGGCGGCGTTCGAATATATCTTCAACGTCGAGCATACCCTCAAAGAGGCGGGTGTCAGAGACAAAGCGACTTTGACCTGGATTTCCAACGAATCCTTCCTGGGAGACTTCGGTATCGGCGGTTTGCATATCAAACGAGGCGGATACGCCGCATCGAGCCGGCTTTTCGCCGAATCGATCTACGCGGAGAGAGATGTCGGCTGGATCGTCGGCGCTCATGTCAGCAAAGTGGAAAAAGACAGGGTCCATTACGAACTGCTCGATGGTACGACCGGTGAAGAGGAATTCGACTTCGCAATGCTGATTCCGCCTTTTGCCGGTGTGGGACTTAAAGCGTACGACAAGGATGGCGGCGATATCACAGGCGAACTCTTCGCCCCCAACGGTTTGATGAAGGTCGATGCGGACTACACCCCCAAACCGTACGAAGAGTGGGTCGCCAAAGATTGGCCCGCAACCTACCAGACACCCAAATACAAAAACATCTTCGCGGTAGGTATCGCCTTCGCTCCGCCGCATCTGATCTCCAAACCGATGAAAAGCCCCAACGGTACCCCGATCAATCCGACACCACCCAGGACGGGTATGCCTTCGGCGATGATCGGCAAGGCGGTCGCGATGAGTATCCGCGATATGATCGAAGGCGCCAGCGAACCGACCCACACCGCCAGAATGACGGAGATGGGCGCGGCGTGTGTCGCCTCCACCGGTAAAGGCCTCTTCAACGGAACCGCCGCGGCATTGACCGTTTTCCCGGTCGTTCCCGATTTCGAAAAATATCCGGGGCTCGGACGCGATCTCGACTACACCTTCGGTGAAATCGGCCTGGCGGGCCACTGGATCAAACATCTGCTGCACTACGGTTTCCTCTGGAAAGCGCAGCTCAAGCCACTCTGGACGATCATACCGGAGTAAAACGTCGATCGATTCGATATCCGCATCCGATTTTGCGGATATCGACCCATAAAACAAGATAAAAGGAGAAAAGATGTCAGAGAGTATCGAACAAGCACATATCAAACAGACCGAACATGTCAAACATATCGAACCCTACACACCCGAATTCGAGACGATGATTCCCACCGGCTTCGTCAAATTCATGCGAACCTGCGTGATTTGGCAATTTATCAGATTTCTGGTGATCAACGCGAAGATGACCATCGTCATCCTCAAGAGTCACCACTAGGTCGAAAGAGGTTTTACGCCTCTTTCGCACGCCTTCTTTTGCGTGAAGGGGTGCCTTTCGAAAAGCGAATGAGATCTTCGGTCGTCTTGACCTCTTCGGGGAGATTTTGAAAGCAGGCATCCAACACTTTCGCAGCACTGAGCGCATCCGCATACGCGCGATGATGCTCCCCCGCATCGATATGCAATACCTCTTTGAGATGACCCAATCCATGACGCTCCGCCTCGATCGTCTTGCGTGCCAAATCAACGGTGCAGAGCTTGCGGTTTAGCAATTCGTCCTCCCCGATCGTCTGAAGCGATTTGGAGATGAAGTTGTAATCAAAACGCACGTTGTGTGCGACAAAGACATCGCTTCCCAGAAAGAGGCGAAATTCATGCAGTACATGTTTGAGCGAAGGGGCGCCCCGCAGGTCGCTTTGTTCGATATTGGTAAGCCTGACGATCGCCTCGGGAATATAGTCCGCATAGATGAAAGAGCTGAAGCTATCGACCACCTCTCCTCGGTGATATTTGAGCGCTCCGATTTCGATGATCTGATTTTTGACGGGGCTGTTGCCGTTGGTTTCGATATCCACCACGCAATAGACTTCATCCAGATAACTGTTTTGGGCCGTCTTGAGATAGACGCGGTCTTCCTCCTCCACGACGGGCAAACCGAAAAACTGCAGCATCGGCAAATCGATATCGATATTAAAATGCTTCTTCACACGCCCTAGACACTGCTCGAACTCCGACTTTTCGATCGCGCCACGCTCCAGTTTGTACACCAGGTTGTCAAATTTTTCCATATTTCACAGCTTTACAGAAATTTAGCATTTTCATTTTATCTTTTTTTCCTTTGGCTTTCTCGACCCCGCTGCTCACATCATAACCGAAAAAACCGTATCCGCGCAAAGAGAGTACGACTTTCGGATCCAGGCCCCCCGCAAGGATGATTTTCGAACAGTCGACCCCTTCAAACCACGTCGGATCGATCCGCTTCCCCTCCCCTCCGTAACTCTCCACGAACGCATCGACCAATCTGTAGCTATCGGCCTCTTTTTGCAGATCCGCCCGCGATCTTGCACGTACGACTTTCAGATAACGAACAACCAACGCTTCGCAGAGTCTCGGTGAAGCATCGAAATGAAGCTGTGCGAGCGACATTCCCGCCTCTTTGCAGACCGCATCGATCCTATCCGCACTCTCTTCCACGAAAAGACCCACCCGCTCGATGAACGGAGGCAGATTCGCGGTGATCTCCGCGGCCCTTTTGGGATCTATGAAGCGGGGAGATTTGGAATAGAAGACGAATCCGAGCGCATCCGCGCCGGCTTCCACCGCATCGAGCGCATCCTGGAGATTGGTAATCCCGCAGATCTTCACTCGCGGCTGCAATATCACTTCAAGCTCGCTATCGCTTTTTCGTAATCGTCGCTTCGATAGACATAGCTTCCCGCCACGACGATATCGACGCCCGCATCCGCAAGCTCACCCACGTTTCGATCGTTCACGCCGCCATCCACTTCGATCAGGCATGAAGCCCGCTTTTGCAATATCATATCCCTCAGCCGACTCGCCTTTTCGATTACGGAAGGGATGAACCGCTGCCCGCCGAATCCCGGATTGACGCTCATCAGCAACACCATATCCAGATCTTCGATCAGGTATTCGATGGCGGATGGAGGCGTGTGGGGGTTGAGCGCGATCGCGGGAGAGATTCCAAGCGAGCGGATTTTCTGAACGAGGCGGTGGGGGTGTTTCTCCTCTTCGATATGAAAAGAGATGTATTTGGGCTTCAGGGGTGCGAAAAGATCCACGAAGAAGGGATTGTTTTCGACCATCAGGTGAATATCAAGAGGCTTGCTGGCCGCTTTCGCGACACTCTCTACGACAACCGGCCCGATCGTGAGATTGGGGACGAAATGGCCGTCCATCACATCCACGTGTACCAGATCGCAACCCGCGTCGCAGATCGCCCTCACCTCTTCGGACAGTTTCCCGAAATCGGCGGAGAGAATACTCGGTGCTACCAACATTGTCATTCCTTGAACTCTTTTACAAACTTTTGGGATCTTCCAAAATCCTCACATGTTAGCCAAATTCATCGAAAAGATCGGTAAGAGCATCGCCACCACGATAAATCCTATCGTCGCCCCCACGAAAAGGATCAAAACGGGCTCCAGGAGCGAGAGAAAGAGATCGATCTTGGTACGATTTTCCTCGAAATAGAGATCGGCCATATTCTCCATCACGAGCGCCACTTCGCTTGTCTCTTCACCCAGTGCGATCGCCTGGACGAAAGAGCGGTCCACATGCCGTCCGTAGCGTGCCAGTGCGGTGGAGAATTTCTTCCCCTCCACCACATCGCGGGCCGCATCCTGAAACTCCCGCTTCATCACTTCGTTTTCGAGTACGTTGGCCGCGAGCTTCACCGCATGAACGAACGTCACTCCAGAGCGCGTCAAAACGGCCGTGATATATGAAAAACGCGCCAGTTCGAAAGTCTGGACGATCTTCCCGAAAAGCGGCATTTTCAGAAGCAGACGATGCCAGGCGAAACGGAAAGAAAGACTGGTTTTCATCAAAAAGGTGAAAAGTATCGAGAATATCAAAACGATCACCGCGATCACCAGCCAATACTCTCCCAGAAAATCACCCGCGGCGATCACCACTTTCGTGACGGTCGGAAGCTCTTGATGGAGCTGGTCGAACATTTTGGTGATCTTCGGAACGACGGAGGTGAGCATGAAAGCGACCATGAAGATGGAGATGACCACGATAAACATCGGATAGATCAACGCCTGTTTCACCTTTCCCGCGACCTTCTCCTGCTCTTCGATGAAGCGGGCCATCTCGAAAAGCACCTCCGCCAGCGCACCGCTCTCTTCCGCCACCTTGATCGACTGTTTGTAAAAAGAGGGAAGCGAAACGATTCGCTGCGCCTCGAGCGCGGCATAGAAGCTTTTTCCCTCGTCCATACTGCTCTCCAACGAAGAGAGAAAATCGACCAGAAGACTCTCCCCTTCATATTGGGATTTGGCAAGGCGGATTACGTTTACGATCGGAATCCCCGAACGCAGATAGATCGCGAGATTGCGGGAGAGGTGGGCCAGCTTTTTGGGCGACAACTGCGCACTGCGGCGGAATGCGATCTTCTCCCACAGCGAAGGTTTGCCTTCTTTGATCGATTCGTAGATGATCCCTCTGGATTTGAGGCGTTTTTTCGCCTCTTCCAGATCCGCCGCCTCGATCCTGGCCTTGATTCTTTTGCCGCTTTTGTCGAATCCCCGATAAACAAACAGCATCGATCAGTCTTTGAGCCCCACTCTGATCACCTCCTTGAGGGATGTCTCTCCAGATAGCAGCAGATCGAGGAGTTGTTCATGAATGAGTTTCATCCCTTTTTTCTGCATAGCGCTGCGGATTTCAAAATCGCTGAGCCCCTCTTTGAGCATCATCTTCACCTCCTCGTCCATGATCAACAACTCACCCACCGCCTGTCTTCCGATAAATCCGGTGTAGTTGCATTTCGCACACCCCTGGGCTTTGTAGATTTGCGCATCCGCAGCGACACCAAACTCACTGACGATTTCCGGCGGAAGCGTATCGGGCTCTTTGCAGTGGGGGCAGAGTTTGCGTACGAGCCGCTGCGCGAGTACCCCAAGCAGCGACGAACTGATCAAAAACTCGTCTATACCCATATCCACCAGCCGGGTGATCGCCGCCGCGGTATTGTTGGTATGCAGCGTCGAGAGCATAAGATGTCCGGTCAACGCCGCCTGGATCGCGATCTCCGCCGTCTCCTTGTCTCGGATCTCGCCCACCATCACGATATCGGGGTCCTGCCTGAGAATCGAACGCAGTCCCGCCGCGAAAGTGAGCCCCGTTTTCACGTTCACCTGGATCTGGTTGATGTTGTCCGCTTTGTATTCGACAGGATCCTCGATCGTGATGATGTTTTTATCGGGCGTAGCGACCGTTTGCAAAAAGGTGTGTAGCGTGGTCGATTTACCGCTGCCCGTAGGCCCCGTGACCAATATCATCCCGTGGGCATGTTCGAGCAGCTTTTCGAAATCGTAAGTGAGTTCCTTGGAAAATCCCAGCTGTCGCAGTGTCGGAATCTCCGAAGACTCCATCAAGATTCGCATCACCACCCGCTCTCCGTAATAGGTGGGCAATACCGAGACCCTGATATCCAGCCCCCGTCCGGCGATCTTCACCTGCGTGCGGCCGTCCTGCGGTATCCGCTTTTCGGAGATATCGAGATTGGAGATGACTTTGATACGGCTGATGACGAGATTGATGATGTTTTTGTCCAAATCGACATGTTTGATCAATACGCCGTCGATCCTCAGACGCACCACCCCCCGCGTCTCGTGAGTCTCTATATGAATATCGGACGCCCCTTTTTTGACCGCCTGATAGAAGAGAGAGTTGACGAATTTGATGATGGGCGCCGACTCTTCCGAAGTGAGAATATCGGAGGTGGTTTTCAGAAATTCGGCAAGAGAAATATCCTCTTCGATCAACTCCTCTTCCCGCTCTTCATTGATCGTGGAGCTGAGTTCCTTGTCGGTCTTGAGCTCCAGATAGCGATGGTAGAGCCGCTCGTAAGAATCTTGATCGACGAAAGCGATCGGCAAATCCAGATCGAGTTTGCTCAGGTAGTTGAAGCCGTCACTCAGATGCTCCTTGGAGAGAATGATCGTGGGCTGCTCTTCGATCTTCGTGATCAAAAGCCAGTTTTTTACCGCCAGATCCGGATCGACTCCCTCGATCAACTCGGGGTAGAGATCCAGATTTTCGTAGGTGGGAATGGAGCCAAACTGCATCATCTTCTCCCGTTACAACAGATCCGGATCGATCATACTCTTCTTGATCCGTTTACGTTCGATTCTACCGTCAGGATAGGTTGTCACCCGATACGCCCTGCCACGCTCGTCGATCTCATAGGCGGTGGTCGGAGCGGTGGTTTCTGTTTTCCTCTCTCTCTTCACTTCTGATTCGCTTGTCAAAACCACCGCTTGCGTTTCCACTCTCTTTGGCTTCTTTTGCTCCGAAGGCTCGGGGGTGGGTTCGATTTTTTCCATCTTCTCAATCTGCGTGGACGGTTTGGGGGGAACCACGACAGGAGAGGAGACTTCGATATGCACGGGAGGCGCCAGCCGCTCCTCTTCTGGTGATAACTCTACATGGTTGAGTTGCCTACGGATCAATTCCGGATTTTTATTGTACGCCTCTTCGAACTTTTCAGCCAATTCACGCTCGAGTACGCTCATCTGACCGAGGGCTTCTCTGAGCCGACTTAGATCTTCGCTTCTGTTGACGATGTAGGGGGTGACCATGATGATGAGATTGAGTTGATCCCCCTCTTTGCTGACATGGCGAAAAGGAATGCCCAGGATCGGTATGTCTCCCAGCAGCGGGATCTTGCTCACCTTCTCATCCAGCTTGTTTTTCACCAATCCTCCGATAATGACCGATTCGCCGTTTTTGACGATCGAGGTGGTCGTCACTTCGCGCTTGGTCGTCGTCGGCAATCCCACCTGACCCCCGACCACATCCTCGAGTATCGTCTTGATCTCCATCGAAACCTTGTTGTCGGCCGAAATTCTCGGTTTGACCTTCAGTGTCAATCCGATATCTTCACGGGTGTAGTTTTGGCGCGTGAGCGATGTAGCGTCGCTTCCCGTCGTCGCCTGCGTCAGTATGGAAACCGTCTTACCCGCATAGATCGACGACTCTTTGTTGTTGATACAGAGGATGGAGGGCTCGGAGATGATATCCGCCGCACCGTTTTTTTTGTAGAGAGAGATGGCGGTTCCAAGCGCAAGCGCTTTTTTGACCGTGGGAATGGCGAGCGAATCCCCGAGCAACCCCTTGAGCGTCGTGATCGTACCCAGCGCATCTCCTTCGGTGCTGCCGATCTGGCCGCTGAAACCGTAAAGACCCGTGGAGCTTGTAATTCCTCCAATGATACCGTATTTTGCTCCCAAGGCGGAAGCTTTGTTTTTGCTGATTTCGAGTATCCGCGCCGTTACGTAGACCTGCTTGCGTTCGGTATCGAGCTGTTCGACCACTTTTCTGATCTCTTTGATCTCACGTTCGGTCGCATAGACGACGACGGCGTTGAGCTCTTCGTCCACCGTGACCGTCGGTTTCTCTTTGTCTGTGGAGATGAAGGCGGGCAGCGTTTCGGTCGTGGTGGTCGTGACCGGTTTCTTTCCTTTCGTTCCCGGCTGCTGAGTCTTTTTGACGGTGGTCTTCACCGCGGGCTGCGACTGCTTCTCGCTCTTGCCGAAACTTTTGTCCGAGAGGAGTTTTTCCAGCGTTTTGACGATCTTGACCGCATCGGCGTTTTTGACATAGATGATCGCCATCTTCTTGTCGATCGTCTCGTTGCCTTTGTCCAGACGGTGGACATACCGGCTTAGCTCCCTTATCTGATAAGGATGTGCGGTCAGGATAATCGCATTGGTCGCCTCGTCTTCGAAAATATCGACTTTTTGTGTTTCGATTTTGTTGTTGTAGAGAGCGGAAGCGATCTTTTTGATTTTGGGATAGACGCTTTTGGCGTCGGCGTTTTGAAGGGGGATGATCTTCACCCTCAGCTGTTTGTCGGTATCGAGTCTATGGATCACGTTTTTTATCGCACGGATATTTTCGGGATAGTCGCTGACGACCACGGTGTTGTTTTCATAAGAGAGAGTGATTTTACCATATTTACTGAGAAGAAAGTTGACTTGACGGAGGATATTTCTGACATTTAGATTGCGCACGGGGATGATCGCCGTCTGTACCGTATGGACATCGGACGTTCCATAAAGAGGCGGGGCGCTCTTGACCGCTTCCGAACTGCGCACCACTTTCAAAAAGCCCTCTCCCGTATCGGCGATCGTGAACCCCTTGCTCCCCAATACACTCACCAGCAGGGCATAGACCTGATCCTTTCTGATCGGCTTGGCCTGTTCATAATCGACAACTCCCTGGATATTCTGTCCGATCAGGATATTTTTACCGGTGATTTTGGACACCATCCGGATAAACTCCGTGATCTTCATTCCTTTGAAATTGATCTTGACCAGATTGCGATCTTCCTGCTTCGGAGCCTGGGCTATCGCGTTTCCCGCTCCGAAGAGTATCGTCGCCGCCATAATCAGATGTAACGTCGCTTTTTTCATGCGCTTTCCTCTCTCAATTTACAGTAAAGTCGATGTCCACCACCTCGTCGCCCCGTTTGACGGTCAGCGTCAGGGCTTCGAGATTGGCCGCATCGTTGTAGTACTTCATCACCTCTCCCAGAGAGTGGATCTCGTTGCCGTCGATCGCCGTGATGATATCCCCGCTTTTGAGCCCAAACCGGTCGAAAACGGAGTTTCGTTTGACGTAATTGACACGAAACCCCGCAATGCGTCCGTGTTTGCGTATCTCCTGAATGCGGATGTTTTTCCAGATTTTGTTGGGATGGCGAATATAGTCGTTCAACTCGTCTCTGGAGACGCTGACACTGCCACCATCCGCTCCTGCTGTAGAAGTTGGGCCGGATATATCGCCACCCGACTCTCTCGCGGGTCTGATCTCCTCTTTGAGCAGTACTTCGTAGTTTTTGCCTCCTTTTTCGAAAATCGCCCGATCCTCGTAAACCTCTTTGAGGCGATAGCCTCTATAATGCTCCCCTTTACTGACGAAAACCGCCCCTCCACTCTCCTCGATCACCACAAATCCCTGTTCGCCTTCAATATAAGTTCCCTTCAGTTTGATATCGGTGATTCTCTCCGACGCTTCGATCTGCTCCGGTTTGGGCCGCTCCGAAAAAGGCAAGATCACCTGTGCGGGGGTCGCAGTGTAGTGATATCCATAGGAGATCGGCTTTTCAATGACGATATCGCCCTTCTCCAGAAAGAGAAAAACCACACTCCAAAGCAGCTTCGCCACTGCAAACGGCAACAGCAGATAGAGGGCCAACGACCTGATCCGGTCAGTATAGGATGGATTCATACAGGTATCCCTCTTCGGTTTTTTTGAAATTCTGCCTCACGATCGAACTCTTCGCGAATGGCGATGCGGGATGTAGAAGCAGATGGAGTTTCCCCGTTTTGATTTCGAAAAAGCCTTCCATCTCTCCAAACTCACCCTCCATCCTCATGGTCGCCTTCATCGGATAGAAAGGGGTGTAGGAAACGACCATCTCTTTTGCGGAAGCGGGTAGAAACTTACGGATCGCGGGATAGGGAGTGATCGTTTGAAGATCCAGCCGATTATAGAACAACCAAGGCCACAGATCCACCTTTTCGATTTCGACCGATTCGATCCCGTCATAAAGAAGCGACACCCCTTCCAGATGCAGCGCATACCAGCGATCCGAAACTTTTTTTTGCGTCAATTGGATATGTTGATCGCTCAATAGACGTTTCAGTGTGTAGTAGAGGTTCTCCTTGGGCATCAAAAACAACAAAGCGATAAAAAAACTCGTCGCGATCAATACTACCTTTTTCATTTGGAGATCTCCACCACAAGCGTCGCCACAGCACCTTTTTCCTCTTTGAAAATGTCGAGTTTACGTATAAGTAGTGTTGAATTTTCCAATTTTCTCAACAGACGCTGCAGCTTTCCGCGATCGAGATCCGAGAAAGTGTAGATCTCCACTCCCGTACGCTCCTTGACACTCTCCGGTGCACAGATACGCTTGAGATTCTCGATCTGGTGACGCCGCCACTTCTTGTCCTGGAATTTCTCTTTCAGCCATGAGATGCTCCGCGCTTTTTGTTCGAAAGTGACATAGGAGCCCCTCTGCTCCATAAAAGCCATTTTGGCATTCTGCCGCATCGAAAAAAACAGAGCCACCAACAACACCGCTACGAGCGTAGAGAGGCCAAACGCTTTGGAGGTCATAGACTCACCTCCACCTTCATCACTGTACCGTCCATCTCTGTTTCTTTGACCTTGAACGCCGAGGCCAACAGACGTTTGAGTACCTCTTCCCTGCCACTTTCGACTCCTTCGATTTCCAGATGTACTCCCTGCTTTGTACAGGTGAGCCTTCTGATCGATTCTCCGGAAGCAAACGAAAGCAGAGCGATCTTTTGAAGCGCGTCACGTATTTTTTTCTGGGCTTCATACTTCTTGAGAAGACTCTTTTCTATACTTTTGAGTTCGAACGACGTCTGTGGAAGGTGGTAGCGCGAAATCAGCGATTCCCTTTGGGAGAGAATGTCCGAAAGTGCTTTTTTGTAGGCGATATATTCGATCAGCAAAGACGCCATCACCAAAAAGAACGCCATAGCGACCATTGTGACGGTGGAGCGGGGAAGCGTCTGCTTCTGCGATGTCCCGATGCGTATTTTGTGGCGGGAGAGTCTGAGTGTCGGGAGGATATCGTCAAGATGTGCACTCGTATCGATACAACTTCGGGGTACCTGCACCAAAATCCCATCGATCGGTGTCAGCGCCGCTTTGGCGTTGACCGTCGTACACCCTTTGAGATCTTTCAACTCATTTTGCGCGAAATAGACCCCGCTGATCTCGCTGGTACCCCTAAAATGCTCTTTGAGCGCCTTTTGAATCACCTCGCGATCGTATGCGATGATCAAAAACTCATCCCCATCTTTGATCACCTGATAGTCGTATAAACCAGAAGGAAGCAGCCCTTCGAAGACCGATTCCGCGAGCTTCTTCGCCTCTCTGGCACTCTTGACCGGCAGCGAAACACGTTTGATCCAGTAGTATTCGGGTGAGAGAATGACGCTGTATCTCCCTTTTGTGCGCAGGGGGCTTTTTTTCGTCAGATAAAAAGGGGTGGCTCGTTTATTCATGAATATCTTTTTCAATATTACTGATCCCTGCACTCTCGAATTCATAATCGAACGCGACATCTCTTTTGTAGTATGCAGTGTCCAATGTTAATATACATTTTATCAGATATTTTCTTTTTGTAGTATTTTTTTCAATAGTTTGATAATGCCCATAAGAGTCGATTAAGAAGAGCTTCGCGAGTGCCGGATATCGGCTCTTGAAATAACCGCAATAGTCCATCTGAATCGTCGCTTCTCCCGTCAAGAGTTCGACGACTCCCGGTGGCTCGCCCGGTATGGACACCGCCGGCTCCAACCGTTCGCAATCGAGTAATCCCATCGCATCGGAATCCCCGAAATAGAAATCTTTCGTAAAATCCTCTTCGTCGATTTTATAGATGCGTTCGTCTCTGCTAATACGGTAGTAACGGTCGAAAATCTGTTTCAGATGATCGAAACTGTAAATCCTACCCTGCCGAAAATCGAAATTCTCGTCGGCGATCTCGCTATAGCCTGAACGCTCGATCAGATCCGGATCGATCGTATCTTTCATGATATCCAAAAGCAGTGGAATATCGGAGATCTCGTAAAAGCGAAAAAACCGCTCGAGAGGCACAAGAAGCAGTGTCTCCTGGCCGTCCGACTCTTTTTCGTCACTCTGTACGAGACGTTTTAATATCGCATTGAGATTGAGACGGTTCATATAGGTTTCGGAAATGAAGCCGATCGTGATGCCACTTTTTGGCTCCGTTATCGGTGGAAGGGAAAATTCGTCCAGAAGAAAAGAGAGTTTTTCGGTATCGTTGAGATCTCGGTTTTCACGAAGCCGTTTCACCAATGCCAGCATATCCGAAAAAGCGACATAGAACTGATTGTCGGCTTCGATGGAAGTGACTTGATCGAAACTCTTTTTGGAGAGAGTCACGCCATAGAGCACCAACGCCGTGATTATCGCGATAAATCCGAGTGTCAACAACAATACGACCGCACGACGGGGGGCTCTTTTCATTCATCACACCTGAAGGGAAAATCCTCTATAATATCGCCCGTATTGTAGTCTATCTAACTTAAAAAGATTGAAAAAGGAAAAAGAATGAAAAAAGGTTTTTCACTTATAGAGATCATGATCGTGATTATCATCCTGGGGCTTCTGGCGGGTCTGGTACTGCCGAATCTGCTGGGACAGAGTGAACAGGCGAAGAAGAAAATCGTTTGCATCCAGATGCAGAGTATCTACGATGCACTGAAAAATTTCAAACTCCAAAACGGCACCTATCCCACAACCGAAGAGGGGATCAAAGCGCTGGTGGAAAATCCGGATCCGGAGAAGTACAAAAGTTATCCCGAAGGTGGTTTTCTGGATGGCAAAGTTCCCCTTGATCCGTGGAAACACCCCTATATCTACATCAACAACGACGGTGAGATCGACATCATTTCACTCGGTGCCGACGGCAAAGAAGGAGGCACGAAAGAAAACGCGGATATTCGCCTCTCCAGCTGCCGAAACCACTGACGTTTCAAGATTGCACCGGGGCCCCTCTTTGGAGGGTGGGCCGAGGTGCGAAGAAGTAGTATCCCTGAAACTCCCCAACCCCCATTTTCCGCAATATTTCAAACACCGCTTCATTGTGTACATACTCCGCGATTACGCAAATACCGAGTTTTTTGCAAAAGTGAACGATCGCCTCCACCATCAGTTTCGCCTGTGATTCGCTATCGATTTTCTTGACCAGAGAGCCATCGATCTTGATGTAGTCGGGGGCGATCTGCATAATGTGTTCGAAATTTGAATAGCCACTGCCAAAATCGTCGATAGCGATCCTCACTCCCAGCGTACGGTATTTTTTCAGAAAATCGCGTACCGCTCCATAATCGGTGATCTGTTCGTTTTCGACGATTTCGAAAATCAACCTCTCTCCCAAATCCCCGCGTTCGATCCGTCTATAAAGATAGTGATCGAGCTCCCGATCGAGAATATCGCGATAGGTGAGGTTGACACTCAGTGTGACCGGCTCCCGCTCCAATACGTGCAATGCCTGAGAGAGAATCTCTCTGGAAAGCAGTGGATAGAGTTTGGTCTGTTCGGCGATCTCCAAAAAGTGATAGGGAGTCAGAAGAACCTCCGTATCCTTTTCTATCGTCTTCAGACGCATCAGGGTTTCATATTTGAGAATATGGCCGGAAACATCCACGATCGGTTGAAAAACCGCAACGACACGATTTTCGGCAATTGCATCCTTGATCAATCGCTTGTAACGCAATAGATCCTGCATCTGACTCACCGTATCGGTAGATTCGGTGTAAAAGAGAATTCTTTTATGACTCTTTTTCGCCTGTTTGAGCGCGATATCGGCATCAGAGAGGAGATTTTTTCCACCACAGGCGACACCGACGGAAAGATCGACGTCGATCTCGTCCTCAATCTGTGAAAAATAGAACTTCACATCGGTGATTTTCGATTCGAAAATTTCGAAAAATGTACGTTCACGATGTTCGTCCCGTTTGATCCCTATCGCGAATTCGTCTCCGGATGCTCGATAGAGGCGATATCCATAGGGTTGAACGAATTTTTTCAACCATTGTGCGAGACGTTTGATCACTTCGTTGCCAATCTGGGTACCATAAAGGTCGTTGATGAATTGAAAACGATCCACATCGATCAGTATCAACGCGCCGAGTTTTTGACGCTCCAGATCTTCGACCAGCGCGTATCGATTGTGTAGCTCCGTCATGTGGTCGATATACAGCCGCCTTTCCAGCTCCATAGTACGCTCTTTGACTCTCTCTTCGAGAATCGTATTCTCCTTTTCGATCTCTTCATAGTAGCGTTTTGCCATCTCTTCGTTGATGATCGAAGCGGCCGTAGTGGAGAGTGAATCGAAGAGTTGATCGATCTCCAGAGGCTTGCGTAAAAACTGCTGGACACCCAGATCTATGAGTTGAGAGAGATATTCGCTTTCATTGTGTGCGGAAATGACGAAAAAGATCTGATGCTTGACCTTTTCACGAATCTTTGCGATCATTTCGATACCGTTCATCTCCGGCATATTGATATCGGTCAGTACGATATCGAAAGGAGTACCATGATCTGTGTAGAATGCATCGTATTTTTCTATTCCCTCCCGTCCGTTACCGGCACACACTACCGAAGCGAAAAGTTCGGAGAGGATTTCCTTCGTCTCCTCCCGTATTATCTCCTCGTCTTCGACATAGAGTATATGCAGTGTTTGTGTCTGTTGTCGCAATTGAACGATATCGACCATACCACTTTCCTCTGTCAATTTTGATTCCAAACGACTGCGAATACACATCTTGTCGGATCTGTTGGATAGTGGTTATAAAATCGTCATTTCAAGATTTTTTTGAAGTAAAATCCCCAAAGAGCGGGAAGACGATGCGGATAGCCGCATCGTCGAAATCAGAGTGCTTTGGTGTTGTACATCAATACCGGCACGAAAACGAGCGACACGATCACCGCCGCTACCGTACCGGAGATCAGCGCCACGCCCAGACCGCCGAAAATCGGGTCGGTCGCCAACAACGCGGAACCCAGAATGATCGCGATCGCCGTCAGAAAGATCGGCTTGGCCCTCGTGGCCGTCGCGATCGCGATGGCTTCTCGTTTTTCGATGCCTTTGTTCTGCATCAGCGCTTTGGTAAAATCGATCAGCAACAGCGAGTTTCTGGAACTGATACCCATCAACGCGATGAATCCGATCAGCGAGGTGGCCGTCAGAAAGAAGGTATCCCGCGTTACCAGATCCGCCACCCAGTGGCCGACGATGACACCGATGATCGAAAGGAAACTGCCTCCCAATATGATACCGCTGAGCGCGAAACTCTTGTAGTAGATCACCAGCAGCAGAAAGATCAGCACCAATGCGGCGATGAATGCCCCGCCCAGATCGCGGAAAGTATCGAGCGTCACCTTCATCTCTCCATCCCATCGAAGCAAAAATTTCTCACCCGTCTTTTTATCCTGCAGATGCAGATCGAACATATAGGTGGACATACCGGGCTCTTTGGTGACGATAAAATCCTTGGAAAAGTGTTCGATCATCTTCTCCCGCGCATCAAGTAGCGGATAGACCTGCGAAACCATATCGGTTTCGGCGATAACATTGAGCATTCTTCTTAGATCCTTGGTGAAAATCGTCGGATAGTTCTGTACCTCTCTGATCTCCACCAGTTCGTTGACGGGCACCATCATACCTTTTTGGTTCATCAGGTGCATCGAAGTCAGTTTCGCCTCCAACGCCTCTTTCGAGATCGTATCCAAACTCTTGGTCTCCTTGCTCAATACCAGGAAAAGCGGAATTTGATCGGGAGAGTTTTGCGAATTTTTCACGGCCACCGCCATTCCCTCGAAAGCCAGATAGAGAATCTTGTTCAACTGCTCCAAAGAGATTCCCGATCGGCTCACCTTTTCGGTATCGGCGATCAATTCGTACTTCGTGAAAATTTCATCCTCCATAATATCCACATCCACGAGTCCGTCCGTCTTTTTGAGAATATCCGAAACCTGGGCGGCAATATCCCTGATTCGATCTTCCCGCTTTCCATAGACTTCGACCACGATCGAAGCGAGCGTCGGCGGACCGGCGGGTTGTTCGATCATCTTGATCGAAGTGCCGGGTTTGAGCGTCTGGCATTTTTTGTGGATTTCGGGGCGAAGACGGCGTACCATCAGATAGGAGGGCTCGTCACGTGTATGTTTGTTGGTCAGATTCACGACGATCTCCGCGACGTTCTCGCCCTGTTTGAGTGTCGATCCTTTGACAAGCCCCGCATAATCCAGAGGAGATCCCTGCCCTAGAAAGACTTCCACATCCGTCACCTCTTTCTCTTTTTGAAGAATGCTTACGACACAATCTGTTACTCTTCTTGTCTCCGTGATCGAGCTGCCCGAAGGGGTGTCGACATAGACCGAATAGGTGTTCGCACTCTTTCCGGGCAACATCTTCGCCAAAACCAGTTTGGTCGGAAACATCAAGATCGAAAGCCCCAACGCGACAAAGGTCAACAAGATCACCAATCTGCGTTTGGCGGCCGATCCGTTGATATTGTAGATCAATCTCTCAAGCCATTTCATGAAGTGGCTCCTTTGTTCTCTTTCTGGAAGTGGTGGTGGTGATGGTGCATCTTCGGCTTTTTCAGCATCTTGTTGGCCAGATAAGGGGTGAAGATATAGGCGACTACGAGCGACGCGAAAAGCGCGACCGGCACGTTATACGGAATCGGTTTCATAAATTCGCCCATCATTCCCCCTACAAACGCCATCGGAATCATCGTCAAAATGATCGCGAGCGTGGCGATATTGGTCGGTGCACCGATTTCGTCCGTCGCCGAAATCATGATTTCGTCTTTTTCACGATCGACCGCATCGTGCGCATGCATATGCCTGTGGATATTTTCGATGACGATGATCGCCGCATCCACAAGCAATCCCAAACTCAGCAAAAACGCAAAAAGCGTGATACGGTTGATCGTCTGACCCGTTACGAATGCGATAAACAGCGTTACCGCAAGAATCGCCGGCACGGTGAAAGTCACGATCAGCGACTCTCTCCAACCCAGCGCGATCACCAATACGATCGCGATGATCAGGATCGTGATCATCAGATGGTGAACCAATTCGTTGACCGCCTCGTCGGCCCTTTCGCCGTAGTTCCTGGTCACGACATAGCCGATTCCCTCTTTGTTGAGCTCTTTATGATAGGCTTCCAACTTCTTTAGCACCCCCTCCGCGACGAAGACGGCATTGGTCCCCTTGAGTTTGGAAATCGTCATCGTGATCTGCTCCTGCTTGGGAAGAAACGATCCGAGCTTCGGCTGCTCCTCTCCTCTCTCCTTCGCTTCCTGCGCCTTTTCCAGCCCTTCTCTGTAGGTGATTTCGGCACTTTTGTAGTTTTGGATATCGTAAGAATCCCGCACGTCCGCGACATCTTTGAGATAGATGGGCGATCCCATATAGGAGGCGACGATCACGTTTTGAAGATCTTTCACGCTGGTGATGGCGTTCTTGACACCGAATAAAACGATGCGACCATCTTTCACTCTATCTTTGACATCCGGTACGTTGACAGCTAGTGACTGCAAAGCCTTCATGATCTGCCCCAAAGAGAGGTGATACCCGGAGAGTTTGTGCAAATCGACCTGTACGTTGTATTGCTGCTTGTGCTCGCCTTTGAGCGTCGTCTTGGAGACGTTTTCGATCGCGTTGATTTCATGCTGGATATCGCGTACCCGTTTGAAAAGACCGACACGATCGAGGTTGGACCCCTCTCTCAGATAGAAGGCGATCGTCAATATAGGCACGTCGATATCGATATCGAACGGCTTGATCAGCGGCTGCATCGCCCCTTTGGGAAGCTTGTCCATATTCTGCATCACTTTGTCGTAGAGTTTCAGGTTGGACTCCTCCCTATCCTCGCCGATCTTGTAGAGAACGTTGACGATACCCACGTTGTCCGCGGCGACACCGTAGATGTGGTCGATTCCCGAAATCTCGCGCAGTTTTCGCTCGAGCGGCTTGAGTATGACGTTTTCGATCTCTTTGGGTGTGGCACCGGGAAGGGGCACGATGATCGTACCTCCGCTGATCGCGATCTGGGGATCTTCTTCACGGGGCATCACCACCAAAGAGAGGTATCCCACGGCCAGCAGGAAAACGGCCAGAATCGGTGTCAGCGGATTGTAGATAAACGCTTTGGCAAGTCTTCCGGCATAATCGGTTACCGGAATTTTCGCAATCTCATCTTCTCGCATCGTTACCTCACTCTTCTATCGAAATTTTGGTATAGAGACCGGGATAGACCACTTTTCCGGCCGTATCGAAACTGATCTTGATCTTGAAGGTGTGGGTCATCGGATTGGAGCTGGGAATGATCGCGCTAATCGTACCCTCTTCGCTGATACCCGCCGACGGTATCTCGATATGGACCTTTTTGCCGACACGGATGAAGTGAAGATTCTTTTCCGAAACCTCGGTCTGGATCTTGAGCTTGCTCAAATCCGTCAGCACCATCGCTGGCATTCCCGGCATCGCCATCTCACCGACATTGATATTCTTTTGTACGATCACTCCATCGTTGGGAGCTCTGACTTTCAGGTAGTTGTATTGGTTCATCACCTCTTCCAGCCTCGCTTTTGCCTGTTGCACCTGCTTTTTGGCCACCTTGATCATATCTTTCAGATTCTTGACCGCCAACTGCAGATTCTCCAGCTGGAACTTGGAGACGATATCCTTGGCATAAAGCCGCTTGTTGCGCTGAAGATTGAGCAATGCGTTGGTATATTGGTTCATATACATCTGTAGTGAAAGCTGAGCCTGTTGGATCGCCAACTCCACCTGTGTCTTGGCGCTGTCTATCTCTTTGGAGTCGATCTCGTAGAGCAGATCTCCTTTTTTCACCCTATCGCCCTCGGCGACGTTCACCTGTTTGACAAATCCCATATACCGGCTTGTCAGCATTTTCCTGTTGTCGGATACGACCGTACCGGAAACGTCGAACGTCACGCCGAACAGATACGATCCCAACACACACAATGCCACTAATTTTTTCATCGCTTCTCCTAATATGCTAATCTATGAAGTTCAAGAATTTTTTCGTTACGTCTGGTGCGCAACTCTTCGAGTTTGAGCAGTTTCTCCAACTGCAGGGACTGCTTGATCACGACATCGTTGATCGACGCGAGCCCCTCCTTGTATCGCTCCTGGTAACTGAAGAAAATCTCTTTGGCGAGTTTGAGTTCGTACCCCAAACTCTCGATCTGGGAGTCGAGATTGCGTATCTCCGTCCTGATTTTGCGATACTGCAACGCGATTCCTTTCTTCGCCAACTCCACCTGCTCTTTGACCTTGAGCCGCTTGAGCTTCTCCTGCTCCAGTTTCGCCGCGTCCGAACCGCCGCTGAAAAGATTCCATTTGGCCTGTACCCCTACGGTATAGCGGTCATGATCCTTGAAGTCGTTGAAAAGTTTGTCGTCGCTGCTGCCGTACTCCGCGAACGCCCCCACTTCGGGCAAAAAACTCGCACGCGCCACACCTACCATATTGGATTGGATCTTCAGGCCGAGTTTCGCTTTTTTGATGTCGCGATTGTTTTCCAATACCGTCTCCAGGGGAATCTGGAAATCGGCCGCGCTCAGCGCCACCGACCGAATCGATTTGACGGGATGGTTGAGCAAAAAGCTGAGAAAGTGGTAGGAGAGCTCTTTGTTGGCTTTGGCCTGACGCAGCATACGCTCGACGTTGGATAGTTTCGATTCGACCTCTAGGATGTCGGTTTTTTTCGCATAACCCTCCTTACGCATCTCGATCGTCGCTTTTTTGAGCTTGCCGATGTTTTCGCGTATCGTCGTCAGATCGGTGATGAACTGCCTCAGTAGGGAAATATCGTAAAAAGTCTTACGGACCTGATAGAGTTTTTCCGCTTCGACTTTCTTCTTGTCCTCTTCGGCCATCTCTTTCATCATTTTGGCGATCTGGCGGTATTTGGTTAGTTTAAATCCGGTAAAAAGCGGTATCATGTAAGTAAGCTTCAGATCGAAATGGTTGCGGGCATCGGGATAGTTGAGACGATCGGGTTTCGTATCCAGCAACATCTGCTTGGCCTGTGGGTTGCCGAAGTTTTGCATAAAGGTGTTGAAATCACCGGGCATACCCGTTGTCGGATCGATCATCGCCTGCCCGAAAGCGTCCAGAAACTGATCGAAGCCGAAATCATTAAACGTCGCTTCACGGCTTTGGAGCTTGAAGCCGAATACGTTTCCCGCATCGTTGGAACGAAGCCCCATCAGCGTCGCGTCTAGTTTGCCCAGATGGTAACCGGTCGCCACTTTGACACCCAGCTCCGCGACACGTCTGTCGAATTCCGCGATATTGATTTCGAGATTCTCTTTTTTGGCGATCTGCAGCGCCTCATCCAACTCCAGATTGCGATACGGCTTCACACCGCTGGCTTGGAGCAAAAGCGTACACAACGCCGTCACCCAGACTACTCTTTTCACGCAAAACCCCTAATCTTAAGATATACTAAACGGTAAATTATATATGATGGTGACTTACAACTCCATTATCTCTTCCCTAAAACACGAAACTCCATTCGATGTCCTATGGAAAAGTGGATTATAAATAGTTATACGAGGTATTTGTTGCGGTAAATTATGAAAACAGCGGCAGAATCTTATGGACTTTCTGCGAATCACTCCAAAAAATGGTGGAACGATCCTTCCAGAATATCCATCTTTCAACCTTTCAGCGGGAGAAGCGTCACTCTCCCGCCCTCGTTTACAAAACGGCGTAGGAGACCCAGTTACACTCTTCCAGAGACTCGAACTCCCGTAGCACTTCTTTGTCTACCGCTTCGTCGACAAGCACCACGGCGAGCGCCTCTCCTTTTTTGTCGCGTCCGAGTCTGAAATCGGCGATATTGATTCCCCTTTCGGCGAGTATCTGGCTGATCTTCATGATGACACCCGGTCTGTCCTGGTTGGAGAAGAAGATCATCTTACCTTTGGGTTTGAAATCGAGTTTGATTTTGTTGATGTTGATGATCTTTTCGATCGTATCCGAAAAGATCGTACCACCGATTTCGATACTCTTCTCGTCGGTGATCACCTTCACTTCGATACGGTTTTTGTATTCGCTGATTTCACGCGCCCTGGCATGTCGTAGCTCGATACCACTCTCCTGCGCGACGAATTCGGCATTGACATAGTTGATTTTCTCTCCCATCGACTCTTTGAGCGATCCCACCAACGCGAAAGTGCTGAGCGAATCCAGATAGTAGGCGATCTCTCCTTCGGCTTCGACTTTGAGGGATTTGATCGCACCGATATTGATCTGAGCGGCGAGATAGCCGAGTTTCTGGGCCAGTTCGAGATAGGGCTTGACAAATTCGGGAAGCTCGCTCTCTCTGACCGGCAGATTCAGGGCGTTGGGGTAGCTGATGCCGCGCGCGGCGTTGATCGCCTGCTCCACCGCTTCCGTTGCGATCTTCTCCTGCGACTCGTAGGTGTTGGCCCCCAGATGGGGAGTCACGGAGATATTCTCCAAATCGAGCAGTTTGTTGTCCGTCGCCGGCTCCTTCACGAAAACGTCGATTCCTGCATAAGCGATCTTGCCGCTTTTGAGTCCGTCATAGAGCGCGTCTTCGTTGTAGAGTCCGCCTCTGGCACAGTTGATCAGGCGCACGCCGTCTTTCATCTTTTCGATCTCGGCATAGGAAATCATATCTATCGTTTCATGGTTCTTGGGCGTATGAATCGTGATGAAATCGCAATCGAGAATGTCGTCGAAATTCTTCGTATAGGTCACGCCCAGATCGATCGCCTTGGAAGGATCGATATAGGGATCGTAGGCAAATACGTCCATCTCGAAAGCCAACGCCCGTTTTCCGACGCGACTGCCGATGTTGCCGAAACCGATGATACCCAGCTTTTTGTCTTTGAGTTCTATACCGTACCACTTCTCCCTTTTCCAGATGCGATCGAGCTTGAGGTGGTTGTTGGCGTTGGGAAAACTTCTCGCGGCAGCCAGCATATGGGCCATCGTCAATTCCACCGCCGCAATCGTATTGGCCGTGGGGACGTTCATCACGATGATACCGCGCTTGCTGCATCCTTCGATATCGACATTGTCCACACCCACACCGGCACGGACGATCGCTTTGAGATTTTTGGCGGCCTCGAGAAATTTCTCGTCCACATCGGTCGAACTCCGCGTGATCGCGACGTCGTATTCCCCTACGATCTCCAGCAGTTTGTCTTTTGGCATATCCGATGCGTCGACATACTCTATATCACTGCTGTTTTCCAGCAGTTCGAAACCTTTTTTATGAATGGCATCACATACGATGATTCTCTTCTTTGGCATTTATACCCCTGTTTTTTAGTTGAGTCTGATCTGAAATTCCCTGACGGGATAGAAATATGTCTGAAGCCGCTCCCGATTAATGAGTCTGCCACTCCACCCTTCCGATTCGAACTGGAAGTCATCGATCAAGACATCTATGGAAATATCGACATTCTGTTCCATCGCTGAAGCGTAGGAGGCAGCGCTGGAGACGGGAAGAGGTGTCGTCGCGTATCGATAGACGACGATCAATAAAATGGCGACGACACTGGAGAGGATGGCAAATACCAAATAGAGAATGGTCTTTGGCATTGCCACTCCGCTATTTCAGTTGATCTTTCAGGATATCCCCGAGAGTGGTCGGTTCATCGTTGCTGTATTCTTTGAGCGCTTCCTTCTCTTTGATACGTGCCAATTTTTTGACGGAGAGTCGAATACGGTTCTTGTCCGTATCGATAAAGGCGATCGCCGCTTCGATCTCCTGATCTTTCTCGAGCTCGTCGGCGTTGAGATTCCCCAGATCTTCATGTCTGATCAGGGCGTCGACACCCTCTTCCAGTTCGACGAATACACCGAATTCCTTCACGTCACGCACTTTCGCTTTGACGATGTCGCCCGCTTTGTGCGTCTTCGCGAACTTTTCGATCGGGCTCTCTTCGAGCTCTTTTCTGCTCAAGGAGATCTTCTCCTTCTCTCGGTCGATCTTGACGATTTTCACTTCCACTTCGTCGCCAACCTTGAAAAGATCCCTGCACTTTTCGTTGCGGTTCCAGGAGGCGTCTTCGTTGTGAAGCAACCCTTCGACGCCATCGATTTTAACGAACGCACCGAAATTGGTGACGGTCGTCACCACACCCTTGACGACATCACCCACCTTATATTTTCTGACAAATTCGTCGAACGGTTTGGGAAGATTCTGTTTCAGACTCACACGCAGCTTCCGCTTTTCGAAATCGATTTCGACGATCTCCACGTCGATCTCCTGATCGACTTCGAGATAGTCTTTGGGATGTTTGATGTTCTTGTCCCATGAAATCTCCGAAACATGCAAAAAGCCCTCCACATCGTTCCCCAGATCGACGAACGCACCATAGGGTTCGATGTTGCTGACGACGACTTTGACGGTATCGCCCACTTCGAGTTGATCCTTGAGTGTCTCCCACGGATCTTCCATCGCGGCTTTGACGGAGAGTGAAAGATGACGTTTGGCTTCGTCGTAACTGATCGCCTTCACCTCGACCTCTTCACCCTCTTCGTAGAGTTTGGCGGGATTGACGGGACCTTTGTAGCTGATTTCGCTGTAGTGGACCAACCCGTCCACTCCGCCTACGTCGACGAACATACCGTAGCTGGTGATTTTCTTGATTACGCCCCTGCGTACTTCGCCACTCTCGAGCATCTGATCTATGATCGCTTTTTTCTGCTCTCTCTCCTCTTCGATCAGCCTCTTTCTCGAGATGACGATCGATTTGCTCTGTGGATCGACTTTGATCACTTTCGCTTTGATCTTTTTCCCGATCAAAGATTTCGACTCTTTCAGATAGGCCTGGGATTTGGGAAGGAAAAACTCCACACCGTCGCTCCCTTCGACGATATATCCTCCCTTGTTCTTGCCGATGATCGTCCCCTCGATCGTGATCTCCTCTCCTTCCGGGTTGTAGTTTTTGATGAATTCTTCCACCTTCTGGGCACGCAACGCCTTTTTGTAGGAGAGCATTGGACGCTCGTTTCGATAGCCGGTGATCGCGACGGTGATTTTATCCCCGACGTTGAAGAGGAGATTGCCGTTTTCATCTTCGATCTCGGACTTTCGCAAAACACCCTCCTGCTTCTTTCCGACATCCAACAATACGGTATCTTCGTCCTCTTTGATCGCTACGATCGTTCCCTCTACGATACTGCCGCCCTTTTCTTCCTTGAGCGACGCTTCGAACATCGCGGCAAAATCCTCTTCTTCTCCTAAATCCATCGACTCGATGGCTTCTTTGCTCTGAACTTTAAAGTTCGCCTCATTTAACATTCTCTTCCTTTTCGATATTTTTTGGCCAGGCCATTTGAGATTTGGGCCATTATACAGTAATTTCTCTTATTTTGGAAATGATCTTCTCGATGATCCAATCAGGTGTCGAAGCGCCAGCAGTGACCCCGCACACCTTTTTGCCTTCAAACCACTCCTTTTCGAGCTCTTTTTCGTTTTCGATCAGGTAGCTCTCTTTGCAGTGTTCGGAGGCGATGGAAAGAAGCTGCTTGGTGTTGGAGGAGTTTTTGCCGCCGATGACGATCATCACGTCCGACTCTTTCGACAACTCCCTGGCGGCATCTTGATTTTCGAAGGTGGCGTTGCAGATCGTATTGAAGACACGCACTTCGTTCGCCCTGGCGATTAGAAAATTCACGATTTTCTGAAACTCCTGCATCTTTCGGGTCGTCTGCGAGACGACGGCCACCCGCGGTGAAATCAACACCTTCTCCAACTCTTCGACGCTGATCACCACGATGGGTTTGTTGACCGCATAACTCATCACCCCCTGCACTTCCGGATGCTTGATGTCTCCGAAAATCACGATCTGATATCCCTCTTTGCTCATCTTTTCGACGATCTGCTGCGGTTTGGTCACGAAAGGGCAGGTCGCGTCGATGATCTCCATATCGGTGCGTCTTAACTTCTCCAGATCCTCCTTGACGATTCCGTGCGTTCGGATGATCGCCTTTTTGACGCCTTCCAACTCCGAAATATCGTGCGCGGTGACGACGTTGAAATTCTCCTTCAAGCGGTTGATCTCTTCGTTGTTGTGGATCAAAGGGCCGATCGTCGTCGCGTTTTTGGAGTTTTCCGCTATTTCGATCGCCCGTTTCACACCGAAACAAAATCCGTATTTTCTCGCCAGTCTAATCTCCATGTTCCACCTCGCTCATCCTCTCCAAAATCTCCGTAAAATTGGGAAAAGAGGTCCCGATACAGTCGGTATCTTCGATCACCATCCCCGTTACGAGCCCCGCGATGGCGAAACTCATCGCGATTCGATGGTCGCCGAAGCTGTCGATCGTCGCTTCGTGCATCTTTCCACCGACGATTCGATAGCCGTCCTCGAAGGCTTCGCACACGATACCGCATTTTTGCAGATTCGTCACGACCGCATCGATACGATCACTCTCTTTCACCCTCAACTCCTCGGCGTTCTTTACGACGCTTTCACCTTTAGCGTATGCCATCGCGATCGCGAGGGCGGGCAGTTCGTCGATCAGCCATGCGATACGCTCCTCGACGACCACACCCGTCAGCCTGTGATGCGAAACGACGATATCGCCGATGGGCTCGTAGCGATTCTCCTTTTCCACGAAAGTGACCTTCGCTCCCATCTTTTGCAGTATGCGATACGCTTCGATACGGGTGGGATTGAGCGAAACGTTCTTGAGTACCACTTTCGCTCCCGGCACGATCGCGGCGGCCACCGCAAAGAAAAATCCGCTGGAGGGATCGGCCGGAACCTGCAAATCGAGCGGTTTGAGCGGACTTTGAAGAGGGTGGATCCCTATCCACTCTCCATCCTCCACGATCCGCGCCCCCATGCCTTTTAGCATCCGTTCGCTGTGATCCCGGCTCAACGCCGGCTCTTTGTACCACGACACTTCATTGGCTTTGAGCGCGGCCAGAATCAGCGCACTCTTGACCTGGGCGGAGGCGATGGGACTTTCGTAGCGAAATCCCCGCACGCCGCCTCCTCTTACCGAAATCGGAGCGAGATTCCCCTCCTCTCTTCCGTCGATTTTCGCACCGATACGGCGCAGGGGATCGGCGACACGTCGCATCGGGCGCGATGCAAGGTATTTGTCCCCATGCAAAACGAAAAAACCTTCGCACGAGGAGAGAAATCCCATCAAAAGACGAATCGCCGTACCGGAGTTTCCGCAATCGAGAATCGAAGGGGGTTCGACGATCTTTTCGGGGGGCGTGATCGTAAGCTCGTCATCTCGCTTTCGCACTTTCGCGCCGAGGAGTTGAACGATCTTCAGCGTATGAAGGGTATCTTCCGCCTGCAGGTACCCGACGATACGGCTGGGTTTGTCGCTCAGCAACGCAAAGATCGCGCAGCGGTGAGAGATCGATTTGTCGCTGGCGATCGAATCGATTGCGATCTCAAACGGAGCTTTCGCTTTGTGGACGACAAGGCGGCTCATCGCAACGTCACCCCCAAAGATGCGAGCCCTTCGAGAATCTTCTCCATCACCGCGTTGATCTCCTCCTCCTCCAGCGTCTTCTCGTTCGACTGGAGCCGACAGCGCAACGTCAGGTTGTATCGGTTTCCGAATGTGGGGTCTTCGAACCTGTCGATCGGATAGAATTGCGTGAGCAGTGGCGGCCTGTTACGCTCCAGAAACTCCCGTATCCTCGCATAGGGGAGCGTATCGGGGATCATCAGCGAAAGATCGCGCGTAAGTGCCGGATAGCGGGAGTAGGATTTCACTTCCACCCTTTTTGAGGGCAACTGATCAAAATCGAGCTCGCAGATATAGCTTTTGGGCAGACCGAACGCCTTTTCCGCCTCCGGATGAAGCCTCGCGATAAATCCCGCAACTCGCTCTTGGATCGAAACCTCGGCGTACTCGTAGGGATTGATCAACCCAAGCTCGCTCTCTCCGGGCTCCAGGCGTATCTCCCCCACCACTTTTCCGATACGCTCGGCGAACGTCAGAAAATCGATCATAGGAGGTTTGCCGTGGTTTCGCACCGACGGAGATTGCGCCTCCCCGCTGAAGATGAACGCCATCTTTTCCCGCTCCTTTCTCCCGCTTTCGACCACACGTCCCAGCTCGAAAAGCGCCACGCTCCGGTAGCCGTTTTTGATGTTTCCGGCGGCCGAACGCATCAGGTGCAACAGCAGCGTCGTGCGAAGCGTGTCGAGTTCGCTCGTGATGGGATTGCGCAACTCTTTCGTTTTCGAAAGGAGTGGAAATCCATATTTTTCCAGCATGGAGCGCTGTTCGAAAAAGTAGTGTACGGATTCGAAAAATCCGATGGCTGCTGCTTTTTGACGATATCTCCTTCGCTTTTCGATCCGATCGGTAACGGCATTGAGCCGCCGCTTTTCGACGAATCGAAGCGGTTTGGCGTCGATATTGTCGATACCGACGATCCGGACGATCTCTTCGACGATATCCTGGCGATTACGAATATCATGGCGATAGCGCGGCACTTCCAGAATCAGCCGCTCTCCTTCGCTTCTGACACCAAATCCCAGCCGTTTGAGTATCGTGACGACCAGTGTGGGTGAAACCGCCATCCCGATAAAGGTGTCGATAAAGGCGTAGGAGATATCGAGCCGTCTGGGTTCGCTTTTGGGAGAGTGGTTCTGGCTGCCGCGATAGATCGACCCCCCTTTGGCGGCGATCAAGGTGCCCAGCAGATCCAACCCCGTCTCCAACTCCGGTTCGCTTCCGCGGGAGGCACGGTAGTAGAGCGCGTCGCTTTCGACGTTCGCTCCCATCTTTTTCGATGCGAGCAGATCGGGATCGATGTAGGCCGCTTCCAAAATCGCGCGTTTTGTCTGTGCGCTCACACATGCACGATCGGTTTGCATCACTCCCACCACGGAGAGCATCTCCCCCTCCTCGGTAAAAATCGCTTCGAGCTTATGCTTCTCCTCTTTGGCGAGAAGCTTCACCGGCTCCCTCTCGGAGCGTTGCAGCAGATCGAAATCGTAGGCCCGCAGCAATATCCCGCTTTCGTGTATCACGTAGTTGAGGAGATTTTGGAGGGGAACGGATGTAAGCATATCGATCAGCGCGAGTCTGAATCTCTCCAGCGCATCGCTTCGAATACCCGCCGTCTCCGCGAAGCGATACTGCAGCGCCGCTTCGTAGGGCGGCACCACCTCCAGCGCGAGAACCCTGGCGACCCCGCGACGATCCGCCTCGAAAACGGGAGGTTTCTCTTTCAGCGGCAGATTAAGCGCGGCACCAAGATCCCTGGCGACCCCGCGTATACTCAGGCAATCACCCCGGTTGGCGGTCAGCTCGATATCGATCAGATCGTCGTTCAGTAGCGAAAGCGAAGCGAGCGGCATCCCCTTCTCCAGCTTCCCCACGCTCTCGTCCAAAAGCATGATTCCCTCTTCGATCTTCGGCAGTCCGATCTCCGTCGAAGCGCAGATCATCCCGCTGGATTCGACGCCTCTTAGTTTGGCTTTTTTGATCTCGAAACTCTCTCCGAGCACCGCGCCGATCGTGGCAACAGGCACCCACTGCCCCGCCGCCACGTTTTTCGCACCGCAGACGATCTGCAGCGTTTCGCTCCCGATATCGACCAGACAGACGCTCAGCTTGTCCGCATCCGGATGTCTCCTGCACTCCAGAACCTCTCCCACGACCACCTTTTGCGGGATACGTATCTTTTCGAGACGATCCACCTCCAGACCGATCGCATTGAGGGTTTCGCAGAGTCTCTCTGTCGAAATTCCCTCCAGATCGATCCATTCGTTCAGCCATGCACGTGTCACTATCATCTAAATTGCTCCAGTAGTCGTAAATCTCCCTCGAAAAGCGACCGCAGATCCGGAATTCTGTGAATCAGCATCGCGAAACGCTCCACCCCCAGACCGAACGCATATCCGCTCACCTTTTCGTATCCCACCGCCGCGAAAACGTTGGGGTCGACCATTCCGGATCCAAGCACCTCCAACCATCCGGTATGCGAACAGACCCGGCACCCCTTCCCCTCGCAGAAGATACAGCTGATATCGACCTCGGTGCTCGGTTCGGTAAACGGAAAGAAACTCGGACGGAACCGTACCGCCACATCGCCGAACATATAGCGCAAAAAATCTTCGAGGATAAACTTGAGATTGGCAAAACTCACCCTCCCCTCCTCTTCGACGACAAGCCCCTCCACCTGATGGAACATCGGCGTATGGGTCAAGTCGAAATCGCGACGGAAAACACTGCCGGGACTGATCATGCGAATCGGCGGTTTGCTGCGCTGCATCGTACGGATCTGTACCGGAGAGGTGTGGGTACGCAACAACATGCCGTCTTCGAAATAGAAAGTATCCTGCATATCGCGGGCGGGATGGTATTTGGGAAGGTTGAGCGCTTCGAAATTGTGAAAGTCGTCTTCGACATACGGCCCCTCTTCGACCGAGAAATTCATCGCGACGAAGTAGTCGATGATCCGCTCCATCGTCTCCATCACGGGATGGAGCGCACCGGAACGCTCGAGTCCGTTGTAGAGGGAGACGTCGATCGCCTCTTTTTGCATGCTCTCGCGAATCGCCTCCTGCTCCAACAACATCTTTTTGCCCTCGAAAAGCTCCGTAAGATGCTGTTTGGTTCGGTTCAGTCGCTGGGCGAACGCCTTCTTCTCTTCGTCCGGGATCTCTTTCATCTTCGCAAACTGAGCAGCAAGCATCCCTCTCTTGCCGAATATCTCGATCCGGATCTCTTCGAGCTCCTTCAGAGACGTCGCGTTTTTGATACGTTCTTCGTATTGGTTCACGGTATGTCCTCTGCTGAATATGGTCGGATTTTAATACAAAGTTGATTAAAATAGGGTATTCCAACCCCAAAGGATCGTGTATGTGTCTTTTTTGCAAAATCGCCAGCGGAGAGGTTCCGGCGAACAAACTACTGGAAAACGACGCGTTTCTCGCTTTTCATGATATCAATCCGCGCGCACCGATCCACCTGCTGATCATCCCCAAAGTCCATGTGGAGAAGTTTCAGGACGTCACGGGCGAACTGATGGCCGAAATGACCCCCTTTATCCAGGAGGTCGCGAAAAAGCTGGATCTGGACGAAAACGGCTACCGGCTGATCGTCAACAACGGACGCGACGGAGGACAGGAGATTTATCATCTTCATTTCCATCTGTTGGGCGGCACCAGGCTCACCTGGCCCCACTTCTCGCCGGAAGAGGCGAAAAAAGCGATATAGGCAAAAATCGCTCCCCCTCTTCGGCGATCAATAGGGGGCTTGTGTGATCACGTTGCCGGGAGGAGCGTATTTGCAGACGACCACGTATCCGCCTTGAAAATCGCCGCGGGTATATTGCGCGATCGCACACCCCACTTTTCGGGTCTCTTTCCAGATGATCTGCGTATAGTGGCCGCACTGCTCACCCGTATCGCACGTATCGGGATCTCCCACCACACCGTAATGGTAGTACGCCTTCTCCGCTCCCCACGCTTCGACCGCATCCAGTAGCGTTTGCTCCGGATCGTCCGAACGACTGATCGCATAGAGATTCTCTCCATAAGGACCGTTCGAATAGCCGTCTACATTGTCCGGATCGTGTTCGAATTCGCCGCTTGCGGCCAAAATGTCGGCATAATGTTTCGCATCGTGTGCGATCGTATCGCTCCACTCCAGATCGGGGATCTGTTGATTCAGCTCGCTTCGATAGCGGTTGTGCGCCTCGACGATGCGGGCCGCCAGTGTACCGCTTGGAATCTCGTTTCCGCCGTAGTCGGAGCCGCCATTTTGTCCGCCATCGATTCGATCGAGCAGGTCGCTGCCGCCGCATCCGTGCAAAAAGGCGACCGTCATAAGAGCGACGATCCAAAGTCCGTTTCCGTATATGTTACGCATTCGCGAAATCCTCCGCTTGTTTTAGCCATTGTTCGAAATACGCCAGCTGTTCGCGCGTCGTTCGCGTCGAAGTGCCTCCTGCGGAATCTCTGGCGTTCATCGAGTGTTTGAGATCGATATAATCCATCACCTCCTCGGCGATATCCGGCACGATCTCCCGCAGATCCTCCAATCCCATCTGTGAAAGATCGACCCCTTTCGCCTCCGCGGCGACGACGATCATACCGGTGAGCTTGTAGGCGTCCCGAAACGCCATTCCCTCTTTTTGGACCAGATAATCCGCCAGATCTGTCGCACTCAAATGGCCCTGTCGGCAAGCGCGGGCCATCCGTTCCGTCTCGACACGCATCGTGGCGATCACCTCCCTGAGAATCTCCAGAGAGATTTCGGCCGTCTCGACACTATCGAAAACCCCCTCCTTGTCTTCTTGCATATCTTTGTTGTAAGCCAGCGGCAACCCTTTCAAAACGGTCAACAGTGAAACGAGATTGCCGTAGGTGCGTCCCGTCTTGCCTCTGAGCAGTTCGGGTACGTCCGGGTTCTTCTTCTGCGGCATGATCGAACTGCTGGTCGAATAGGCATCACTGAGCGTCACGAAACCGAATTCGCTGCTCGACCAGAGCACCAACTCTTCGGAGAGCCTGGAGATGTGCATCATGATCACACTGATCGCGTAAAGCAAATCGAGTGCGAAATCGCGGTCGCTGACGGTATCCATGCAGTTGATTGTAGGTGCGGAGAATCCGAGCAGCTTGGCCGTCGTCTCCCGGTCGATCGGATGGGGTGTGCCCGCCAGTGCGGCACAGCCGATCGGGGAGTAGTCGTTTCGTCTGTAGTTGTCCCTGAGCCGCTCCATATCGCGACCGAACATACTCACGTACGCCAACAGATGGTAGGCGAAATTGACCGGCTGGGCATGCTGTAGATGGGTCATACCCGGAAGCATCGTCTCCGTATGGTTCGAAGCCTGTTTGAGTAGCGCTTTTTGTAGATCCAAAAGCAGCCGGTATAGTTTTTTGGTGTGTCTTTGGACGTAGAGTCTGAAATCCAGCGCGACCTGATCGTTGCGGCTCCTGGCGGTATGGAGCTTCTTTCCCGCATCGCCGATCAATTCCGTCAACCGTTTCTCGATCGCCATATGGATATCCTCGTCGGCGATATCGAAACGGAATTTCCCTTCCGCAATCTCATTTTCGATCTGCCTAAGCCCCTTTTTGATCGCCTCAAGCTCCCGCTCGCTGAGAATCCCTTGCTGCGCCAGCATCGTCGCATGGGCGATCGACCCCTCTATATCTTCATGATAGAGCCGACGGTCGAACGGTAAAGAGGCGTTGAAAAGATCGAGCAACTCGGCACTTTCGGCTTGAACCCGTCCCGAAGCAAGTTTTGCCATATGAATACTCCCGCTTTCTATATGTATCGTATGGTTAATTGTAGCCAAAAGAGGTTAAGGCAAGGGAGCGCACCCATACGGCGCCCTCCCGGAAAATCAAAGCTGGGGACCGGCGAGAGAGTAGTCGAATTCCGCATCCTCTTTGAGATATTTTTTGAAATTTTCGATGAAGAGTCCGGCCAGATGGTCTCGTGTTTTCACATACGCCTCTTTGTCCTCCCACGCATTTTTGGGATTGAGGATCTTCGCATCCACACCCGGAAGCGACGTGGGAAAATGCAGACCGAACGTATCGGTCACGTCAAAATCGCTTTCGAGAATACTGCCGTCCAAAATCGCGTTGACACAGGCTCTAGTATCTTTCAGGCTCATTCTCTCCCCCACTCCGTAGGCGCCGCCGGTCCAGCCGGTGTTGACCAGATAGACATTGACGTTGTGCTCGGTGATTTTTTCGCCCAGCAGTTTGGCGTAGACGGTCGGATGCAGCGGCAAAAACGCCTCCCCAAAACATGCACTGAAAGTCGCGACCGGCTCGGTGATGCCTCGCTCCGTACCGGCGACTTTGGCCGTATATCCGCTCAGGAAATAGTACATCGCCTGCTCTTTGGTAAGCTTGCTGACGGGAGGAAGCACCCCGAAAGCGTCCGCACTCAAAAAGAGAATGTTTTTGGGATGATCGCCCCTTAAGGAAGGGACGAAGTTGGGGATATGGTAGATCGGATAGGAGACACGGGTATTTTCCGTTTTGCTGGCGTCGTTGAAGTCGACTCTGCCGCTTTCGTCCGCCACGACGTTCTCGAGCAGCGCATCGCGTTTGATCGCCCCGAAGATTTCGGGCTCTTTCTTCGCATCCAGACCGATACATTTGGCATAACAACCGCCTTCGAAGTTGAAAATTCCCTCATCGTCCCATCCATGTTCGTCGTCTCCGATGAGGCGGCGTTTCGGATCCGCCGAGAGTGTGGTCTTGCCCGTACCGGAAAGACCGAAAAAGAGGGCGGTATCTCCCTTCTCTCCCATGTTCGCGGAGCAGTGCATGGAGAGTTTACCTTCGAGGGGAAGCCAGTAGTTCATCATCGTGAAGATTCCCTTCTTGATCTCTCCGCCATACCATGTACCGCCGATAATCGCGACATTCTCCTCAATATTGAAAACGACGAAGACTTCGGAATTGAGTCCATGTTCGCGCCATTGGTCATCCACCACTTTGCAGGCGTCGTAGAGGATGAAATCGGGCTTAAACCCTTCCAACTCCTCCGCCGTCGGGCGGATAAACATATTTTTGACGAAGTGGGCCTGCCAGGCGATCTCCGTCACGACCCTGATTCTTTTGCGGCTCGTTTCACTCGCTCCCGCAAAGACATCCTGAACATAGATCTCCTTCCCGGAGAGCTGCTTTTTGACCTTTTCAAACAGTGCATCGAAGATCTCTTTTTTGATCGGCTGGTTGATATCCCCCCAGGCGATGTATTTGTTGGAAGGCTCTTGGTCGACGAAATATTTGTCTTTCGGACTTCGGCCGGTGAAAATGCCCGTATCGACCATAACCGTTCCACTGTCCGCGACGCGCTCTTTGTCTTGCTCCACTTCGTGTCTGTGAAGTTCGTCGTAGCTGGAGTTGTAGTAGACATGCTTGACGTCTTTGAGCCCCATCGCTTTCAAATCTTCTGCACTAATCATCTTAAGTTCCCCTTCTTGCATATAAATATTGTTTCCTTATCCCTAACATCGTCCCATCGACGATATTATTTAAAAATAGACAGCAATATACCCGCCGCCACCGCCGAACCGATAACGCCTGCGACGTTTGGACCCATCGCATGCATCAACAGAATATTTGACTTATTATACTCCTGTCCAACTTTATTCACAACACGCGCGGACATAGGCACGGCCGAAACACCCGCCGCACCGATGAGCGGGTTGATCGGCTCTTTGGAGAAGAGATTCATCAGTTTCGCCATCAAGACACCTGCGGCCGTTCCAAGTGCGAACGCGATCAGACCGATCACCATGATGCCCAACGTCTGAGCGACAAGAAACTGGTCGGAAGCGAGTTTGGATCCCACACCGAGCCCCAAAAAGATCGTCACGATGTTGATCAGTGCGTTTTGCATCGTATCGCTCAGCCGCCTGACCACGCCGCTCTCTCTGGCGAAATTGCCGAAACAAAGCGCTCCGATCAGCGGTGTCGCCTCCGGCAAAATCAAAATCGCCAGAAAAAGAACGATCAGCGGGAAGAGTATCTTTTCTATCCTGGAGACTTTACGAAGCGTCACCATCCGGATCCGGCGTTCGCTCTCCGTCGTCAACAATCGCATGATCGGAGGCTGGATGACGGGAACGAGCGCCATATAGGAGTAGGCGGCCACGGCGATCGCTCCCAAAAGTTCGGGAGAGAGTTCCGTAGCGATGAAGATCGACGTCGGACCGTCCGCCCCTCCGATGATGCTGATCGCGGCACACTGCTTGAGAGAAAAATCGAAAAGCCCCCACTCCGCCAGCGCGGCGGCTCCCACCAGCGATCCGAAAATCCCAAACTGTGCGGCCCCTCCGAGAATCGCCGTTTTCGGATTGGCCAGAAGCGGACCGAAATCCGTCATCGCTCCGACTCCCATAAAGATCAGCAGGGGGAAAAATTCGTTCGCGATTCCCATGTTGTAGATGATGCCGAGCAAACCGTGCTCTCCCGCCAGCTCCGCGATCGGGATATTGGCCAAAATTCCGCCAAATCCGATCGGAATCAAAAGCAACGGCTCGAAACCTCTGGCGATCGCCAGATAAAGCAGCAACAGACAGATTACGAACATGATCGCCCTTCCGCCGCTTTGCGCAAAAAGGCTCATCTCTTCGCCACCGGCGGTCTTGACCCCCTCTTTGGGGTGAGTCATCGCGAAAAAACCGGTCGATCGGTAGAAATTGCGGAAGAGTTCGGAAATCGTCTGCGGCTGGTATGCCTGCGATTTCGACACCGTACGTTCAGATGGCGGGGTCGTATTTTCGGCGGCAAAAAGAGGCACGATAAAAGCTGCGCACAACAGCAGTAAAACCCAGATCTTTCCTCTCATCTACGCTTCCCGATCCATCGTCGCCAACAGCTGTCCATCCTGTACCGTCTCATGAGGCTTAACTTCGATCGAGCGCAAAACACCCTCTATAGGCGCGGTGATCTCGATCTCCATCTTCATCGCCTCAAGGATCATGATCGTATCGCCCTCTTTGAGGCGATCACCCGGTTTGGCGAGAATCTTCCAGACGCTACCGGGTGTCTGCGAGACCACTTCTACGGCACCTTTGTCGGATATACCCTTCTCTTGGGGGCTTTTAGAATCCACGGGTGTCGTAGCCGAAGGCTTGGAGGGGGCGACGGTCTCGATCTCCATCTCGCCCCCTTCCGATTCGATCACGGTGACGTCGTATTTGGATCCGTTGACGACGACGGTATAGTGACCCGGTCCCGAAGGTTTCGAAGGCTTCTTGTCGGCTTGCTCTTGCTGCGAAATTTTGCGCACTTGTACTTTCGCCTCTCCTTTGAGGTAGGCGATCCCCTTCTCTCCGCATGAAGCGGCGATAAAGAGGTTTTCGTCCGTCAATTCGATCTTGTTCTCTTTCAGGATTTTTCTGAAATGTTTCAGACTCTTACTCTTGTCGGCGTCCGCAAGTTCGAGCGCCGTTTTTGTCGTCGGCTCCAAACCGAGCTGCTCGCTGGCTAACTTCACCACTTCGGGATCGGGGGCGACGGGCGTACGTCCGAAATAGCCGAGCACCATCCGGCCGTATCCTTCCGCAATCCGCTCCCAGGGGCCGAAAACGACGTTGTTGAACGCCTGCTGAAAATAAAATTGCGACACAGGCGTTACGGAGGTCCCAAATCCCCCCTTTTCCACCACTTCCCGCATACCCCGTAACACGGCCGGATATTTGTCCATCATATTGTTGTCGCGCATCATTTGCGTATTGGCCGTGAGTGCGCCCCCCGGCATCGGACAGATCGGAATGATTGGAGAGACCCTCACCGCTTCGGGCGGAATGAAATAATCTTTCAGGCACTCCTGTAGTACATCTTCGTATTCGAGAACCTTTTCCAGCTCCAATCCTCCCAGATCGTACTGACTGCCTTTCGTCGCATGTAGAAGCGTCATAATATCCGGCTGGGAAGTGCCGCCGCTCACCGGACTGACGGCAAGATCGATTCCGTCCACACCCGCATCCAGTGCCGCGAGATAACAAGAGACGCTCACACCCGCCGTCTCGTGCGTATGGAGTCTGACAGGAATGTTTTCCGGAAGGAGCTTTTTGGCCATTTTGATCGTTTCGTAGACTTTGTGGGGGTTGGACGTTCCACTGGCGTCTTTGAAGCAGACACTCTGATAGGGGATGCCCGCATCGAGTATCTGACGCAGTACGTTCTCGTAGAAGGCGACGTCATGCGCCCCTTTGCAACCGGGCGGCAGATCCATCATCGTCACCACCACCTCGTGGTTGAGACCATGGCGGACGATACACTCTCCGCTGTATTTGAGGTTTTCGACGTCGTTGAGCGCATCGAAATTCCGAACGGTCGTCGTCCCATGTTTCTTGAAGAGTTTCGCATGCAGATCGATCAATTCGCTGCTTCCGGTATCGAGCATCACGGTATTGACACCTCTGGCGAGCGTCTGGAGATTCGCTTCGGGGCCGACTTTCTCCCTGAAACGATCCATCATCTCGAACGCGTTTTCGTTTAGATAGAAAAAGAGACTTTGAAACCTCGCCCCTCCGCCGAACTCGAAATGGCTGATTCCCGCCTCTTTCGCCGCATCCAAAGCGGGAAGAAAATCCTCCATCAGCACCCTTCCTCCGAAGACGGATTGAAATCCGTCCCGAAAGGTCGTATCCATAATATCGATCAACTTTTTGGCCATCTCTTTTCCTATCTTTTTCTATTTCTATGTTGGGTAACGGCAGCGACGATCGCAGCGGTAATTTCCTCATTCACCTCTTTTTTCTTCTCGGTTTTGGGAGTCGCCTTTACCGCCATACGAGGCGGGAAAAGACGCTGTACAACGCGACTCTCTATCTTGAGGACGATAATCAACAACCATAAGAAGAGAAAAACGGTCGTCAAACCGATCACCATAAATTTGACCGCTTCGACTATCAGATTTATCTCCATCACCTCTTCACTCCTTAACGTCTGTAGAAATCACTTTCGCTCCGAAGAGGAGAGATGGCGCTGCAGATAGGCGAACATCCTCTTTTTACCCAGACGCTCCGTATAATCGAGCGCACTCATCCCTATCTTGTCCACCGCCATCAAATCCGCCCCCTGTTCCAACAAAAACGCGACAATCTCTTCATATCCGTAACTACTCGCGATCATCAGAGGGGTGACACCGCTTTTGCGTCTGGTTCGGTTCACATCGAACCCCTTTTCAAGTACGAGATATTTGATCAAATCGAGATCACCCAATGCGATCGCCTCATCCAAAACGGAGATTCCCAAAGGTGAAGTGATGGAGAGATCCGCCCCCGCTTCGATCATCAGCCGGATGAGCTCGGGTGAACATTTTTTCCGAAAAGCGAAAAAGAGCATACTCGCTTCCTCTTCCGTCTCTTCGTCCAAATCGACACCCTGTTTGATGAGTTGTTTGACCTTCAGAAGGTTGTCCTCTTCGAGCGCTTCTATGAGAGCTTCCGTCATGATTCCCCCTGTTATGATTGGGGTATTATAACAAAAGATCAGGAAATTTTATAACAGTTTGAAAAGAAAAGTGAATCTGGGAGTTTGGATGGAGACTCTCCCCGCCGTGGCGGGGAGAAGTTGGAAGGTTATTTGAGGCTGTGAATATACTCGGATACCGCTTTGATATCAGCATCAGAGTAGGAAGCTACCTGACCTTTCATCAATCCGCCCATTCCATGAACGTTTCTGGAACCGGCTTTGTATCCTTTGAGCGCCTCTTCCGTTTTGGCGACATCCCAACCAGCGATCACTTCGGATTTTCCGAGCGCTTTTTTCTCACCTTTTGCACCGTGGCAGCCAGCACATTTTTTGTAGAGTGCAGCACCATCAGCCATCAGCAAACTAGTCGCTCCAACCAGAAGCAGTCCGAGTGTAACTTTTTTCATCATTTTCTCCTTCTATTTAGATGAATGGGTATTATATAAAATCTGACTTAATCTCTTCTTTTAGCAAGAAGGAACATTACCGCTGTCGCTGGCATACTCGTAGAAGAAGTCGAACAGATCGGGCAGATATTTGTCTTTGACATCTTTTACGTTTGGACAGAGTTTTTTGATCTCATCTTCGAGCTTACCGCTGTTTTTGATCTCTTCCCACTCTTCCTGTGTATGCTTGGCGGACATCTTCGCACCATTGAATCCACAAGCTTTTTTCAGCTTTTTCAGATAGATCTTCTGACCTTTGGCCGGATCGGCGGAAGCCGCTGTCGTAGCGATACTTGCAACAAGCAAAGAAGTCGCAATCAGTGTAAGAAACTTTTTCATATTTTCTCCTTTAAATTTAATTACGTCACAATTGTAACAAGCAATTGTGAAGCAATTGTGAATATTACATTTATCTCAATAAAGATTTACTTTAACCGCCCAAATACTTTGTATTTTTCCCAATATAGATCGATCACCCGTCGCAATTCATCGTCGGTGAGTGTCGTTTTTCGTTTGATTTTATACCGTTTGCGATCTTCCGTCGTCAAAACAGAGGTCAGTTCGTTCGGATTTTTCAGAAAATCGAACAGTGCGCTTTTGACCGAAACTTCACTGCTGTATTTAAGTAGATAGCGAAAAAAGAGCTTCTCCAAGGAGAGTCCTTTGGCTTTGTGACACGAAGCGCAGTTGTCATGATAGAGCTTTTCGACTGTCGTATTCGTATCGTTCTGCGCATAAAGCGCCATCGCCATCAGCCAGATCAAGACAGTTTTTCTCACCATTTCACTTTTACCTTCGTTCCCTTGCCCGGTGTCGAATCGATCGCGATCTTCATCCCATACTCGTTGACGATCGCAAGCACGATGGAGAGTCCCAGACCAAATCCACCCTCACTTTCGTTGAAGCGCCTGTATCTTTCGAAAATATCGCTCAAGCGTCTTTTCTCGATTCCGATTCCACTATCTTCCACGACAAGGCTTCCCTCTTTCAGAACGATCCGCACGAATCCTCCTTTTCGGTTGTATTTGATCGCATTGGAGAGAAGGTTATCGACCAGGCGGCTGATTTTGTTGCGATCGGCATACAGGGTGACCCCCTCCTGTAATTCGAGCAGACAACGCAGTTTCCTGGGCTCGGCGATCACCTTGAAAAACTCCGCACGCTCTTTGATGAGTACGCTCAGGTCGATCTTCTCGTTTTTCGACTGCGTCTGATGACCGAGTACCACATAGGTAAGATCGTTGTAGATTTGGGAAATCGTCCGCGCGGCGATATCGATACGGTGTATCTTTTTGTAGTTTTTGGGGTCGCAGCTTTTCGGATCGATCGTTTCGATATTGGCGAGAATCGCACTGACGGGTGTATTGAGTTCGTGTGTGGTGTCTTTGATGAAGTGATCGAGCAAATAGAGCGTATCCCGCATCGGCTTGAGCAGAAGCTTCATCAGAAAATAACCGGCTACAAGAAGAATCAAAAAGAGTATCATACCGTAGAAGGCCACCTTCATTCTGAAAAAATTGAGCCACTGCATATCGTCGGTAATTTCGATCACCACATACATCGCACCCAGATAGAAAGAATCGAGCAGTCGTACATAGTAGATCTTCTCTCCTTTGGTGTAGAGAGTACGTGAAAGATCGACATTGGAATCATCGCTCAAGGTGGAGAAGATCTGGCGTCCGCTGCTATCGTAGATCGCCGAATCGAAATAGACGAAGCGGGGGTAGGTACGTTCTTCGTCGAAATGGTTGTGCAAAAAACGGATTTTGGAGATAAGCTCGTAAGAATACTCTTTGAGACGCTTCTCCTGCTCTTTGAGCATCACCTCCTTTTGGAGCATATAGTAGATCGCCCCGCTGAAACCGAGTATGACGATAGACAAAAGGGCGTAGAAGAGCAAAAAGGAGACGAGTGTCTTGCGTTCACTCCGAGATAAACTTGTAGCCCTGTTTTTTGATACTGACAATTCTCTCTTTTCCTAACAGTTTTCGTAAATTTTTGATATAGGTGCGCAAACTCGCTTCGGAATAGTGTTCGTCATACTCCCAAAGCGTATCGTAAATCTTCTCATGAGAGAGTACTTGGTTTTGATGTTGCAAAAAGAGTTTCAACAATCTCGATTCTTTGTTGTTGAGATTCTGCGGCTCACCATCTATATACAGAAGATTTTCACCGATATGATAGACTCTTTTTTCATCGATTTTGATCTCTTCCCCTCTTCGATGAAAAAATTCTCTTTTCAAAATCGTCTCGACACGCATCTGAAGCTCTTTGAGTGCGAAAGGTTTGCGGATATAGTCGTCACATCCACTCTCATAGCCGCGGCTGAGATCCTCTATGCTGTTGAGAGAAGTGATGAAGATCGCGGGTGTCGTAACACCTCTATTGCGTATCTCTTTGAGCAGATCGAATCCACTGATCTGGGGGACCTTCACATCCAATAGCATAATGTCATACTGTTTTTCATAAAGCATATCCATCGCCTCTTCCCCATTTTCGGCGCTATCGACTTCGTATCCCAGATCTTCGAAATATTCGCCGACCGTCTCCTGTAGCGTCATGTCGTCTTCGAGCAGAAAAATCTTCCCTTTCACACCGCCCCCTTTCTACAGAATAAGACATGATATCAAAATTAGGTTTATGTGGTATAATCGGAGCAAAATATAATATCTTTAAGTTGCCATTTTGAAAAGAGACGCTTTTACCCTGTTTGAGTTGATGGTCGTGGTAATTTTGATCGGTATCGTCTACGCCCTCGTCATCAGTGACCTCAATCCCAAAAACAGACTCCAAATTCCCAAGCTCGAGACTCTCAAAGAGAGCTTGCTACCCTACTGGCGCCAAGGCTCCAGGCTGGATCTCTATCTTTATGACGATTGCAAAAAATTACTGCTGCGAATCGATGGAGAGGTACCTGAAAAATTGAAAATCAAACTCGATCCCAAATTGTTCGAAGGCGTCGAAGTCTATCGTATCGACCCTTTCTACGATCCAAAAGAGGTGCATTTTCCTCCTCTCTTCTATGAGAAGGGCATTCATGATGTCTGCTTCGCATTTACGATCTATCCCAACGAAAGCAGCTCCAGTTTTATCGTCAAACAGGGTGGAAAAATCTACCTTTTCTATCCGTATCTCCACCCAGTGGAAGTTCTCACTTCGATGGAAGAGGCGATCGACAGACTCAGCAATCGAAACTTTACGAGGATTACATCTCATGATATCCAGGAGTGACGGTTTTACCCTGATCGAAGTACTCGTTTCGATCATCATCCTCTCCGTCGTAGCGGTGGGACTCTTTCAGATCAGCAGCAACGCCCAACACACCTATCTCTTTTTGAAAAAGAAGAGTGCGTTTGACCGTTTGGGCTCTCTCGCTTTTATGCATCGAAACAGAGCTTGGCACAACAGTGAAAAGAGTCTTTACGAATTCGTCCGCAACGACTATGCCATTTCGGATGACGATTTCAGGCGTTATCTGAAAAATTACAAAATCCACTACAGACACGAAGCATACAGCAGCTACGCTCCGCTGGGAGAGGAGGTCGAAGAGAGCAATGGCACGATCTCTTTCAAACTCCTGATCGACAAAATCACGGTGACACACAAAGAAGAGAGCAGTTACCTTTATCAGATCGGGGTGGATATCGGACAATGAAACGCGCTTTTACACTGATCGAAGTGGTCATCTCCATCTTCTTGTTGGGAATCATCGTCCTCTTTTTATATGGGGCAATCGACACTTTGCAAAAAACCAATACGATATTCGCAAAAAATGTAGAACAGATGCGACAGAGAGAAGAGATCCTCACGCTTCTTCAAGACGATCTCTTTCAGGCCAATGCGCTCAAACTCAAAGGAATCGATACGAGTTTTGTCGAACTCAATACGACTAACTCTCTTTATCATATCGAACATCCTTACGTCGCATGGTTTGTGACCAAAGAGCGAAATACCCTGCTTCGTATCGAATCGGTACTTCCATTCTCGAAGATGAACCGGGAAAATCGGGGCTATTACCATATCCTCAAGATCGCCACCGATTGCGAAGTGTTTAAAATCTACCAATCCAAAACAAAAGAGAAACTGCTGATCGATCTGAAGCTGAAAGACCAAGAACCCATCGTTTACGAATTTTTCAAACCCCTGGCAAAACGAAAGCCAAAATCCAAAAAGAGAGAGACGAATCAGACTGTACTATCTCCTCCCGGCAAAACCGATCAAAACCAGACGAAATAGTGTTGTCTATTGTTCGCTCGAGATATCCTCTTCTCCCTCTCTTTTGTGGGAGATACTGGGGCCAAACACCCTTTTTATCACGGTTTTCAAACCTTTCTCGTTCTCTTCGTATTCACGTTCCGCCTCTTGGAGAGACATCTCCCATGCACTGGAAAAACCGGGAGCTTTGAGCATCATTTTGCGTATCGCCGCATCGTAGATATTGAGTAGTCTAAGCTCGTTTCGACCCGGCTTTTGACCCAATGTCTTGACGGTGATACGAAGGTTTTCGTTCTCTTTTTTGAGTTTTTCCACCGTATCGGAGAGTGCTTTGCTGCCCTCCTGCGTAATTTTCATCTGACGCTCCAGATGGCCTTTGTACTCTGCGAGCTCTTTTTTGTGTCTGCGTACGACAAAAAAATGTTTCAGATAGAAGAGTACCCATCCAATGGCTACACCAATGATCAGAGATATGAGATCTATATGTAAATCCGGCACACATCGCTCCTTCTTGTATGATGGGAATATTGTACCATTTTCCCTGAAAAAACGGGTAAAAATCATAAGTTAATTGAAAGAAGGGGGTATTTCTGGAGTGGCGCGCCCTGCAGGAGTCGAACCTGCGACCTTTGGTACCGCAAACCAATGCTCTATCCAGCTGAGCTAAGGGCGC